>CAVVWH010000001.1:0-37646 GCA_963751845.1 uncultured Bacillaceae bacterium
AAGTTAATCACATAACAGATTTATTTAACATTATTATTCATCGTATTCAAAATGAAAGCATATCTGTGATTTTTCGGATATGCTTTGTTACTTTTCATATATTGCAGTTCCATATAGTTTATAAACACCTTCATTATTCGTGAACATGAAGGTTAAAAAGTTGTGACTTAGTTCTTTCACCTTCCTCATTTAGTCGAGTAGAAGGGAACCTTTCCACCCAAAGGTAGATTGTGTTCCTCCCCCCTCACAGAAACGTGCTTGCGCTATTCACGCACACGGCTCCTCCTAGTCATCATTCACAAAATATAGCTAATCGCTTTTCTTAAATCATATATATTTACCTTAACTCTTGGTAAAGGTAATGGATATTTATCAAGAAAGAGTCTGTATTTATCCCAAGTAAAGGATTTTCTTTGACTTCTTCTATTGAGCCATTTAAATAGTAAGTATTGGATTTTGTCTTTAAAGTTGTTAACACTTTGGGAGTTATCTGTGATGCAGTAATAGTTGTAATAACCTATTAGTGAGCGTTTAAATCTATCCATAATAGTATGAATATCTTTATTTCTATTACTCTTTAACCATTCTTTTGTTTCCTTAAGTTTTCCTTGGATTTTCTTCCTGCTTGTTTTCCTCTTTATTCGGAAACTTCCTTGTTTACTCTTACCGCAGTAGTGTGTAAAACCAAGGAAATCAAAGGTTGCGGGTTTACCTTCCCCCATTTGTTTTGCATTTTTCTCCGCATAGCATTCTTTTAGATTAGATTTCTTGAGTGCCTGTATTTTACTTCCGTTATGCTTGTATGGGTGATTGCTTTTAAATGTTTCCCGTTGATTACTAATCCACCAATCTAGTTCATTCAGAACGATATTAGATAATAACGGAGATAAAATACCGCCTTGTGGCACGCCTTTTGTTGGTATGCCTTCACCTTCAATTTCAGCTTTTAATAGTTTTGAGATGATAGAAAGAAGTGATTTATCTCTTATACCTAATGACCAAATTTGTTTTAGTAATTTACTGTGATTTACATCGCCAAAGAAACCTTTAATATCTACATCTATACAATGATATAGCCCCGCCAAGTTTATGAGAGACTCAAACCTTGCCTTCGCATGATGCGTGCTTCTGTTAGGCCCGAAACCATAACTATGTTTATGAAACTTCGCTTCACAAATCGGTTCTAGCACTTGTAAAATGCATTGTGGAAGGATTCTATCCCATATTGTTGGAATTCCTAAAGGTCTTACTTTGCCATTCGCTTTCGGTATGAATACACGTCTAACTTCTTGTGGCTCATACGATTGAAGCATATTTTGAACCTTCTGGATGACTTCTTCTACTGACAAACATTTGACATCTATAATGGTTAATTTATCTGTACTTGTCGTTTTACTCCCTGTATTTCTTTTAATATTTCGATAAGCAAGACGTATATTTTCATCAGAACTAATCCATTTCATTAAGTCATAGAAATTTTGACCATTAACACTTTGAGTGTACAAATTATCAAAACAATGTTGCATATCATAATACTCATTGTGTCTCAGTTTCTTCCGTTTCAACAAGTCGGTAACTCCCTTGTTAAACCTCTTTTAGTCTCACAAGAACCTTATTAATCGATAAAGAACTGCCTTACATGGTTGAATGAATCTTCATTAGTCTAGTGGCTATCCCTCCATGTTGATTAGACACTTCAACGGTACTGTGCCACCACTTTCACTGATATAAAGATGAGTTATATAATCGCTATTCTCACTATTATTTTCCTCGTCAACGCTTCTTAGAGAATAAGCCCTCCACGTTACCAGCTTACAATGTTGAATTATATCTATTTTAGAATGAACTTAGGTGCTTCCTGTAAGCCTGTTAGCCGTTCATATGCCTGTAACATATCATGGACTTTCATAATTGCTAATCTTACTCATCCACTACTAACCTCACATTTGGTGATATACACATTTCTATGTATTGCCAGTTTAGACCCGTACATTCAGGAGTTCGTCAGCTTAACCATTTCCTTTAGGTTTATTCGCATTCTCACCCTATTCATTCAACTCAAGCATCATGAATTACACCACTCCCTCGAGTAGGCTTTCGTCAGCCGAACTGGTACGGTAATTTCTTACGCCTTTTCGCCGAGCTTATAACACGATCATTCTTACTAAATCCAGTGCTATTCGACTAAGAGATAACCCTTCAGGGCGTTACCCCATCATTTGATTCTTCGATATAATCCTTCAATTCCGAAAGGAACTGTCTAGCCTTTACCAGAGTGATGTGACCATCCTCCATTTAAACTAGAAACATTTCGCACAACAATCTGGCCCTATAGCTAAAGAAGGCACAATTTCTTTTTCAAGAATTGCGCCCGTTGAAGAAACAATAGAGGTTTTCCTACACAAAAATGATTTTTTATTTCTTGAGTGTGTTTGAAACATTCTCTACATTGATAATATTGGGTAATTTTCTATTTGTTTCCCTTGTTATCATGTAAGAACCTGTATCTTGTTTTAGAAAACTATGATTGTATCTAACTATCAACTCGATTCCGTTTCCATCATCTTTTTGTAGTTGTTGATAATAATTATAGACAAAATAATGTAAGCTAACCCTATGTCAAAGACCATGATTTTTGAGAAATATAAAATAAAAAAATTCCCCTTTCTAATTAGAAAGGAGAATTTTCCTATTACTTACATTATGCGTTTACTGTTTGAGCAAGTGCAATAGAAGCTACATCGCGAGCAATCATTACTTCTTCATTCGTAGGGATTACCATTAATTTAACAGAAGAGTCTGCTGCATGGATAAATGCATCTTGTCCACGAATGTAATTTAATTCTTCATCCAATTTGATATCCATAAATTCTAGACCTTCTAGAATCAAGGAACGCATAGTTGCACTATTTTCACCAACACCAGCTGTAAAGATAATGCCATCGATTCCACCCATAGTTACAGCGTAAGAACCAATGTATTTACGAATACGATCAGCAAAAACATTAAATGCTAAGTCAGCACGTTCGTTTCCTTCATTTGCTTCTAATTCAACATCACGTAAATCACTTGAAAGTCCAGATATACCTAAAATACCACTTTCCTTATTCAATACATCCAACACTTCATCAGCTGTTTTACCAGTTTTCTCCACAATATAAGGGATAAGAGCTGGATCTACATCACCTGAACGTGTTCCCATTGTAACACCAGCAAGCGGTGTAAAGCCCATAGAAGTATCAATTGATTTACCATCTTGGATAGCTGTGATACTTGCGCCATTACCAATGTGACAAGAAATAAGACGTAATTCTTCAAGCGGACGTCCAATCATTTCAGCTGCTCTTTGTGACACATATTTATGTGATGTACCATGGAAACCATATCTTCTTATTGCATATTTTTCATAGTATTCATATGGCAAACTATACATATAAGCACTGTTTGGCATTGTTTGGTGGAAAGCTGTATCAAATACGGCTACAGCTGGAGTATCATCAAGAATATTTTTAAACGCTATAATTCCAGTAATATTTGCTGGATTGTGGAGTGGTGCTAATTCTGAGAGTTTATCTAGTTCTGCAATCACTTCATCTGTAATTAAAACAGAATCACTGAACACTTCACCACCATGCACAACGCGATGACCTACTCCATCAATTTCTTCATATGAACTAATAATGTTGTGTTGAAGTAATTTTTCTAATAATAATTGAACAGCTACTTCATGATTAGGGATATTAAGGGTTTCAGTTACTTTATCATCTTGTACAGATATTGTAAAAACGGAATCTTTCATCCCAATTCTTTCAACTAATCCTTTTGTAATGACATTTTCACTTGGCATTTCAAAGAGTTGGAATTTTAAGGAAGAACTTCCCGCATTAATCGCCATAATCTTAGACATACAATCCGCTCCTTTTAGTTGCTTATAAATTTGTTACAGTAGTTTCTGTAACAATTTGTCTAATTTTACCATGAAAAATAAAATCTTCCAACATATTTTTTTATTTGTCCCACACAGGAATAATGCTGATGCCTTGATAGTACCGGGTTTTTAGCTCAAAAAATATTTTTTCTGTTTCAAACCATTTATCCATCTGTCCCATAACAGGTCTAGTGGATTCATAATCCGACAATTTTGGTAATTGAACAAGCAATGCATGTTTAGGTGCTGATATTTCTGCTTTTTTCTTTTGCAGAATCAATATGCTTTTTGCAGCTATTTCATTTTTCACTTTCCCATCCGTTTTGTCTTTGTATGTAAACGTAACAAATTGTCCATCATATGCCTCAATCCGATTGATTCCAATCGCGGGTCGACGAATATAACGGCCAATATATCGAAGTTGTTCTTTTACTTTTCCTCTTTGTTTTGGGGCATAGACATAGAAACCTTCCCCGTTATTGGTGAACGCCTTCAATTATTAAACTAATTTTAAAACTACAATGAAAAGGTCTAATCAGTTCTTAAAAGCTAGATAGACCTTTTTATAAGAATCAACAGTAACAATCCTTCCCTAATACAAAAAATTTCAGGTTATAGTAATCAAACTTCTACGAAATATTTAGCTTAATTAAACTTACCGTTTCGCAATTGGGTTCTCAGGATAGCTGATCCAATCACTCCAACTGCCGGCATACAGTTTTACCTTATCGAAACCAGCCAAGTTTAGGGCAAGAACATTCGGACAGGCGGATATCCCTGACCCGCAATAGACAATAACTTCTTTGTTAGGATCAAGTATACTATAATGTGTATGTAATGCTTCCTTACTCTTCCATAATCCATCTGGCTTGAGGACATCCTTCCAGAAGAAATTTACGGCACCCGGAATACTGCCTGCGACCTTATCAATTGGTTCTTCCAATCCGAGATACCTTGTAGGTTCCCGGGAGTCAACTAGTTGAAGTCCTGGTTCACCAAGCTTCATTTTCACCTGCTCAGCTGTGACAAATCCCCAATCTGATTGACTGTCAGCAATATATTGTCTTGGGGTGGGCTGCGGTATTTCTTTTGTTACTGTTAGTCCAGCTTTTACCCAATTTGAATAACCTCCGTCTAACACCGCTACACGGTTATGCCCAAGAACCTTCAAAAGCCACCAAAAGCGCGCTGCAAACATTCCACCTTGATCGTCATAGGCAATAACCTCTGTCTCCTTATCAATACCAAGTTTCCCTAGTTTATCAGAAAATTCCCCTAAATCAGGCAGTGGATGTCTCCCCCCATGTTCACTGATTGGGCTTGACAGGTCTTGTTCCAAGTCAATGAATACAGCTCCTGGCAAATGATCTTTTTCATAAGCACGTCTGCCTTCACTTGAATCATTCAAAGAAAATCTGCAATCTACAACAGCAAGATTACGCTTTGCTAAGTTTAATTGTTCTTTCAAGTATTCTACTTCGACTATATGATTCATTACTCTCACTCCTATGGATAAATTAACAAACACTTAAATACAAATTGAGTGAATCCTCGACTTCAGTTGCCACTAATTGAATAAAATCCCTGTAATCTTTAGCAGTGTGAGCCTTATCCAGTGCATCATAATATTCTAGTCGATTCGCTACTTTAATAATAACAGGTGGAAATCCCTCTTTCATCAGCTCTAAATTTAGTAATAAGCGTAATGTACGGCCATTTCCATCAATAAATGGATGAATACCGACAAAAATAGCATGCAACATCGCTCCGCGTTCGATTGGATGGAGAGATTTAGCTTCTGATTGATACCATCTCATCATTTTTCTTGAACTAAATAAGGTGCCGGTGGTACATGCGTAGCACCAGAAATAAAAACTTGCTGGTCACGATAAACTCCTGCATAGTCATCATCAATCCCTTTAAGTACTAATCGATGTACATTCTTAATCTGCCATTCAGATAAGGGTTCTTCTTTATGGACAATTTCTTCTACATAGGCAATCGCTTCTCGGTGATTAATGACCACTAAATGCTCACGTAGCGTCTTTCCTCCGACCGTAATTCCTTCCAAAACCACTTTTGTTTCATTGATGATAAGTGTATTCCCTTCAATGGCATTGGAGTTATAGATCCACTCTAGTAATAACTTTTCACGTAAACTTTTTAAGGTATATTTCGGTAATGGGCGTTTGCTATCTAAGAGCGCTTTTTTTGATCAATTTGTTCGAACATAAGGTCTCACTCCTCATAGGGAATTTGAGTTTCTTCCTATTATATATCCTTTATCAGCATTCCTCTATTTATGTAAAAATCTATTTATATATCAAATAAAATTATATATTATTAATTACTTAACTATTTTAATTTTAATGTATCTAAATTTAAATATTAATAAATATAAAAACAATATCAGAAGATAATGATATAAATATTAAGTGTAGCATAAACAAAGGAAACAGCAATGTACGGTCTTGGTTTTTGGCTTCCTAGCTAAGACACAGTTCGTCTATTCTTTCTTCGTTTCTAAAAAAGGACTTTTGATAAAAAGATTACAATTGCCACAGTCATACCGCTGAGGATGGTTGTCAATAGAACAACCTGTGACGCAATTTCAGGATAATTATTGTATTCAAGGGCCAGCAGGGCACTGTTTCGAGAGGCAGGAAAAGAGCTGGCAATAAAAAGTGCCTGTGCTATTGTGCCAGATAAACCGAGCATATAAATGATTAAAAGCGCAATACAAGGGGAAATAATTAACCGGCCCAGGACAGCCCACACAACTGGTCTAGAAAAACGAGTAATTTTTAAATAAGCTACTTGTGCTCCAAGTGTCACGAGAGCAATAGCTACAAAGGCATTCGACGTATTCTCAATCGGTTTCCATAAAAATTCAGGAATATCAATATGCAGGAAACGTAACAACACAGCGAGCAGCAAAGCATAAATAACCGGCAGCTTCATGATTTTCCGAACGATTGCCATTCCGCTGCTTTGAGCGGAAACTGAATTATAAAATCCGTATGTAAAGGTAAGCAAATTCTGAAAGATTGACACGATAATCTGGATAGATATCCCAGCCGGATTAGTGGAAAAAACAAGTTCACTCACGGGAAGACCGTAGTTGCCTGAATTGCTTAAAACAAGACTGTTGTTAAAAGTCGCTGACAACTGGCGGTCGAATCTATTTACTTTAGCAAGAAGAATACTAATGACTATAAGAAAGAAATTAAAAAGCATTAAAAATAAAAGTGTTTGACCAACTAATTTTCCAGACATATTACTTTCATAAATATTGACAAAACAAACAGCCGGTAACAAAAAATTAACGGTGATCGCGGATAATGTCGATAAATTAAATTGCAATACGCGATGAAGAACGACCCCCGCTCCCATCAAGACGAATATTGGAAAAATAACATTCAATACTATTTGATAAAAAATTGCCACTTTGCTCACCTTTTTTCTTTTATACATCCCATATTCAAAAGCCGTATGAATTACATTCATTTTCTTATGCTATCAATAATAGTAAAGAAGCAGACGATTTCCGCCTGCTCTTCTTATTCTTCTTCATTTATAATGACATTCTTTCCTCTCAATTTTAAAAGAAGAGGAATGCCTACCCACAACACTGCAATGATTAAAAATAGAAGTGAAACTGGACTTGTCACAAAAATTGAAAAGTCACCTTCAGAAGAAGTTAATGCACGTCGCATATTGTTTTCAATCATCGGTCCAAGAACAAGTGCAAGAACAAGTGGTGCTACTGGATAATCATGCTTTGATAAATAATAGCCAAGTACACCACAGGCAAGCAGCAACGCTAAATCAAATGTGTTAGCTTGAACGGCATATACACCGAAAATAGAAATAGTGATGATAATAGGAAGTAAATACTTCGCAGGTGTTTCAATAACCTTCGCGAACACTTTTACGAGTGGCATATTTAAGACAAGAAGCATGACGTTCCCAATAAACATACTGGCGATTAGCCCCCACGCCACTTGTGGATGGTCTTCGAATAGAAGCGGGCCCGGCTGAACGTTATACATGATTAGAGCCCCCATCAAAATGGCTGTTGTCCCTGAACCTGGGATCCCCATTGTCAACAATGGAATCATAGCTCCTCCAGATGCTGCGTTATTCGCCGATTCAGGTGCAGCTACTCCTGCAATTGCCCCTTTTCCAAATTTCTCTGGATGTTTACTTAATTTCTTTTCCGCAATATATGAGAAGAAAGAAGCAAGTGTTGCTCCCGCACCGGGTAAAACTCCGATAAAAAACCCGAGCAATGATCCTCGCAAAATAGGGATAGAGCTTTCTTTCATATCTTGTTTAGTCGGCAAGATTCGTCCTACTTTTGCAACTTTTCCACCATCTTTATCTTTTTCTAAGATCGTCCGGAACACTTCGCCAAGTGCAAACAGGCCGACAGCCACCGTTAAGAATTCAAGACCTGAATATAAATTAGGTATATTATACGTAAAGCGCGCCACGCCTGAAACATTATCCATACCAATCGTTGCTAGCAAAAGACCAAAAACTGTCATAATCATTGCTTTTGTAATGGATTTTCCCGCAAGTCCACTTACGGCACATAGGCCAAGCAGCATTAAAGAAAAATACTCAGCCGGTCCAAACGAAAGAGCTAGTTCTGATAATGGTTTCGCCAATAAGACCAACCCTAATAATGAAACAATTCCAGCAACAAAGGATCCAATTGCAGCAATGGATAATGCCGCTCCTGCTCTTCCCTGCTGAGCCATTTGATACCCATCAAGAGCTGTAACAACAGAAGAGGATTCCCCTGGCGTATTCAGCAAAATAGAAGTGGTAGATCCACCGTACATGGCTCCATAATACACACCCGCAAGCAAAATAATGGAACTGGCCGCCGCATTTTCTGCGTCGAGGCCTGATGTCAACGTGGCTGTAATTGGTATTAACAAGGCCACACCGCTCATTGGTCCAATTCCGGGAAGCACCCCTACTGCCGTACCGATTAGTACACCAACAAATGCGAATAATAAATTTTGCCATGTCAAGGCAACACTAAATCCATTTATAAGAAAATCCAACGTACCCATCTACACACCCCCTACGTTATTTAAATTGGAAATCCCGGTAAAGACCCCTGCAAAACTTCGACGAATAGATAATATACACCAAAGGAAAAAGCAGCAGCAATAATGATTGTTTTTAGCCAACCGCCTCGTTCCATTACTTGAAAACTAATGACTAAAAACAAAAATGTCGTAATCACATATCCAAGTGTTTCAAGGAGAGCTACGTAAAGGATAGCAGCAATAAAAATTACTAAAAAACGCTTATAATCTAGTTTTCCTTCTTTAGCTTTTTGCCCACTGTATTTAAATGTTTCAAATAAAAGTCGTATGCTTAATAGAATTAACACAATACCAAGACCAATAGGAAAAATATCCGGTCCTACATTACTGCCATAGGAACTTGCTGAAATTTTACGGCTTTCAATAATAAACAAAGCGCCTATGATAAAAAAGATAATGCCTGCATAGCGATCAAACGTTTTACTCACTTTATCCACCTCCATATTTATTCTTGATAACTACTTACAGCTAAAAATGTAACCGTTTTCTAAAATTATCAGAATTTTCCCTATATTAGAAGTTTTAAGTTATATTTCGAATAATTTCTATTTATTTCACAAAAATTACCATTTCTATGAAAAATATGAAATTAATAGAAAAAATGATTATAATCTATTTATTTTTTCCACTAAATGGTAGAGTCTTCCTATGAAAACGCTATCAAAATTCAAGGAGGTAAGTGTATGTCATCATTAATCAAGTTGAAAAAATGGGGAAGTATTTTTGCAAGTGGTGCCCTAGTTCTAAGTTTAGCAGCCTGCGGTAGTTCAGGTTCATCTACAGCAGGAAATGGTGAAAGCAAAAAGGTGGATTCATATCCTGAAAAGCCAATTGTTATTAACGCTCCATCCGGTGCAGGCGGCGGTTTAGATACAACGGCCCGTGCCCTAACAAAAGTATTAAGTGAAACGAAACTACAAACTCAATCCATGACTGTTGAAAACAAACCAGGCGGCGGACAGACTGTTGGTATTGCAGATTTTATTAACAAAGATCCAAAGGACCCTTATCGTTTACTCCTTCCTTCCGTGCCATTACTTATTAACAACTTGAAAAAAGAAGGAAATAGTCCGTATTCCTATAAGGACTTAACACCTTTAGCACAATTAACAAAAGATTATGGAGCCATTGCTGTTCTAGCAGATTCGAAATATAAAGATTTACAATCATTATTTGCTGACTTAAAGAAGAACCCAGGCAGTCTTACATTAGCTGGTGGTTCAGCTCCTGGCTCACAAGACCATCTAGTAGCTATGCTTCCAGCAGTAAAAGCTGGTGTTGATGCGACTAAAATCAAGTTTGTGTCCTATGATGGCGGCGGTGAAGCCATGACGGCCCTAATCGGAGGAAATGCCGATGTGCTAGCTACCGATATATCCGGCACAGGTGAATATTTAAAAGCAGGAAAAATACGTGTGCTTGGCGTATCTTCACCTGAAAGACTAAAAGGTACCTATGCGGACATCCCAACTTATAAAGAAGCAGGAATTGATGCAGAGTTTACCATTTGGCGTGGACTTTTTGGACCAAAAGAAATGCCAGACTATGCAGTTGACTATTGGAATAAAACATTAACAGAAATGGCACAAACACCAGAATGGAAAAAAGTTCTCGAAACAAATGGCTGGGAAGACGGATATAAAAACTCTGAAGATTTCGTCAAATTCTTAGAGGAACAGGAAAAATTAGTTCAAGAAATTTTAGTTTCTCTGAATATGCAAAAATAAACATATGTCATACAAATGAAAAGAGAAGATCTAGTCATCTTCTCTTTTTTATACTATCAGAATTTATGAGGTTGATAGTATAATAAAAGATATTAGCTTTCATAATTATGGGTGGTAACCCATGTTTTTCCAATATATTTAAAGGAGTGAATCACATATGAGTGAACAAACTAAAGATATCAAAAGAAAAGTACAGCAACAATTTGGTAAACACGCAGAGAAATATGTCACAAGCAGCACCCATGCGAAAGGAACGGACCTGGCTCTCCTGCCTGAATGGCTCCAGCTCCACCCTGACGCCATCGCTCTTGATATCGCTACAGGCGGCGGCCATGCAGCAAAAGCATTGGCGCCTCACGTAGCTCAAGTATTTGCAACAGATTTAACCTATAACATGCTTGAAACAGCTAAACGCCATTTGGAGCAGCATGCATCGAATATTTTTTACGTAACAGCAGATGCAGAATCACTCCCTTTTTTAGACAATACATTTGATTCTGTCACATGCAGGATTGCACCACACCATTTCCCTCATCCCGAAACGTTTGTCAAAGAAGTAGCGCGTGTCTTAAAACCCGGTGGGAAGTTTCTATTAATTGATAACATTGCTCCTGAAGAAAAAGAATTGGATGATTTCGTTAATCGCCTGGAAAAATTGCGTGATGATAGCCATGTTCGCAGTTATTCTGTACAAGAGTGGACGGCATGGTTTGATAAAGCTGGCTTAACTTTACAAAGAACAATGTCACGCAAAAAAATGTTTAATTATCCAGAATGGGTCAGACGCACTACCACATCAGCAGAACAAATCGTTCAAGTTGAACAGCATCTTCTTTCAGCTGAAAAAGCGATCCATGACTATTTTTCTATTAAACTTACCGACAACCATATTCAATCTATTACGATTGACGAATGGATGGCCATGTCAGAAAAAGCAATGCAATAAAACACAGGTTGTTAACTAGTTTACTTAACTGTTAACAACCTGTGTTTCATTTCACTTTTACATTTTTCGGTATCTGCGTTCAGGCCGGCCAATCGTTCCATAAGTAATTTCTACTTCAATTTCTTGAATAGCTACTAGATATTCTAGGTAACGCCGGACAGTGGAGTGACTCACACCTATGGTTTTTGCAAATTCTTCCGCATTGATACTTTCCTTTGTTTTCTCCAATTGCTCTCTTACCTTCTTTAACGTGTGTTTATCAATTCCTTTTGGCAAATCTCCAGCATTTTGCTTCTGACCACCTGGTTCTTCTCGGCTTTTCATTCTAAATAAACGATTCACATCACTTTGCTCTACCGTTTTTAAATTGGTTAACTTTGTTCTTGTTTCTTTATATTGTTCAAGAGTATCCAGAAACTTATCAATCATAATTGGTTTCATTAGATAACTAAATGCCCCGCCTCTAATCGCTTCACCTACTGTGTCTGCATCATTGGCTGCCGTGATCATAATGACATCAACACCACGCAAGTCTTTTCTAACCTCCCATAATAAATCCGTACCTTTCATATCCGGAAGAAACACATCTAGTAAAATAAGATCTGGAGTAAATACCTTTAATAACTCTAGTGCCTGTTTTCCTGTACTAGCAGACGCTACCACCTGAAACCCTTCTATTTTCTCAGTAAACTTCTCATAAATTTTTGTTGCCGTTTCATCATCTTCAATAATCATTACTTGAATACATGTATGTGTCATGTTGATTCTCCTAACCCTTTATCTTTTTTGGAATGGCGATTGTAAACTTTGCGCCACCCAAATCACTGTCTGATAAATAAATTTCTCCGTGCATCGCTTCTATCGTCCGTTTGACGATGGCTAGTCCAAGTCCGTGATTCTCTCCTACTTTTGTAGTGAACCCTTCAGTAAAAATTTGATTTTGCCATTCTTTAGGAACCCCTTCACCATTATCCTCTATATCAAAAATAATATCATGTCCAAAATCGGTAAACGACACCTTAATATCCGCCTGTTCACCTCTAACTAGGCTCGCCGCTTCCATGGCATTATCTATTATGTTACCAAGCACAGTCACAAACATCTTTGTGTTCATGGAAGGAGGAATATGCTCTAGATTACTGTTCTCATCAATCTCAAGCCTTACTTTCATTTCTTTAGATCGGTTGATCTTACCAAGGAGGCAAGCAGCTATAAATGGATCTTTAACAGACGATGTTAAAAAGATCACCGTATCTTGGCGCTCTTTCACTTCATCAGAAATAAGTTCTCTTGCCTCATCGTACTGCCCTAAGATCATCAATCCATAAATCGTATTTAATTTATTTAAATATTCATGATTTTGCGAACGGATATTATCGGAAATTGTTTTAATTGTTGACACTTCATTTGTCATTTGCCCAATTTCCGATTCAGGTCGAATCGTCAAAACGACTCCGCTCGTTTGTTGTTTTTGTAGAATCGGTGATGCATCAATCATATAAAGCTGATG
This sequence comes from uncultured Bacillaceae bacterium, assembly GCA_963751845.1. Classification (GTDB taxonomy): domain Bacteria; phylum Bacillota; class Bacilli; order Bacillales; family DSM-1321; genus Peribacillus. The sequence continues at coordinate 13,238 of CAVVWH010000001.1, forward strand.
TCCAACCAAAAATCTTTGATTAACAAGAATTTGTTTGGTTTTTATTACCGAGTTAATAATCCCGATTAATCTGTGATTGACAACCTTGCCCTCTCTCTCTATTTGATCATCTTTCAGTAGTTCTCTTGCCCGCTTATTTATCGAAGTAACTTCATAGAATTTATTAACGGCAATTGTTGCGTCTCGAATGAATTCAAGAGCTGCCTCTTTTTCTTTAAATAAAAATGAAATTTCCTCCGGCTCCAGATTAAAAATCAATCTTTTAATCTTTTTTGCAAAAATAACAGCTCCTATAATCCCAACTAATATGATAAAAATTGAAAATTGAATCAATTTATTGCGATAATCTTTGATTCTATTCTCTATTTCGTCTGTTAAAAACCCCACAGATGACACACCAATAATCATTCCATCTTTATTATAAATAGGTGTTTTTGCTTTCACAGCAAAACCCGATACTCCATCTGCCTCATATATAACAGAAGCCCCCCGCTTCAGTGCTTCGCTACTGCTTGTTCCCAACCTTTTACCGATATATTTCGTTTGCGGGTGTGAATAACGTATATTTTGCTTATTGCCAATCACCACATAGCCCGCCCCCGTTGATTTGCGCACTTCCTCAGCAATTGGCTGGATGGTTAAAGCAGGATCTGATTTCTCAAATGCTTGAATAATTTCTTCCTTTTGGGCAGTCATTTTGGCCACCATCATGGCTTGGTTACCCAATGAACTCTTAATGACCTCATCTAGCATGATTGAAAAAATGATACTTAAAATTAAAATGGTAAGAACAACAATCATTGAAACAAAGCCAATCATTTTTGTTAATAACTTAGGCTGTCGTAATTTTCTTCTCAAACAACCGCCCCTCTTTCCAATGTAATGCAGCAAAACCCTTTTGTTTATTAGCCACTTTTTTATCCCTTATACCTATTTATTCTTATTTTTCTTTCTGTTGTCAACCGATAATGTCGAAATACAAGACAAACATTTTGTTAACTTCACTATCGTCGTTACTTTTAATCAAAAAAGGTGATAGGAACAAAGAATTCAACAATTCCCTTTCCCATCACCTTAATCTTCACGATTTAAGATTAAGCTTTCATTAATATTTGTTCTTCCTTTTGTTTGGCAGCTTTTGTTTGCTTAAATATACCTAAAATGATAACAGTGGCAACAACTACAATTTCAAATCCGTATTTGACAAAACTGCTAGTAAAATAATCTGTTAAGAACGGCTCGCCTACAATCATCTTAGTTGCTGTCCAAGTTAAAATCGCAGCACCAATTGTAATAATGACCGGGAAACGCTCGATCCACTTTAAGATGAGTGTACTACCCCACATCACGATTGGCACTGAAATTATCAAGCCGAGAACGACAAGTAAAAAGTTTCCATGAGAAGCTCCGGCAACGGCTAGGACATTATCTAGACCCATTAGCGCATCAGCGATAAGAACTGTTTTAAGAGCAGCCCAGAAATTATCTCCCGCTTTCACATCGCCATGATCATTGTCATCCACAAGCAGTTTGTAAGCGATAATGACTAATAAGAGACCACCAACTAAATGTAGACCAGGAATGTTTAATAACCAAACAACCGTAAGTGTAGCCGCTATTCGAATAACGATTGCACCTACTGATCCCCATAAAATCACTTTCTTTTGCTGATGTTTTGGTAATTTCCTTGCCGCAAGCCCGATCAGAATTGCATTATCACCCGCTAGCACTAAATCAATAACAATTATAGAGAAAAGCGCCGTTAAAAATTCCATTACCATTGAAATACCTCCTGTTATTGATTTATTATCCCTTCCATTTGTTGTCATTTCCACAACAACAAAAGAGACCTCTGCCATAATAGGCAAAGGTCTCGCTAAGCATAATTTTATGCCAACAAAGCCGATGGATGCTATCCATGTATTGACGACTTTGTTTCAGGTGCAACCTGACGCTACTCCCCTTCACGGTGGAAGAAATACTATTAAACTATGTAATTATAATATCCCAAATTTTGGGCTTGTGTCTACCTCTTTATTTATTTTTTTCATATTTACATTACTCTCCAGAATTCAAAAAGGGCGAGCACATAAAATGCTCGCCTTTCTACTATCGTTGATGTTGAATAAGATCAATTACTCCTATTAATAACATGAAAAGAGTTAGAGGGTGCAGTGAACTGTACCCTTCTCTTTTATCTCTATCTCAATAATCTCCTTTATAAGCTGCCTACTGATTACATATTTAAAAAGGTTTACATTTGAGTAAACCTTTTAAGAAATAAATGACCAAATTATTAGGAAGTGGTAGACTTCCCGTGGTTTTCTGGTAAGAAAAAGATTATTTATTCATTTAATACCAATTACTAAATTCTTTATTTTGAATACGTTGGTTAGTCCGGCCTACAACTCGTACGTTGACATTTTTGCTGTTGATAATGATGATATTAGATGATTCCTCCACCAGATTACGTCTTCGGTTATGAAAATCAAAAAAATCTCTATGACAATCACAACAATGTCTATGACAACCACAGGAGCAATTATTACAACACATTTATACCACTCCTATCTTATAAATATTTTGTATACCCTATCATATGTAAATCATTACAAGGAGTATAGGAGCTTGTCTCAAAAGTAAAAAATGTTTCAGTCGAAAGTTACAAATATTTTTTCTTATTTCGATATTTATAGAAATAAAGATACTCTTCCACGACGTTATTTGTCAATCATTTAGAACCGGATTACTTTATAGTCTTTGTATAAAGCCTTTCAAACTATTTACATATTTTTATAATATGGCCCATCCCATATTGAGACAAGTAAACGGTTGCATGCTTAATAGGGTTTGACAATATATCAAGGTGAAATATAACATAGTAATAGTGTTTAATTTTCTACAAATGAAATTGGAATATTCATACAGAAAGAAATTTATATTAAAGTTATACTATGTGATTTATTTCACAATAAATAAATAGATTGGAGTTTTTCCGTGAAAAGTTTGTATAAAGAAAAGCTTTGGACGAAAGATTTTATTATGCTGTCCACTGCCAGCTTCTTCATCTCGATGGTTTTTTATTTGTTGATGGTCACGATGGCAGCATACGCGGTGGAAACTTTTGATGCCTCTACCGGGCAAGCTGGTATTGCTTCGGGGATTTTTATTATTGGTGTCCTTATTGGCCGGTTGTATATCGGGCGTAAATATGCTGATTTAGATACGAGGAAAATTGTTGTCATTAGCCTGGTGGCATTTGTAGGCAGCATTTTACTTTATTTTATTCAATGGAATATTCCTTTTTTATTACTGAGCCGACTCATCCATGGATTAACTCTGGGTATTGCGGCAAATACATTGTCCACAATTATTGCTGTAGTCGTGCCTCCTTCTCGACAGGGAGAAGGAATTAGCTATTTCAGCATGAGCACCACATTAGCTATGGCCATCGGTCCGTTTATCGGCGTCTTGATGTCCAAAAATGCCAATCACTTCGGGATTTTCTTACTGTGCCTCATTCTTGGTCTGTTATCGTTAGTGTTCATCTTACTATCACACATTCCTTCCCTTAAAGAAAAGGGGAAAGCTGAAAAGCGTAAACTTAGCATGACGCAATTTATGGAACCAAAAGCTATACCTATCGCAATTGTAATTATGGGGATTTCCTGCTGTTACGCAGGCGTATTATCGTTTATCAATCTTTACGCTTCAGAAATAAATTTGGTGGAAGCCGCAAGTTTCTTTTTCCTTGTCTATGCTATTGCAATCTTAGTCTCACGCCCGATTACAGGAAAGTTAATCGATTTAAAAGGGGCCAATTATGTGATGTATCCATGTATGGTTTTAGTAGCAGCCGGGATGTTAGTGTTGAGCATGGCACACAACAGCTTCCTATTACTGTTATCAGCTGCCCTCATTGGAATTGGGTATGGAAATATTCAATCAACTGGACAAGTGGTAGCTATTAAAATGGCACCACCTGGACAAATGGGGTTAGCTACATCTACTTATTACTTAGGGATGGATGCTGCAAATGGATTCGGTCCTTCTGTTTTAGGACTCATTCTTCCAGCGCTTGGCTTTCAACATATGTACCTAATATTAACCTTCTTAGGAATATTTATGGTTGCTGTCTATTATTTTGTTTATGGTAGGAAGGAATCTAAGATTCTAGCTTTATTGAATGATGGGAAGCCGCTGGAGCATTGATGGGATTAAGACAGAGGTTCAAAAAACTTATATTGTGGAAAGTTAGTGTATTAGTAACTCTAGAATCAGCCATAAGATAATTTGATAATTTAACAAATCTCTGTTGTGTACTTTAAAATAGCTAAAAACCAAAATGAACCGTTGAGTTTTTATTTTTCAAACTCCTGAGAAGAATCTGCCGAAATTACGGCAGATTCTTTGATTTAATGACCAATTCCAGCAACATCAACATGCTTCACATGTACATTATTCATTAGGATAAATACGACTGATAAAAGGACAAATCCGGCTCCTACTAAAAATGGAACACTTGGATTAAAAATCTCTGCAAGTTTTCCGGCTGTAAATGGGGCAATCGCTCCACCGATAAAACGAAGGAAGCTATATGCTGCAGACGCTGTTGAACGTTCAACAGGGGCTGCATTCATGACGGCAGTTGTAATTAAAGTATTGTTGTTTCCTAAAAATGCCCCTGCTAAAATAACTGACCCAATGATTACCCATTGTGTGGAGGTCCAAATGCCCATTGCAACAAGAAGCAAGGCGAATAGTGTTAACATCGCACACATTGACTTTATGGTACCAAATGATTCTTGAAGCTTTGGTGCCATGAAAACAGAAGTGATAGCCAATAACATACCCCAACCAAGGAATACATAACCCAATCCATGCTCTTTTAACCCCATAACAAAAGGTGCATACGCCAATAAAGTAAAAAAGCCAAAATTATATAATGCAGCAGCAACACCAAAAATTAATAATGAACGGTGTTTTAAGGCACGGAAGGGATCTAATAAAGATGTTTTTATGTGTTTGTTACTCCTTTTATCTGCTTTAGGCATTAAGAGCATTAATCCAATAAACGCAATGATCATAAGTGAGGCAACACCTAGAAACGGACCTCTCCATGACATCGCACCCAACCAGCCTCCAAGAAGTGGTCCAACGGATATTCCAAGACCAATTGCCGCTTCGTACAAAATAATTGCTTTAGCTGTTCCACTATTCGAGAGTGTAACGATAGCTGATAAAGCTGTTGCGACGAATAGTGCATTGCCAAGTCCCCAGCCTCCACGAAGTCCAACGAGTGACCAAATGCTATTTGAAAATCCCCCAAGTGCTGAAAATACTGCAATAATGACAATTCCTGTAAGGAGGGTCCATTTAATGCCTAGCCTAGAGGAAATCATTCCAGTAATGAGCATTGCCACTGCCATAACGGCATTATAACTAGTAAAAAGTAATGTTACCTGACTATGCGAGGCATGCAACTGATCCGCTATCGCTGGTAAAATCGGGTCCACTAGACCAAGGCCCATAAAGGCAATTATACATGCGAAAAAAACAGCCCAAACCGCTTTTGGTTGCGCAAATAATCCCCCCTTTACGATAGGCTTTAGATCGGTTTTTGATGGTGATGCAGAAACTGATTGTGGTTTAGACGACATACACATTCTCCTTTTCTTGTTTAATTTTTGCCTATGTCATTTTATAAAAATTAACTATATTTCCTTTTTATTCAATTAGTTGTATTATACAACTATTTTACACTACGTCAATAGTATTTTTTTACGGAGCCATGTCTCTCTTAATATTTAAAATTTTATATGGTATTATAAGGAATAAGAATGTATTTTATAGTGGGGTTAGTATTATGCATGAAAAAGATTTTGAAATGATTGAACTGGAACTGGCCATCCTTATTCGTCGTTCAACTTTTCTGTCTTCCAACAAAAAATTAGGTAATCTTGACCGCTCTGCCTATCTGTTACTGCGTCGGATAGCCAGCATAGGAGCTGCGGGAGTGAAAGTTCTAGCCGGTGAATTTCAGCTAGATATCTCTACGATCAGCAGACAAGCAGCCGCTTTAGAGCAAAATGGATTTTTGTATCGAATTCCTGACCCATTAGATGGAAGGGCCTATAAACTTCAAATTACAGAACTTGGAACAAAGGTATTTAACGAGCATAAGCAGGCACGTTTGGATAGATTAGTTGAGGTAATAAGTGATTGGTCGGATGAGGAACGTAAAGTTTTTGGACAGCTTCTAAAAAAATTCAATCAATCTTTGATTTAGCTTTTTAATGGTGAGAAAATGGTGAGGAAGTCTTTAGAAAAGTTAGATTCAAAAGAATATATAAAAGTTCAGCTACATACCGTAAGCTGAACTTTCTTTTAATTATCTAATTATTAGATTTAGCGAAAAGAAAGCCCATTACGGTGCGGTGGCACCCCCTTTAGGGATGGGATGAATGTTCGCTCAAATGCGGTGTGGAGATAAATGTCGAAGATATGTTCTACACATCAAGCATTTGAAATGGTACAATTTTCTTATATAGGATGTTCCTTGAAAACTGAACATAAGTGGTTGTGATAGGAAAAACGTCTGTCACGTAAAATGTTCAACGTTCTGCCGACTAACACTCTTCATAGAAAGAGTGCGGCATCGTACCCCTATAAAAGTATCGCCGATTGAACGGCGTAGTTGGCACCGACCTTGCCCTCTTGAAAGACTGTTTTTCTCTCAAGAGTTGCTCACTAAAAGTTCTGCCTATGCCTCTTCTTATAGAAGATGGTAAGTGGGATATTTGTGAGAAAGAACCCCATTGGCTTCAGCCGTGGGAATGGTCAGTTAGTAATCATCCCTTGAATATATACTTCTTATGCCAACTAAAATATGGTTTGTGTTCGGTTTCAGTTGGAATTTTAATATCAGCATTCAGTAGAAACTTATCATAGTCTTTTTCTTCTATTTTTTCTGAAATAAGTATGTTTCCTTTTGCATTAAATGAAATATACCCTTTATTATATAAGGTATCATGGTTGCAACATAGTAATATACCATTAAATGGATCTAGTCTCTCTTCCTTTGAACAGTCTTTCCATGGTTTGGAGTAACTTGCGCGTAATATATCTCTTAAACTAACTCCGCAAATGGGGCAAGCATTGTTCCAAATAGGTTCTAATTTTTCTCTGAATTTACTTTGTCCAACGCGTATTTTCGTTTTTGTTTCTGATTCAGTGTTAGTGATCAATGGTGCTAAGGGTTTCCAATCATTGATCTGGATCAAATCCATAGATAGGCTCATCTGTTCCTCATCCGGCACAAATATGTTCGCATCTCCAATCAATTCTAATAGTTGAATGGTCAATTCATCATTACATGGATACAAGTACCCTTGATTTCCCTGGCCATTAGCTTGAAACGCTGAATATTTAATAGGTAACAACGGTGCGATATCATGAATGTGATCTACAATCCGCAGTGGAACTTCTAATTCATGATAATCGAGTGTTACCATGTACCCTGCTTGATTCCAATTTTGATTATTTTGTACTCCCACTGGATTTTCACTTTCGATACAATTCGCTGTTGCTGAACTTACCGCAACAATATATCCATTCACATAATGGAATACCTTATCACCTTGTCTCACTTCACGCATTCTTTCCCACGAATGCTGTCTATTGCCAGCTTGATCTATCTTAATGGTCCAAATGATGCCTGCTTCTTTTTCTTCGTTGTATGTTCTACCTTGCATTACAATAAAATTGCTCATACATTTCCTCCAAAATAATTCACCAATCTCTGATTAATGATCTCGGTACATGCCTTTCTCGATAAGAATCATCACAATATATTCTGTATAATCCGTTATTACTTTTCGATAATTGATTCATTAAAAACAGTCAATTATATAGTAGATAATATTAGCCTCTTTTAGTGCTATATAATCATCCTTATTAGTCTTCAAATTTTCATAAGGCTTCCAATGACTCCTATATTTTGTTCTTTAATAGACTAATATAAGTATACTACGAAAAACATGATACATATCCTTATCTAAGTTTGACGGATCTAAGGCTTTTTTATGTAAAAATATATATGAATTGAAATATTTGTCTTAAAGCAATAAAAGTAGATCTGCTCTAAAGGAGCTCTTTCCCTCCATGGAGTATTCAACAGCTTTATTTTTTTCAAGTGAGTGTTTGGTCAAAAAAAACTGCACTCCCAATTGTTAGCTGTGTCTTACAATTGGGGTGCAGTTCAAAGTTTAGTGGTCTCTTTTTTTCACTCGACTTAACGATTACATTTCGGGTCCCAGTTTTAACTCAATCAAGTAAAGGGGATTACCTTCAGGATCACTGAAATATGCGATTCGGGTTGTTTCTTCTTCCATGATAGGTTGAAATTCAACACCACGGGACTTTAGCAACTTGATGGCTGACTCTAATTCTTGTACTTCCAATCCAATATGTACGCTTCCTGATTTCCCCGGATGAGAATCCTGTCCTTCGCGAGGATGCAGTAGCCCAATTGTCAACCCCGGTGCTTCGACCTGCACCAAATGCCCTTCTACTTGGAATTGCACCTTTAATCCAAGTGTTTCTACGTAAAATTGTTTTGCCTTTTTTAAATTATCTACTACGATCGTGACACTGCCACTTTTGAACATTGTATATTCCTCCATTCTTCAATCTTCTTTTATTATATTTAATAATTAGTTTAATTTCCAAATAAGATTTGACCTCATGGGTTGAAGATTTATACGGAATGACAAACTAAAAATCACAATTAAAGATAAAATTTATTCAACTAAACTTCGTTAGTCGAATAAGAAAAAGGAGCTGCCGTAACAACCCCTTGTTAAATTCCTGTACGCGCCAGTTGAAACAACATTATTGTTGATAAGGGGATTTACGGACTTTTTGCATAAAGCGTTCTGGATTATCAATCTGTTCAAAACCGTATTTTTTATATAATGAATGTGCATCATTAGTAGCTAACATAAACCTCCGAACTCCTTGTAGTTCGGAATGATTGGTGATAACTTCCATTAACCATTTAGATAATCCTAATTTACGATAGTCTGGTAATATAAACACATCACAAAGATATGCATATGTAGCTAAATCGGTTATTACCCTTGCAAAACCAACTTGTTCAATAACTTCATTACCTATTTCACCTTTAAAAACCCCAAAACATAAAGTCGTATTTTCAATTGACTTTCTTACTGTTTCCTTGGGTATCCCCTTTGACCAGTAAGCTTCTTGATTCAAAAAATTATGTATTACATCTACATCTAAATACTCTTTATTAGTAGAAATCGAAAATCCTTTATTTACCCTTATATTCATTTCAAATCCCCCTAAACTTTTTTATTTGTACTGTAATTATATCAGACCCTTAATTTTAATCTTGTATCATTAATGAAAGTTAAATTAGTGTAATTATCATAAATTAATATCTGCTTAATTTACTTTTAATCAGCACTTGTCCATTCATTATTATTCTGAGTGCATATATTACTATTGCTACCGAACCAGAATGAAAGGAGGAGTAATCAATGCCATTTTTCGGATTTGGTCGAAGAGACCTGTTTTTTCGTAACGACTTTAGAAGAAGACGATTTTTCCCCATTGAAATCGAAATTGAAATAGAAAGAAGAAGACGTATTGAAATCGAAATAGAGAGAAGAAGACGCAGATTCTTTTAGCAAATGATTAAAACAGTATTTAAGGAACCTAAGGGTTCTTTTTTTATATCATATAAATTTAAGTAACCATTTCTTTCGTTACCATCATACACCCCGAAAAGATTCTCTATGAAATTGTTCAATCAATGGAAAAAACACAATTCTTGTAACAGAATTGCGCCCTTTTGCTAAGTACTGGATTCTCCTTATGCACTTATAAGAATCCATTTGCCTGTATATATCTCCTCTACCTCCAGCAGCTACAATATAAATCAAAAGCTCAGGATCATGAATTTCATAAATAATTCTAAACTCTCCAATTCTCAAACGAAAAAAACTGTCTACACCCTAAAGTGAGCTTATATCTAAAGTTCCTCTTTGATAGGGGTCTTCAGCCAAAGTGAAGAATGCTTTTTAATATACTACATAGCTTGTTTAGAATATTTCAGATCATACATGATCTTCTTCCTCAAATACATCCTCATGAGAATAGTATTGGGTACCTGCCACCTAAGCTCAGTCTATTCACTCTCCATTTCCCATCTATGTATTTCTTCCCGAACCATTGGTGCTACCTCTTTACCTAATAATTCGATGGCTTTCATGACATCGGCATGTGGCATCGAGCCAACTGGTACGTGCAGCATAAAGCGTGTGATACCGACGTTCTTCCGAAGGTGAATAATTTTTTCAGCAACCGTCTTCGCATCACCTACGTATAAAGCTCCTTCAAAACTGCGAGCAGCATCAAAGCTAGAGCGATCGTATCTCCCCCAGCCACGTTCTCTACCTAAGACGTTCATGGCTTGCTGAGTAGATGGGAAAAATTTTTCGGCTGCAATGGTAGTACTATCTGCAATATAACCATGTGAATGTGATGCAACTGGCAACTTCGATACATCATGACCAGCTTGTTTAGCCGCTTTCTTATAAAGTTGTACAATCGGCGCAAACTGCTGTGGGCTGCCACCAATAATCGCTAGAACGAGCGGTAAACCCAAAATACCTGCACGAACAGCAGATTTGGGAGTGCCACCGCTAGCAATCCAAACCGGTAAAGGATTTTGAACAGGGCGCGGATAGACACCTAAATTTTGAATAGCAGGTCGATGTTTGCCATTCCAGGTCACCTTTTCAGACTGCCGAATTTTTAGTAACAGCTCTAATTTTTCATCAAATAATTCATCATAATCTTTTAAATCATAACCAAACAATGGAAAGGATTCTATAAATGAACCCCGGCCAGCCATAATCTCAGCACGTCCATTCGAGATGGCGTCAAGCGTAGCAAAATCCTGAAACACTCGTACTGGATCGTCAGAAGAAAGCACTGTAACAGCACTCGTTAATCTGATCCGTTTGGTCTGTGACGCAGCCGCAGCTAGTACAACTGCAGGAGAAGATGCTGCATAATCTTGGCGATGATGTTCACCGACACCAAAGACATCTAACCCAACCGAATCTGCTAATACAATTTCTTCAACAACCTCACGTATACGTTCAGCTTGACTGATCACCTTACCGGTTTCTACATCCGGAGTTGTTTCTACAAATGTAGTCACACCAATCTCCACTAAAATCCCCTCCTCTTTCATGCATAGCTCTAATCAAAGCCTTACTCCTACTGCTTTTGTGAAGTTTTCTTTTTAAAAAAGGCTGTTTTCGCAAAGATTTTTGTTTTTTGAACAGGTTTTATTAACGTTTTCACTAAAAGTCCTCAAGGTTCGGACCCGATTCCCCTTGGATTCACCAAACCTGTCCGAAGTTGCCTCAAGTTCGGACTCGATTCCCTTGGGTTCACCAAACCTGTCTGAAGTTGCCTCAGGTTCGGACTCGATTCCCCTTGGATTCACCAAACCTGTCCGAAGTTGCCTCAAGTTCGGACTCGATTCCCCTTGGATTCACCAAACCTGTCCGAAGTTGCCTCAGGTTCGGACTCGATTCTCCTTGGATTCACCAAACCTGTCCGAAGTTGACCCAAGTTCGGACTCGATTCCCCTTGGATTCACCAAGCCTGTCCGAAGTTGCCTCAGGTTCGGACTCGATTCTCCTTGGATTCACCAAACCTGTCCGAAGTTGCCTCAAGTTCGGACTCGATTCCCTTGGGTTCACCAAACCTGTCTGAAGTTGCCTTTGGTTCGGACTCGACTCCCCTTGATTTCACCATACTTGTCTGAAGGGCCTCAGGTTCGGACCCGATTTTCCTTTGATTCACCAAGCCTGTCTGGAGTCACTTCTAAGCGGGCAAAAATTTGTACAAAAAGCAACAAAGTATACGAAAAGAGCCTTAAAAAAATAATGTCATTCCTAATCATACATTACCCATGGAATTCTTTTCAATTTTCTAGATTTTGTTCCCTGGTTAAGCGTAATTAGCTCAATCTTCAATTCTACAAATATATCCTGCTTCCTAGCAACCTATAGATTCTTTCCTATTCAGATTTCTAAAGTCCTCCAATAGCTTTAAGCGCCTAGATTCTGGATCTTTCTCTCATACGTTGTTCTTCCTGATGCTCATGGTCTCCATTTTTAAGCCAACTTGGTACCATTTCCTCACGAATATATTTTTTACGATAAGGAGTCTCTTCCTTAGTAGCCTGCTTCGGTGCTCGTTCATTTTTCACCGCTTTCTCTAAATACTTTTCAAACTTTTTTATTCCTGCTATATTTCCGCTAATATTTTTCAAGACTCGTTTAAAGGCAGGTAAAGAAATTTCCTCAGAATAGAAATCGTAAACTTTATAAATACTATCTATCCAATCCTTTCTTAGTCCATTAGGGAAAACCTTACAAATGATAGAGTTTATTTCGTTTATGTTCGTTTGCGTATCATCATTGGTTGGTGAATTGAGGAAAGCCATTTGTTCCTCACTAGAATGATTTTGATGTTCTTTTTGTAGTTCTTTTTTGGAGTTATGATTTGTAGTTCTTTTTGGTAATGCTTGGTCTAATTCACCTTTCGCTTCGGAACAATCTGTATCATCTACTTGGTCATCATTACCTGTTGGGTATGTCTCATCCTCCCAAAGCTCGGCAAAGTTTTGTTCAGCAGTAAATTTCCCCATAAAAAAACTGCACCTCCAATTGTTATTTGATGCTAACAGTTGGGGGGCAGTTCAACTCACCTTGCAGTGTATTTACAATTGTATTTTTCACATTGTGAATATCGGCAAGAACGTTTTTTTATCTCTAATACTTAGATAACTTGGATGATGTTGGTCCTACCTGTTTCTCAGGTTTTTTAGCTTTTAGATTGGATGCCCAAGATACTCGAGACTCATACTTTTGGGTATATTCCTTCTTGACTAGTTTCTGTAAACGATCTTTGTTCTTTTCAAGGGATTGCTCAATGGAAAGTAGGCGTCGAGTTGGGAAGGATAATCCCGCTAGTATTGTAGTTACAGTAGGGTCAGATTCTGAGATATAGGTTCCTTCGAATAATTGTAGAGGTTCTCCAATCTTTTCAAAGATAGCTGGCACATTAATTAATTTAGACATATTCTCTGGTCCTTCATAGATTAAACCAGCACGAATTACACCTGTTGATTCAACAGGACAGAATATAGAGTTTTCCCAAGATTGATGAATTTTACTACTTGTGTCTGTCATTGTCTTAGCGTCTGTGATTGTGGCTGATGATATGATTGTTACTCCTCTTGTGTTGAGAATATTCATAAGATCCGCCTCATCAAAGTTACCGTATAAAGAACTCTTTTGCGTTACTTGCAGTACATGGTCAATGGCCTGCATGACCTGATAATTAGAAGAAAGGTAAATCTGCTGTTTGCTTGACTGTGGGCTTATCTTACGCATCTGATCATTGTCTACCAGGAACACAGAAGAGATAGCTTCTATTTTAAAAATCTCTTCGATACACTCAGCAGTATTGATTCGGTTACCCGCTAACACGTTTCGTTCAGGTACTATAGCAATAGCACCTATATTGATGCCAGGTAGTTGATCTAATAGCAGATCAATTAAAAGCGGGCTCATACCAGATCCAGTACCACCGTCAGTAGAGAACGCCACCAATAATAGCCTTATGTTTTTAAAGGATCGCTTTATAAAATCAATCATCTCTTGATAGTTATCTTTAACAGCTTTTATTCCGATTGATCTATCTTGCCCAGCACCATCTAAACCTGTGACAAAATACTTCTTTTCCACCCTCTTGTTAACTAATCCATCACGTTGGTTAGTGTTGATAATCGCGGATTGAAAGCCCAAAGTTGTTGCTACCTCAGCTATATTACCACCGGCTTGACCTACTCCCAAGATTCCAATTGATTTCACCAAATCGCCTCCCTGTCTTAATATGATAATACTCACGTTTTATAAATTTAGACTTGTTCATCTCATAAATTCCATTGGTGATTGAAAAATTTTTATGTGTAGATTATAAGATTTCCCACTACAATAAAAGAGAAATAAAATAAGAAAAATTGCATAATCAGTTACAAATGTAGTGGAAAATGAATGTAGTGTATTATAAACAAGTTTTTCAATTGTAAGGAGAGCATTTTCAGGGTGATTTATCGTTCTTTTAAGATCCTTTTAGATGATTCTATCTGAACAATAAAACTAAAAAAATGTCAGACACCTCATAGTCAATTTAGGGCAAACCACTCTCCCGAACTGTCCTTTATTAGTGCCTGACACCATTATTATTCTGAAAATAATTAAAAAAGCTTACTCAAAGAGAAGCTTAACCTCCGCTATAAACACTATCACATGTTCCAGCTTTTGGCTCATAATAACAATGGTTTTTAAATTGACCCGTTAACGGTTGACCGTACCATGTTGGAGGGCATGGGGCATATGGATTAAAATACCAAAGAGAATGTTTTGCTGGGTGTTCTCTCCAATAATCCAAATTTTGTTTTGCTAATCTTTTTTCAGAAGATCTTGCTCTTTGATAAAATACATTTCCTTTTTGAACAGCTTCAAAGGAATAATTTCCTCCTTGTACTTGATAAATAACTTGAGGAATTGTTCTTAAATTTTTAAAATCTGAACAATCTGCTTTAAGACGATTAACAATTACATTTCCAACATATAACATTCCCTGTTTTCCTTCACCTTCGGCTTCTGCTCTCATCATCCTTGCCATTAAGTCAATGTCCGAACTTCGATAATTTACTCTTGGCATTTTTTCACCCCCAAAATATAGTATGAAAAAAAGCCTACATTAATGTAGACTTTTATCAAATAAAATCACTTTTCATCCTACATCCATATATTTCTCAAGATACAGCCAAAAATATTACTTATCGTTGTGGTGTGTGCTGCCTAGTCCCCCTCCGCCCTACAACATTAAAGTACTGGAGGACAGGCAGCTACCACTGTTATCCTGGTTGATTTCTACCCAAAAGAAAAACCGCTCTATTAATAGGCGGTTCATTTTGTACAATCGTTCCCCTTATCTCAAAAACTCGGACTGGATTTAGGATTGGATCCATATTTATTTTCTTTATCTTCGCTATCTAGACACATAAATACAAGTAAAATGATGGTACCTATTAGAGGAATGAGTGAAAGCAGTTGCCACCATCCGCTTTTTCCAGTATCATGCAACCTACGTGCGCCAACAGCTAAGGACGGTAGCAGAATAGCCAACGAATAAATTCCAGTTAATACTGAAGATATATTGGCAATCGACTCCACTATGGAAAGTACAATGGAAATGATGACATTGACAAGAACAAACATCCAGTATTCCTTACGCCTTGCTCTCCCTTGAAATCCTACGTAATTCTTTAACACTTTCAAATACCATTGCATATCAACGACTCCTATGAATTTATTTTTCTATACGACTTTTAACATATTTAGTATATCATCTAGTTTTTAAATAGTTTGTTAAAAAATAGTAAACCCCTGTTCATTCTGCTGTATACGAAAGCAATACACATCAACCTAAACGATTCATAAGACGTGGTTCAATGCCTTTTCTATCAAGAGGTGCATCCGAATTTGTAGCGAACAAGCTAATGGCCATGATCATTTTTTCAATAAATCCCTAAGCTTTGCATCTTTATTTTCAACCGCATAGTCATAAGCTGTATATCCTTCAGAGTCTTTCAAAGAAGGGTCTGCTCCGTGTTTCAATAACAGTTGAACTATTTCAGGGTCTGAGCTATTAAAGACAGCATTCATTAAAGCCGTCGATTCCCAATCATCTTTTGTATTCACATTGGCTCCATGTTCAAGCAGCATTTCAGCAGCTTCAAGATTCCCCATCATAACTGCATATTGGAGAGCCGTCGATCCGTCACTGTCTTTTTCTTCAAGGTTCGCCCCATCCCCAATAAGCTGTTGAAGCGTTTCCGTATCATTATCCTCCGCAGCCTGGCTCAAAGGTGAAATGTCTATCACTTCTTCAGCAGGTAAAGAGTCCTCTTCCATAAAAGCAGCTAGTGTACTAGCGTTTGCCGCAATGGCGATGACTGCACTTGTTACCGAAACAAACAGCACAATCACAACGATCGTCCCGATGACAGCACCCTTTTTCTTTTCACGAACAAGGGAGTACTGCTCTGGATGCACCCAATAATCTAGTGCATTTATTCGCTTCGGCAAATCCGGATGACTGGAAAGCTTTTCATTTAGCCAAGCAAAAAAACCTGACTCTTCCCTAATTTGTTCGACAAAGGCTGCTTGATTCACTTTAGAGGAAAGCTTCTTGCCAATCGCAAACATGGCAAGGGCCTTTTTGGCAGCCTCGATATTATCTACATAATAAGCAGCATACCGATCGCATGTATATTCACAAGCGCGTAAATAGGCTTCCCCTAAGAAAGGGACGTACATCGCAGGCAGTACCAACATATGAACCAAAACATGCCGTCGCTTCAAATGAGCAAATTCATGTGCAAGGACAAACAGCAGTTCATCCTCACGCCCTTCCTCGCTCAAATCAAAGATTTCAGAATAGACGACCACCATATTTTTCCCGAAAAAACGTGTGGCAAAAGCATTGAGAAACCCTGATGATTCCATCACATAAATATTCGGCATTTTCTTTAATTCCATTTTCTGAGCCAGCATCTCCGCCTTCTCATACATGTCTGGAAACTGTTGGTTACTTAGGCGGATTCCATTTCGGCGGATTGAGGCCATCGAAAGGGCATGAATAAAATAAGATAAAAGCATGAGGACGCCTATAATCACAATTCCAATAACGGAAAAAAGAAAGACAATGTAACTCAATATTCCGAACACTGCTGTCAAGACAAAATACATATTTTCTTTCCGATGGACCAATTGATTTCGCAAATCATTTTCCTGAAGCAATAGCCTTCCTACCTTTCAAAATAATTGTACACGTAGAAAATTATATATGATATGTCATTTCATTCAAGAGGAAATCCATGGAATTGAAACTAGGTTAAATGTCCTGTACTTAGCGAACAGTGCCTGGCACTGTTCACAAGTAATCTTTTTGGATTACTATAATAAAAAAGTTGAGTTACGGCAAACAGCAAATCTCACCATAGAAGATATAGAACAAATTAAAAAGGTGAGATACTACTTATAGTAGATATTCACCTTCCTTTTGTTGAATTATAGGTTTTGAAGATTTCTTATATTATTGATTCATTTTTTAAGTTTATATACTTCTAAGAAATGATTGTCCCTGGCACGAAGTTTCTTTTCAGCTTCATTTCCTTCGTATGTGTAGAATCCTTTTCCACTTCGAATACCAAGTTCGTTATTATCAATCATTTTTTTCAAGAACGCAGGTGGTTCTTTTGCATCTGAAAGAACCGGGAATAGACTTTGGCTAACATAATATGGTGTGTTAAGACCTGCTATATCTTGGCCTTCTAATGGTCCTAGGAACACATAACGGAAACCTAAGCTTTCTTTTATTACTGTGTCAATGTCCTCAGCTGAGGCTACACCGTTTTCATACAACCAAAATGCTTCACGAAGAAGAGCCATTTGCATACGGTTTGCAATAAATCCCGGTACTTCCTTTTGAAGGACTACAGGTACTTTACCCACAATTTTCATTAATTCATAAGTAGCATCTACGATTTCTTTAGGAGTGGAATCTGCTTTAACAATTTCAACAAGTGGAACAATCTGAGATGGCCCAAAGAAATGTGTGATAATAAACCTTTCTGGGTATTTCGCTTTCTCAGTCAGCTGTGTCAACGGAATAGCAGAAGTGTTAGAAGCTATAATGGTTTTCTCTGAAACAATGCTTTCAACTTTTTCATAAGTCTCCCATTTTAAATCCAAAATTTCTGGTACAACTTCAATAACGAAATCTGCATCTGTTAGTGCTATTTTTATATCAGTTGTATAAATAAGTTGATTTTCAGTAGCTTCAAGTTCATTTTGTGTCAAGATTTCTTTTTCAACCATGACTGTCAAGCTGTTATGAATCATTGATTTTGCATGATCAAGTGATTTGTCGTTAATATCATAAACGTGAACGTTTTTTCCCGCTTGTGCAAATAATTGGGCAATACCATGCCCCATGAAACCTGCCCCAAGTACTGAAATATTATTAATATTCATGTAAATATCCCCTTTTACTAAAACTGAAAATAGAATCTATGAAAAATTTTATTTAATAATTGACGGATGAACTGCGTTTGATTTTGAACAGACTTTTCCTGGAAAGTTTGCAAGAAAAGTTGTTTCACCACTTGACATATAGGCGATTAAATACCACCCGCAACGCCAATTTCTTCTCCTGTGATGGCTGCTGCACCGTCTGAAGCTAGGAATACAGCTGTAGCACCAATTTCAGACGGTTCAAGTAAACGTTTGATCCATTGTTTACCTAGAATGTGGTGATTTAGAGCTTCTTCTACCGTTGTTCCATCTTGTTCTGCAAGTTTTGGTAGTTGTTTTTCGATTAATTCTGTACGTACTGGACCTGGCTCAATCGTATTACATGTGATTCCTTTTAATGCGTTTTCTAGTGCTGTTACTTTCGTAAAGCCCACTTGGCCAAATTTAGCAGCACAATAAGCCGATTTATACGCATCTGGGATTCTTCCGTGAGCGGAGGAAATGTTGATAATCCGTCCTTTATTTTGTTTTTGCATAGAAGGTAAGGTATGTTTCGTCATTAAGAAGGTTCCTTTTAAAATAACGTCGTTGACAAGATCCCATTTTTCTACAGGGAAGTCTTCGATTGGAGAAATAAATTGAAGTCCTGCATTATTAACTAATACATCAATCGTTCCACGTTCAGCGATTACTTGATCAATCGCGCTTTTGACGCTTGTTTCATCTGCTACGTTTACTTTATAACCTTTTGCATATCCTAACTTTTCAGCTGCACTTTCCGTTGCTTCTTCATTTACATCAAAGATCGCCACAAAGTCTCCATTTTCTATAAAGGATTCTGCAATGGCATATCCAATACCTTGAGCCGCTCCTGTTACGATTACTGTACGGTCTTTTTGGGTTGTCATGAATTTTTATCCCCCTATTGTTCATGGTTTTGGAAACGTGCTAGAGTATGATTTTCAATATGTAAAAATATGTATTGCTAGTTTAATCCGTTAAATTTTATGATTTGGCCTTCCTGGACCTTAGTTCGTAACTTTAAGTTCAGACGAAAGTAGCTATTAAATGATTTTCAAAAGCCTTCAAATCTGCTTTATATTTTAAAAGGATGTCCACAAGTGGTCTCTGGACATCCTTTTGTTCCTTTTATATAGGCAATCACTAAAAGAATGCTTCGCTTCTATCTTGTTTTCAGCTAAAAACTATGCTTCAACTTTTTACCGTTTCAGCATTTTCAGGCATCATTTTTTCCCGTACTTCATCAGGAATCGGATAAGCCTTTGGCTTTTCTTTAAATGATGTCCACGCTCGGATTTCATACCCCTCTGCTACCATTTTCTCATCTTCTTTGAAAAACTTATGGCTAATTTTAAAGACTTTTGAGTGCAGCTCCACGACTGTGCTACGAACTGTTACCTTATCCTCAAACAATAGCGGACTCTTAAACTGACAATTCGCTTCAAGTAATGGGACACTCACCTGTTGTTCAGCATACAAGGTAGAAGATGGATACCCAATGGCAGCTAAAAACTCATGTGTTGCTTCGTCCATCCATTTATAAAAGTTTGGATAAAATACAATTCCCGCTGCATCCGTATCTCCCCATTTTACCTTAAAAGAGTAATCTACAATCATTTTCAATAACTCCCCTCTACTTAAATCTTTATTCTACAATTTTCTCTACATAACTATTAGTTAAGAAATAGTTTTCACCTTATCCCCTTTTTCCTTTACAACACTTAATCCATTTCTCTTCAGTGTTAGAACAATCAAACCACCAAGAATAATTAATGTACCAAGTGTGAACATCCCGGTTGAAATAGCTAACTGTCCGAAGATCATTGGACCAACAAAGCCCCCCAAACTCGCAAATGCATTAACCATTGCGATACCAGCTGGTGCAGTAGATTCCGTAAAAAATAGCGTCATAAAGGAGAAGAAGGTACCTATAAACCCATACAGTCCAATGGCTGCAAAGGCAATCAAGGTAATCGTCATCGTTGCACTATCTGCAAAACCAGACATAATAAAACATACTCCTGCAAAAAGTAGACTTCCAATCAAGTGTTTCCGATGTTCCTTTCTTTTATCGGAACTCCATGCAAAGAGTAACATGGAAGGAATCCCAACTAGAGCTGGTATAATCGTTAACCAACCAATTTCCATATTACTAGAACTAGCAGCAAATGATTTAATGATACTCGGAAGCCAAAAGCCAAGACCGTACATCGTTGTAAAATGAGCAAAGTAAATAAAAGCTAATCTCCATACCCTTGAATCTTTAATCATGTCTAATTTCGTTGCTTTATTTACCGCAAGACTTTGATTCCTTTCTCTATCTAGTTCATTTTCTAGCCAATTTTTTTCTTCATCTGTTAACCATTTGGCATCTTTCGGACGATTCGTTAAGTAAAATAATGCGATAATCCCTAAAACAATGGCCGGACTTCCTTCAAGAATAAACATCCATCTCCAACCCGCCATCCCATTCCAGGCAACATTATCCATAATCCAGGTTGATAAAGGGGCCCCTATAATGGTACCAATTGGTAACGCCAACGTAAGAATGGCAGAAGCACGCCCTCTTTCTTGGCTTCGAAACCAATAGGTAAAATATAAAATAAGCCCCGGGAAAAAGCCTGCCTCAGCAATTCCCATTAAAAAACGAACAATATACAAATGGGTAGCCGATTGCACAAATGCTGTAAAAAACGTTATGATCCCCCATGTAATCATAATTCGAGCAATCCAGACTTTCGCTCCAACTTTGTGCATAATCAAATTGCTCGGTATTTCAAATAAGAAATAGCCAAGAAAGAAAATACCTGCCAATAAACCAAAAACTTCTGCAGATAAAGCCAGGTCTGCGTTCATTTCTAAAGCAGCAAATCCTAAATTTACACGGTCTAAATACGCAATAATATAACATAACAAGCTAAATGGTAGTATGCGCAGCATTACTTTTTTGATTGTTGTACTCTCAAGTGATTGACCTATTGAATTCATTCTAGCAAAATCCCCCTTATTATTATTGTTAAACGAAACGTGCACACAGCGTAATCAAGAAAAAGCTTTACCCCTTCCCCCTAACGTTATTCATCAAGCATTTGTAGCCTTCTTTACTTTTAAGCCTATCATTTCTCTAGCTTCATCTGGAGTTGCTACTTCTCTACCTAGCGTTTTAGCTAATTCTACAATTCTCTTTACAAATTGAGCATTAGACTTGGCAAGTTCTCCCTTGTTGAAATAAACAGCATCTTCCATACCTACACGAACATGTCCGCCAAGTAGAATGGTCATGGTATTAATCATTAACTGATCTTTACTCGCTCCAATAGCTGACCAGATTGCACCTTCTGGAATACTATTTTTCATAAACATTAGATTTTCAGGTGTAGCCGGAATACCACCCTGTGCCCCTAATACAAATTGGAAAAAGAATGGTGGTTTAATTAGCCCTTTTTTGGCAACACGTAAGGCATTAGCAATCATTCCAACATCAAACACTTCAAGTTCTGGTTTCACATTATTTTCTAGCATTTTCTCCGCTAGTTGATCTAACATTGCAGGAGTATGAATAAATACATTTGGTCCTATATTAAAAGATCCAGCATCAAAGGAAGCAATCTCAGGTTGCAATTCCACAACTGGAAAACGCTTAGTTACATCTTTAAGCTCTCCCCCAGCAGTCGTAAAATTGATAATAATATCACAATTTTTCTCTTCTAGTAGTCTTCTTACTTCACGATACTTATCTAAATCTAAAGTTGGAATTCCCTCTTCATCCCGAACATGAATATGAGCAATGGCTGCACCTGCTTGCCATGATTCATAAATAGAATCAGCAATTTCCTGTGGAGTCGTTGGTAAGTAAGGAGTGTGCTCCTTCGTTGCAAAATCCCCTGTTGTAGCTACTGTAATAATTAATTTTTCCATCATTCTCCCACCCTTTTATTAAAATAAAGAAATCGTTTTCATTTTAGTTGAGCTGTAGTTGCTATATGCCTATTAAACTACGGCTCATTTATTCATTCATCTCACACAGCATTTTTCCTCTTTTATGTAATTTCAAAACATTCCTCCTCTTTTAATTTCCATTTATTGAATAAAAAGATAATATCACACAATTTTGTCATATAGAAATAAATTAATTCTGCTATATGACAAAATAATAAAAATATTAAACCTTTGCAATAAACGGAATTTTCAAATAAAATTACTTCTATATCCTTCGAATAAAATTAAACTCCCAGATAAATACATTTTCTTCTTTATTACATACAGTTTTTTCCTAATTATTTTAAAATTGATTGTACAAAACAGAAATTTGGATTTTAATTCAAAAAGATTCATTTGTTTATTTCGTAAGCAAGGAGGCTATTTCTATGGTTGAAAAATACATCATACACAAAGTGAATACGGTCGATGAAAAATACATCATACATACAGTCAAAAATGCGATGCAACTCTTACAACTTTTCACCGACAGCTCTCCAGAATGGAGTTTAACTGAACTAGCGAGAGAAAAGTCATTAAATATCAGTCATACAAAAAGGTTAATCAATACGTTAACAGCATATGGATATTTAGAAAAAAACCCTATTTCTAAGAAATATCGACTTGGCTTAGCAATTGTTCGATTATCCGGTGTATTAACGACAACCATGGAAATTTATAAGGAGGCCCGGCCCATCTTATCAAGATTAGTAGAAAAGTATAATGAAAACGTCCACATAGGAGTCTTAGAAGAAATAAATGTCTTATATCTTGATAAATTCGAAAGTTTATATTCTACCCGTTTGGCTTCACATATTGGAAAACGAAATCCTGCCTATTGTACAGGCTGTGGCAAAGTTTTATTAGCATACACGCCAGAACCTTTACAACAAGAATTATTACGAAAAATAGATGAACAAGGCTTTGAGCAATTCGCCTCCAATACGGTTAAAACGATTGAAGAATTAAAACATGATTTGGGTATAATCGTCAAAAAAGGTTATGCCTTAAGTACCGATGAATTATCCGATGAATTGGCCAGTATTGCCGTACCTGTATTAGACTTTTCTGGAGAAGTCATTGCAGCGATTAGCCTAACAGGACCTAGCAGCAAAGTAAATTCCTTAATTCATTTACCGGATTTGATGAAATGCAGTGACCTTATTTCAAAAAAACTTGGATATATAAAAAGAGGGAAAGGAAGATGAATATGCCAAAAGAAAATTACTCATCACTAGAAAATGCACTTCGGCTATTGAATATTTTCACTGTTGAAAAACCTGAATATAAACTAAACGAACTAGCTGAACAATTAGCTATTGCACCTAGTACAGTACATCGTTTATTAACAACGTTGCGGTCAGAAGGATTTGTTGTAAAAGATTCCATTTCTAATAAATACCGATTGGGTATTTCTATTCGTACATTAGAGTCAGTAATCATAAATAAGATGGACTTATTTCAACTATCTCAAGACATCTTAGAACAAATTGCCTTGAAAACAAATTTATCAGCATCGCTAGCAATTGAATTTCAAGAATCTACTTTTTATCTCAATGCAATTGAAGTGGATAATCCACTCTTTAGTAAGTTTTGTTATATTGGAAAACAATGTTCTTTTCTTAGTACTAGTGCAGGAAAAATATTGTTGTTAAGGAAAAATGATGCTGATATCCTGCCATTTATTGAAGATCCATCCCAAACTTCAAAACTTCGCTATGAGTTACTAGCAAATGGTTATATTCAAAGTAATGATGATAACCAAATAGGAATTTCAACTATTGCTGTACCAATAAAAAATAAACGAAACGAAACAATTGCTGCACTAGAAATGATTGGCACCAAAATACAAATGCATAAAAATGTTCAAATCATTAAAGAAGCTGGTGTTAAACTTTCTAATAAAATTAAATAACAATGAGACACTCTACGCCTCTAATCTAAAAATGATTTGATTGGGACATAGAATAGCCTTGGTGTTATGGCAAGAAAATGAACACTACAAACAAAGGATACATTCATTTTCCCTTGTTTGTAGTATTGCTTTTCATAAGTAATGGGAGACGAGTAATCATTCCTTTCTTCCATAAAAAAAGATTGTAAAGAAAAGTAGATTTTCTTTACAATCCGGGATTCGAAGAGTTTCAGATTCTTTTTTATTTGTAAGAAAAGTATTTTCCCAAATAAAA
>CAVVWH010000002.1:0-98632 GCA_963751845.1 uncultured Bacillaceae bacterium
GAACTTCTTAGCATTTGCTATTCCATCTATCCTTGCAGCTATTGCCATTTGGTTTATTCAAGAAAGATATAGCGCAATTGGTAAAAACACATCATCATATTCTAAAGCTAGTTAAAGAATTGAAGAAAGAGGAAACAGATTCTTGTTTCCTCTTTCTTCTTTTTTTATGTAGACTAGGTTAAACATTATTGTTGATTTTTTAACAGAATGGAAGGCGGAAAGTGAAGGGCTTGGAGCCATTTTCTCAAAATATTAACAGTAGCATTTAACATGGCCTTTATGTAAAAAATGAATGAAAATTATTAGCCTTTTTGTGGCACGATTTCTCTTAAATATGTTATACTAATTATATATGGGGAAGCAATAAGTATAACACTAATTTCGGGGGGTCCAAACAAATGAATGCAAGAATAGCGATAAATGGTTTTGGGAGAATAGGTAGAATGGTTTTCCGAAAGGCTATATTAGATGAAGGTTTGGACATTGTTGCTATCAATGCAAGCTATCCTGCTACAACTTTAGCACATTTACTTAAATATGATACAATTCATGGTAGATTCGATGGGGAAATTGAAGTAGAAGATGATGCGCTGGTTGTAAATGGACGACGTGTTCAATTAATTAATAATCGCGATCCAAAACAGTTGCCTTGGAAAGAACTTAATATAGATATCGTAGTAGAAGCGACTGGGAAATTTAACGAGCGCGATAAAGCTGCTCTTCACTTAGAGGCAGGAGCTAAAAGGGTCATTCTTTCAGCACCTGGTAAAAATGAAGATGTTACAATTGTAATGGGAGTAAATGAGGAAGCATTAGATATTGAAAAACATCTTGTTATTTCGAATGCTTCGTGTACAACTAACTGCTTAGGTCCAGTAGCAAAAGTATTAAATGATAAATTTGGCATTGATAATGGATTAATGACAACAGTCCACTCCTATACAAATGACCAAAATAATATTGATAATCCACATAAAGATTTACGACGTGCTCGTGCATGTGGTGCAAGCATTATACCGACAACTACAGGTGCGGCGAAAGCGTTGTCATTAGTATTGCCTGAATTAAAAGGAAAACTTCATGGTATGGCTTTACGAGTCCCAACACCAGATGTTTCATTAGTAGACCTCGTTGTGGATTTGAATCGTGATGTAACTGCCGATGAAATAAATGCTGCATTTATTGAAGCATCTGAAAATGAATTAAAGGGAATTATTGAATACACAAACGAACCACTTGTTTCAGTGGATTTCACTACTAACTCACATTCTGCTATTATCGACGGTTTATCGACAATGGTTATTAACAATAGAAAAGTAAAAGTACTTGCCTGGTACGATAACGAATGGGGTTACTCAAATCGTGTGGTTGACCTGGTTAAATTAGTTGCGTCCAAATTATTGGAGTCTTCTAGAGTAAAAGTTGGTTAATAATTATTTTTTGAGCCTACTGTAATTACAGTAGGCTTTTATTTATTGATTTTAAAGCTTCTTTTAGTTAAGATAATAGTAAAAATGGAGTTCTTTCGCTTATTAAGGGAGAGAGGTACATAAACGGAGCTGATTAGTGATGAGGTGCCCGTCATGTCAATACAATGGAACACGAGTACTCGATTCAAGACCTGTGGATGATAGTAAATCCATTAGAAGACGCCGCGAATGTGAGTCCTGTGGCTTTCGTTTTACGACTTTTGAAAAGGTAGAGGAAATACCACTAATTGTCGTTAAAAAAGGAGGCACACGAGAGGAATTTAGTCGTGATAAAATCCTTCGAGGTTTGATTAGAGCTTGTGAAAAGCGTCCAGTTCCATTAAAAGACTTAGAAGAAATTACGAATTATGTTGAAAAAGAGTTACGTAACAAAGGAATTTCTGAAGTGAAAAGTGATCATATTGGTGAAATGGTAATGGACAAGCTTGCTGATGTAGATGAGGTTGCTTACGTCCGTTTTGCCTCTGTATATCGTCAATTTAAAGATATTAATGTATTTATTGATGAGTTGAAGGATTTAATTAAGAAAGAAAGAAAGTAGAGCTAAAGAATTTTACCTTTGGCTCTTTTTTCACTTATAAAGTGAAACTTCCATCAGTGGGGGGGTTCTTCATCCCCCACTGATGGTTAGTTGAGGCCCACACGATGTGGGTCACACAGACCGAAGAAATAAGGATGTTGCGTTCTTAGTCTGTGACCATTGATTCGGACACAATACGTGCTATTGATCCCCCACCTATCTTCTTTGGATACTCAAAATCTTGAGGTGGGGGGTCTTACTGCCCGTTAAGGCGGGATAAATTAACAGATTGTAGAGATTTCCTAGAAAGGTTTGAGTGAAAATGTCGCACTTATTTCAAAAATTACTTCCATCTGACCCTTATATAGTGACGACAAATGGTCTTATTTATGATTATGACAGAAAAATAATCTCACTTCTTTACCAACCCATGATGGGACCGACATGTTTAAGTTTATATATTACCTTATGGAGTGAGCTAGAAAATAATCGGATGTGGTCCAAGGGAGTTACTCATCGTTCCCTGATGAATTATATGGGACTAGGGCTTGCTGATATATATCAGGCTAGAAAAAAGCTTGAAGGAATAGGATTATTAAAAACGTATCAAAAAAAAGAGGACGATTTAAATCAATTGATCTATGAGCTGCAGCCTCCTTTGCAGCCAGTTGATTTTTTTAATGATGATTTTATCGGTGTCCTATTATATAAAACAATAGGTAGTTCACAGTTTGATCGGTTAAAAAGATTCTTCTGTAAACCTGGATTTCCAAAAGATGAGTATAAGGAAGTAACGAAAAGCTTTAATTCTGTGTTTAAATCAACCTTAGTTGAAAAAAAAGCGATTCATTCAGATTTAGACCAGCCTATTGAAAATGATATTTTTCTTGATAGAGGCAAAGGTAATATTATTGAATTGGATATGGGTGAGTTTAGCTATGATTTATTATTTATGAAAATAAAAAATCATGTGTCAAAGAAAACATTGAATGATACAGAATTGATGAAGGAGATTGGCAGACAAGCTTTTCTGTTTGATATTGATGCGCTTAAGATGGGAGATATAGTTATTGACAGTATTGATAATCAATATGGTGATGTCTCCGTCTCTGCACTTCATAAAAAAGTAAATGAATGGTTCATGATTGAAGAGCCAGGTAAAACCATTAAATTAGAGGAAATTAAACAGCCTTTTGTTTTGAGAACTCAATTGACTGAACCTAAAACAGAGGCTGAGAAACTCATAAGATATTTTGAAACGGTATCACCTATTCAATTTTTAACGGATATTGGGAATGGTGCGAAACCTGTTAAAGCAGATATTGATATTATAAATACTCTGTTTAATGAAATGGGATTAAATCCTGGCGTAATAAATGTTTTACTACATTATGTCATGCTAAGACTAGACATGAAACTCGTTAAGTCTTATGTTGAGAAGATTGGTAGTCATTGGGCGAGATTAGGTATTCAAACGGTTATTGAAGCTCAGGAAAAGTCTGTAAGCGAGCATCAACAGTATTTAGAATGGGCGGGGGGGAATAAGCCTGTCAATAAGAGTGGACGAAATAAAAAAGTTATACGTACCGAAATGGTGCCAAAATGGCTTAATGAGGAAGAATCGAAACAGCCCAAACAGAAGAAAGAATCAACTGATTCTATTAAACGGAAGCAAGAGCTTTTAGCACAATTGAAAAAAATGAATGCAGAAGGTGATCATTCCGATGCAAAAGATTAATTCAGCGTTGAATAAATTAGCGAACGGAAATCAATTTAAAAAACGGTATGATGAGTTGAAAAAGGAAATTTTAGAGGATCAACAAATTCACGAATTTCTACATGAAAATAGTTCGATTATAACTAGTGAAATGGTAGATAAAAGTTTAGGTAAGCTATATGAGTTTTCAACGCAAAGCAAAAAGTGTGATAAATGTCCAAGTTTGGATGGTTGTTTAAACATGATGCAAGGGTATACTCCAAAGCTTGTTATTCAAGGAAATGTAATTGATCTATATTATGAGGAATGTCCCCGTAAAGTCATGGCAGACAATAAACGAAAACGTGAAAAACTCATTCGGAGTTTATATGTCCCCCATGATATTTTACATGCAAACATTGAGGACTTTCTTCAAACGGGTTCACCAGATGATAGAAATGAAGCTTTTGCAAAAGCATTATCATTTATACAAAAATACGAATCAGGACAAAAACCAAAAGCTTTATTTATATACGGTAAATTTGGCGTCGGAAAAACGTATTTATTAGGTGCTATTGCTAATCAACTCGCCGAAAAACAAATTTCTTCATTAATCGTCTACTTTCCAGATTTTTTAAGAGAACTTAAAGGTTCAATCGGAGATAATACGGTAAATGAAAAAATCGAAATGGTAAAAAAAGCTCCCGTCTTAATGTTAGATGATATAGGAGCAGAATCAATGACGAGTTGGGGAAGAGATGAAGTGCTAGGTACGATTTTACAATTTAGAATGCTTGAAAGTTTACCAACCTTTTTTACTTCTAATTTTGATTTTAAAGAATTACAAAATCATTTAACCTTTACTCAACGAGGCGAGAGGGAAGAAGTGAAAGCTGCCCGTATTATGGAACGTATTAAGTATTTAGCAGAACCAATAGAATTATCTGGTGAAAATCGTCGACGATAGATAAGATGTTTGTTGACAAAACCCCCGAATAATAGACAATCTAAAAAAGTCCTTTATTCGGGGGTTTTTAAAAGAAAAAAACAACTGATGGAAGTTTTCACGTATATTACTTCTAAACACCCCCACAGTCCCATATATATAAGCAAACATTGTACGGGTTAGGAGGGGATTAAGTGGTTCGTATTTCGTTTCAAAATGATGTGGAGGCATTAACAGTATTACAGATGATATTAAATCATCCTTCTGGGATAGAATTGCATCCATCTATCCAGTTTACTTCAAAACAGGGATTAGAATTGAGTATAGAACAAAACCTCGAAAAGTGGATTTCGGTGCTGACCGATGTGTTTCATAGTTTTTTACTAGATGAAAAATTAGAACAAGCTCTTGAACAAATTATTGCCCAAAAATTTTATTTTAATGAACGAGACGAAATTGATAGCATCCTGCAATTTGCGGCTTCGATTTTCGAAGGGGAGAAAAAAAAATCTGAAGAGCCTTTGTTTGCTGAAGAAAAACATTCGATTGAGAACGGGTTGTACCCCATTTTAACCGAAAATAAATCATTTTCCTTCGATTCTTTTACAACCTTCCGCTTAAAATCCTTTTATCAATCTTTGGAAAAATACGTTATACAAGCGATTGATGAGTATAAATTAGAACAGGATTATCAAAATTTTATTGCTATATTAAGGGATGTATTGCACAAGCGTGAACCGAAATTTTCCTATTTACATCTTGTCTACCGTGATGCCTTTCATTTTTATGACCAAACCTTACGCAAATTAGAGCGTCATGAAATTACCGATATGATTGATCGCCAGTTACTTTCAAAGAGCTCGATTTATATTGATCCGGTCACTCTTGCCCCTCTTTTATCCATTGCACCCGAGCGGCTTTATATTTATACAGATGATACGGAGCAGGGCTTAATTCAAACGATGAAGCAAATTTTTGAGGAACGTACTTTCATATTACCACTTCATGAATTTAGGAATTAGGAACAGAGTTACGTTAATTATGTTTAGAGTAATGAATCCCTAGAATTTTTTTATATCTTGCATTTATGAGAAGTAAGCATTATAATTTGCTACATAATCATGTATGTTATAAGTAATGATGAGGACACGGGTATTCTAGAACTGATTTATAGAGAGGGAAGCCTATTTTGGCTGCAAGCTTCCTAATCAGATAGAACACTTACCACCTTTGAACTTCGGCTCGGAAAGTGAAATTGGCGATTATGAGCTGACGGAATGCTACCGTTACCTAGCTTCGAGTGTTATTTTGCAAAATTATGCAAAATAAAACGAGGGTGGAACCGCGGGTTGTTAAATTTGTTTACTAAGCTCGTCCCTGTTTTAGACAGGGATGGGCTTTTTTTATTGTCTAAAATATCTTGAGGTCTTAGAAGTCTAAGACTTATCTAAGTAAAATAATAGACAAATTGAGCAAGCTACCATAAGAAACGAAAACTATAGAAGGAGTGAAACTGTATGTCTGAATTAGTGAAAATATCTTTTCCTGATGGAGCGGTGAAGGAGTTTACTATAGGCACAACAACAGAAGATATTGCGGCATCTATTAGCCCAGGTCTTAAAAAGAAATCAATCGCAGGGAAATTTAATGGAGAATTGTACGATTTAAAGCGTCCAATCCATTCAGATGGAACAATTGAAATTATTACTCAAGATTCTACGGATGCACTAGAAATCTTACGTCATAGTACTGCCCATTTAATGGCTCAAGCGATTAAACGTTTGTATAAAAATGCTAAGTTTGGTGTTGGACCTGTCATTGAAGGTGGTTTTTACTACGACTTCGACCTTGAAGAGTCTTTAACTCCTGAAGATTTAGCGGCTATCGAAAAAGAAATGAAAAAAATTGTTAATGAAAATCTAGAAATTAATCGAATAGAAGTGAGCCGTGATGAAGCAATTTCTCGCTTTAATGAAATTGGTGATGAGTACAAATTAGAATTGATTGAAGCTATTCCTGCAGAACAACAAGTAACAATTTACGAGCAAGGTGAATTTTTTGACCTTTGTCGTGGAGTTCATGTACCTTCAACAGGGAAAATTAAAGAATTCAAGCTGTTAAGCATTGCTGGTGCGTACTGGAGAGGTGACAGCAATAATAAAATGCTGCAACGTATTTACGGTACAGCATTCTATAAAAAAGAAGATTTAGCGGAGCATTTACGTTTGCTTGAAGAAGCAAAAGAACGTGATCACCGTAAAATTGGTAAAGAATTAAACTTATTTACGAGTTCACAAAAAGTAGGACAAGGTCTACCAATGTGGCTTCCAAAAGGAGCAACAATCCGTCGTACAATAGAGCGTTATATCGTAGATAAAGAACTAAGTCTAGGCTATGAACACGTGTATACACCAGTAATGGGCAGCGTGGATTTATATAAAACATCTGGTCACTGGGATCACTACCAAGAGGACATGTTCCCTGTTATGGATATGGATAACGAGCAATTAGTGCTTCGTCCTATGAATTGTCCTCATCATATGATGGTGTACAAAAACGGAATTCACAGCTATCGTGAACTACCAATCCGGATTGCAGAACTAGGATTAATGCATCGCTATGAAATGTCCGGAGCATTATCAGGTTTGCAACGTGTTCGAGGTATGACTTTAAATGATGCCCATATTTTCGTTCGTCCTGACCAAATTAAAGATGAATTTAAACGAGTTGTGAATTTAATTTTAGCCGTCTATAAGGACTTTGATATTAAGGATTACTCTTTCCGCCTTTCTTACCGTGATCCACAAGATACAGAGAAATATTTTGATGATGATGCCATGTGGGAAAAAGCACAAGGAATGTTAAAAGAAGCAATGGATGATCTTGAACTTGATTACTTTGAAGCAGAAGGGGAAGCAGCCTTCTACGGTCCTAAACTTGATGTTCAAGTTCGTACAGCGCTTGGTAAAGATGAAACACTTTCTACTGTTCAATTAGACTTCTTGTTACCGGAACGCTTTGAGTTAGGCTATGTTGGAGAAGACGGTAAACAGCACCGTCCTGTTGTTATTCACCGTGGGGTCGTATCTACAATGGAACGTTTTGTGGCCTTCCTCATTGAAGAATACAAAGGTGCATTCCCAACTTGGTTAGCACCAATTCAAGCCCAAGTCATTCCAGTATCACCTGCTGTCCATCTTGACTATGCGAAGGAAGTTCAAGAAAAATTGCGAGCTGCAGGTATTCGCGTTGATTTAGATACTCGTGATGAAAAAA
The DNA here is from genome assembly GCA_963751845.1 of uncultured Bacillaceae bacterium. Classification (GTDB taxonomy): domain Bacteria; phylum Bacillota; class Bacilli; order Bacillales; family DSM-1321; genus Peribacillus. Next base: position 7,929 of record CAVVWH010000002.1, read on the forward strand.
TCGGCTATAAAATCCGTGAAGCGCAAATGCAAAAAATCCCATACATGCTAGTTGTTGGGGATAATGAAGTAAAAGAAGACAGCGTAAATGTTCGTAAATATGGCGAACAAAAATCTGAAACCATTTCTTTCGAAGAATTTGTTAAGGCTATTAAGGAAGAGGTAAGTCGTTAATTTATCACGTCATAACGGGCAGTAAGACCTGATAAGTGCGACTAACCATCAGTGGGGGATGAAGAAAACCCCCACTGATGGAAGTCTTCTTTATTCGAAATATTTGAAACAATCCCATTCTTGCTCTAAGATAGAATTAAGATGCTAATCACTTAGAAATAAATGGGGTTGTAGTCATGAGTCAAAGAGACAAATTTGTAAGATTGTTTGGTCCTACATCTGTAGTTGTTGTTGTTTTATTATTCCTTGATAATTATCGGCAATATGCAATTGTTCCAGTATTACTTTTTTGGATCATTTTCTTTGCGTGGGATGCCTTTGATAAAAAGAAAAAAGAAAAAGAAGTTAAGAAATAAGGCTAAAATAGTCATTATTGGTCTAATAATCAAATGGACAATGTTAAAAAAGGTATTGTCAAAAGTCATAAAATTTGATAAGATAATTTTTGTTGTGAAACATTACTTTTATGTTTGACAAGTCATCTTTATGTATGATATATTATCTAAGGTAAATTGAATACGAATTTAAGGAAAAGCAGAGGCACCCGCTTCTCACCTGTTTTACGCTAATTTTAGTTGTTTGCAGGTACATGATTTGATTATTTGGATTTTCTAAATGAGTCTATCTGTGTGGGTGCATTGTGTACCCACACTTTTTTATTGGTTGAAAATAAAAAAAGTACAAATCATGATAGCGAGTTGTGATCGTGGCCGTTTAACTGAAACGTTCGTATTCGCTAAATATCCTTGGAGGTGGCTAACTATTAGTAAAGACGCTATGGTTAATGAGGGCATCCGTGCTCGCGAAGTTCGTCTTATTGATCAAAATGGGGAACAACTTGGTATTAAAACGAAATTCGAAGCATTGGAAATTGCCGCTCGAGCTAATCTTGATCTAGTTTTAGTTGCTGCGAATGCAAAGCCTCCGGTAGCCCGGATTATGGACTACGGAAAACACCGCTTCGAGCAACAAAAGAAAGAAAAAGAAGCACGTAAGAACCAAAAAGTAATAAGTTTAAAAGAAGTTCGTCTAAGCCCAACCATTGATGAGCATGACTTTAATACCAAGCTTCGCAATGGAATTAAATTCCTTGAAAAAGGCGATAAAGTGAAAGCTTCTATCCGCTTTAAAGGACGTGCAATTACGCACAAAGAAATTGGACAGCGTGTACTAGTTCGATTTGCTGAAGAGTGTAAAGAAGTGGCTACGATTGAATCACATCCAAAAATGGATGGACGTAGCATGTTCTTAATATTAGCACCGAAAAACGAAAAGTAATTTGTAATGAGGAGGAATACCTTATGCCTAAAATGAAAACTCACCGCGGATCTGCAAAACGTTTCAAAAAAACTGGATCCGGCAAACTTAAGCGTTCACACGCTTTCAGAAGCCATTTATTTGCTAACAAGTCTACAAAAGCAAAACGTCATCTTCGTAAAGCTGGTCTTGTAAGTACTGGTGACTACAAACGTATTCGTCATATGCTAGACCAAATCAAATAAGTTCGATTTATCGAGTTAAATAGGAGGGAAATAACATGCCACGTGTAAAAGGCGGTACTGTTACTCGCAAACGTCGTAAAAAAGTTATAAAATTAGCTAAAGGTTATTATGGTTCAAAACATACTTTATATAAAGTAGCTAACCAACAAGTAATGAAGTCAGGAAACTACGCTTTCCGTGACCGTCGTCAGAAAAAACGTGATTTCCGTAAATTATGGATCACTCGTATCAACGCTGCAGCTCGCATCAACGGTCTTTCTTATAGCCGTTTAATGCATGGTTTGAAGCTTGCTGGTATCGAAGTAAACCGTAAAATGCTTGCTGACCTTGCTGTTGCTGATGAACAAGCATTTGCTCAATTAGCAACTGCTGCAAAAGCACAATTAGACAAGTAATAATAAAATGTGGCCATTCTCTGTAACGGGGAGTGGCTTTTTACATATTTTAAAGGGAGGGAAGAATCTTGACTGTTACAATCTATTTTATCTTGATTAATATCATTGCATTTGTCACGATGGGCGTAGATAAAAAAAGAGCTCGTAAACATGAGTATCGTATCAGTGAAAAAACGCTCTGGACACTTGCTATCATAGGCGGCGGTACAGGAGCCTTCCTTGGAATGATGCGATTTCGCCATAAGACGAAGCATCCAACCTTCCGTATTGGCTTTCCGATTATAATGATGATTCAGCTTGTCTTACTTGCTGTTTACTTTATAGATTAGTCATATGATACTCATATATTGTATATGTATGAAGGAAGCGGGGAGGAGAGTGAAGCTCGCTCAGCCAGCTATATGCCTTTATATAAAATTTTGAAAAAGTCATTCTGTTTTAATGGACAGCAGGATTAGGCATGGAGGGAGAACATGGATGACAAGTTGATGCTTGTTCTAAGCTACATTCAAGTTGGTAGCGTGTATACACCATTTATATTTATTGCTTTTCATATTCTAAGACAGCCATTATTTATCCCGGTTTTCGCTGTTTGTATCGCAGGTGGTCTTCTTTTCGGACCAGTTTTTGGTACGATTTATTCAATCATCGGATTGACCTTATCAAATATTTGCTTTTATTATATTATTGGGAAATTTCCAAAAACAAAAGCAAGGCTGTTACATTTAAAAGATAAGCTTTTTGGGAGTCATAAGTTAAATAGTTCCCAAATTTCTATATTAAGATTACTTCCATTTATTCACTATTATCTTTTGTCACTTTGTTTAATGGAATCAAACAAAGGAATAAAAAAATACCTCTATCAATCTTTTATAACAAACATCCCACTCGCCTTCATTTATACTGTATTTGGGCATTCCATTACGAGTTTTAGTCCAACGATTATGGTCATTATTTTATTATCTTTTACAGTTTTAGTTTTTTTATTAAGAGAACGACAAAATGTTGTTCCTTGGAAAGAGTTTTTTCACTCTAAGCAAAGAGGGTAAAGAGGAAGGCTGTCTCCAAATTTGGAGCAGCCTTTTATAATTGGGTGTAAAAAATAGTAGTAGATAGCAATTATTCAATCATTTTTCCTCATCTTGCTCCAAAAACTCCTTTACGGGGCTCTTCCAGTCGATTTGAGCTGCTGGATATAGTTTATTAACTGCGTCTTCGATCGCTAAAAAATCCTTGCGCTCTAATCCGTTTAAATCATCCGTTTTTTTAGGCCAAATAAATATGGAAACGACCTCAAAAGCACGGTTCGTTGTCCCAAGATATTTTTCCCCTTCAAACAGCACTCCTTGATAGGTTAATAAAAAGTTTTTTCTGATATTTTTTTGATCGTCGAGAAAATAAAACTTTCCTTGTTCATGAGCCAATTCTAATTTTCTCCGTGGACTTAGCATATATTTTATCGCTGTATATAGTAAAAAGAAGATAATAATAATCAATATGAGTCGTAATATTAAAGCCATCCATTCAGCTCCTTTATAAAAAATATTTGCTTTCTCTATGACGGGTGCCTTCCGCTTTTCTTACTGTCTAGCTGCACCGGCTAGCTCGTTGTGAAAAAGATAAAAGCCCTCGAAAGGCAAAAAGCGTGCCTTCCGGGTCTTTTCCTATTTTCTTCACGAGCTGATCAAGCCGGTTTCACTTTTCTTATTATCTACGCAGAAATTTTTAATAAGTTTCAATTTTTTGCTATAATTTAAAGCATAATGGTAGAAAGTAGTGATTAGAGTTGAATATTGAAAAATTGCGGACGATGCAGGCTGGGTTAGATCAGCATATTGAAACGAAACATGGGTTACAATCAGAAAATGTTGTGGATCGAAAAATCCTTGCGCTATTAGTGGAATTAGGGGAACTTGCGAATGAAACTCGCTGTTTTAAATTCTGGAGCTTAAAAGGACCATCCGATCAAGAGACCATTCTCACTGAATATGTGGATGGGATTCATTTTATTTTGTCATTGGCGAATGAATATGACTTCGAATTGAGTGTACCTGGGGAGTTCTTATCTGACGAACATGATGTTACAGAGCAATTTCTTTTATTATATCAAGGGATTAGTAAGTTTAAGAATGAAAGAACGAATGAACTATTTCAATCGATATTCGCTGAATATTTAAATCTTGGAAAAATGCTTGGTTTCTCAGCTACTGATGTTGAAAAAGCATATGTGAGTAAGAATGAAGTCAATTATGAACGGCAAAAACAAGGCTATTAATTAGAAAAAGACAACTTATCGTTCTAGTGGTGAAAGTCGATGTATTGTCTAATACCATAATCCTTTAATGAAGTTAAATATTCAAAGTAGAAAAGGGGCGAATACATAATGGCGAAGTTAGATGAAACGTTAACGATGCTTAAGGAACTAACAGATGCAAGAGGAATTGCAGGCAATGAAGCTGAAGTTCGTAAAGTGATGCAAAAATATATCGAGCCCTATGCGGATGAACTGTTTAATGATGGCCTAGGAAGCTTAATTGCGAAAAAAACAGGGGATGAAACAGGTCCTAAAATTATCGTAACAGGTCATCTTGATGAAGTAGGTTTCATGATTACGCAAATTGATAAAAAAGGCTTTTTGAAATTTCAAACAGTAGGCGGCTGGTGGAGTCAAGTCATGCTTGCCCAACGTGTGACGATTGTAACCCGTAATGGGGATGTAACAGGAATTATTGGTTCGAAGCCACCTCATATTCTATCACCGGAAGCACGTAAGAAACCAGTAGAAATAAAAGATATGTTTATTGATATTGGAGCAAGTAGCAAGGAAGAAGCAGAATCATGGGGAGTACGACCAGGAGATATGGTGGTGCCATACTTTGAATTCACTGTGATGAATAATGAAAAAATGCTGCTTGCTAAAGCATGGGATAATCGAATTGGTTGTGCGATTGCCATTAATGTGTTAAAAGCATTGAAGGATACGCAGCATCCAAACGTTGTATACGGTATTGGAGCAGTTCAGGAAGAGGTCGGTCTTCGTGGATCGAAAACATCTACGTTCAAAATTCAGCCAGATATCGGCTTTGCGGTTGATGTGGGGATTGCTGGAGACACACCTGGAATTTCGGAAAAAGAAGCGATGAGCGAGATGGGAAAAGGACCACAAATTGTGCTCTATGATGCATCCATGGTTTCTCATAAAGGCTTACGTGATTTAGTGACCGATACAGCGGATGAATTAAATATTCCATATCAATTTACTTCGCTTCCGGGTGGCGGAACGGATGCAGGTTCGATTCATGTAACTGCAAAAGGGGTGCCTGCCCTTTCTATTGGGATTGCTACACGTTATATTCACTCTCATGCAGCTATGCTTCACCGTGATGACTTTGAAAATGCAGTGAAATTGGTAGTAGAAGTGATTAAAGCGATTAGATCGCGAAACAGTGGACAGGATTACGTACGTGTAAAAACTAAAAAATACTTTTTGACAAACGGAGTTCTCATATAGGGACTCCGTTTGTCATGTACCGTTGAACAATATGACTTATGAAATAATACCTCTTCTTAATAGGTCAGCAACAGCTTGTACGCGATTTTGTGTTCCTAATTTTCTCATCACGGATTTGACATAATCTTTTATGGTAAATTCGCTAATATTCAATGAATTTGCCATTTCTTTCACACTTTCTCCCCATGCTAATCTCTGCATAACCTCTGTTTCGCGTTTACTTAATTTATTTGTATTTACCGGAAAGATAGCGCTTTCGAAAATTCTTCCGATACTTTTCCCATATTCAGTTAATGAGTGAAGAAGCTTTTCATCATTCTTAAATGGTACAGTAAAATTTGAGGAAGTGGTGTATCCAATGACAATGCCACTGAAACAGATTGGTACAACGAGATAAGATACTATACTTGGAAGATTCACATATTGAAAGGATTGAGTAAAAACGCCCTCATCACAGAAAAACTCTGCCTTTCTTTTACGAATGGCAGAAATAACTCCGGGAATACTTCTTACATCATCTCTAATATCCCTAATCGAAGTTAATCCTTGTGGATCAATTTTAATTAATCCCTCTGCTAAAAATCCAAACGGTGAATACCTAAATAAGTAAGCATCTGAAATAGGGAAAAGTTCAATGACCCCCTTAACGACAAGAAGAAGCTGTTCTTCATGTAAAGGAGTTTCTTCTATTTTCTTAATAAAATTATGAATAGCAGTTTCATCAATCATAAATAGCCCCCCAAATACGTTTAAAATCCTATCAATTCTTTTTAAGAATGAAGCCCAAAGAAAAAATATTAATATCATGCAAGGGCTTTCCCAAAAATTATCGTTTACCTTTAGAATATATCGGAGTAGTAAAGAAAGTAGGACTTATGTCATCCCCTTTTTGGGGGGATCTATACACCGAAAAATAGGGATGTTATTTAATGTGGTAAAATTATACATTTGATATAGACATTTTAATCGTTTTATGTCGAGGATTCAATAAATTACTATAATTAAAGGGGAGATATATTTTGACAAATTTAGACCAAGCAGCAAAGGCTTATTTAGATGCGTTTTACCAAGGACCGCTTATTCAGTCTATGGAACCGCAAACAGTAAGGGAATTGTTTGCTCAATTTCCTCCAGTTGAAGTAGAGTTAGCCCCCCTTGCTCAAGTTGAAGATCGTCTCATTTCGGTCGATGAGGATTCGGAAATTAAAATTAGAATTTACACACCTGAAGGGCAAGGACCTTTTCCTCTTTTTGTATATTATCACGGAGGAGGATGGGTCATAGGTGACCTTGAAACAGCTGATGCAAGTTGTAGAATGATTGCAAATCGAACAGAAAGCGTAGTTGTTTCTGTCGATTATAGGCTTGCTCCTGAGCATACGTTTCCGATTCCCGTTCAAGATGCTTATGCTGCTCTTCAGTGGGTAAAAGAAAATGCTTCGTCTATAAATGGCAGCGCTTCCAATATTGTAGTAGGTGGTGATAGCGCAGGGGGAAATCTATCTGCTGTCGTTTCGTTACTATCTAGGGACCAAAATGGCCCTGCCATTTCGGCACAGGTACTAATCTATCCCGTTACGAACTTAGATTATGACACAACTTCCTACCAAAAATTTAAAGAAGGATTTGGTTTAGACAGAGATCTGATGATTTGGTTTGGTGATTATTATATTAACAGTGATGCAGATAAGAGAAATCCCCATGTAGCTCCGTTGTTAGCTGAAGACTTGAGTAATCTTCCGACTGCACTTGTCATTACCGCAGAAAATGATGTGCTTAGAGATGAAGGGCAAATGTATGCTAAACGTTTGAAGGAAGCTGGTGTAAAAGTTGAATCGATTTGTGAACAGGGACTAGTTCATGGCTACTTTACCAATATGGCGGTCTTCCCAGAACGGATTAAAGGTACAGTTTCCAAGATTGCTCAATTTTTGAGTGAAGTCAATCCAAAGATTAACAGTACTAAATAAAATAAAAGATAAATTTATATTTTTTCCTTATTAAAAGCTATTTCACTTGATAGGTACGAAAGTCGAGAATAATAATTTGAGGAGGCAGGAATAAAATGATATCTACTCAAAAACAAACGTACTTAGACGCAGTCGTGATTGGAGCGGGTTTTTCTGGGATGTATATGCTTCATCTTTTACGTGGAGCAGGCTACTCTACCCGTGTATATGAGAAAGGCGATGGGGTTGGAGGAGCATGGTATTGGAGTCGTTATCCTGGAGCACGCTGTGACTCGGAAAGTATCTATTATAACTTCACTTTCTCTGAAGAGCTATATAAGGAATGGACATGGTCTTCTAGATACCCTGAGCAGCCTGAAATACTACGTTATCTCAACTTTGTAGCTGATAGACTAGACTTGAGCCGAGATATTCAGTTCAACACAGAAGTCAAAGCTGCTCATTTCGACGAGGCAAATAACAGGTGGCAGATACAATTGAGTGATGGTACAAGTGTGTCGGCGAAGTACTTCATTACGGGTGTGGGTTGTCTCTCCGTAAATGCTACTAATGTTCCAAACATTAAGGGCTTAGATCGGTTTAAGGGGGAGTGGTATCACACAGGAGCGTGGCCACATGAAAAAGTGGACTTCAAGGGGAAACGAGTCGGTGTCATTGGTACCGGTTCAAGTGGTATCCAAACCATTCCGGTTATAGCACAAGAGGCAGGTCATCTCACTGTTTTTCAACGGACTGCACAGTTTAGTCTTCCGGCAAGGAACTATCCTTATGATCCGGAGTTTATTCGTCAAAAGAAAGAAAACTTTCATGAAATTAGGAGGCAAATGATTGAGACATCAGGAGGTCTACCGATGAATGTCCCTGATCGTTCGGCGCTCGAAGATACACCGGAAGAACGCCAGAGGGTATACGAATCTTACTGGGAAGAAGGAGGAACAGGCTTAATAGCAAGCTATACTGATTTGCTTGCGAACGAAGAAGCCAATGAGACTGCCGCTGAATTTGTCCGTTCTAAGATTCGTGAGATTGTACATGATCCTAAGATGGCTGAGAAATTAATGCCAAAGTACCATTTTGCGACTAAGAGGATTGTTATTGATACCAATTATTTTGAAACCTATAACCGTGAAAATGTTTCTTTGGTTGATGTGAAAAAAGCACCGATTGTGGAGATTACACCTAAGGGGATTCGAACGACGGAAGCGGAGTACGAACTAGATATACTTGTTTTTGCTACCGGTTACGATGGCATGACAGGACCATTGTTGAAAATGGATATCCGTGGAAAAGAGGGAGTAACACTAAAAGAGAAATGGGATGGAGGATCACAGGTTAAGACGTATCTCGGACTTGCAACTGCTAGCTTTCCAAACATGTTTACCATTACGGGCCCGCAGAGTCCATCCGTACTTGGCAATGTCCCTTCAATGATTCAGCAGCATGTGGAATGGATTTTTGAGTGTATTCAGTATCTACGTAGCCAGGGGGTGGAAACAATTGAAGCTACCGTGGGTGCAGAAGAATCTTGGAGTAAACATTGCAATGAGTTAGCCGATACTACGCTCTATACGAAGGCTGAGTCTTGGTATACTGGTGCCAATATCGAAGGGAAACCACGGGGATTTTTAATTTATACCGGGGGTCTTCCACTATACCGTCAAAAATGTAATGAAGCTGCGGCTAATGGCTACGAAGGATTTTCTTTGATAGCTTCTAAAAAGACGGTGTTTTAAAAAAATGGGAGAAAAATAACAGCCGCTGTGGCTGTTATTTTTTTAATCCTGATTCTAATGTTTGAACCATTTCTTGTTTATCTTCATTTGAAGAGTTTTGCCAAATGACTTCGAATAATACACCTAATCCAGGAAGCATTTTTTCTTCACCATTTGAAATAGCGTCAACAATCGTATCCTGAAGCTGGTCTTGAGTATTGCCTGTTACATTTTGAATGATCGCATTACGTAAATTTAAATTCATATAATTTCCTCCCTTGTAACCTAGTCTGAACGAATATAGTCTGCCACCCTTTGCGATGTATTATGTATAGAATTTAACAGTTTTCCGAAAGAATTCCCCTTCCTCAAGCCTGTGAAGGGCGTAGCCCAAGGCTAGGGAGGGGATGAATTTCGGTTGGTTTCTGCCAAAGGCTTTTTATTGTCCTTTCCCATTTTCAGTCGTAAAATAGAGGTGAAATTGTCAAAATTATATAGAATCTATAGGAAGAATACTGTTGGTCTCAAAGTTACTGTTTGCTAACAGTTGGCGGTGCACCATTAGAAGTTCTAAAACAATATATTGAAACACAAGGGCAAAAATAATAGGAGGGATGGCTATGTTGCTCAATCAAAAATATGAAATATTTCCAACAGAAAAACAAAAAGAAACATTAGGACGTTGGTTGCAATACTGCCGTCAAACTTATAATTCTGCCCTTTTAGACAAAGAACGTAAATATAAACAAAGTAAAGAACAATACAACCGTTACGACATGCAAAAACGACAAACTTTGGATAAAAAGAACTATCCATTTCTAAAAGAAATACCTTCTCAGCCATTACAAGAAGTATTTGTTCGATTGCAAAAAGCATTTGACAACTTCTTCCGCAAAGACGCAAAATATCCAAAACAGAAAAAATATAAAGAGTATACAAGTATGACGTTTCCCCAATTTGGATTCAACAAAAAAGGGAATCGAATGGCGATGTCTTTTTCTGATAACGGTAAACTATATAATACAAAGTTAGGCGAAATCGATATTTTACTACATAGACCGATAGAAGGAGCGATTAAACAACTAATTGTCAAGTGTCAAGGGAACAGATGGTACGCTATTTTCTGTGTCGAAAGGCAAGCGTTACCGACGATTGTTGATGTAAATAACGCAATCGGAATAGACGTTGGGATCAATAAATATGCCGTTCTGTCTAATGGTTCAGAGCACGAAAACCCTCGATTTCTTCGTAAAAAAGAAAAACAATTAAAGCAAGCACAACGTAAACTTTCTAAAAAGAAAAAAGGATCTACTAACTATATCAAACAAGTGCAATGGATTCGACAATTACACGAGAAAGTGGCAAATCAACGCAAAGATTTTCTACATAAACTAAGCTACAATCTAGCGAAAGAATATTCAGTGATTGCGGTGGAAAATCTAAATATCCGAAATATGATTCGAAACAGAAAGTTATCTAAGTCTATTTCTGATGCAGGTTGGGGCATGTTTCGAAACATGCTTACTTATAAATGTGAAAAACAGGGCGGTGTACTGATCAAGGTAGAACCAAAATTCACTTCTCAAGACTGTTCTTGTTGTGGCAATCGAGTAAAGAAATCTCTTTCTATTCGTACCCATATTTGTATGAAATGCGGAACGGTACTTGATAGAGATCATAATGCGAGTCTAAACATTTTACAAAAAGCATTAGAAGAATTACTCGTGACAAACTGAACAGAAATAACTGTAGGGCAAGGTTGTGTCCGAACAGTATAATCTACGCCTGTGGAGATTGTATAAGACATAGTGGGAAACCTCACTATGCTACGATTGATGAATCAGGAAGCCCCTTCTTCAAAAAATCTGTAAGATTGTTAAGGAGGGGTCATTCACGTTATAATAGAACAATCAGTGTGAATTAAAGGAGCGCTAATTGTTGAAATATATTGAATCTGTCAAAAACCCAAAGGTAAAAGCATGGAAAAAGCTTTTGACAAAAAAAGAACGGGACCATTCAGGTAAGTATTTAATAGAAGGTTTTCATCTTGTCGAAGAAGCATTAAAAGAACAAATTGTGCTAGAAGTAATCGTTAATCAAGATATGGAAATGCCTGCGCATTTTAAAATAGAAGGAACAGAAGTAGTGTATGTTAAAGATGATGTTATGAAGGCAATCTGTGATACCGAGACACCACAAGGGATTGCGGCGGTTTGTGAACAGCAAACAGCGGGTATGAATGATATGAAATTGGAAAAACTGTTGTTGTTGGATCGGGTGCAGGATCCGGGAAATCTGGGTACGATGATTCGTACCGCTGATGCTGCTGGGATGGATGCTGTTATTTTAGGAGAAGGCTGTGCTGACCCGTATAACCCAAAAGTGGTTCGTGCCACACAAGGTAGTTTATTTCATTTACCAGTGCTAAAAACAAATTTGCTTGAGCTTATCGATCAGTTGGAGATTCCAGTATACGGAACTGCTTTAGAAGGTGGTGTACCGTTTCAACAAGTGGACAAAGCGGATACATTTGCTTTGCTTGTCGGTAATGAAGGTCAAGGTGTTTCTAAAGATTTACTTGGAAAGACGACGAAAAATTTATATATTCCGATTTATGGAAGAAGTGAATCGCTAAATGTCGGTATTGCAGCAGGTATTTTAATGTATTATTTACGAAAATGAGTTTGAAACCAGCTTAAAAGTATACTATAATAAAACAGAATTTGATTAGAAAAATCACAACATAAAGTTGAGAAAATTTTTATTTTATAAAAGACGAAGACAGAGACTAGTAGCTTAAGACATCCATTTTAAGGGAGAAAATGCCGTGACTGCAAGCATTTTTAATGGCGCTGCTTAAGGGAATTCACCTCTCGAGTCGACATTGGGAAGATTAAGATAATCTGAAAAATGTTCCGGTGGAGAGCCGTTATCTTTTAATGAAGTGAGTGTGAAGTTCATTTATTCACACTAATAAGGGTGGTACCGCGATTATAAACCTCGTCCCTTTAGGGATGCGAGGTTTTTTTGTTTGTAAAAAATTAAAGGAGGAATATAAGATGCAGGAACGTTTACAAGAATTGCAAGCAGAAGCGTTACAGAAAGTGAAGGACGCTGCAAACTTAAAAGAACTAAATGAGATTCGTGTTGCTTATTTAGGTAAAAAAGGACCAATCACCGAAGTATTAAGAGGTATGGGCAAATTATCAGCTGAAGAACGACCAAAAATGGGGGCACTAGTGAATGTCGTTCGCGAAACGATTACTACTAAGATTGAAGAAAAACAAGCGGTGCTTGAAGCAGAAGCAGTTCATGCACAATTGGCAGCAGAAAAGATTGATATTACTTTACCTGCAAGACCTGTGAATAAAGGAAATCATCATCCATTAACACGAGTAGTCGAAGAAATTGAAGATGTGTTTATCGGTATGGGCTACACGGTTGCTGAAGGTCCAGAAGTAGAAAGTGATTATTACAACTTTGAGGCATTAAATTTGCCTAAGAGCCATCCAGCTCGTGACATGCAGGATTCTTTCTATATTACAGATGAAATCTTAATGCGTACACATACTTCTCCCGTACAAGCAAGAACAATGGAGAAGCATAAAGGTCAAGGTCCAGTTAAAATTATTTGTCCTGGTAAAGTGTATCGTCGTGATAATGATGATGCAACACATTCTCATCAATTTATGCAAATTGAAGGTTTAGTAGTTGATGAAAATATTTCAATGAGTGATTTAAAAGGAACACTAGAAGTATTTTTGAAAAAAATATTTGGTCAGGATCGTGAAATTCGTTTACGTCCAAGCTTTTTTCCCTTCACAGAGCCTTCTGTAGAAGTCGATCTTTCATGTAAGATTTGTGGGGGCCATGGCTGTAACGTATGTAAACAAACAGGCTGGATTGAAGTATTAGGTGGTGGCATTGTGCATCCAAACGTGCTTGATATGGCTGGATTTGATTCGAAAAAGTATTCTGGCTTTGCCTTTGGAATTGGCGTTGAACGAATTGCCATGCTGAAATATGGTGTGGATGATATTCGTCATTTCTACACGAATGATGTTCGTTTCTTAAAACAATTTCATCATCACGAATCGTAAGGATGAACTAGATTTGGAGCAGAATCTGTCTAATTAAGAGGATATTCTGTTCGAAATGCTGATTAATCTGTCCAAACTCAAAGATTGTATATATTAAAAGGAGGACCAAACATGTTTGTTTCATATAAATGGTTACAAGATTATGTAGACCTATCTGGCATCAGTGCCACTGAGCTTGCTGAAAAAATCACGAAAAGTGGGATTGAAGTCGAAGGAGTAGAAAAGAAAAGTGAAGGCTTAAAAGGTGTTGTTATTGGACACGTAATAGAGCGTGAGCAACATCCAAATGCAGATAAATTGAGTAAGTGTTTAGTTGATATTGGGCTTGATGAACCTGTCCAAATTATTTGTGGAGCTCCAAACGTTGGCAAAGGCCAAAAAGTAGCTGTTGCTACAGTAGGTGCTGTTCTACCAGGTAACTTTAAAATTAAAAAAGCAAAGCTTCGTGGCGAAGCATCAAATGGAATGATTTGTTCTCTACAAGAGCTTGGCATTGAATCTAAATTAGTGGCCAAAGAATATTCAGTTGGGATTTTCAATTTCCCACAAGATGCACAAGTTGGTCAAGATGCGCTAACTGCTCTTGGTTTAGATGATGAAATTCTTGAACTAAGCTTAACGCCTAACCGTTCAGATGCATTAAGTATGCTGGGTGTAGCCTATGAGGTGGCAGCGATTTTAGGGCGTGATGTGAAGTGGCCAACAGTTGAAAAAGATGAGTCATCAGAAAAAGCAGCTGACTATATCGATGTAAAAGTAGAAGCAACCGAAGACAATCCATTATATATCGCTAAAATTGTTAAAGATGTGAAAATTGGACCGTCTCCATTATGGATGCAAACACGTCTTATGGCTGCAGGTATTCGCCCACATAATAACGTAGTCGATATTACTAATTATATTTTACTAGAATACGGTCAACCACTTCATGCGTTTGATTATGATCGTCTTGGTTCGAAGGAGCTTTTGATTCGTCGTGCAAAAAATGATGAAAAAATTACCACTCTGGATGATACAGAACGCACATTAACGCCAGATCATTTAGTGATTACAAATGGCACAGAACCAGTTGCAATTGCAGGTGTCATGGGTGGAGCTAATTCTGAAGTGAAAGATGATACAACAACAGTCGTTATTGAAGCAGCTTATTTTGCAGGACCAGTTGTTCGTAAAGGATCAAAAGATCATGGTTTACGCAGTGAAGCTAGTGCGCGTTTTGAAAAGGGTGTCGATCCAGCTCGCGTTCGCGAAGCAGGGGAACGTGCGGCCGGGTTGATGGCAGAATATGCTGGGGGAACTATTTTAGCGGGCAGTGTTGAATACAATAACATTAAAGTTGAACCAGCTATTATTTCGATTACCCTTGATAAAATTAATAAATCATTAGGAACAGCTGTTAGCGTAGCTGAAGTGCAAGATATTTTTACTCGCTTACAATTTGAAGTAGCGGTAGAAGGCGAAACATTTATCGTAACAGTCCCAACTCGTCGTGGTGATATTACGATTGAAGCAGATTTAGTTGAAGAAGTAGCACGTCTTTATGGCTATGACAATATCCCATCAACGCTTCCAGTTGGTCGGGCAACACCTGGCGCACTGACTGATTATCAACAAAAACGTCGTAAAGCACGCCGTACATTAGAAGGAGCTGGGCTTTACCAAGCAACAACCTATTCACTAACTAGTGCAGAAAAGGCAGCTCAATTTGCTCTAGAGGAACGTGAATCAATCCGTCTTGCTATGCCAATGAGTGAAGAACGTAGTCAGCTTCGTTTAAGCATTGTACCTCAATTATTAGAAGTAGTTAAACATAATAATGCGCGTCAAATCGATTCTGTGGCTCTATATGAAATTGGTTCTGTCTTTTTAAAACAAGAGGGTGAAGAACTACCACTAGAAAGAGAACATGTGGCAGCGGCAATCACTGGCCTTTGGGAAGCGAACCTATGGCAAGGTGAGAAAAAGGCAGTAGATTTCTTTGTAACAAAAGGTGTATTAGAAGCATTATTTGATACCCTTGGTGTAGCAAGTCAAATCGAATATCGCCAAGCAGAAATCAAAGATATGCACCCAGGTCGTACGGCAGAAGTATTGTTGAATGGTGAAGTCATCGGCTTTGTTGGTCAAGTGCACCCAACCGTTCAAAAGGACTTGGATATTAAAGACACTTATGTGTTCGAATTATCTTTTAAAGCACTTGCTGAAGCGGTAGTCGCTCCAATCTCGTATCAAATGATTCCACGCTTCCCATCAATCACACGCGATATCGCGCTAGTCGTAGATACAGAAACAAAAGCAGGAGATATCCAAAGCATCATCGTTGAAGCTGGTGGGGCTTTACTAAAAGAAGTTCATTTGTTTGATTTATACGAAGGTGAAAAAATGGAGCCTGGTAAAAAATCCATTGCTTATTCATTAAAATACTTCGATCCTGAACGTACATTAACAGATGAAGATATTACAAAAGCACATGACAAAGTTCTAATTGCAGTAAAAGAAAAAGCTGGAGCAGAATTACGCGGGTAAAAAGAAAAGCGGAACCGGCTTGTTCAGCTCGCAAAGAAAATAGGAAAAGTCCCGGAAGGCGCTTTTTGCCTTACGAGGGCTTTTATCTTTTTCATAGCGAGTTAGCCGGTGGGGCTAGACAGTAAGAAAAGCGGAACCGGCTTGAACAGCTTGGAACGCCGCGTCCTGTGGCAACGTCGGCATGACCCGCATCGTGCGGGCCTAAGACCTGGAAGACGCATGTAAAATGTACCCTATAAAGTAGACTCGATAACAAGTCTACTTTATAGGGTGCTTTCTTATATTATCAGAATTTTTATTTAGCACCTCAATTAGGCACACATTACTATTTATTCTCATATATCATAAAGAGACGACTAAGTTACTGAACAAGCCTGAATATTCTACCAATTAGTTGGCTAGACAGAGTTTGTGAAATAAATTTCATTTTGCCTCTTGCTATTTTTATTATATGCTGATAATATAAAAGGGCGTTAATTGGAAAGCTAATATTCAATATATCTTGAGTCTTTCCAAGCAGATAATCTTGACCACTTTCTGAAGGAAGTTAAGGCCATACGGACAGCCGGGTCAACTGCCGATTGGCAACTTTAGTTGCCTTATTGATTGAGTTAAAAGCTCAAATTTTATAAGTTGGTTACTTTACAACCAGTGCATATGCACATCAACTTGTGAAACGATCAATAAGAGTGGTAAAAGTAGTTATTTGCTATATAGACTCTGATCATGTTATGATATATTTTGAATATTAAAAAGCTTTCTGCGATAATGTCCTAAGGACTTTTATGGTAGACGTATGCTTATGACTTTTGTCATGGATATACTTATGCTTTTTTAATAATGATGATTATATCTAAAGCAAGTGTTGTGCGCAATTATGCGTTTTACACTTGCTTTTTTTGTTGATGTGAAATTTTTTGAGCGGTTATGACAATAAATTTTTTCCAACTGACATCCTAAGTTGTAGAAGCGCCGTTAGTTAGGTTGTTATGGAATTCGTCATTACAATGCATAAATCTATTTAGTTAGGAGATAAGAGAATGGGAAAAGCACTTATTATTGGCTGTGGGGGAGTGGCATCAGTAGCCATCCATAAATGTGTTCAAAACAGTGATGTATTTGAGGAAATTTGTATCGCTAGTCGTACAAAATCCAAATGTGATGCGTTAAAAGAAAAATTAGATGGTGGAAAAACAAAAATTACAACTGCACAAGTTGATGCAAATAATGTGGATGAATTAATTGCTTTAATTGAAGAGGTAAAACCAGATATCGTTATGAACTTAGCTTTACCGTATCAAGATTTAACAATCATGGATGCTTGTCTAGCAACAAAAACAAACTATTTGGATACAGCAAATTATGAGCCTGAAGATACGGCAAAATTTGAATATAAATGGCAATGGGATTATCGCGAACGCTTCGAAGCAGCGGGTATTACAGCACTTTTAGGTAGCGGTTTTGACCCTGGTGTAACAAGTGTATTTTCTGCATATGCCCTTAAACATCATTTTGATGAAATTGAATACATCGACATTCTTGACTGTAATGCAGGGGATCATGGCTATCCTTTTGCAACAAATTTCAACCCTGAAATTAATATCCGTGAGGTTTCTGCTAATGGAAGCTACTGGGAAAATGGTGAATGGATCGAGACTGAGCCAATGGAAATCAAACGCGTATATAACTTCCCTGAAATTGGCGAGAAAGATATGTATTTGCTGCACCATGAAGAAATCGAATCTCTTGCTTTAAATATTCCTGGAATCAAGCGTATCCGTTTCTTTATGACATTTGGTCAAAGTTACCTAACTCATTTAAAATGCCTTGAAAATGTAGGAATGACTTCAATTGAGCCAATTGAATATGAAGGAAAAACAATCGTTCCACTTCAGTTCTTGAAAGCTGTGTTACCAGATCCTTCTTCACTTGGACCACGCACAAAGGGTAAGACCAACATTGGTTGTATCTTCCGTGGTAAAAAAGATGGAAAAGACAAAACGTACTATGTATACAACGTTTGTGATCATGAAGAGTGCTATAGAGAAGTGGGTTCTCAAGCAGTGTCCTATACAACAGGTGTTCCAGCTATGATTGGTGCCATGATGTTAATGACAGGAACATGGGATAAAAAAGGCGTATACAACATTGAAGAGTTTAATCCAGACCCATTCATGGACGCATTAAATAAATGGGGACTTCCATGGAAGGAAAGCTTTGACCCAGAGCTTGTGGACTAAAGATGAAATTTGAAGAATTACCAACACCATGTTATGTAGTAGATGAAGCACTTCTAGAAAAAAATCTAAAAATCCTGAACGGAGTTATGACACGTACAGGATGTAAGATTGTTTTGGCACAAAAAGCATTTTCAATGTATAGGATGTATCCTCTTATTGGAGAGTATTTAAGTGGCACAACAGCAAGCGGTTTGTACGAGGCTCGTTTAGGTTACGAGGAAATGGGGAAAGAAAATCATGTCTTTTCTCCTGCTTATCGTGATGATGAAATAGATGAAATTATATCGATTTGTGATCATATTATCTTTAATTCTTTCTCACAGGTAGAAAAATTCAAAGATAAAGTTCTTCAAGCTGGTAAAAAAGTTGGCTTGCGCATTAATCCTGAATGCTCCACACAAGTTGGGCATGCCATTTATGATCCATGTTCACCTGGTTCTCGATTTGGTGTAACAATAGAGCATTTTCGTCCAGAGTTGCTTGAGGGTGTTTCTGGATTACACTTCCACACACTCTGTCAGCAAAACTCTGACGATTTAGAAACAACTCTTAATGCAGTTGAAGAAAAGTTTGGTCCATGGCTATCACAAATGGAATGGATCAACTTTGGTGGCGGTCATCATATTACAAGAGAAGATTATGATATCCCATTATTAGAAGCTTGTATTAAAAGAATGCAAGACAAATATGGTTTGGAAGTTTATCTTGAGCCAGGAGAAGCAGTTGCTCTCAATGCAGGATATCTGGTTACGACTGTACTTGATACGCTTCAAAACGGTATGGACATTGCTATTCTTGACACTTCTGCTTCTTGTCATATGCCAGACGTGTTGGAAATGCCTTATCGTCCGCCACTTCTTGGATCAGGGGAAGTAGGAGAGAAGCCATTTATGTATCGACTTGGAGGACAAACTTGTCTTGCTGGAGATTCAATCGGGGATTATTCTTTTGATAAACCGTTGAATAGCGGAGATCGATTAGTATTTGGTGATATGGCAATCTACACAATGGTGAAAAACACTACTTTTAACGGAATGGCATTACCATCCATTGCTGTTCAAGATAAAGATGGAGATTGTCACATTGTGCGCGAATTTGGCTATCAAGATTTTAAAATGAGATTATCTTAAAAGATTAGTAGAAATTTTATATAATTTTTATCAGTAATGACGGAAATGTCTTAAAAATAAGACTGCCCACAGATTATCGTTTAAAGAACCAGATTCTGAAATATGAATCTGGTTTTTTGTGTAAATACTTATGAAATTCTTTTCGAACGGATTAGATGAAGGGATTAGTTCGGTTTTCGCTGTTAAATAAGAAGTGTCTTCATAAAAAGAAAATAGTATAAATGACAAGAAAGGGGCTATCCTTAAAAGTCTGTCTTTACTGACCTTTCGGATAGCCCCTTTTGGCAATTGCAAGAATATCTGTTTAACTTGCAAGATTCTTACCAAAGTTCGCAAGATTATTGCATCAATTCGCAAGATTACACTGGAAATTTGCAAGATTCCAGCAGTAATACCGGAATATCTGTTTATTTTCCAGTTGTTTCTCTTAAAAATGCATCTAATTTTTCAATATTTTTTATTGTTTGATTGCACTTTGTACTGTCGGAGCAGAAATAATTACCTAGTGCTTTATAATTCATCGAGTCACCTTTTAGTTTTACATCTACAGTGAGAAGTCCAACTTCGGCATGTTGATTGCAAAAATGACATATGCTTTTTTTACTGCTTGGCACAAAGCGACCGTGAACACCAACTAACTTTCCGTCTAGTTCTTTAATGATAAATTTTTGATTGGTCCCTGCATCATGCCAGCTAAAATAGGTGAGATTTTTTGTAGTTTCTTCCGTTATGTTTCTGTGTCAATGATACTTCTTCGCATATAATTTTTTTGCTTTTTCTGTATTGGCAAAATGAATCTTTGTAAATTCATTTAATGCGTTTAATCCTTTTTCATGTATCAAGCGAGCGGCTGCCTCATCTACCTTGGATCCTGCTCCCTTTGGAATCGTAAAGCCTGCTTTTTTACTAAGCTGATCAAAACGCTGTATAAAAGCGTAGCGGGCTAAGATGGAAGCAGCAGCCACACTAAGATGTATACCTTCAGCTTTCGTGCTTAAATAAGTAGCCTTTGCTTTAAACAGTTCTTGTCCCTTTAAATAATTAAAAAATACGCCAGGCTCAGCGAATTGGTCAATTAAGACGGCATCAGGTTGTTCAGGCTCGATTTTTGCTAATACATGCTTAATGGCTTGATTATGCAGCAACGCCTTCATTTTTCCTTGTGACATTCCTTTTGCTTGAAGCGTATTATATTTAGGGTTGTCGCAAGTAAGTAAACTGAATGGAATGATGTCTTTAATTAATTTAGCAATCTCGACAATTTGTGGATCCTTTAAATTTTTTGAATCTTGAACGCCCATTTCTTTTAAAAGAGTTAACTGATCTTTTTTTACATAGGCAGCCACAACCGTGATAGGGCCGAAATAATCTCCAGTACCGACTTCATCAGAGCCAGCTATAGACATGGTGCCAATATTAGCAGGTGGTGAATACCGATGTGTTTTTACAGTTGAAGTTTTTTTCTGTGCTGGCGCAACTTTAGCACCCTCTTGCCATTTTGCTGCTTCTATTTCAGCTTGACTACCCTGAAACAAAACTTTCCCGGATTTATAGGCAGTAATCGTACAATTTGCTGGACGTGCACTAAATACACTTCCAGGTGGTAATTTGTCTACGAGCGCTGAAGCATAATAGGTTTTCATTTTCATCATTTGTGAAGTGTTCACTAGTATTACAACATGGGTCATAAGTCTATTCTCCTTCATTTTATGTTAGGTTAAAAGAATTTAGTTTTGAAACGGTCCCCTTCGTAATGGAATTTTTACAAAATTAGCCATAAAGTGACACCCGTCTCTTTCATGTAGAAAAATATCATGATATGATAGAGTATAGGATTGTTAAGAATGGAGGCATCATGTTGTCAGGCGATACCAGAAATAAAGTAACAGTAGATATATATGGTCAACCATATACAATCGTTGGTGCCGAAAGTGAACGTCATATTCGCCAAGTAGCTACGATGGTTGACGAAAAAATGAAGGAAATTAGTGTGAAAAATCCTAGTTTGGATACAAGTAAGCTAGCGGTGTTGACCGCTGTAAATGCAATTAATGATTATGTAAAAATTCAAGAACAATTGAACCAGCTTCAACTGGAATTACAGAAAGAAAAGGACTGAGTGTATGCTTGATTTAGCAATTATAGCCATCCTATTAATCGGCTTGCTTGTTGGTTTAAAGCGTGGCTTTATTCTACAAATTATCCACTTGAGCGGCTTTATTATCGCGTTTATTGTGGCGTATGTATATTATGATGAGCTTGCTCCAAAACTTCATTTATGGATTCCGTTTCCTACAATGAGTGAGCCTAGTACATTTAAGATGCTATTTGATTCTGTTGGTTTAGATACTGCCTATTATAATGCTATTGCCTTTGCTATCATTTTCTTTATAACTAAAATTATTTGGCATATGCTAGGTTCTATGCTCGATTTTATTGCTAATTTACCAATCTTAAAGCAATTGAATCATTGGGGTGGCGGTGTTTTAGGATTCACTGAAGTATACTTACTTATGTTTATTATATTATATATTGCGGCACTACTGCCAATGGATTCCGTACAAGGTGCGTTAAATAACTCTATTTTGGCAGAGGCGATTGTAAAAGATACACCATTCTTGTCGGAACAGGTGAAGGAACTTTGGTTTTATAACGTACCAAGTTAAGGGTCTACCTTTCCTAACAAAGTCGATAAATTATTACTTTGTTAGGAAAGAGGCCTTTTTTCTTATGATTTAGCTTTAGCTGTCCGACGGTTCCGCTTTTCTTAAATTCTTGTACTTTAATTCAAGAAACGTTATCTTTAAGAAGATTATAGAAAAAATGATGTATTCTTGGTGGGTGGAAAAATGACTGTAAATAAGAAGGATATTATTAAATTACTTGAAACGATTGCTATATATATGGAATTAAAAGGGGAAAATCCCTTTAAGGTGTCAGCCTTCAGGAAGGCAGCAGCGGCGTTAGAAGCAGATGATCGCAGTTTGACGGCCATTGATGATTTTACGAAACTGAGTGGAATTGGAAAAGGTACGGCAGCTGTTATTGAGGAATTTATGAATGAAGGGAAATCTGCTGTACTAGAGGAACTGAAGGTGGAAGTACCAAAAGGTTTAATTCCTTTATTGCAACTGCAAGGACTTGGTGGGAAAAAAATAGCCAAGCTTCATAAAGAATTACATGTAAATGATATTAATGATTTGAAAATAGCTTGTGAAGAAGGAAGAGTTAGTGCTTTAGCGGGATTTGGTAAAAAAACAGAAGAGAAGATTCTCGTAGCCATTGCCGAAGCGGACTCGCGTCCAGAACGATTGCCATTAGCCTATATGCTTCCGATTGCTCAGGAAATTGAACAAAGATTAAAGAAAATGTCGGGGATTATACGTTTTTCCAAAGCAGGAAGTATTCGTCGTATGCGAGAAACGATTAAAGACTTAGATTTTATAATATCTACAGATGAACCCGAAATAGTTAAGGAACAGCTTCTTGCATTATCAGGTATTAAGCAAGTGGTTGCGGCAGGTGATACGAAGGTATCGGTTGTACTTGATTACTCATATGATATATCTGTTGATTTTCGTATCGTGAAGGACGCAGAGTTTATTACATTGCTCCATCATTTCACAGGCTCAAAAGATCATAATGTTCGAATGCGTCAGCTTGCAAAAGAGCGTAGTGAGAAGATCAGTGAATACGGTGTGGAGAAGTTAGAAACGGGCGAAGTCTTAACATTTGACACGGAAGAGCAATTTTATCATCATTTTGGCCTTCCGTATATTCCCCCAGAGCTACGTGAGGATGGGACAGAAGTCGAACAATATGATGACAGTGAACCACTCATCTCACTCGCTGATATTCAAGGTGATTTGCATATGCACACGACCTGGAGTGATGGTGCGTATTCCATTGAAGAAATGATTGCAGCCTGTCGTGCAAAAGGCTATACATACATGGCAATCACTGATCACTCACAATTTTTAAAGGTAGCCAATGGACTGACAGTGGAGCGGTTACGTGAGCAAAAGAAAATTATTCACGAACTAAATGAAAAATATGATGATATCACCATTTTATCAGGGATTGAAATGGATATTTTACCTGATGGAACACTTGATTATGATGATGAATTACTAGCTGAAATGGATTTTGTGATTGCATCCATACATTCGAGCTTCTCTCAACCTCGTGAAACGATTATGAAACGATTGAAAACAGGGTTACAAAATCCACATGTTGACCTTATTGCCCATCCAACCGGGAGATTAATTGGAAAGCGTGCAGGATATGATGTTGATGTTGACATGTTGATTGAGCTTGCGCGTGAAACAAATACGGCACTTGAGTTGAATGCTAATCCTAATCGCCTTGATTTGACGGCTTCATATTTACGAAAGGCTCAAGAAGCAGGTGTACCGATTATGATTAATACCGATGCACACAATTTTGATATGCTTGAACATATGAAAATCGGCGTTTCGACAGCGAAAAAGGGATGGTTGAAAAAGTCATCCGTTTTGAATACAAAGAGCATCCATGAATTTTTACAATTTTTAAAAAGAAACGATTAACCTTGATAAGGAGGGTTTTTCATCTCCATGCATCAAAAAGCATTGAAAACCTTAGAATTTACAAAAATTAAAGAACAATTAATATCCTATGCAACATCATTTATAGGAAAAGAAAAAGCACAACAATTGGCTCCGTCGACTGATTTTGATGAAGTGGTCAGATGGCAAGAAGAAACAGATGAGGGTGCGAGAGTGCTTCGCAGGAAAGGACATGTACCACTTGGCGGTATCTTTGATATTCGTCCTCATGCAAAGCGGGCACAAATTGGTGGGATGTTATCGCCAATGGAACTAATGGAAATTGCAAGTACCATTCGTGCTGGTCGCGTATTGAATCGTTTTTTTGAAGAAATGGCAGAACAAGAAATTGAAACAGACTATTTAACTGAATACATTGAATCGCTACATCCGTTAATTGATCTGCAACAGGAGATTACTTATGCAATAAGTGAACATGGTGAAGTGCTCGATTCGGCTAGTGATCAATTGCGTACGCTCCGAAATCAATTGCGAACCAATGAAAGTCGGGTGCGTGAAAAATTAGAAAGCATGATTCGTTCATCCAATGCGTCTAAGATGTTATCTGATGCGATTGTAACAATTCGGAATGACCGCTTTGTTATTCCGGTTAAACAAGAATATCGTAGTCATTATGGTGGCATTATTCACGATCAATCTTCATCAGGTCAAACTTTATTTATTGAGCCACAAGCGATTGTTCAATTAAATAATGTTCTCCAAGAAACGCGAGTGAAAGAACAACAAGAAATCGATCGTATTTTAACGGAATTATCTGCAAAAGTCGCTGAATATACGAATGAATTATTGCATAATGTGGCTGTGTTGGCGCAGCTAGATTTTATATTCGCTAAGGCGAATTATGGAAAAATGATAAAAGGTTCTATGCCGATTTTGAATAAAGAAGGTCGAGTAAAACTCTTTAAGGCCAAGCATCCACTTATTCCAGCTGATACGGTTGTGGCGAATGATATTTATCTTGGAGAAGATTTTACAACGATTGTTATTACTGGTCCAAATACAGGTGGTAAAACAGTGACGTTGAAAACGATTGGTCTTTGTACGCTAATGGCACAAGCTGGCTTACAAATTCCAGCTCTTGATGGTTCGGAAGTGGCTGTTTTTTCCAATGTCTATGCTGATATTGGTGATGAACAGTCGATTGAACAAAGCTTAAGTACATTTTCTTCACATATGGTCAATATTGTTGAAATCCTCCGTCAAGTCGATCATGACAGTCTTGTTTTGTTTGATGAGCTTGGAGCGGGAACCGATCCACAGGAAGGGGCAGCACTTGCGATTTCTATTTTAGATGAAGTGTATAAACGCGGAGCTCGCGTCATTGCGACCACACATTATCCTGAATTAAAGGCTTATGGGTATGATCGTGAAGGTGTCATTAATGCGAGTGTAGAATTTGATGTTGAATCATTGCGCCCGACCTATAGATTATTAATTGGCGTTCCAGGACGAAGCAACGCCTTTGAAATCTCAAAGCGACTTGGCTTGGATGAGGATGTCATTAATCATGCACGTAGTCATATCGGCGAAGAGACGAATAAAGTAGAAACGATGATTGCGTCATTGGAAGAAAGTCGCCTTCAAGCAGAGGAAGAAGAGAAAGAAGCAGCAGATTATTTAAAGCAAGCAGAAAAATTGCATCATGATTTGCAGCAACAAATTGTGGAATATTACAATGAAAAAGATTCTTTGCTAGAAAAAGCATCAGATGAGGCTGCTGCCATCGTTGAAAATGCGAAAAAAGAAGCGGAAAAGATTATACATGATTTGCGCAAGCTTCGTATTGAAAAACAAGCAGATGTGAAAGAGCATGAATTAATTGAAGCGAAAAAGAGATTAGAGGAAGCCGCACCAGCTCCAAAAAAATCAAAGAAAGTCGCAACTCCCTCACAAAAACGAGTATTACGCTCTGGGGATGAAGTAAAGGTG
This sequence comes from uncultured Bacillaceae bacterium, assembly GCA_963751845.1. Classification (GTDB taxonomy): domain Bacteria; phylum Bacillota; class Bacilli; order Bacillales; family DSM-1321; genus Peribacillus. The sequence continues at coordinate 33,724 of CAVVWH010000002.1, forward strand.
CTAACTTTCGGACAAAAGGGCTATTTAATAGAAAAAGCATCAGATAATGGATGGCAGGTCCAAATGGGTATCATGAAAATGAAGGTAAAGGAATCCGACCTTGAGTTTATTAAGTCACCTCAAAAGGAAAAGCAAACGAAGCCACTTACAACCATTCGAGGCAAGGATTTTCATGTTAGTTTAGAGCTAGACTTACGTGGTGAACGTTATGAAAATGCCCTTGCAAGGGTTGATAAATATATTGATGATGCTCTTTTAGCAGGTTATCCAAGGGTGTCAATTATTCATGGTAAAGGAACTGGTGCCCTCAGGCAGGGGGTTCAAGAATACTTGAAAAATCATCGTTCTGTTAAACATATTCGTTTTGGTGAAGCAGGCGAAGGTGGTACAGGAGTTACGGTTGTAGAATTTAAATAAGGGATTCAGGCAAGAAAGACTTACTTGTTTGGGAGTAGTGATGATGGATAAAATCTGGGGAAATGAATATGTGTATATCGCAGCTTGTTACAGTGTCGTGATTCTATGCATCATCGTCTTTTTAACCGTATTTGAACTTGTTACAAAGTATAATAATTGGGAAGAAATTAAAAAAGGCAATCTTTCTGTGGCAATGGCGACCGGAGGTAAAATATTTGGAATAGCCTATGTGTTTCAACAGTCCATCTTGCAGCATGATTCATTACTAATGATGATTCGCTGGGGGATCTATGGTTTTGCTTTACTTTTAGTTGGGTATTTTATATTCGAATTTATGACACCGAGTTTTAAAATAGATGATGAAATCAAAAAAGATAATCGAGCAGTTGGATTCTTATCGATGATTATTTCAATTGGCCTATCGTTTGTCATCGGTGCGGGGATTTCCTAATGTCTGACCACTCCCACGGCTGAAGCCAATGGGGTTCTTTCTCACAAATATCCCGCTTACCATCTTCTATAAGAAGGGGCATAGGCAGAACTTTTAGTGAGCAACTCTTGAGAGAAAAACAGTCTTTCAAGAGGGCAAGGTCGGTGCCAACTACGCCGTTCAATCGGCGATACTTTTATAGGGGTACGATGCCGCACTCTTTCTATGAAGAGTGTTAGTCGACAGAACGTTGAACATTTTACGTGACAGACGTTTTTCCTATCACAACCACTTATGTTCAGTTTTCAAGGAACATCCTATATAAGAAAATTGTACCATTTCAAATGTTTGATGTATAGAACATATATTCGACATTTATCTACACACCACATTTGAGCGAACATTCATCCCATCCCCTAAAGAGGGGGTGCCACCGCACCGTAATGGGCTTTCTTTTCGCTAAATCTGTAAAAAGGGGAGAACGTTGTGGAGAAACTAGCAAAGGTGTTAATGGTTTGCTGTGGGATATCAATTGTATTAGGGATTATATTTTTGCTTAGGTAGGAAAGAAATGACTGTACCAATATTTTTTTAGGGCGAAATGGTAAAGGTTTCGTCCTTTTGCTTTAGACTTTTTTCATTAAAATGCTGTATTTACCAATAATTGTATAGCTTCCTTGCATACATTATATTATAGAAGATTTATAATATATATTGTAATGGGAGTGATTATATGAGTAATCGACCTTGGCTACAGCTTTATCCAAAGGAAATCCCAACAACATTGACATATGATGATAAGCCTATTCATGCCTTTTTGAAGGAGTCTGCTGAAAAAAATCCTAATAAAGTATCCATTCAATTTTTAGGGAGAGAGCTTACTTTTAAAGAGGTTTATGAATCAGCGTTAAAGTTTGCAGCTTATTTAAAAGATTTAGGAATTGAAAAAGGAGATCGTGTTGCCATTTCATTGCCTAACTGCCCACAGTTTGTCATTTCTTTTTTTGGCATTTTACTAGCCGGAGGAATTATCGTTCCAACGAATCCAACCTACACAGATCGTGAGTTAGAGTATCAAATGAAAGATTCAGGATCGAAAATGATTGTCACGCTAGATATTTTATTTCCTCGTGCCGCAAAAATTGCTCCAAATACGGATATTCAACATATCATTGTAGCCGCTATCAGCGATTACTTGCCTTTCCCCAAAAACCTGGTATACCCCTTTATGCAAAAGAAGCAATACGGAATTGTTGTTCGAGTAGAGCATGCTGGTAATCATCATTTATTTAAAGAAATTATGAAGTATGAGCTACCAAATGAAATCACTGACTCAACGGAGAGTGAAAACGATATTGCCCTCTTACAATATACGGGAGGTACGACAGGGTTTCCGAAGGGAGTCATGCTAACTCATAGAAATTTAGTAGCTAATACAAAAATGTGTCAAGTATGGTTAGTTAAAAATAAAGAAGGTCAAGAAAGAATTCTTGGTGTGATTCCTTTTTTCCATGTATATGGAATGACAACCGTATTGCTTCTTTCTATATTGGATATCAGTACTATGATTTTATTGCCGAAGTTTGATATCGAAACTACCTTGAAAGCTATTCATAAACAAAAGCCCACGCTTTTTCCCGGTGCACCCACCATTTACATTGGATTAATTAATCATCCTGACATAAAAAAATATAATCTTTCTTCTATTAATGCTTGTTTAAGCGGCTCTGCACCTCTTCCTATTGAAGTACAAGAAAGATTCGAAGAAATTACAGGTGGAAAATTGGTGGAGGGGTATGGCCTTTCTGAAACATCACCAGTTACTACTGCTAATTTTATTTGGAGTGGACCACGTGTAAAAGGTAGTATTGGGGTTCCATTTCCAGATACAGATGTAGCTATACTGTCGTTAGATACAGGAGAGCCATTGGAGCCTAACGAAATTGGAGAAATAGTCATCAAAGGTCCACAAGTGATGAAAGGCTATTGGAATCAACCAGAGGAAACGGAAAAAACCTTTAAGGATGGTTGGCTTTTAACAGGAGACTTAGGTTATATGGATGAACAAGGCTTTTTCTATATTGTTGATCGGAAAAAGGATGTAATTATAGCAGGGGGTTTTAATATTTACCCACGGGAAATTGAAGATGTTCTCTACGAGCACGAGGCTGTCCAAGAGGTTGTTGTCGTTGGAATTCCAGATCCATATCGTGGTGAAACAGTCAAAGCTTATGTCGTATCAAAAGTAGGTTTCAAAGTCACAGAAGAGGAACTTAATCAGTTTGCTAGAAATAGTCTAGCCTCCTATAAAGTACCTCATCTCTACGAATTTAGAGATGAATTGCCAAAAACGACGATTGGAAAAATCCTACGAAGGGTCCTTATTGATGAAGAAAAACATAAATTGACAGACGATCGAAAGGAAGCCTGAATCAATAGAAGGAGCGAAATAATAGCTCCTTTTAATGATGTACTAAAAGAATATTTACATTTATTAGACAGAATTCTTATCGAAGGGATAGAAAATGGAGAATTCTTGTCTAATTTGAACATAAAGTTGGCAAGGAGTATGATTTTCGGGACCATGGATGAAACAGCTACTACTTGGGTGATGAATGATCAAAAATACCCACTTATAGATCAAGCGCCAGAGGTTCATCAATTGTTGACTAGAGGGTTTTTGCTAGAATGCTAGATTAGGAGAAGTAGGAATAAACGTCTAATTTTGAAGCAAAATGGAAAAAAATATATTTTTTTCAAAATTATGAAGGAAATTGTTAATATTTGTAGAATACGTATAATTGTCACAATTTTTAAAAATCTTCAAAATTCAAATTACTCAGGAGGGATTTTACGTGAATATTTATGTATTACTGAAAAGAACGTTTGATACTGAAGAAAAAATTACGCTTTCTAACGGCAAGATCAATGAGGACGGAGCAGAGTTTATTATTAATCCTTATGACGAGTATGCCGTAGAAGAAGCGATTACAATACGCGATGCGCAAGGCGGAGAGGTAACTGTTATTTCTGTAGGAAACGAAGAATCAGAAAAACAATTGCGCACAGCTTTAGCGATGGGTGCTGATAAAGCTGTATTAATAAATGTTGAAGATGATCTAGAAGATGGCGATCAATATACAACGGCAAAAATTATTGGACAATATTTAAAGGATCAAGAAGTAGATCTTATTATTGCAGGAAATGTAGCGATTGATGGTGGTTCTGGACAAGTGGCACCACGTGTTGCTGAAATTTTAGGAATTCCATATGTAACTACTATTACAGAATTAAATATTGATGGAAATAATGTAAGCGTTACACGTGATGTGGAAGGTGATTCAGAAATTATTGAAACGTCACTTCCATTGCTAGTTACAGCACAACAAGGCTTGAACGAGCCACGATACCCATCTTTGCCAGGTATTATGAAAGCTAAGAAAAAACCATTCGAAGAATTAGAATTAGATGATTTAGATTTAGAAGAAGATGATGTCGAAGCTAAAACAAAAACAATTGAAATCTTTTTACCAGCGAAAAAAGAAGCAGGTAAAGTACTAAGCGGTGATCTTTCTGCACAAGTTAGTGAACTTGTACAATTGTTACGTAGTGAAGCAAAAGTCATTTAATTTCTAAATTACTTGTACAAAATTCGATTCGGAAAAATTCATAATAGAGCACAGGAGGTTTTTGTAATGGCTAGAAAGTTTCTTGTATTAAGCGAAGTTCGTGATGGTTCGTTAAGAAATGTATCATTTGAAGCAATTGGTGCAGCTAAGCTGGCAGCTGAAGGTGGAGAAGTTGTTGGTGTAATAATCGGAGAAGGTGTCCAAGCATTAGGTACACAATTAATCCATTATGGTGCAGACCGCGTGGTTGTAGTTGAAGATGCTAAACTTGCTCAATATACGACAGATGGATATGCTCAAGCATTGCAAGCAGTCATTGAAGCAGAAAATCCAGAGGGTCTAATCATTGGTCATACTTCACAAGGTAAAGACCTGGCTCCAAAAATCGCTGGGAAATTACAATCTGGCTTAATCTCTGATGTAACATCTCTTGAAGAAGCGGGTGGTAACATTGTGTTTACACGCCCAATCTATTCAGGTAAAGCATTTGAAAAGAAAATAGTGACGGATGGAATCATTTTTGCAACGATTCGTCCTAATAATATTGAACCACAAGAAAAAGATGAATCTCGTACTGGTGAGGTATCAACGATTTCTGCTGATATTAAAGATTTGCGTACTATTATTAAAGATGTAGTTCGTAAAGCGACTGAAGGTGTTGATCTTTCTGAAGCAAAAGTTATCGTTTCTGGTGGCCGAGGTGTGAAAAGCGAGGAAGGCTTCGAACCATTGAAGGAGCTTGCTAACGTTTTAGGAGGAGCAGTTGGTGCTTCCCGTGGTGCTTGTGATGCAGATTATTGCGATTATTCATTACAAATTGGACAAACAGGTAAGGTTGTAACACCTGACCTATATATTGCTTGCGGAATTTCTGGAGCAATCCAACATTTAGCGGGTATGTCTAATTCAAAAGTAATCGTGGCTATTAATAAAGATCCAGAAGCGAATATCTTTAATGTAGCTGATTACGGAATCGTTGGTGACCTATTCGAAGTCGTACCACTATTAACGGAAGAATTTAAAAAATTAAAAGTGAATGCGTAATTAGAAAAGCGGAACCGGCTCGTTCAGCTCGCGAAGAAAATAGGAAAAGACTCGGAAGGCGTTTTTTGCCTTTCGAAGTCTTTTATCTTTTTCACAGCGAGCTAGCCGGTGGAGCTAGACAAAGAAAAGCGGAAGGGCATTTGTCAGCATGGCTGATGAATGCTTTTTTTCTTTTTGGCTACCCTAAAAATAAGCAGTGGTAAAAATGAATAAATATTATAGACATACTGCTTATTTTCATACCACATGGTGCAAATTTTTTTACATGGGTGTCTATGTTAATTAATACTGTTGAATAATGGATCATGTTAGTCATGAAAAATCCAGGAGGATCCTATGACATACTTGCCAACGATTAAAATTATTGCGACAGGTGGGACGATTGCAGGTAAAGCAACTACTAGTACGGCTACAACAGACTATCAATCGGGAGTTTTAGATATTGATGTGATTCTGGGGAGTATTCCCGATTTACAAAAAAAAGCTAATTTGGAATATGAGCAATTATATAAGATAGATAGTGTTGATATGACAACAGAACGATTACTGCAATTGAGTAAGCATGTAAATGAAGTGTTGCAAGATAATCGTATAGATGGTGTAGTCATTACTCATGGAACCGATACACTAGAAGAAACAGCTTATTTTCTACATTTAACTGTTAAAAGTCGTAAACCTGTTGTTTTAGTTGGTGCGATTAGACCAGCTACAGCAATTAGTGCGGATGGTCCATTAAATTTGTACAATAGTATCATCGTGGCTTGTAATAGAAAAACGTATGGCAAGGGTGTCTTAATTGTTTTTGGAGAACGAATAGGTTCGGCTCGTTTTATGATTAAAACCGATACAACATCTGCTGATACATTCAAAGGGATGGAACAAGGGTGCATTGGTACGATTGTTGGTGGGAACGTTTATTACTATTATAAAGATATACAATTACTTCATACGTCTGAAACGACTTTTGATATTCGTTCGCTAGAGGAGTTGCCGGATGTTGCTATTATTTATACACATCAAGGAGATCATCGCTATTTATATGATGCTGCTGTTCAGGCTGGTGCAAAAGGAATTATTGTGGCGACAGCAGGAGGGTATTCGGTTTCTGAAAAGGCAAAGGATGGAATGGATTACGCAGTCAAGCAAGGAGTTGTTGTTGTCCGTTCATCAAGACTTTCTTCTGGAATTGTGAGTCGAACAGCTATGGATGACCAGCAAGGATATATTGCAGCTGAAGCATTAAATCCTCAAAAAGCTAGAATTCTCCTAATCCTTTCTTTAACTAAAACATATAATAAAAAGGAAATACAACAATTTTTTCATACGTATTAAGCATAGACAAGCTGTTTTAAGGGGAAATTACCAATGAAGCAAAATAATAGCACTTTATTCTGTATCAATGATATACTGTCTTTAGTTATTAGAGAAAATTAGAGGAGGAAAAGATAAATGGCTATTGTACACGCAACTGATGCAACTTTTTCAGCTGAAACAAACGAAGGTGTAGTTCTTGTAGATTTTTGGGCTCCATGGTGCGGACCTTGTAAAATGATTGCTCCAGTTCTTGAAGAACTTGATGGAGAAATCAGTGACAAAGCAAAAATCGTAAAAGTGGATGTTGATGACAACCAAGAAACTGCTGGTAAATTTGGCATCATGAGTATTCCAACTTTAGTAGTTCTTAAAAATGGTGAATTAGTGGATAAAGTTGTTGGCTTCCAACCAAAAGAAGCTTTATCACAACTTGTTGCAAAACACGTATAATTCTTATTGTCCCAGACTAACAGGCTTCGATACAAGGTTCAATAGGTAAATCATATAAAAATTAAGGCATGAATCCCACATAGGAATTCATGCCTAATTTTTTTGCTTCGTTAAAAAGTCAACCCTATCGTGTATTACAAAGCTTTTTTTAAAAAGTAAAGGCTTCCCTACTTTTGTTCTGATTTACCATTACATTCTTTTAATGTAACAATACTTATTATTAGATTAGTATGTATAAGCGAAATAGACTGATCGATGGTCCTTGATTGACGAATCACTTTCGATGAAGGACAGAAGTGAATTAAAAAGCCGCAGGAAAGTCCTTATACCGCGGATTAATAAGGTAGCAAATATCTCTGATTGGCTCGTTAATTTTTAATAGCGTTTCTATATATGATACAGCCTGAGGCAACTTCTGTATGATCCACATCGTGTGGGCCTCAGCGTATGTGCCGTTGAACGGATATCTTTCGCTTTTCAAAATTTACTGTATAATAGTTAAATCAAAAGATGGGAGAATTGGAGGTTAAGTATGTGAATCAACAAATCAAGAATAAATTAGCCCTTCTTCCAGATCAACCTGGTTGCTATTTAATGAAGGACCGTCAAGGAACGATTATATATGTAGGAAAGGCAAAAGTGCTCAAAAATCGAGTTCGCTCCTATTTTACAGGCTCACATGATGGGAAAACATTGCGGCTTGTCAATGAAATTGAGGACTTTGAATACATTGTTACGTCCTCTAATATTGAGGCACTCATCCTAGAATTAAATTTAATAAAAAAGCATGATCCAAAATATAATGTCATGTTAAAGGATGATAAAACTTATCCGTTTATTAAATTGACAACGGAGAAACACCCACGTCTTATTATTACGCGTAAAGTAAAAAAAGATAAAGGCAAATATTTTGGACCCTATCCTAATGTTCATGCTGCTAATGAAACGAAAAAACTACTTGACCGCATTTATCCGCTTCGTAAGTGTAATACATTACCTGATCGTGTTTGTTTATATTATCATTTAGGCCAATGTTTGGCTCCTTGTATACAAACAGTGGAGGAGGAGGAATATAAGCGAATTGTCGAGGAAATTAATCGTTTTCTAAATGGCGGTCATATCGATATCAAAAAGGAATTAACTGAAAGTATGCATGAAGCGGCGGAGTCCTTAGATTTTGAACGGGCAAAGGAATTGCGCGACAAAATTGCTTATATTGATGTGACGATGGAAAAGCAAAAAATGATGACTAATGATTTTACCGATCGTGATGTGTTTGGCTTTGCCTATGATAAGGGCTGGATGTGTGTTCAAGTGTTTTTTGTTCGCCAAGGGAAATTAATTGAAAGAGATGTATCTATTTTTCCCTCTTATGATGAGCCTGAGGAAGAATTGCTCACATATTTAGGGCGCTTTTACGATATGGAAAATCATTTTAAACCAAAGGAAATTTTATTGCCTGAGACTGTCGATGCGGGTATTGCCGAAAATCTCCTTGATGTAAAAATTATTCAGCCTAAACGTGGTCAGAAGAAGGATTTACTCAATCTTGCTATAAAAAATGCAAAACTTGCACTTCAAGAAAAGTTTTCGCTAATTGAACGTGATGAAGAACGGTCCATAAAAGCCGTTGAGAACTTAGGGAATCAGCTTGGAATTTATACACCACATAGAATTGAGGCCTTCGATAATTCCAATATTCAAGGGACAAACCCTGTTTCAGCTCTCGTTGTATTTATTGATGGTAAACCGGAAAAAAGAGAATATCGAAAATATAAAATTAAAACGGTGCAAGGCCCGGATGATTATGAATCGATGCGAGAAGTCGTGCGACGTAGATATTCCCGTGTATTAAAGGAAGGACTACCATTACCCGATTTAATTATTATTGATGGTGGTAAAGGACATGTGGATGCTGTACGTGATATTTTAGAAAATGAATTAGGTCTGGATATTCCTTTGTCAGGACTTGTGAAGGACGAAAAGCATCGTACCTCACAATTAATGATCGGAAACCCGCTGGAAATTGTACCACTTGATCGACGCAGCCAAGAATTTTATTTGTTACAACGAATTCAAGATGAAGTGCATCGATTTGCCATTACCTTTCATCGCCAACTACGGGGGAAAAATGCCATACACTCGCAGCTTGATGATATCCCTGGTGTTGGGGAGAAGCGACGTAAGCAATTGCTCAAGCATTTCGGTTCACTCAAAAAAATAAAAGAAGCGTCGATTGAAGACTTAGAGGAAGCTGGTATGCCAGAGCCAGTGGCACAAGCTATTTATCAGAAGTTGCAACAGGAATCTTGATTAGACCTTACTCCCATGCTATAATTTTAAGGGATTTTAAACATGACAATTAAAAAGTGCTGATAGAGGTGCGAGATTCATAAGTAGAAACCTGAAGAAGTATGAGCTTCTATGAAAGGTTTTGAAAGGGGAAATCGCCGAAGGACATGAAAACTCATATTTCGTGGTCCTGGTTTGACACTGAATAAGTGGCAGACTGTCAGGAAGAATTTCCTGGAGAGCTATCTTACTGTATTTGCCGTTATATACAATCGCGGACAAAGCAATGAGATATTTCTCATTGCTTTTTTGTGCTTTTAAATTGAATTCAATTCAGAATTAACGGAAAGGGTGATTTTAATATGGCATTAATCGTTCAAAAATTTGGTGGTACATCTGTAGGAAGTGTCATGAAAATTAAGAATGTGGCGAGAAGAGTTATTGAAGAAGTAGAAAGAGGTAACAATGTTGTTGTTGTTGTATCAGCCATGGGGAAAACGACAGATGAACTTGTTACAATGGCGAATGAAATTGCTAAGTTACCAAGTAAACGGGAGATGGATATGCTGTTAACCACTGGAGAGCAAGTTACCATTTCTTTATTAACTATGGCTTTACTTGATCAGAGTCAACCAGCTATTTCATTTACAGGCTGGCAAGCAGGTATGAAGACGGAATCAGTTCATGGAAATGCACGTATTGTAAATATTGATCCTGAAAGAGTGCAGGCTGAATTGAAAGCTGGAAAAGTAGTAGTTGTAGCTGGATTTCAAGGGGTAGATGAAAGAAATGAAATAACCACTTTAGGTCGTGGTGGTTCTGATACAACCGCAGTGGCTCTTGCGGCAATATTGAAAGCATCTCGTTGCGACATATATACCGATGTAACAGGCGTATTTACAACAGACCCACGCTATATTCCTAATGCTAGAAAGCTTTTATCTGTGTCATATGATGAGATGCTCGAACTTGCTAATTTAGGTGCAGGAGTTCTTCACCCTCGTGCGGTAGAATTTGCTAAAAATTATCATATACCATTAGAAGTGCGTTCAAGTATGGAAAAAGAATCAGGAACAATAATTGAGGAGGAAGCAACGATGGAAGAAAATCTAATTGTAAGAGGAATTGCATTTGAAGATAAAATTACTCGTGTGACAGTGGTTGGGTTACCGCATTCTCTTAGCGCGTTATCTACTATTTTTACGACTCTTGCTAAGCATCAAATCAATGTTGATATCATTATACAAAGTATCACAGCGGAAGATACGACAAATCTTTCTTTTTCTATTAAGACAGAAGATACGGAAGAAGCACTACGGGTTTTGGAAAATAGCCAGCAAATCCTTCAATTTGAACGTGTTGAAACAGAAAGAAATTTAGCTAAGGTTTCCATTGTAGGTTCGGGAATGGTCTCTAATCCAGGAGTAGCAGCAGAAATGTTTGCAGTTATGGCCAATACAGGCATTCAAGTAAAGATGGTTAGCACATCAGAAATTAAAGTGTCAACTGTTGTTCATGAAACGGAAATGGTGAAAGCTGTAGAGGCGTTACATACCGCTTTTAAATTGGGTGAAGTGGCAAGTGTTCGAGCATAAATAAATTGTGAGTAAAAAATGTTTTATTAATAAGCATGTATGAAATTTCTATGAGTTTGATGTCTTGCTCAAGGTACTTATTGTGCACCTTGAGCTTTTCTTATGCTATTGGGTCTTTTGTATCCCATTTTACGGTAAAAAGAATTTGGTTCGCTCGCTTTTTAATATCGGAAATTGCTTCACTATAGAATTTTTTTTGAAGGACACATTGCTCTGCTAGAAATCCTGCTTCAAGTTGGAAGTGAGTGTTCGTGTATAAATCCAGGCGGCGATTAATGATTTCACCAGTTAGTATCAGCTCCATCTCATTCTTTGTTTCCTTTTTAATAATCAGCTCTCCCCAGCCGGCACTTTGAAAAAAGCTAATCACTTCATTCATACTAGTTAATGGAAACTTTCTAGCTAATTTCTTTCCTGCCCAATAGAGGATGTGATAGGAGTCTCCTCCTAGAATATCTTGTAAGAGAATTTCTCGGATAAGTTCGTAGCCAAAAGTAGGTATTTGAAGTTCTTCTATTTTAGAATATTCGACTGTTTCCGCAAGATTTTTTTTCAATGAAAATCGCCTCTTTCTGTAAATCTATTATATACATTTTTATCTTCATTTCTGTACTAATTTTTATAATAATTTCAGTTACATTTTGGTAAAGTTAGGCGGGTATTTAGTAAATGTAAAAAAATCATCGAAAAATGCGTAAAGCTAGTAAAATTCTATTCTAACAAATCAATTTATTGTATCCGTTTTCTTGACGCACTTGCAAGTCAGGGGTAAAATAGGATTGTCACATAATTGTAAAAAAGTATAGATGTAATTTATACTTGCATTTGTGCGTAGATAAAAGAGTGCGGCCAGTATATCTGGGTTAAACAAGTTGTCGAAATTCCAATCTTTGAGAGATAATAGATAGAGGATAAAACAGCATGTGAAATCCAATTGGTTCTCTTACATCAGAGGGAAACCCCACTGATAGCAGTTTCTTATCCACGCATAACTTTTTAAAATTTAAGGGGGGGCACTTAGTGGCACAAAAACATGAGTTTGGGAATCGCAGATGGCATTCACTACTAGGAGTAATACCAATCGGGCTATTTTTGTTGGAGCATTTATTCACCAACTATATGGCTACAAAAGGACCAGAAGCATTTAATAATGCAGCCAAGTTTTTAGAAGAATTACCTTTTAGGTATTTTCTTGAAATCTTCATTATTTTCTTACCATTGATTTATCATGCTGTTTATGGGATCTATATTGCATTCACAGCTAAAAACAATTTAGGAAGATTTAATTTTTTCCGTAACTGGATGTTCTTTTTACAACGTCTAACTGGGATTCTTACATTAATCTTCATCATTTGGCATGTTTACACAACTCGTGTACAAGTCATGTTTGGGGCAGAAGCAAACTTCGACATGATGCATGACATTTTCTCAAATCCATTTATGATTGGATTCTATTTAGTCGGAGTTATTTCTGCAATTTTCCACTTTGCTAACGGGTTATGGTCATTCGCAGTTAGCTGGGGACTAACAGTTTCACCTAGATCACAAAAAATTATGACTTATGTAACATTAATCGTATTTGTTCTTCTTTCTTACGTTGGCGTACGTGCAATTTTTGCTTTCGTAGCATAAGAATTGGTGAATCCGTGTAAGTAAGATTCATATGACAAAGGAATTAAGGGAGTGAGCAAGATTGGGTAAAGGTAAAATTGCTATCGTTGGTGGAGGTCTAGCTGGCTTAATGGCTACGATCAAAGCTGCAGAGTTAGGACAACAGGTTGAATTATTCTCATTGGTTCCTGTTAAGCGTTCACACTCTGTTTGTGCTCAAGGTGGAATTAATGGGGCTGTTAATACAAAAGGTGAAGGGGATTCTCCATGGATCCACTTTGATGATACTGTATACGGTGGGGACTTTTTAGCAAACCAACCACCAGTAAAAGCGATGTGTGAAGCAGCACCAGGAATTATCAATATGTTTGACCGTATGGGAGTTATGTTTAACCGTACTCCAGAAGGTCTACTAGATTTCCGTCGTTTCGGTGGAACTGAATATCATCGTACAGCATTCGCTGGTGCAACAACTGGTCAACAATTACTTTATGCTATGGATGAGCAAGTGCGTCGCTATGAAGTAGAAGGACTTGTTACAAAGTATGAAGGTTGGGAATTCCTTGGTGCTGTCATCGATGATGAACAAACAGCGCGTGGAGTTGTCGTTCAAAACCTAAGTACAATGGAAATTAAATCATTTCCTGCTGACGCTGTTATTATGGCAAGTGGTGGTCCTGGTATTATTTTTGGTAAATCTACTAACTCTATGATTAACACCGGTTCAGCAGCATCTATCGTTTATCAACAAGGTGTTAACTATGCAAATGGTGAAATGATCCAAATCCATCCTACAGCTATTCCGGGGGATGACAAACTACGCTTAATGAGTGAATCTGCTCGTGGTGAAGGCGGACGTATTTGGACATATAAAGACGGAAAACCTTGGTATTTCCTTGAAGAAAAATATCCTGCATACGGAAACTTAGTACCACGTGATATCGCAACTCGTGAAATCTTTGACGTATGTATGAATCAAAAACTTGGTATTAATGGGGAAAACGTGGTTTATCTAGATCTTTCACATAAAGATCCGCATGAACTAGATGTAAAACTTGGTGGTATTATTGAAATTTATGAAAAATTCGTTGGAGACGATCCACATAAAGTTCCAATGAAAATTTTCCCTGCTGTTCACTATTCAATGGGCGGACTATGGGTAGATTATGATCAAATGACTAATATTAAAGGTCTTTTTGCTGCCGGTGAGTGTGATTACTCTCAACATGGTGGTAACCGTCTTGGTGCTAACTCACTTCTATCTGCTATTTATGGCGGATCAGTGGCTGGTCCAAATGCAGTTAAATATATTGAAGGACTTGAAAAATCATCTGATGCAATGCCTTCTTCACTATATGATGGTTATGTAAAACAAGAACAAGAAAAATGGAATAACGTTATGTCTCTTAATGGTACAGAAAATGCTTATGTTCTTCACAAAGAACTTGGGGAATGGATGACAAGATATGTAACTGTTGTTCGTCACAATGATACATTGAAAAAGACTGATGATAAAATTGTTGAGTTGATGGAACGTTACAAAAATATCAATATCAATGATACAGCTAAATGGAGCAATCAAGGGGCTTCATTTACTAGACAGCTTCAAAATATGATGCAATTAGCTCGTGTTATCACAATCGGTGCTTTAAACCGTAACGAAAGCCGCGGAGCTCATTACAAACCAGAATTTCCAGAACGTGATGATGAAAACTTCTTAAAAACAACAATGGCTACATTTAAAGGTCAAAATGAAGCACCAGCATTCCATTATGAAGACGTTGATGTATCGCTAATTCCACCTAGAATCCGCGACTACACAAAGAAACATTAATAAGGGGGAGCAAAAAATGGTTGAAACTAAAGCTGAAAATAAAACAGTACGTTTTATTATCACACGACAAGATACACCGGATTCCGCTCCTTATGAAGAGGAATTTGATTTACCGTATCGTCCAAATATGAATGTTATTGCTGGATTAATGGAAATTCGCCGTAATCCAGTAACAGCAAGCGGCAAGAAAACAACACCAATTGCTTGGGATATGAACTGTTTAGAGGAAGTATGTGGTGCTTGTTCAATGGTTATCAATGGGAAACCAAGACAATCATGTTCAGCGCTTATTGACCAATTAGAACAACCAGTTCGTCTTGCGCCAATGCGCACATTCCCTGTTGTTCGTGACCTTCAAGTGGATCGTAGCAGCATGTTTGATAACTTGAAAAAAGTAAAAGCTTGGATTCCAATTGACGGTACTTATGATTTAGGACCTGGTCCTCGTATGCCGGAAAACAAACGTCAATGGGCTTACGAATTATCAAAATGTATGACTTGTGGTGTATGCTTAGAAGCTTGTCCAAATGTGAACGACAGCTCTAACTTCATTGGACCACAACCATTATCACAAGTTCGTTTATTCAACGCTCACCCAACTGGTGCGATGAATAAAGCAGAACGTTTAGAAACTATAATGGGTGAAGGTGGACTTGCTAACTGTGGTAACTCACAAAACTGTGTACAATCATGTCCAAAAGGTATTCCTTTGACAACATCTATTGCAGCACTAAACCGTGACACAGCAATCCAATCTTTCCGTAACTTCTTCGGAAGCGATAAATAATAGAGTATTCAGAAAGAGGCTGTTCCTTTAATAGGGACAGCCTCTTTTAATTTTCTGCCTTTTTTTCTAAAGACTTGCGCTTATTTTTGAATTTGGATTTTTGAAGATATTTTGCATCTTGCGCTTGTATTGTAGGTTTAAATATTTTCCAAAATATTTCTTTTGTTATAAAATTAGTAAAATAGGAATTATGTAATGAAGGAGGTCATAGAATGAGTAGAATTTCATATATTGAACATATAGAGGAGTGGCAATTGGATTTTTCATTCAAAATACCGGTAAAAGTACGCTTTTCAGAAACAGATATGTTTGGACATGTTAACAATACAGTTCCATTTACCTATTTCGAAGAGGTGCGAATGGACTTTTTGAAAAGTACAGGCTTGATGGAACAATGGGAGAATTCTGATGGAATGCCGGTAGTTGCTGATATGCAATGTGACTATTTACAGCAAGTCTATTTTAATGAACCACTCTTCGTTTATATCAAAGTAGCCAAAATTGGAACATCCTCTATGGATTTACACTACATGATCACGAAAGCAGACGAATCAATCTGCACTACAGGAAGAGGCACACTTGTCCAAATCTCAAAAACTACAGGAAAATCAATCCCCTGGAGTCAAGAAATTTTAAGTAAATTTTAAGTAACAGGTACTTTTGGAGTTGGGGATATCCTGTGGATAAATATAAAAAAGAAAATTTGTATTAGCAATGTAAAAGAGTCACTCCCTTGCCTTTGTTAACATACTATATGATGACTAAATAGACACTCACTCCGGGTTTTATGCTGGTGAAGGCAAGGAGGGTTACATTAATTGAAGGAGAACGAATTCACTCATAAGCCATTACTCACCAAAAGAGAAAAAGAAGTATTTGAGTTACTAGTACAGGACAAAACAACTAAAGAAATCGCAGGGGAATTGTTTATCAGCGAGAAAACAGTTCGAAACCACATTTCAAATGCGATGCAAAAGCTTGGAGTTAAGGGGCGTTCGCAAGCAGTTATAGAACTCCTTCGAATGGGAGAGCTTAAGCTTTAATGTTTTGGCCGTATTATATGATGATATTCAGAATATAGATTATTATTCTCCCCGTTTAGGCAGCAACAAAGAGAAGGTTGGACAATTCGTTGTTTAGCATTCACCTTGCTGCTATTTTTTTGTATTCATCTTGAAATAACATTCACTTTTATTCAAAATGAGAGTATGATAAGTTTTCAGGTAGTAGATGGGGAGCGGTTGTAATATATCATCTTCTTGAAGATGTCATCTGGAAATAGCAGGATCAAGTAAATAAGATGTACTCCTCTTTTTGCAGAAATCACTTTCCATAGCGAAAATTTTTTCACAAAACTTCATTAGGAAATGAAAGAAGAATGAGGCGAGTTTGTTGAAATCAATTGGAATTATTGACTCAGGTCTAGGGGGAATAACAGTTGCAAAAGAAATTATGCGCCAACTTCCCCATGAACAAATTATTTATTTAGGAGATACAGCTAGGTGTCCATATGGGCCTAGATCCAAGGAAGATGTAAAAAAATTCACGTGGCAAATGACTCGTTTTTTATTAAAGAAAAATATTAAAATGCTTATTATAGCGTGTAATACAGCGACAGCGGCCGCGTTGGAAGAAATTCGTGCTGAACTTCCAATCCCTGTATTAGGCGTCATACTTCCAGGTGCAAGGGCTGCATTGAAGGTTTCAAAAAATTTACATATTGGTATAATAGGTACGATTGGTACAGTGAATAGTCATGCATATGACGACGCACTTGCTTCGATTAATGAAGAAGTGAAGGTCAGCAGTTTAGCTTGTGCTAAATTTGTTCCCCTTGTTGAAAGTGGTGAATTGGAAGGCGAGCTCGTCACCAGAGTCGTGGAAGAAACTCTAAAACCATTGAAGAAAACAAAAATTGATACGCTAATTCTTGGTTGTACACATTACCCTCTTTTAGGTCCTGTTATTTCACGCTACATGGGAAAGGCCGTACAGGTCATTTCTTCTGGGGATGAAACAGCACGCGAGGCAAGTGTAATCCTCGATTATTATCGTTTAATGAATCATAGTAAAGAAGCACCTATTCACCGTTTTTATACAACAGGCTCTAAAGAAATATTCAGTGAAATTGCCTCAAAATGGCTTAATCGTAAAATAGATACGGTAGAAACCATTAGGATTGATCATTTATAAGACATGAAGTTAAGGGAGTTTCAAAACAAAAGGTGAGATACTACTGATAGTAGATACTCACCTTTTGTTTTTGCATTGCTCTCGAGTTGGGAGTCTTTTTTTTAGAATCTGGTCTAAAATTTAGAAGGGCTCGTATACATAGTAGTACAAACTGTTCTAGGAGTGATTTAATGTCCAAAATAAGAAAAGTAACAGTTACTACTTTGATTCTGGCATCTTCTGTTTGGCTAGCAGGCTGTGGCTTGTTTGAAGGTGGAGAAAAGAATCAAATTGACCCTCCGAAAGACGTTACATTAGTGGATGATCAGTCAGCGCTTGAGGAAGTAAATACTGATGAGAAAGCAGCAGAGGGCGATAAGAAAGCAATAGAATCAAGGGTGAAAACAGAACTATACTTAATTGATAAAAATGGCTATGTAGTTCCGCAAACGCTTGAACTACCTAAATCAGAAGGTGTAGCCAAGCAAGCACTAGAATATTTAGTAAAGGATGGACCGGTTGCTGAAATCCTTCCAAATGGTTTTCGCGCAGTGATCCCTGCTGATACACAGATGAGTGTGAAAATTGACGAAGGTGTAGCTGTGGTGGATTTTTCTAAGGAGTTTAAAAATTATCAAAAAGAAGATGAACAGAAAATTTTACAAGCAATTACCTGGACGCTTACTCAATTTGATTCAGTCGATAAAGTGCAATTACGGATTAATGGTAAAGACTTAAAAGAAATGCCAGTGAACGGAACGCCAATTTCTAACGGTTTATCACGTGCATCGGGTATTAATTTGGATACGGGTGATGTCGTTGATATTACCAATACAAAAGCCATTACGGTATATTATGTTGGTGGAGAAACGGGGAATTATTACTATGTTCCTGTGACAAGACGTGTTAGCGAGAATGAAGATAATATTACGGCTGCCATTCGTGAATTGGTGAAAGGGCCTACTCTGTCTTCTAAACTTCTTACTGATTTTGTGCCTGATGTAGCTTTACTTGATACGCCAACCGTTGTAGATGGAAAGGCAACAGTGAATTTTAACGAATCTATTTTAGGGAGCTTCAAAGAGAAGAAAATTTCACAATCTACCTTGAATGCCCTCGTTTTATCATTAACCGAACAGCCGGGGATTGAGGGTGTGGAAGTTCAAGTAAATGGGAGTGCAGAGTTATTAAATGAAAATGGAAAACCACTTTCAGAGCCAGTTGTTCGTCCGGAAAAAGTGAATACAGGAAGTTTCTAATATGCTTCATGAGGTAGCTACTTTGATTAGGCTACCTTTTTTTGTTTGGCTATGCTAAAGGATTAATGAATCATAAAAAATTGATTTCCAGAAACGTGCTTTTCTAATTTCGATCAAATGAGAAAATATGTTAGACTGAACTTAGAATACATACGTAAAAGGAGATTAGTTTAGTGAAGACAGTTATTATTGCAACGAAAAACGAAGGAAAAGCTAAGGAGTTCGAAAGTTTATTTGCCGCAAAAGGATATACTGTAAAAACGCTATTGGACGTTCCTGGGTCACCAGATGTAGAGGAAACGGGTACAACCTTTGAAGAAAATGCGATTCTAAAAGCAGAGGCTATTAGTAAAGAATATCACAAAGTAGTAATTGCAGACGATTCTGGATTAATCGTCGATGCTCTTGATGGTCGCCCAGGTGTTTATTCTGCTCGCTATGCAGGTGAGGATAAAAATGACGAAGCGAATACTAATAAAGTATTAAGCGAACTAGAGGGTGTTCCCGAAAATGAAAGAACAGCTAGATTTTATTGTGCACTCGCTGTAGCTTCGCCAAATCAAGAAACCATTACTGTTTCGGGGACAATTGAGGGATATATTACGGAAGAACCCATTGGGGAGAACGGATTTGGGTATGATCCGATTTTTTATGTGAAAGAATTGGGAAAAACAACTGCCCAACTAACGAAAGAGGAAAAAAATAGAGTTAGCCATCGTGCTATTGCTTTAAAAGCGCTTGAAGGTCAATTGGACTCATTTCTTAAACAGGAAGAAGGAAAATAAAAATGAAAGTGCTAATTATGAGTGATAGTCATGGGCTAACTGACGAAATCAACATAATTAAGGAACGACATAAACATGATGTAATAACAATGATTCATTGTGGTGATTCTGAGTTAGCAAAAAATGATCCCGTTATGAATGGACTGATGGCAGTAAGGGGAAATTGCGATCGTGATTCTAATTATCCCAATACTGTTGTTGAAGAAATCGCAGGAAAACGATTTTTGATTACACACGGACATTTGTTTAATGTGAAGACAACACTACTCAATTTATCACTAAAGGGAGAGGAAGCTGAAGCAAATATTATTTGCTTCGGACATTCGCATGCAGCTGGCTCTGAATTCATCGATGGTAAGTTATACATCAATCCCGGTAGCATTCGTGAACCTCGTGGGCGGAAGGAAAAAACATATGCTATTCTTGATATTACTCAGAATAAAGCAACCGTCATTTTTCATGATGTTCAAGGGAAGCTTGTTGAAGCCTTATCATGCACTTATCAAATAGGGTAAAATCATTTATAATGAACAGGAAGGTTATTTACTTCCTGTTCAAAAAATGTTTAAAAACGATTGACTTTTTGTTGTTAAAGACATATAATAGAAAATGTTCTTGAACAAATAATTTAGAAAAACGATTATATTTCAATTTTATAATGTCCTGGTAGCTCAGCTGGATAGAGCAACGGCCTTCTAAGCCGTCGGTCGGGGGTTCGAATCCCTCCCAGGACGCTAATCATAAAGCCTCCTAACATGTTGAATGATTCGGTCAATGACCGATTAACTTTCTACTAGTTAGGAGGTTTTTTTGCGTTGAATAAAAAAATTGTTTGATGCTTTTTTAACATAATTTAAACGAAATTTAAACAAAAAGAATGGGTTTATGGGGATACAATGAAATAGAAGCTATTCACAAGGTAATAGCTACCTTTCAAACATTTCAATTATTCAAGCTATACACGAAAAGCCATACGACAGAAATGTTTAAGTTTAATTTAAACGAAAGGAAATGATACTATGGGTGAATCATTAAAAGAAAGCCGGCAAGCAAGGAGTCGCAAATTTAACGAATTTACAAATCGAATTCTCAAATATGAAGGTGTATATCCTAAAATAATTACTCGAGAACTAGCAAACTATCGACGATTATTCACAGCATTATTAGGTGACGATGAGTTGTACGAATTGGCAAAAAATGATTTGCGGTGGCTTACGATCATTGAGTTATATATTGAAGTTAGAAACACGGAGCAGGCTTAACGGTTGCTCCGATTTTTTGTGTCAGCATATTCTAACGTAAGGAGGTAATACGATGAGAAAATCACTTAAACAACTACGCTTGGCACGTTCAAAAGAATTTAACGAGTTCTGCGATAATATACTAGCACACGAAGGCAGGTTTCCGAAGCCTATTATTAGGAAAATAGAAAATTACCGTCGATTATTTACGGCAATTCTAAACGACGATGATTATCATGAACTTGCTGCAGGTGATTTACGAAGATTAGCAGTAATTGAGACATATGTTGCTGAAATGAATAAAAAGTATGCTTAATGGCGAGGGTTCGAAATCTCGACTAGAACGCTAATTGTAAGAAAAAGACCGTCTATTTAGTTGCTTAAGTTGGTAATAGCATCATCTTGAGGACTATTGTGTATTGGTCTTTTTTTGGGGTTTGTAAATTCAAATATTTGTTAAATATATCCTTTTAAGGTATGATATTTTTAAAATATCAATGATAGAAGGTGAGCAATTGATAGACATCAAAGCTGGAGAAAATTGTTTTTTTATTGAAACAGATGGAGAGAAATTGGCAGAAATTACGTATGCTAATTCCGGTGATAAACAAATTACGATTGATCATACATATGTTTCTGAGAAACTTCGTGGTCAAAAGGTAGGGAATGCACTGGTCGAGAAGGTTGTGGAATTTGCTCGTCAAGAGAATCTTCAAGTTGTACCTCAATGTTCATTTGCGGTAAAAGAATTTGAGAAAAATAAACAGTATGAAGATGTACTTGCTAAATAAGAACAAAAAAAGAAAGTGAGAATTCAAACTTTGAACTCTTGCTTTCTTTTTTTTAAAATCGCCTTTCCCTATCAATCCTCTTTTGCATTATATATAGGGGAGGGATTTGATGACAGTAAAATTGCAAACCTTGATAAATAGATCTGTGAATAATATGGGCAGTGGAATCGATCCTACTGTAAAGAATACAGCGTTAGAACTGATTAAACGAGCTTATAAAGAAACGATATATGTGCAGATGACCGGTGGATACCGTAGTATAGGTGAACAAAATAGATTATATGAGCAAGGGAGAACCAATCAATCAAAGCCAATTGTAACGAATGTGAGAGGTGGTTACTCCTATTATAATTATGGACTAGCAGTTGATTTTGTTATTCTTAGTGATGATGGAAGAAGAGCGTTATGGACCGTGAATGAAGAATGGAAACGAGTGGCTAATTTGGCAAAATCATTAGGTTTTACTTGGGGTGGCGATTGGTCTGGGTTTAAGGATTATCCTCATCTACAAATGAATGGTGGCTTAACAATTAACGATCTATTGAATGGAAAACGTCCGAAGTTAATCTAGAAAATGGAAACAAGTAGATTGAATACTAGCATCGGATAAAAAGTCCTTATATGAGAGGTACGAATATAAAACGAATCCAAGAAGCACTTGGTATGCCGAAAAAACAGATTGACGGATATATGGTCCAATAACTGAAAAAGCAGTAAAGGCCTTTCAAAAAAAGAATGGTCTAGTCATTGATGGGATTGTAGGAAAGAAAACTTGGGATAAATTGTTTTGATTGTTAAAAGTCTGCAAGAAGTGTAAGGGGGTACTCTATGGTAATAGAGTGCCTATCATTTTTTAATTTGCTAATAAAACGATTTTTGGCTCATAGGCCTGTGCTACTATAACAAAGGCTTAAGTTTAGAGCCTAATTTTATTAATTGACAAAAGTTATCAGCATGCTATGATAAAATGGATTAACAAGTGATTATTATTTTAGTAATAGAAAAGCATGACTTATTTTCTTTAATGGAGAAAGTCGTAGTACATAAAGGTATAAACTAAGGTATTCATTTCTATTACGATCAGCCACTTGATATAGTTTTTTTGATATTTTACAAACAATGGGATTACATAAAGGTGGTCATAACGACATGGGAGAAACATGGTATTTTATTGATTCAGGTGTAAAGCGACCTGCTTATAATATGGCATTCGATGAGGTTTTGATTGATTGGCATAGTCGGGGACTTATTCCTCCTATCCTTAGATTCTATGGCTGGGAACCAGCAGGATTGTCTCTTGGTCATTTTCAAAAAACAGTAGGCAGAATCGACATTGATGCAGCTAAAGCGAAGGGAATTGACATCGTTAGGCGCCCAACTGGTGGACTTGCTGTATTACATGATAAAGAACTTACATATAGTGTGGTTGTAAGCGAAAAACATGAAAAAATGTCTCCTTCGATTATTGAAGCGTATCGTGTTTTGTCTCAAGGAGTTCTAGAAGGTTACCGAAACCTAGGAATCTCAGCTGAATTAGCCATTCCAGATGCACCGGTAGGGAAGTCTGGAACAGCAGTTTGCTTTGAGGAATCATCTTGGTACGAGTTAGAGATTGATGGTAGAAAAGCAGCTGGAAGTGCCCAGAATCGTCAAAAAGGGGTGGTCTTGCAGCACGGATCAATACCCTTTGAAATGGATATTGATGTTTTATACGATCTGTTTATTTTTCCAAATGAAAAGATAAAAAATAAAGCTAGAAATGGTTTCCTAGAAAAAGCAGTTTTTATTAATGATATTCTTGGCCGAAAAGCGACAATGGAAGAAGTGAAAATTGCTTTTAAAGAAGGATTTAAAACAGGGCTTGATATCGAGTTAACACCATTTGAACCAAATGAACAAATGTTAAGTGAAGTGGAAGATCTTATGATATCTAAATATGCAAACGATGACTATACTTTTCAGCGGTAAGGAGAGAATGAAATGGCTAGTAAAGAATATTTACGCAAACCTGAATGGTTGAAAATTAAATTAAACACAAATGAAAGCTATACAGATCTAAAAAAAATGATGCGCAAAGAAAGCTTGCACACTGTATGTGAGGAAGCTAAATGTCCTAACATCCATGAATGTTGGGCAGTTCGAAAAACAGCAACATTTATGATTCTAGGCAGTATTTGTACACGTGGCTGCCGTTTTTGTGCAGTGACAACAGGTATGCCAACAGAATTAGACCGAGAAGAGCCAGAACGAGTGGCACAATCTGTTGAAAAAATGGGATTGCGTCATTGTGTTATAACAATGGTAGCACGTGATGATTTAGCGGATGGGGGAGCAGCTATTCTTGCTGAAACGGTTAGTGCCATTCATCGTCGAGTGCCTACATGTACAGTGGAAGTATTGCCGTCTGATATGAAAGGCGATTACGAAAGCCTGCATATGTTGATGGATTCTAAACCAGATATTTTTAATCATAACATTGAGACAGTGGAACGTTTAACTCCTCGTGTTCGCTCAAAGGCTACCTATGAGCGCTCTTTACAATTATTAAAAAGAGTCAAGGAAATTAGTCCGGATACACCTACTAAATCTAGTATTATGGTTGGTCTTGGAGAAACTAAAGAAGAATTAATACAAGCAATGGATGACTTACGTGCTCATGATGTAGATATTATTACCATTGGACAATATTTACAGCCAACTAAAAAACACTTGCAAGTGGAACGTTATCTGCATCCAGATGAATTTGCTGAATTAAAGGAAATTGCCCTGCAAAAAGGATTTAAACATTGTGAAGCTGGTCCGCTTGTCCGTTCTAGTTATCATGCTGATGAGCAAGTGAATCAAGCTGCTCGAAAAAGACAGGAAAGTGCAAACTCAGAACCCGAACAGCTTATTCAACAATATAAATCACAGTATTCTAATTAAAAATGATTTGAATTTCTGTGGTACATGAAATCCCGTTAGTTCGACTAATGGGATTCTTTTATATGTATTCGCATTTTTAATAAAAAATTTTAATTAATAAAATTTTTCTGAAAGTGGGATGTGTCCACATTTGTAAGCGTATTCATATCAAAATCATTTTTGAATTATCTAAAAATTGTACAAAAACCTGTTGACTACGTTTCAAATTCGGCGTATTATAACGACAAATACAAGAATATTAATGACAAGCATTTTTGAAAATATAAATGATGTGTAAATCAATGAAGAGGATAAGTAGTCCTTCGTAAGACATTCACAGAGAGCCAGGTATTTGCTGAAAGCTGGTATTGTCTCGAGAGATGAACTCACCTTGGAGTTTCAGCTTGAACGAGTAATCAATTAGAGCTGAACGGGTGCCCAACCTGTACCCGTTACCAAAAAGATAAGTGCGCACATGTTTTATCGTGCGAAAAAGGGTGGTACCGTGGATAGGAGCAAATACCTTTTCACCCCTTTAACTTGCTATTCAGCAAGTGAATTTGGGGTGGAAAGGTTTTTTTATACCCAAAGATTGCTGAAACTTGCTAATATTCAAAAAATAATGGAGGGGACTATTCGTATGACACAAAAGACTGTAGCTACTGACGAGAAGAACGAAACAACTAAGTATAATGGTGCTGAGTTCTTAGTAAAAGCACTGAAAAAGGAAAAAGTAGATGTCATTTTCGGATATCCTGGCGGTGCAGCCTTACCGATTTATGATAAACTCTATGATTCAGAACTTTTTCATGTTTTAACAAGACACGAACAAGGTGCGATTCATGCTGCAGAGGGGTATGCGAGAATTACTGGTAAACCAGGTGTGGTAATTGTTACATCAGGACCTGGTGCAACGAATATTGTGACGGGCTTAGCAGATGCTATGATTGACTCTTTGCCACTCGTTGTGTTTACTGGTCAAGTAGCTACTGGATTAATTGGCTCTGATGCTTTTCAAGAAGCTGATATTTTGGGGATTACAACTCCAATTACAAAACATAATTATCAGGTAAGGGATGCAAAAGAACTTCCTCGTATTATTAAAGAAGCTTTTTATATCGCATCAACAGGTCGGCCAGGTCCAGTGTTGATCGATGTTCCGAAAGACATTGCCAACCAAGAAGGCATTTCAAGTTTAGATCCAGAAATGAATCTTCCAGGATATCAGCCAACTACAAAACCGAATTACGTACAAATTCGTAAATTAGTTGAAGCAGTTAGTGGGGCGAAAAAACCAGTCATACTTGCAGGAGCGGGTGTCCTGCATGCTAATGCATCTGATTTACTACTTAAATATGTGGAACAGCAGGGTCTTCCAGTCGTGCATACACTGCTCGGACTTGGAGGCTTCCCAGCAGACCATCCTCAATTTATTGGTTTTGCTGGAATGCATGGCTGCTATGCTGCTAACATGGCTTTGTCAGAATGTGATTTACTCGTTAATATCGGCGCTCGATTTGACGATCGTCTAACAGGCAGACTTGAAGATTTTGCTCCAAATGCTGTTGTTGCACATATAGACATTGATCCAGCAGAAATTGGGAAAAATATTCCAACGAAAATTCCGGTTGTTAGCGATGCAAAAGAAGCATTGACAGAGTTAGTTGCTCAAAATGGAAAAAAACCTGAGATTTCAGATTGGACTGAACAATTGAATAAGTGGAATAAAGAATTCCCATTCCGCTATACTCCAGTTGAAGGACAATTAATGCCTCAGCGAGTAATTGAACTTCTATATGAAAAAACAAATGGAGATGCGATTGTGACAACGGACGTTGGACAACATCAAATGTGGGCAGCACAATATTATCGTTTTAATAGGCCAAACACATGGGTTACTTCTGGCGGTCTTGGCACAATGGGCTTTGGTTTACCTTCAGCTGTAGGTGCACAATTAGCAAATCCAGAAGCAACTGTACTTTCCATTTCTGGAGATGGTGGTTTCCAAATGTGCGTTCAAGAGCTAGGAGTTATTGCTGAAAGAAAATTGCCAATTAAAATTATCATACTAAACAATGGTGCATTAGGAATGGTTAGACAATGGCAATCCCTATTTCATGGTGAACGCTTATCCGAAAGTGTATTCCAATCACAGCCAGATTTCGTAAAATTAGCTGATGCATATGGTATTCCAGGCTATACAATTAATACGGAAGAAGAAGCTATTGCTAAATTAGATGAAGCATTAGCGATTAAAGGACCAGTGTTAATTGATTTCCGTATTAAACGGGATGAAAATGTGTATCCAATGGTTGCAGCAGGAAAAGGTATCCATGAAATGGAAGGAGTTTAATCATGAAAGGAATTCTTACTCTCACAGTAAATAACAGACCAGGTGTTTTAAATCGTATTACGAATTTGTTCACAAAAAGAAATTACAATATTGAAAGCATTACTGTCGGTCCATCTGAGCAAGAGGGTATTTCAAGAATTACAGTTGTTGCTCAAGTGGAAGATGAAACGATCATTGAACAGGTAACAAAGCAACTTAATAAACAAATTGATGTCTTAAAAGTAAATGACATCAGTAACCAATCCATTGTTTCTCGTGAATTGGTACTTATTAAAATACAAGTGTCTAATCAAACGCGTGCTGAAATCTATTCAGTTATTCAACCTTTCCGTGCTTCCGTAATAGATGTGAGTAAAGATAGCTTGACAGTTCAAATTACTGGCGAATCTGATAAGATTGAAGCATTTATAGAGCTTATGAGACCATATGGCATCAAAGAAATGGCACGTACTGGAACAGCCGCTTTCCCACGTGGAATGCAATTGTCGAATAATAAAGTTCAGACGATTGTTTAATAAATCGCTTTGTTAAAAACATGTTGAGAAAATGATTTTGGCTCATTTTAGCTCTGAATCCATGAGACGATTGGAGCATGCGAGCTATTACGTTTCGTGGACTCAGAGCTGCCTTTCAGCTAGCTGGAAGGCGTGTGAGATTACGGTTTCACACGAATGAGCCAAAAATCAACAACGTTACATAACAAAGCTAATAATAAAATAATTTTACTACAGAAAAGGGAGATTCAAAATTATGGCAAAAGTATATTATAACTCAGACGCACAAGAAAATTTCTTCGAAAATAAGAAAGTAGCTGTTATTGGTTATGGTTCACAAGGACATGCGCATTCACAAAACCTTCGTGATAGCGGTGTAGATGTTATTATCGGGATCAGACCAGGAAAATCTGCTAACAAAGCAAAAGAAGATGGTTTCGAAGTATTCACAGTAAAAGAAGCTGCTGAACAAGCTGACGTAATCATGATCTTATTACCAGATGAATCACAACCAGTTGTATACAATGCAGAAATCAAACCAGTTTTACGTGCAGGC
The DNA here is from genome assembly GCA_963751845.1 of uncultured Bacillaceae bacterium. Taxonomy (GTDB): domain Bacteria; phylum Bacillota; class Bacilli; order Bacillales; family DSM-1321; genus Peribacillus. The sequence continues at coordinate 61,682 of CAVVWH010000002.1, forward strand.
CAAGCTTTAATGTTTGCTCACGGATTCAACATTCACTTTAGCCAAATCGTAGCTCCAGAAGATGTTGATGTACTTCTTGTAGCTCCAAAAGGCCCAGGACATCTTGTACGTCGTACTTACACTGAAGGTGCAGGAGTTCCAGCTCTATTCGCAATCTACCAAGATAAAACTGGTACTGCTCGTGATTTAGCTCTTGCTTATGCTAGAGGTATTGGAGCTCTTCGTGCAGGTGGTCTTGAAACAACATTTAAAGAAGAAACTGAAACAGATTTATTCGGTGAACAAGCAGTACTTTGTGGTGGTTTAACTTCACTTATTAAAGCTGGTTTCGAAACATTAACTGAAGCAGGTTACCAACCTGAAGTGGCTTACTTCGAATGTTTACATGAAATGAAATTAATCATCGACCTTATTTATGAAGGTGGAATGGAAAACATGCGTTATTCCATCTCTGATACAGCTCAATGGGGAGATTTCGTTTCTGGACCACGCGTAGTTACAGAAAGCTCTAAACAAGCAATGAAAGCTGTATTAAAAGATATCCAAGATGGTGAATTTGCAAAAGGTTGGATTTTAGAAAACCAAGCTAACCGTCCTGTATTCAATGCAATTAATAGACAAGAAAAAGAACATCCAATCGAAGTAGTGGGTCGCGAATTAAGAAAAATGATGCCTTTCGTTAAACCACAACAATAATAGAAAGAAGTGGGAGCTGTTGAAAAAAATTAATATTTTTGACACAACGCTACGTGATGGTGAACAATCCGCAGGTGTCAATTTGAATTTTTCTGAAAAAATTGAGATTGCCTATCAACTTGAACGTTTTGGGGTCGACATTATCGAAGCCGGATTCCCTGCTGCTTCTAAAGGGGACTTCAATTCTGTTCAAGAAATCGCGCGCCGCATTAAAAACTGCTCTGTTACAGGGCTGGCGCGTGCGGTTAAGGGTGACATTGACGCAGCTTGGGATTCTTTGAAGGATGGAGCTTCTCCTCGCCTTCACACATTTATCGCCACTTCACCTATTCATCGTCAATACAAATTGAAAATGACAAAAGAACAAGTGGTTGAGCGTGCAGTTAGCATGGTAAAATATGCTGCTGAACGCTTCCCAATTGTGCAATGGTCAGCTGAAGATGCAAGCCGTACAGAGTTAGATTATTTAGCTGAAATCGTAGAAGCTGTCATTCAAGCAGGAGCGCGTGTCATCAATATTCCTGATACAGTAGGCTATGCAACTCCAGTAGAATACGGAAACATTTTCCGTTATTTATGCGAAAATGTTCCATCTATTGGTAAAGTAAACCTTTCTTGTCATTGTCATGATGATTTAGGAATGGCAACAGCCAATTCACTTGCAGCAGTTGAAGGCGGTGCAACACAGGTTGAAGGTACGATAAATGGAATCGGCGAACGTGCAGGAAACGCAGGACTTGAAGAAGTAGCGGTTGCTCTTCACATTCGTAAAGATTATTATCAAGCTCAAACACGTTTAACGCTAAATGAAATCAAGAGAACTAGTGACTTAGTAAGTCGTTTAACAGCAATGCCTGTTCCTCCAAATAAGGCGGTTATTGGTGCTAATGCATATGCTCATGAATCTGGTATTCATCAAGACGGCGTGTTAAAAGAAAAAACAACCTATGAAATCATTTCTCCTGAGCTTGTTGGAGTATCCTCAAACTCTCTAGTTTTAGGTAAACACTCTGGACGTCATGCTTTTAAAGAAAGATTACAAGAGTTGAATTTTACAGTAACCGATGAAGAAATGAATCGTTTATTTGTTCAATTCAAAGAACTTGCTGATAAGAAAAAACAAATGACTGATGAAGATCTTGTTGCTCTTGTTTTAGAAGAAAAAGCAACAGATAATATCGTTTATGAATTAGTTTCAATGCAAATTTCACACGGTACACATCAAACTCCGACTGCTACTGTAACCTTGAAAAAAGGTAATGAGGAAAATATCCAAGAGGCAGCTACTGGAGCTGGTAGTGTAGAAGCACTTTACAATACGCTTGAAAGATGTTTAGGTAGCGAAGTTGAATTAGAGGATTATCGAATTCAATCGGTTGGTGCTGGCATGGATGCATTAGCTCAAGTATTTGTAAAAATGAAATACCAAGGTGTTGAAACGAGTGGACGCGGTCTAGATCAAGATGTACTAGAAGCGTCAGCAAAGGCATACCTTAACGCAGTAAATCGTGTGCTTATTATGAGAGAACTAGAAATAAAAGTAACGAATTAAAATAAAAGCATAGGCGTCCGTTTAGTTAAATAGTTGCAAGGCGCCTGTAGCTAAACCTAGAAAATTGCAAGCGCCCATTAGGGTGCTTGCCTATATTTAGAAGATTTCAGTTTAGAAGGGAAGATTTCGATGAGAGGGAATATAGCAGTATTGCCAGGTGATGGAATCGGAAAAGAAATAACAAGAGGCGCTATAGAGATACTTGAAGCAGTTGCTCAAAAATTTGGACATGAATTTGAATTTAAGTATGGTGAAATTGGTGGCACTGCCATTGATCTTACAGGATCACCACTACCTGATGAAACGGTAGAAATATGTAGAAATAGCGATGCTGTATTATTAGGAGCAGTTGGTGGTCCAAAATGGGACAATCATCCTGTTGAGATTCGTCCAGAACGAGGGTTATTGAAAATCCGTAAAGAGCTTAATCTTTATGCAAATCTTCGACCAATCAGCTATTATTCATGCTTATCGGATGCTTCTCCTCTTAAAAAAGAATTAATTGAAGGTTCTGATTTTGTCATCGTTCGTGAATTAACGGGCGGCCTATATTTTGGAAAACCAAGTGAACGAGTTGTACGTGATGGAAAAGATGCTGTAGTAGATACATTATTTTACACAAAAGAAGAAATGCAGCGCATCATTAAATTAGCCTTTGAATTGGCTAGCCAAAGAACAAAGAAAGTTACATCAATTGATAAAGCAAATGTATTAGAATCAAGTAGAATGTGGCGCGAAACGGCTGAGGAAATTGCAAAGGATTACCCAGAAGTGGAACTAGTACATATGCTTGTTGATAATGCGGCTATGCAACTTATTAGCAATCCTAAACAATTTGATGTTGTTGTAACAGAAAATTTATTTGGTGATATTTTAAGTGATGAAGCATCTGTATTAACGGGATCGCTTGGAATGCTTCCATCAGCTTCTATTTCAACAAATGGACCAAATCTTTATGAACCAATTCATGGTTCTGCTCCTGATATTGCAGGGAAAAATATTGCAAATCCAATTGCGACCATTTTATCAGCTGCATCATTGTTGCGTCTATCATTTGGTTTGGAAGATGAAGCAAAAGCCGTGGAAAACGCGGTTCAGTCTGTGCTTGAAAATGGCTTTAGAACAGGTGATATTGCGGATCATTCATCAACAAAGCTATCAACTACTGAAATGGTTGATAAAATTAAAGAAGCTTTGTTGGCTTAAGAATTTTTCTCATATAGTGAGAGTGAGCAGTAACACTGTATTTTTCGGACACGGCCTTCTCGTTAGGTCGTGTTTTTTAAAAAATCAATATAATTGAGGTGGATGAAGATGGGAAAATCAATTATTGAAAAAATATGGGATCGTCATATTGTGTCTGAAGAAGAGAATAAACCAGATTTATTATATATAGATTTACAATATATTCATGAAGTAACATCTCCACAAGCTTTCGAAGGATTGAGATTAAAAGGCCGTAAAGTAAGACGACCAGATCGTACATTTGCAACGATGGACCATAATGTGCCAACGGTTAACCGCTTTGTCATTCATGATGAAATTGCTAAGAAGCAAATAACGACTCTTGAGCAAAACTGTAAAGAATTTGGCATTCGTCTAGCTGATTTAAACAGTCCAGAACAAGGGATTGTTCATGTTATAGGGCCTGAACTTGGTCTTACACAACCTGGAATGACCATCGTATGTGGAGATAGTCACACGTCAACACATGGTGCCTTTGGATCTATTGCTTTTGGGATTGGAACAAGTGAAGTAGAGCATGTATTAGCTACTCAAAGCTTATGGCAAACTAAGCCAAAAACTTTGAAACTTGAAGTGAATGGTAAGCTTGGTGAGGGCGTTAATGCCAAGGACGTGATTCTTTACGTTATTTCTAAATTTGGCGTTAATTTTGGAACAAGTCACATTATTGAATATTGTGGCGAAGTATTCCGCGATATGTCTATGGAAGAACGTATGACAGTATGTAATATGTCCATTGAAGGTGGCGCAAGAGCAGGACTTGTTGCACCAGATGAAACAACCTTCTCCTATCTTAAAGGTAGAAAATATGCTCCTAAAGGTGAAGAGTTTGATCGTTGTGTAGAAGATTGGAAAACTCTAGTAAGTGATCCTGATGCTGTATACGATCAAGAAATTGTATTAGATGGTAGTTTAATTCCACCAATGGTAAGTTGGGGAACAAATCCAGGTATGGCAAGTGGTGTGGATACGAATGTACCTCGCATAGCAGATGGAACATTTGATCCAAAAGAATTAACAAGCGCTCTTGAATACATGGGTCTTCAGGAAGGTATGCCTATTGAAGATATCGAAGTTCAACACGTGTTTATTGGATCTTGTACAAACTCACGTATCGAGGACTTACGTCAAGCAGCGAGTATGATTGGTGATCAAAAGGTACACCAAGGTGTTCGAGCAATGGTTGTACCAGGTTCTCAAAGTGTAAAAAGACAAGCTGAAGATGAAGGGCTAGATGAAATTTTCAAATCTGCAGGATTTGAATGGCGCGAATCCGGATGTAGCATGTGCTTAAGCATGAATCCAGACGTAGTACCAGCAGGAGAACACTGTGCATCTACATCCAACCGCAACTTCGAAGGACGCCAAGGTGCAGGAGCCCGCACCCACCTAGTAAGCCCAGCAATGGCAACAGCAGCAGCCATCAAAGGAAAATTTGTTGACATCCGCAACTGGAAAAAGCATCCGATTGAAGCTTAATTGAAACTTTTTTGAGCATTAGTACATTTATTGATTTTTCATTATTTTGCATTAATCGATGAATAAGAGAAGAAAGCTCGCTTTCCTTCTCGTTTCATCGTATTAATGCAACCTTTCAGCTCTGCTGAAAGGCGAGTGAAACGAAAGTTTCACTCGAATAATGAAAAGTCCATATTAAACTATATGTTTAGTATGGATTGTGAGTTTGAAGTTTCACATGAATGAGCAAAAAATTGAATGATAAACTATCTTATTTCAGTGGGTTTCAAACAGGTCGATAATGTTAACCACTCATTTATAAATAGCTTCCTTAAAGAAATGAAAATTTCCAATTGAACTCAGGTAAAACACATAAAAAACGGAGGTGCCAATAATGGAACCAATTAAAATTTTTACAGGAAAAGTAGCAATCATGGATCGTAAAAATGTTGATACCGATCAAATTATTCCTAAACAATTTTTAAAGCGAATTGAACGAAGTGGATTTGGCCAGTTTTTATTTTATAACTGGCGCTTTGACGAAGAAGGCAAGGAACGCCCTGATTTTGAACTAAATCAAGAGCAAAATAAGGACGCATCTATCTTAATTGCTGGTGAAAACTTTGGTTGTGGATCATCACGTGAGCACGCACCTTGGTCACTATTGGATTATGGTTTTCATATTGTTATAGCTCCATCCTTTGCTGACATCTTCAAAAACAATTGCATGAAAAACGGAATGTTACCTATTGCTTTAACAGAAGATCAAGTAAAAGAATTAATGGCAAAAGGTACAGGATTTGAGTTAACCGTTGATTTACTAAATCAAAAAGTGAAAGATGGATCTGGTTTTGAAGCTGAATTTGAGATTCATCCTTATTGGAAACAAATGCTAATCAATGGTTGGGATGAAATTTCAATTACAGAACAATATGATGAACAAATCAAAAAATATGAACAAGAAAAAATCCCAGTACCTACTAAATAATATAATTTGCAATATAATAAGAAAAGAATCTTGTACGGTATCAATTTTTTGAGCCAGTGCAAGATTTTTTTTGTTCAGAATACACATCTCAAAGGATAAAAATATTCATTTGCATTTTGAATTTCAATATTTTCCATGTTAAACTAGGTTTCAAAAGCAAACGGCGAGGCGGAATACTCGATGAAAGAAAAGAAGGGCGACAAAAATGAACAAACTAATAAAATTGTACTCTTTCCAAACTTACATGAACGATTAATAGCAAAGGGTTTAGATGAATTAAGTAATAAGAATTTCAAGCATGCAGTACAGATCTTTATACAAGCAAGGGAATATGATATTGAAAATTATGAAGTGAATATGGGGTTGCTCGTTTCATTAGTGGAGCTTCAAAAATATGTAGAAGCTCGGGAGTTATGCCATGAATTGTTGAGAATGGGTATCGGTGATTATTTCCAAATTATGAGTATCTATTTAATGGTCTTACTGCAATTAAGCGAGCATAAGGAAATGGTTGAAACGATTGAATTATTATTTCAAGAAAATCAAATTCCATATGATAAAATCGAACATTTTGAAAAAATGCTAAATTTTAGCAATAAAGTGTTGGAAGAACGAAAAGTAGAATCAGAGCGGCATGAAGAGCAAGTACAAAAGCAATTTCAGCTAGAAGGGTTATTTAAAGGTAAAAATGATCAAGAACTGCTTGATACGATATCAAAGTTGTCACAAATAAACATTCGCCCTTTTATGGATGAAATAAAACAATTTTTACAGCATGAAGAAACACATCCTTTTTTTAAAACGATGCTGTTGCATATATTAAAAGAACAGGATTACTCACAACCAATAGAATTGAAAAAGTTTTCGAAAGCAGATTCTATTATTCCATCGGAATTGCCAGACTTAAAAGAACAAGAATATTTCAGCAACGTATTTGGATTACTGGAAAAAGAGCTTTCGCAGCATGATCCAAGTTTACTTGAAATGACACAAAGTTTATTAGAACGACATCACTTTTTATTGTACCCATATGAACCAGAACAAGATATAAATGCGATGACGGCTGCTTATCATGCTTTAGCTGAGGAATATATGACAGGTCAAGAGATTAGTAATAAAATAACAAAAATGTATGATACTAAATGGCAAAAAGTAAATGAATGTATAATCTATTTGAAAAAAATTGAAGGAATTTCTTATCCCTTTATTTAACCTATGCTGTTGAAACAGGGGAAAGCTGTGGTATAATGTAGTGGTTGTATTATAAGCTCGTAGAAAAAAACGAGAATCCCAATTAATGTTGGGTATAATTGTAGGATGACTTGTTAAGAATTGCAAAGCAGATTCATCCATGCTTATTCATGAAGTATATAGATTTTTGGAGGGAAACACATGTCTGTTAAATGGGAAAAGCAAGAAGGAAATGTTGGAGTATTAACAGTTGAAGTTGATGCTGTAACAGTTGACGCTGGTTTAGATAAAGCGTTCAAAAAAGTAGTAAAACAAGTGAATGTACCTGGTTTCCGTAAGGGAAAAATGCCTCGCCAATTATTTGAAAAAAAATTCGGTGTAGAATCTTTATACCAAGATGCTCTTGATGAAATTCTTCCAGAAGCATATGCAAATGCTATCGAAGAAGCTGGAATTTCACCAGTAGATCGTCCAGAAATCGACATTGAGAAAATGGAAAAAGGCGAAAATCTTATTTTCACTGCTACTGTAACAGTGAAACCAGAAGTAAAATTAGGCGATTACAAAGGTGTAGAAGTTGAAAAATTTGATACAACTGTATCTGATGAAGATGTAGATGCTGAATTGAAAGCACTTCAAGAACGCCATGCTGAATTGGTTGTTAAAGAAGAAGGATCAGCTCAAGAAGGAGATACAGCTGTTATTGACTTTGAAGGATTCACAGATGGTGAAGCTTTTGAAGGTGGAGCTGGTGAAAACTACTCATTAGTTCTTGGATCTAACTCTTTCATTCCTGGATTTGAAGAGCAAGTAATTGGTCTTGAAACAGGTGCAGAAAAAGATATCGAAGTAACATTTCCAGAAGAATATCATGCTGCTGAGCTTGCAGGAAAACCTGCTGTATTCAAAGTGAAGATTCATGAAATCAAAACAAAACAACTTCCTGAATTAGATGACGAGTTCGCTAAAGATGTTGACGATGAAGTGGAAACATTGGCTGAACTAAAAGAAAAAACAAAAGCTAAACTAGAGCATGACAAGAAGCATGAAGAAGAACACTTCATTCAAGATGCTGTAATCGGTAAAGCTGTGGAAAATGCACAAATTGATCTTCCTGAAGTAATGGTTGCAAACGAAGTAGATCGTATGATGAAAGATTTTGCACAACGTTTACAACAACAAGGTCTAAATCTAGACTTGTACTTCCAATTCTCTGGTCAAGACGAAGAAGCTTTAAAAGGTCAAATGAAAGAAGAAGCAGAAGGTCAAGTTCGCACAAGTTTAGTTCTTGAAGCAATTGCTGAAACAGAAAAACTTGAAGCAACTGACGAAGATGTGGATGCTGAATTGACTAAAATGGCTGAAGTTTACAATATGGAAGTAGAAGCAATCAAAAAAGCTCTTGGAAATTTGGATGCTGTTAAAGGCGACTTGAAAATTAAAAAAGCGATCGATTTCCTTGTTGAAAATCGTACAGTAGTAGAAGCTAAATAATATAATATGTAAATTAACTCATTATTATATAACACGACATATTCTCCTTATTTGAGAAAGTCGATGTTCGGAAAGATATGACCTAATGGGCCAACTTTCAAATATTTTAATCTTCTAAAGAAGTGAGTCTTCTTTTGAGGATTAATAGAAACAAGGCGCGATCATTTCGTGCCTTGTTTTATACATAGCGAAAAAATTAATAGTTATAAATATTTCTTGATTGCTTTTTTTTAGAAATCAGTGTAGATTAATTTTAATAACACATATACATATTTATACAATAAATCCTTTTTTTAAAAATATTAGTTTTGGGCATAATGAAACAAAGCCATATACATAATCGATATTCGTAAGTATTCATAATAAGGGGTCAATTTAAGTTTGTACATGCTTATGACTTCATTAGCCAGACTCACTTCGTGTGGGTGGAAAAGTAAAGTTTGACTAAAAAAAGATGTATTATCTTTTTGGTCAACCTTTATTTGGAGCATTTTTGTTACTAAATTGTAAAGAACGTGTTAAAATGCAATTTATAATAATAAATAATTGTAAATGCATACTGGTATTTTCTTTTTCAATTATTAGGAAAAATGCCTTTAAAAAGAATAGAGTTGAAATAGTATTTAAGAGGGGTGAACGTCCATGTTTAAATTTAATGATGAAAAGGGCCAATTAAAATGTTCTTTTTGTGGTAAAACTCAAGAACAAGTTCGTAAACTGGTAGCAGGTCCAGGTGTATATATTTGTGATGAATGTATTGAGTTATGTACAGAAATAGTGGAAGAAGAATTAGGATCTGAAGAAGAAGTAGAATTTCGCGATGTTCCTAAACCAAAGGAAATTTGTAATATTCTCGATGAATATGTAATTGGACAAGAACAAGCAAAGAAATCTTTGGCAGTTGCTGTTTATAATCACTATAAGCGTATTAACTCGAACAGTAAAGTTGACGATGTAGAACTTTCAAAAAGTAATATCGCTTTAATTGGGCCAACTGGTAGTGGTAAAACGTTACTTGCTCAAACTTTAGCACGTTTATTGAATGTTCCCTTTGCTATTGCTGATGCGACATCTTTAACAGAAGCAGGTTATGTAGGGGAAGATGTTGAAAATATTTTATTAAAACTAATTCAAGCGGCTGATTATGATGTAGAAAAAGCTGAAAAAGGAATTATTTATATTGATGAAATTGATAAAGTAGCACGTAAATCTGAAAATCCATCGATTACTCGCGATGTTTCAGGTGAAGGGGTACAGCAAGCTTTATTAAAAATTCTTGAAGGAACTGTAGCAAGTGTTCCACCTCAAGGAGGACGTAAACATCCTCATCAAGAATTTATTCAAATTGATACAACGAATATTTTGTTTATCTGTGGTGGTGCTTTTGATGGTATTGAGCCAATTATCAAGCGCAGATTAGGACAAAAGGTTATTGGCTTTGGGGCAGAAACGAAAAAGACTGAAATTACAGATAAAGAACTACTTTCTAAAGTTCTACCTGAAGATTTACTACGTTTTGGTTTAATTCCAGAATTTATTGGCCGTTTACCAGTAATTGCTACACTTGAGCAATTAGACGAAGGGGCATTAATTGAAATTTTGACTAAACCAAAAAATGCATTAGTAAAACAATATCAAAAATTACTAGAACTCGATGATATCGAATTAGAATTTGAATCAGATGCATTAGTAGAGATTGCTAAAAAAGCAATTGAACGTAAGACAGGAGCACGTGGTTTACGTTCAATTATTGAAGGCATCATTTTAGATGTGATGTTCGATCTTCCTTCTCGTGATGATGTGGCGAAGTGTATTATCACTGCTGCGGCTATCAAAGAAGAAGAATCTCCAAAATTGGTCCTAAAGGATGGAACGACTATACAAGGCCAATCTGCATAAGGTGAAACTTCCATCAGTGGGGGTCTTACTGCCTGTTAAGGCGGGATAAAAGTTTAAAACGACTCCTAGTCGTTATCAAGGATATAAGGCTGTCCTAAAAGGTAAAACCTTTGGACAGCCTTTTTTTAGATTTAGTGGTATAAAATGGCTGCTGAAAGAAGTTCATTTTTCTGTACAATATTCATCCTCATTTCCACCAATTTTTTCAAGGCTCAATTGTTGAATGATTTTAACTACTGATTGAGATACTACCACATAAGACAAACATTGGTGAATGCAGGAGGGTAAATGATGAATTGGACAGGTGTGGCATTCTTAATTCAATTGTTTTTTGGGATAGTCATTGGATTGTATTTCTTAAACTTGTTAAAAGGACAGCGTACACAAAAAGTATCGATTGATCGAGATTCAAAAAAAGAAATGGATCAACTACGTTCAATGAGAGCCATTCGTTTAACTGAACCTTTAGCTGAAAAGGTAAGACCGGTTTCTTTCAAGGATATTGTAGGACAAGAGGATGGAATTAAGTCCTTAAAAGCAGCTCTTTGTGGTCCAAACCCACAGCATGTTATCATTTATGGACCACCAGGTGTTGGGAAGACTGCAGCTGCAAGATTGGTATTGGAAGAAGCTAAAAAGAATGAAAAATCACCATTTAGAAAAAAGGCTGTATTCATTGAACTAGATGCGACGACCGCTCGATTTGATGAAAGAGGCATTGCTGACCCTCTGATTGGTTCTGTTCATGACCCTATTTATCAAGGGGCTGGAGCTATGGGGCAAGCTGGGATTCCCCAACCTAAGCAAGGTGCTGTCACGAATGCTCATGGAGGCGTGCTATTTATTGATGAAATTGGAGAGCTTCACCCGATTCAAATGAATAAGTTATTAAAGGTACTTGAGGATCGCAAGGTATTTTTAGAAAGCGCCTATTATCAAGAAGAAAATACAAATATCCCGACGCATATTCATGATATTTTTAAAAATGGATTACCTGCTGATTTTCGATTAATAGGTGCCACCACTAGAACACCAAATGAGATACCTCCGGCCATTCGCTCGAGATGTATTGAAGTTTTTTTCCGAGAACTAGATCGTCATGAGATTATGGCTGTTGCCAAAAATGCTGTGGACCGAGTGGAAATGGCAATTAGTGAGAAAGGGTTACAAATGATTTCTGATTATGCACGTAATGGTCGAGAAGCTGTCAATATGATTCAGACGCTCGCAGGTATCTCTATTAATGAAGATAGGTCTTTTATTAGGGAAGAAGATATTGAATGGATGGCACATAGCAGTCAATTAAGTCTGAGAATGGATAAAAAAATTGATTCAAAGCCAAGGGTTGGGTTCGTAAATGGACTAGCTGTGTATGGTCCTAATAGTGGAGCGTTATTGGAAATTGAGGTTACGGTCATCCCAGCAGCAAATGAAACAGGCATAATTAACATTACAGGAATCGTAGAGGAAGAAAGTATTGGGAACAATGGAAAATCAATTCGACGTAAAAGTATGGCAAAAGGGTCGATTGAAAATGTGATTACCGTATTAAGGTCAATTGGAGTTCCTGCTAATCAATTTGATATTCACGTCAATTTTCCTGGTGGAAGTCCTGTTGATGGACCATCTGCGGGTATTGCCATGGCAACTGGCATTTATTCAGCCATATATAAGATACCGGTTGATCATACAGTTGCGATGACAGGTGAAATTGGGATTCAAGGTGATGTAAGGCCGATTGGCGGTGTCATACCAAAAATTAAAGCGGCTAAATTAGCAGGGGCAAAAACAGTGATTATCCCAGCTGAAAATGTGCAGCCACTTTTATATGAAATTGAAGATATTGAAATCATTCCCGTTCATAAAGTAGAAGAGGTTTTTGAACGCGCCCTTAAAAAAGATGTTATACCTGAACAGCTGCTATCTACTCTTCAAACGACAAAGAAAGAAAGTGTTTAAGTGAAACAATTAGACACATTTACACAAATAGGATAGAATTGTTAATAAAAAATACAACAATGATGTGATGATTATAATGGAGGTGTCAGACATGTCAGATAAAGAAATCATCGTCCCCCTCCTGCCTCTTAGAGGATTGCTTGTTTATCCTACAATGGTGCTACATTTAGATGTAGGCCGTGATAAATCAGTGCAAGCCCTTGAGAAAGCAATGGTGGATAACCATCTCATATTTCTAACGACACAACAAGACATTTCGCTCGATGAACCAGGCGAAGAAGACTTATACCCTATAGGAACATTAACGAAAGTAAAACAAATGTTAAAGCTTCCGAATGGGACGATTCGAGTGTTAGTCGAAGGATTAAATCGTGCTGAGGTCAGCACATTTTACGATTATGAGACCTATTATGGCGTGAAGATTAAAATATATGAAGATAGTGATGAGAAAGATGCAGAACATCAGGCATTAATGCGTACGTTACTTGATTACTTCGAGCAATACATAAAGATGTCGAAGAAGATTTCCAATGAAACATTTTCTTCGACTGCTGATATTGAGGAACCAGGTCGACTTGCGGATATTATCGCTTCTCATCTTCCATTAAAACCAAAGGATAAACAAGAAATCCTTGAAACAATGGATGTGAAGGATCGCTTAAGTAAAGTGATTGAAATGATTCACAATGAAAAAGAAGTGCTTCATCTTGAGAAGAAGATTGGTCAACGTGTAAAGCGTTCCATGGAGCGTACACAAAAAGAATATTACTTGCGTGAACAAATGAAGGCCATTCAAAAGGAGCTAGGCGATAAAGAAGGAAAAACGGGTGAAGTGGCTATATTGACGGAGAAAATTGAGGCTGCTGGAATGCCAGAGCATATCCAAACTGCAGCTTTAAAAGAGGTAAGCCGTTATGAAAAGGTACCCGCAACATCTGCTGAAAGTTCTGTTATTCGCAATTATATTGAATGGTTGATATCAATCCCTTGGTCCAATAGTACCAAAGATGACTTAAACATTAATAAGGCTGAAAAGATTTTAAACAAAGAACATTATGGTTTAGAAAAAGTAAAAGAACGGGTATTAGAATATTTAGCTGTGCAACAATTAACTCACTCTTTAAAAGGTCCTATCCTATGTTTAGCTGGGCCCCCTGGTGTAGGTAAAACTAGTTTAGCTAAATCCATTGCTGCTTCTTTAAATCGACATTTTGTACGAGTGTCCTTAGGTGGAGTTCGTGACGAATCTGAAATTCGAGGTCACCGTCGAACCTATGTAGGCGCAATGCCAGGTCGAATTATTCAAGGAATGAAAAAAGCAGGGACTATTAATCCAGTCTTTTTACTAGATGAAATTGATAAAATGTCTAACGATTTCCGCGGAGATCCATCAGCTGCACTACTTGAAGTATTAGATCCAGAGCAAAATCATAATTTTAGTGATCACTATATCGAAGAGCCATATGATCTTTCCGATGTAATGTTTATCGCAACAGCTAATGATTTGTCTACCGTTCCTGGCCCGCTTCGTGATCGTATGGAAATTATTTCGATTGCCGGCTATACGGAGTTGGAGAAACAGCATATTGCGAAAGACCATCTATTAGTACGTCAGTTAGAAAAGCATGGCTTACAAAAAACACAGCTGCAATTAAGAGATGATGCTATTACAGATATCATTCGTTATTACACGAGAGAAGCAGGTGTGCGAAGCCTTGAACGTCAACTAGCAAGTATTTGTCGTAAAACGGCTAAAATTATTGTCTCTGGTGAAAAGAAGCGTGTAGTTATTTCTGGAAAAAATATAGAAGAATTTTTAGGGAAGAAAATTTTCCACTATGGACAAGCGGAAGCAGAAGATCAAGTTGGTGTAGCAACAGGTCTTGCTTACACAACAGTGGGCGGAGATACCTTGCAAATTGAAGTGTCCTTAGCTCCAGGTAAAGGTAAGCTACATTTAACAGGAAAATTGGGCGATGTAATGAAGGAATCGGCGCAAGCAGCTTTTAGTTTTGTTCGTTCTAAAGCAGAAGAATATCATATTGACCCTAATTTCCATGAAAAGTATGATATTCATATTCATGTTCCTGAGGGAGCCGTTCCGAAAGATGGACCATCAGCAGGAATTACGATGGCAACAGCGCTTGTCTCAGCGCTGACAAATCGTCCGATTAGAAAAGAAGTGGGTATGACTGGAGAAATTACTTTACGTGGGCGGGTGCTCCCAATTGGTGGTTTAAAGGAAAAATCATTAGGAGCGCATCGAGCAGGGCTTACGAAATTAATTATTCCAAAAGATAACGAAAAAGATATTGATGATATTCCAGAAAGTGTTCGAAATGATTTACAATTTGTTCTTGTTTCCCATTTAGATCAAGTACTGGAGCATGCATTAGCAGGAGGAGTAGGAGTAGAATGAAAGTAACAAGTTCGGATATTGTAATTAGTGCCGTAAAACCGGAGCAATATCCAAGTAGTCCCATTCCAGAATTTGCGTTAGCAGGTCGATCGAATGTTGGGAAATCAAGTTTTATTAATAAAATGATTAATCGTAAGAACTTAGCACGTACGTCTTCAAAGCCGGGAAAAACGCAAACCCTGAACTTTTATATCATAAATGATGCGCTTCATTTTGTTGATGTTCCTGGGTATGGGTATGCAAAGGTGGCAAAAACCGAACGAGCTGCATGGGCAAGAATGATTGAAACATATTTCAAGAATCGTGAACAGCTACGTGCAGCTATTCAAATAGTGGATTTACGTCACCCGCCTACGAAGGACGATATCTCAATGTATGAGTTTTTAAAGCATCATGAGCTACCAGTGATTGTGATTGCAACGAAAGCTGATAAGATTCCTAAAGGAAAATGGCAGAAGCATTTGAAGGTTACACGCGAAACACTTGGACTATCAAAAGAAGATGAATTATTACATTTTTCAAGTGAAACAGGTGAAGGTAAGGATCAAGTGTGGGGAGTATTGAAGAAGTATATGGAATAAAATCAGTTATAAATGGAATTGCTCGATTAGTTGATCAAATAGACTAGTCGTGCAATTTTTTTATGTGTTTTTTGGCAAGTTTTATCGAATAATCGATATAAGAAAAAACATCGGCTTTCGCCATTAACATGGCAACGAGTCGATGTTTTTTATAAAGATAAGCTAGTTTGCTGTCTAGTCCTATATGAAGTTAAAGTTTCTAAGATGGCTTATGTATTATTTTTTTCGGAAAAAGAGCACATACACGCCGAATGCCATCAATACGAATGGCCAAAAGGTTACTACATTTTGAGTGAGACTTAATAATGAAGTAACCTTGTCATAAAATAGGATGAAAATGGCGAGAATACATAATGTGACCCCATAAAACATACCTGATTTTGTTTTGCGAGCTTGAAGAATAAATCCAATTGAGATAATAAGAATAAAAATTCCGAAATGAGACGGCCAAGCTTCAATAAGCTGTACGAGATGAAAATGAACGCCAAAACCAAATAATATAACACCAGGAAGAATGGCATGAACATCTTTTCCATAATACGCCTGAATAAGAAAAGCCAATCCTACAATACAAAATAAAGTGGGCCAAGTGTAAAAGCCTGTGAAAATATGAATTTGTGAACGTTCCAGAAAAAAATATAGGCCAAAGCCTATCAAAATAATTCCAGGGAAAATACGTTGTCCTTTCATTTACTCACCTACCAATGTTGTTTACTTGAAGAAATGCTTAAATTTTGTTATTGTACATGTGTATACTTATCAGAAAAAATATATAAATAATAATTATAGTAACATCTTACCATGAATTCTTGTTTTCATGAACTGTTCACAATTTGTTCAATTAAGAACTTTCGTTCGTGATATAATACACATAGGGACTAAATATGGGGGTGCAAAACGTAAAATGCATATTATAGCGGTTGGTTTAAACTATCATACTGCACCTGTTGAAATTAGGGAGAAAGTATCATTTAATGAAGCTGAGCTTGCTAAAGCAATGGAGGCTCTTAAAAATAAAAAAAGTATCTTAGAGAATGTGATTGTATCTACCTGTAATCGTACGGAAATTTACGCAGTGGGTGATCAACTCCATACGAGCAGATATTATATTAAAGAATTTCTTTCTGAATGGTTTGGTATTGATAAGGAAGAATTCTCCAAATATCTTTTTTTCTATGAAGGTGACGGGGCTATTGAACATTTATTTCAGGTAACTTGTGGTTTAAATTCAATGGTTCTTGGAGAGACACAAATATTAGGTCAAGTACGTTCAAGCTATATGCTTGCACAACAGGAAAATACAATTGGATCTGTTTCTAATCATTTATTCAAGCAAGCGCTAACATTAGCGAAAAAGGCTCATGCTGAAACAGAAATTAATACAAATGCCGTGTCAGTTAGCTACGCTGCTGTTGAGCTAGCAAAGAAAATTTTCGGTAGCCTTCAAGGAAAAAATGTACTTATTCTTGGTGCTGGAAAAATGGGTGAGCTGGCTATCCAAAACCTACATGGGAACGGTGCTGATCAAATCACTGTTATTAATCGTACATTTGAGAAGGCAGTTAACCTTGCAGAACGTTTTAATGGTACACCAAAGAAATTGCAAGAACTGCAACATGCACTAGTAGATGCAGATATTTTAATTTCTTCAACAGGTTCAAAAGATTTTGTTATTACAAAAGACATGATGGATTATGTGAATGGCATGCGTAAGGGACGTCCAATTTTTATGGTAGACATAGCGGTTCCTCGTGACTTAGATCCTGTAATTGGAGAACTAGAGAACGTCTTTTTATATGATATTGATGACTTAGAAGGCATTGTACAGGCTAATCTTGAAGAACGTAAAAATGCTGCTGAGAAAATAGAGTTAATGATCGAGGCAGAATTGGTTGAATTTAATCAATGGATGAATATGCTGGGCGTAGTACCAGTTATTTCGGCCCTTAGAGAAAAAGCATTGGGAATTCAAGCTGAAACAATGGTTAGTTTGCAAAGAAAGCTACCGCATTTAAGTGAGCGGGATATAAAAGTCTTAAATAAACATACGAAAAGTATAATCAATCAAATGTTAAAGGATCCAATTCTTTATGCAAAAGAACTTGCAGATGCGCCAAATACGAAAGATGCATTAAATGAATTTGTGAAAACTTTCCGTTTAGAGGAATTGATTGAGAGTCAAGAAGCCTCTCAAGAGCAGAAAGATTATCAAGTAGGAACAAAAGCAGCAGGATTAAAATCAATGCCTGTGCAAGCAAATTGAGGGCATTATGGAATTAATCATGACAAGGTTGCATGAGGCAACGGTAATACTGTATGCCCTTAGTGTTCTTTTATATTTTATTGACTTTCTTTATAGCAACCAGAAGGCAAATAAGCTGGCCTTCTGGTTGCTTTCAATTGTTTGGCTTCTTCAAACAATTTTTTTATGTCTGTATGTTATAAAGACTGGTAGATTTCCTGTATTGACCATTTTTGAGGGATTATATTTTTATACATGGGTGTTAATTACTTTATCGTTATTTATCAATCGACTCCTACGGGTTGATTTTACGGTTTTCTTTACGAATGTGCTCGGTTTCATGATTATGGCGATTCATACATTTGCACCTGTTCAAATTGAATCTAAAGTTTTGGCTGAAAAGCTCGTATCTGAATTGTCCATCATTCATATTACTTTGGCTATTCTATCTTATGGAGCATTTACCATTTCCTTTGTTTTTTCGCTACTTTATCTGATTCAATATGATTTATTGAAGCGGAAAAAATGGGGGAA
Organism: uncultured Bacillaceae bacterium; assembly: GCA_963751845.1. GTDB lineage: Bacteria > Bacillota > Bacilli > Bacillales > DSM-1321 > Peribacillus. The sequence goes on from CAVVWH010000002.1 coordinate 79,940, forward strand.
ACGATTAATTCGGTTAGGTGATTTAGCAAAACTTGAACAATTAAGTCATCTTTTAGCCGTCATTGGCGTTCCACTATTTATCTTTGCACTTATTTTAGGCATTCAATGGGCCTACCTCAAAGTGCCAAATCTATCTTGGTTTGATGCGAAGATTATTGGATCGTTTATTTTACTAATAGCTTATAGTGTATATTTATATTTAAAAAATCGAAAACATCTCTACGGAAGAACATTAGCCTACGTTAATATCTGTTCTTTCCTGATTGTTTTGATTAATTTTTTCCTGTTTGGAAGTCTTTCATCATTCCATATTTGGAATTAATAGGAGGATGTTATGAGAAAAATTATTGTCGGTTCAAGAAGAAGTAAATTAGCAATTACCCAAACAAATTGGGTGATTAATCAATTAAAGGCACTTGGAGTTCCTTATGAATTTGAAGTAAAAGAGATTGTAACAAAAGGGGATAAAATTCTGGATGTGACCCTTTCTAAAGTGGGAGGAAAAGGACTGTTTGTCAAAGAAATTGAACAAGCTATGCTTGATAAAGAAATAGATATGGCTGTACATAGTATGAAGGATATGCCGGCAGTTCTGCCTGAAGGCTTAACCATTGGCTGCATTCCACCACGAGAAGATCATCGGGATGCATTTATTTCAAAGAACCATGTCAAGCTCGCAGATTTAAAGCCGGGTGCGATTATTGGTACAAGTAGCTTACGCCGCAGTGCGCAAATTTTAGTCCAAAGACCAGACCTTGAAATTAAATGGATTCGTGGCAATATCGATACACGCTTAGAAAAATTGAAAACAGAAGATTATGATGCTATTATTTTAGCGGCTGCAGGTCTTGCTCGCATGGGATGGAAGCATGATGTGGTTACTGAATTTTTAGATGAAACGCTTTGTGTTCCGGCAGTAGGACAAGGTGCATTATCGATTGAATGCCGTTCAGATGATGTTGATTTATTAGCTCAGTTACAAAAACTTACTTGTGAGAAAACTAAAATAGCAGTTGAAGCAGAACGTGCCTTTTTAAATCAAATGGAGGGTGGCTGCCAAGTTCCAATTGCAGGTTTTGCACAGGTGATGGATGATGGGAATGTAGCGTTAACCGCACTAGTAGCTTCTCCTGATGGAAAAGTGATTTATAAGGAAGAAATTTCAGGAGCTAATCCGCTCCAAGTGGGTCAGGAAGCTGCCAAACGGATTAGTGAAAAAGGTGGAAAAAAATTAATTGATTCCGTAAAAGAGGAGTTAAATCACTAATGAATACGCTCCCTCTGAAAGATTACCGGATCTTAATCACTAGAGGAAAAGAGCAAGCAAAGCGTTTTAAATCATCCATTGAAAAATTTGGCGGCATTCCTATTATAGTGCCGCTACTTGATTTTCAGTTGCCTTTAAATATGACAGAGGTAGAAGGAGCAATTCGTCAAATTTCAAACTATGACTGGATTGTTTTGACCAGTCAAAATGGAGTGCGTTTTTTTTCTGAATTAGTTGAGACATACGAAGTGTCAACGTCGCTTCCCAAAATAGCTGTTATAGGTAAAAAGACAGCGGATTCATTGAAACATTTTGGCTACAAGGCAGATTTTATTCCACAAGCATTTGTTGCAGAATCCTTTGTTAAGGAGTTCTTGCCGCTCTTACATGATGATTCCCGCGTGCTACTAGCAAAAGGAAATTTAGCGAGAACGATTATTGCGGAGAAAATTAATGAATCAGGGGCAAGCTGTGATGAAGTGATTTTGTATGAAACGGTGCTACCAGAAGAAAGTGTGCAAAAATTAGTTCATGTATTGCAAGCGAGTGAAGTGGATGTAATTACATTTACAAGTTCGTCAACCATTCATCACTTTATGCAAATAGTGGAACAATATCAGTTGCACCCACTTCTAGAAAGTCTTATTATTGCATGTATCGGGCCTATTGCTAAAAAAACCGCCCAACAATATCAATTGAAGGTCGACATTTGTCCAAATGAATATACAACAGAAGCAATGCTACAAGAATTAATAACATTCGTAAAAGATAAAGGAGGAATAACATCATGAAAGATTTAGCTTTTACACGTCATCGTCGTTTACGTTCAAGTGCAAGTATGAGAGCGCTAGTTCGTGAAACCCATCTACATAAAGAAGATTTAATTTACCCGATTTTTATTATCGATGGTAAAAATATCAAAAGTGAAATCAATTCAATGCCAGGTATTTTTCAGCTATCAATGGATAATCTAGAAGCCGAAATGACCGAAGTGGCAAATCTCGGTATTAAATCAGTTATTTTATTTGGGGTTCCTTTTGACCATGATAAGGATGAACAGGGCTCTGGTGCCTTTCACGACCACGGTCTTGTTCAGGAGGCTACTCGTTTTATTAAAAAACACTTTCCAGATATTTTAGTGATTGCTGATACTTGTCTTTGTGAATATACAAGCCATGGCCATTGCGGACTTGTTGAAGGAGATAAAATTTTAAATGATGCCTCTCTTGATTTATTGGCAAGAACAGCTGTAAGCCAAGCAGAAGCTGGAGCAGATATTATTGCGCCGTCGAATATGATGGATGGCTTTGTAGCAGCGATTCGTTCGGCTTTAGATGAAGCAGGATATGAAGACATTCCGATCATGTCTTATGCGGTCAAATATGCGTCTGCATTTTATGGTCCATTTAGAGAAGCTGCCAATGGGGCACCACAATTTGGTGATCGCAAAACGTATCAAATGGACCCGGCCAATCGTTTGGAAGCTTTTCGAGAAGCTGAAAGTGATGTTGCAGAGGGTGCCGATTTCTTAATCGTAAAACCTGCCCTTTCTTATATGGATATTATCCGCGATGTGAGAAATAACTTTCCACTGCCTGTTGTAGCTTACAACGTGAGTGGTGAATATTCAATGATCAAAGCTGCAGCTGCCAACGGATGGATAGATGAAAAAGCGATAGTCATGGAGACATTACTAAGTATGAAACGTGCTGGGGCTGATTTAATTATTACGTATTCTTCTAAAGACGTTTGTCGTTGGTTAGATGAAGAGAGAAAAGGGGTTTAACAGATGCGTTCTTATGATAAATCAATAAAGGCGTTTGCTGAAGCGATTAACTTAATGCCAGGTGGCGTAAATAGCCCTGTCCGTGCCTTTAAATCTGTGGATATGAATCCAATTTTTATGGAGCGAGGAAAAGGCTCTAAAATGTATGATATTGATGGGAACGAATATATAGATTATGTATTATCTTGGGGTCCACTTATCCTTGGACATGCCAATGATCAAGTTGTAGGAGCTTTAAAAAAAGTCGCTGAGCTGGGGACAAGCTTCGGAACAGCAACGATTATCGAAAATGAATTGGCAAAGCTCGTGATTGACCGTGTTCCATCAATCGAGTTGATTCGCATGGTGTCATCGGGTACAGAAGCAACGATGAGTGCTCTCCGAGTTGCCCGCGGTTTCACTGGACGCGACAAAATTTTAAAATTTGAAGGTAGTTACCACGGACATGGTGACTCGCTTCTTATTAAAGCAGGTTCAGGCGTAGCAACACTTGGTCTACCGGATAGCCCAGGTGTACCAGAAGGAATTGCTAAAAATACGATTGCGGTTCCGTACAATGATTTAGCAGCTGTGAAATATGCATTTGAACAATTTGGAGAAGAAATTGCCTGTATTATAGTAGAACCAGTGGCTGGCAATATGGGGGTTGTTCCTCCACAACCTGGCTTCTTAGAAGGACTACGAGAAGTGACAACACAATACGGAGCATTGCTAATTTTTGATGAAGTGATGACAGGCTTCCGTGTCGGCTACAACTGTGCGCAAGGGTATTTCGGAATTACGCCAGATTTGACATGTTTAGGTAAAGTAATTGGTGGAGGTCTTCCTGTCGGCGCGTTTGGTGGAAAACGTGAAATTATGGAACGAGTTGCTCCAAGTGGTCCAATTTATCAAGCAGGTACACTGTCAGGGAATCCTTTAGCAATGACAGCAGGCTTTGAAACGTTAAGCCAATTAACACCAGAGGTCTATGAGGAGTTCATCCGTAAAGGCGATATATTAGAAAAAGGAATTAGTGATGCAGCGAAGAAATATGATATCCCGCACACATTTAATCGTGCAGGATCCATGATTGGTTTATTCTTTACGAATGAAGATGTGATCAATTATGAAAGTGCTAAAACATCAGATTTATCGTTTTTCGCTAACTATTACCGCGAAATGGCGGAACAAGGCATTTACTTGCCACCATCCCAATTTGAAGGCTTGTTCCTTTCAACGGAGCATAGTGATGAAGATCTTGAAAAAACAATAGCAGCAGTTGAACATACTTTTGCAAAACTAGCGAAATAAAAGAAGACTTCCATCAGTGGGGGGGCTTCATCCCCCACTGATGGTTAGTCGCACTTATCAGGTCTTTACGGGCAGTTGATCCCCTACCTATCCTTCCTCGATTCACTCGAAGTCTTAAGGTAGGGGTCTTACAGCCCGTTACGACGTGATAAAACATTTTTTGATCCTTTTAACATAAGACTGTCTCAACTGATGGGACAGTCTTGTTTTATATAAAGATATTTTTTCTGAAAATTTACAATTATATAAAAATAGGTTATTAGATAAAGAGATTATAGTAAGGGAAGGATAGGGAATATAGTATATGAGCGAAACGTACACAATGAACAAGAAGTTAAAAAAGACGAAACGATTACAGATGGCATGTGTGCTGGGATTATTTGCGGCCATTGGACCACTGTCCATTGATATGTATTTGCCTTCATTCCCCGCATTGGCTGTGGATTTACAGAGTAGTACATCTGTTGTTCAACTTAGCTTGACCGCATGCTTACTCGGAATGGCTTTAGGACAATTATGGTTGGGACCGTTAAGTGATCAAAGGGGAAGAAGGGTGCCGCTAATATTATCTTTAAGCATTTATTGCCTTTCATCTATCATATGTGCAAGCGCTTCCTCCATCTGGATGCTTATTCTTTTAAGATTTATCCAAGGAATGTCGGGAGCAGGAGGAATGGTCATTTCTCGCGCCATTGTCCGAGATCTCTATTCTGGTTCAGAATTGACGAAGTTTTTTTCACTTCTAATGTTGATTAATGGTGCGGCACCTATTCTAGCACCGATTGTTGGAGGACAACTGCTTCAATTTACATCTTGGCATGGGGTTTTTATTGTACTAGGTATTTTAGGTCTGTTAATGGTTTTAGCTGCTTTCTTTGGTGTTCAGGAAACATTAGTTACTGAAAATCGTAGTAAAGGAGGACTGAGTCAGACACTTCGAACGTTTAAAGGACTTCTTAAAGATCGAGTTTTCATGGGATATGTTCTTGCACAAGGATTTGTTAGTGCATCAATGTTTGCTTATATTTCGGGGTCGCCATTCGTGATTCAAACGATTTTTGGTGCTTCTGCACAAACGTTTAGCTTTATCTTTGCTGTAAATGGATGCGGAATTATTCTTGCTAGCCAAGTAACGGGAAGACTAGCGGGTCGGATAAAGGAAAAAAGTCTACTTTTAATTGGTCTAGGAATCGCATTATCTGGTGGTCTATTACTCATCTTGATGTTAGCATTTGGTGTGGGGCTGCCTGGGATTTTGCCCGCTTTATTTTTAGTTGTATCTAGTGTAGGGGTTGTATCAACGACATGCTTTTCGCTTGCAATGGAAAGTCAGGGAAAAACAGCTGGAAGCGCATCGGCTCTACTAGGTTTAATGCCGTTTATCTTAGGGTCAATTATGGCTCCGCTCGTCGGAATCGGAAATGGACAGTCGGCATGGCCAATGGGGATTATTATTCTGTCTTGTCAAATCATTGCTGTTATGGCTTATTTTTTACTCTCAAGTAGATCTAGTAGAGGGTGAGTAAGGCTCATATATTTTGATAATCGCTCATATATCGGAAAAATAGCTCATAAAGTCAAATAATCGCGCATAAATCGAGAAAGAAAGGAAGCAACCATTCATGAACCTCTCACGACTAAAGTCGCGAGTTTCTAACAATCCTATTGACTGAGAGAACTCGACTGCTTGACTTAAAACTAGTCGTAAAATTCCTGCTTCATCGAGAACCGCATTCCATTACGAACGTCTTACACTCTCTCCATTGCCTAAAAAACTCGACAAACAGCACACATGATGCTGACAGGCGCACCCCGCAGTTCCTGCGGTACAAAAAGATATTTAAATGAGTACGGGTACCTCTTGAAGAAGGCGAATACCTTCTTCTTTTATATTGTTCGCTGCGTTTAGGTCACGATCATGTTCCTTTCCACATTTAGGGCACACCCAAACACGTTCAGATAAAGAAAGCAATATGTTTTTCTCCTGACAACCATTACATTGCTTAGAAGAAGCGAAAAAGCGGTCAATGACCACTACTTTTTTATTTTCCCAAGCTGCTTTGTAGGTTACAAATGTGACAAAGGTTGCCCAACTGACATCCGCAATACTACGTGCTAACTTTTTGTTTTGAATCATTCCTTTTACATTCAAATCTTCCAACGCGATCACTTGGTTTTCGTTGACCAGTTTTCTAGATTGTTGATGTAAAAAGTCCTTACGAGTATTGGCTATTTTCAAATGCAGTTTGGCAATTTTTTGTTGTAATTTCTTATAATTAGAAAAACCTTTTTTCTTGTTTTTTAATTGACGTTGTAAGGCTACTAATTTAGATAAATAACCTTTTAAATATCGTGGATTATCTATTTTATTGCCGTTAGAATCGATTAAAAAATGAGTTAAACCTAGATCACAACCAATGATTTGGTCTAAAGGTACAGATGTCCAATCGATTTCATTTTCTAAAGATACTACTTCCTCTATCTTGAGCGAAATATGTGTTTGACCACTACTGTGGATAGACACAGTAGCTCCTTTAATTTTTCCATTGAACCCACGATTTTTAAACAACTGGAACTGTTTTTTTGAAAACTTCACTTTGACCCAACCTAATTTCGGTAGTTTAACTTGTCTTTTTTCAATATCAAAGGCAATATTTCCATTGGTTTCTTTGGTTGAATAACTTTGTTTTGATTGATGTTTGGATTTAAATTTTGGGTATTTGTTTTGCCCCTTAAAAAACCGGTCAAATGCATCATCCACTTGTTCCATTGCACATTCTAAAGCAAATTTATCCGGTATTTTCAACCACTTGAATTCAGGATGATCTTTTAATCCATTAAAAGATTTTTTAAATTCCTGATAGCCTAGGGTTTCTCCTTTTTCACGGTAAACTTCCTGTTTTTCATTTAAATAAAAATTAAAGGTAAAACGAGCACACCCAACGGATTGAAGGATGAATTGATGTTGTTTTGGTGTTGTAATAGCACGCAATTTCATCCCATAGTGACGCAGTTTTTTGTTTTCTTTTGCGAGTTGTGCATTGCGTTTTTTCACCGAATGAAAGGACATTACATACACCTCCTAATATTTTATAGGTTTATTTTACCAATTAGAACATATGTTTGTCTATTAATATCTTTTTAATTTGGGAAAATTCTTTTTTTTTTACAAAAAAACACCCTAACTCACGACTGAAGTCACGAGTATGCGGGTGTTGGTCATCAAAATTGAGTGGGCTGCTTCTTTTTTAGTAACCTCTTTTAAATCACATCTAAAAATCGGGATAATCTGTTCAGCTTTTCAGTTCATTTGTCCGGTACAGTCAATAATTTGTCCAGCTATTCATATAATCTGTCCATCATTTCAATTAATCTGTCCGGTAATTTAAATTTCGCCCTATCAATATTTTTAACATATCTCCCTAGTATGCTTCATAGATTGTTATTGGTATAACGTTGTTTTCCTGAGAAGTGAAAGGAGGAATTGCTGTGACACAAGAAAATGAATCGTATTTACGATTTTCCTTAGAAGAATCGGTGTGGTTTCAAAAGGGACAGGAAGTGGAGGAGCTGTATTCTATTTCACTGGACCCAAACGTGACAGTTACAGAAGATGACCATTATGTATATATTAGAGGGACGCTCGATTTAAGTGGGGAATACCAGAATGATGAAGAAAATGATGAAGATGAGGATTACAGGAATATCTTTTTGCCTAAATCTGTTCAAAGTGTTGAGAGAAATGAAAATGGCATATATGAGTTTGTACATCGATTTCCTGTGGATATTACGATTCCAAGCTCAAGAATTGCTGCATTAGATGATATTGAAGTATCCATTCAAACCTTTGATTATTCAATACCTGAGCGAAATAGTCTTAAGCTTCAGGCAGATTTAATTATTAGTGGGATTTACAGTGAAACGAACGAGGAGCCTTCTGAATTCGAGGAAGATTTTGAGTGGAATGAAGGGATTACGACAAACGATGTAAATAGAGGTCAGGATGATCTTGTAGAGGTTGAAATTTCAGATGTCCTAAGCCAATTGGACGAATTAGTAGGAAAGACTGAGAACTTTGCGGATGAATTAGAAAAAGAAAAAGAGACATTGGAAATCGTAAATCAAAGAAATGATGTGGAAGAGGATATATTGGAGGATATTGAAGCTGATGAAGAACTAAAATCATCAGAGGAATATGAAGAAACTGTTGTTCAAAATAAAGCAGCGGCTCCTCCAATTCCTGACTTTCAACCAGTATTTCGCAAGTCTGAGGAGAATGAAGGAGAGTTATATGAACCTTTTATAGTTGAAGCAAAAAGGACCGCTGAATTGGAAAAACAGGAAGATAAAGAACCGGCTTTTTTTAGTAAAAAGCAAGACATACCTTCATTGGATATTCCTGTCCAAAAAAATCAAACAGAGGAGCAAGTTCAACCAATCGAACGGGAAGCGACACCTGTGTTTGAAAAAGTAGAAGAGAAAGAACAAGAAGTAGCGCCGTTTATGGCAGAAAGTGATAATAAAGAAAAAGTTATAAAAGAACGAGAAGAGGTTAACTTGCTTCATTTAGTGCAACAATCTAGGAGGCCTGCTGCTCCTGTAGAAAAACGTGGACAAAAGCAAGAAGCTAAACAGGAGGAGCCATCTGAATCAAAAACAAGTGGACCACTTTCCATCGCAGATTATTTTAGCAGGAAACAGGAAGAAGAACATGTCAGAGTTAAGGTGTGTATTGTTCAAAAAGGTGAAACACTGGATGATTTAGCCACACGCTATTCAATTAGTGTGCAATCCTTGCTTCAAAGTAATGAACTACAACCAAATCAGGATATTTATGAGGGCCAAGTGCTGTATATCCGTCAATCGCAAACCTTTAAAAACTAATAGGTAAGGGCATGCAGTGAGCAGTAGAATCTGCTTACTGCTTTCTTGATTAAAAGATAAGGTATAAAATTTTCGATACGTATCGGTGTCTAGCTACAGGCACCCAGCGCCTATCGTACTTCCCGCTCCTCCTTACGATAAGTCAACATCAAGTCAACATCGAATCGCTATCGGTCTTCGTGTTTCCTTTATCTCATATGGAGCGGGAAAGTACCGACGTCGCTGAACGGGCGCCTTGCGCTTTTCGTGAGAAAGTGAGTGGGTCTCGTGCAAAATAACGAGAATCAAACGTCGAATCAACAGGCTGAAATGGAAGAGGTGTTACGTCTATATGCATTACAGGTTCACTATATTGAAGATTTTGGCAGAGTAAAAAAGGTGTATAGTGATCGAGGCGTTTTTGCTTTAAAATCGATATCTCCCCATGTAGGTATTGATTTTATCCGTCATGTTCAATCACTGTATCAGCGAGGCTATAACCGCATTGTTCCCATCTATCAAACAATGGATGAACGGTATGCTGTCCTTTATCAAAATAAGCTGTATTATTTAATGCCTTGGCTAGAAAATAGGGAAAGCAGCGAACGAGATGAACGTCAAAAGCAAATGTTTCGCGAGCTGGCACGGATGCATACCTTAACGGTAAAGGAAATAGAAGTAGAGAAGGATGAGCGGAAGGAACATTATGAACGAACATTGCAGTCATGGGAAACGCAGCAACAATTTATAGAGGAATGGATTGTGAGCTGTGAACGGAAATGGTATATGTCACCGGTGGAAATGATGTATTGTTCATACTATAGTGATTTTTCTCAAGCATTAAAGTATTCTATTAAGAAATTTAAAGAGTGGTTCGAGAAGACAAAGGATGAGGAAACGGTCCGTACGGTTGTGACTCACGGAAAGCTATCATTAAAGCATTTTATTAATGATCAGCGGGGCTATGGATATTTTATAAATTTTGAAAATTCACGAGTTGCACCGCCTCATTTTGATCTGTTACCGTTCATTGTTAGATCAGCGAAAACATACCCTACACAATGTGATGATAGTGTTACTTGGCTGTATCATTATTTACGTTATTTTCCGTTAAATGATAATGAAATGTTGCTTTTGCAAAGTTATTTAGCCTATCCAAGTTATGCTCTGGATGTGGTGAAAAAATACGTGGAACATCGAGCAGATAAGTCAGAACTAGAATATGTGAGAGAAATGCAACGACAATACTGGCTTTTAAAAAATGTCGAATATATTGTGATGAAGATTGAAGAAACCGAAAATCAAAAAAAGGCGGCTGCTAATGAGCAATCACCTCCAAGCTAGTTATGGAACATGTTTGGTCCTAGCCATTCATGTTTTTTTGTATCACTTTGTTGCCTTTCTTCCATACTTCTATGACAAGATTTTTGTTACTAATCTATTTAAAAATAGGCTGTGTTAAAGGTCGATGTTAATTTTACAACTTTGTTGATTGGAGAGGATACGCGAAGACTCCTGCGGGAGTACGGAGCAGGGGAGACCCCACAGGAGCGAAGCTACGAGGAGGCTCCCCGCACCGCCCGCGGAAAGCGAAGCGTATCCTCTCCAATCAAGAGCCGAGTTTAACAGAGCCTAAAAATAAATAGCTACCGCAATAAAGATGAATAGAGCTAGCAACAGTAAATCAAGAAATGTTGGAAAAATAATCGTCCGAATGGCTTGAAAAACGACAAATGGGATGATGAATTGTGAAGCTATTAAGCGAAATTTCCTTTTCCAGGGAGAGAAAAAATTAGGATCGAATCTCATCGGTTAAACCTTCCTTTACGGGTATATTTCATAGTATGGGAAAAGTGTGCAAACGTGATAGGAGTATAAAGGGTTAAAAAAGCGGAAAGAATGATTGACGATGACCTATATTTTTTTGTACTATAGATTATATGTGTAAAATGAAATACATAAAAAGCTAAGAGCGGAAGTAGTATGATGAATTGCGCTTTTCAGAGAGGAAGCCATTGCTGAGAGGTTTCTAAGTTAGCAGCATCAGAAGTCGTCCGTGAGCAATTTTCGTGAACGGTTGTAGTAGCGAAGATCGGCGAAGAGCCGTTATCCCATTTGAGAGCCGAAATTATTTTTTTCGGAAAAAAGGTGGCACCGCGAATAACTTCCTTCGTCCTTTTATGGATAGGGAAGTTTTTTTATGCTTTTTTTATGAACTAAAGGGACATGGGGACAGGTACCATGTCCCAACGAAAACCATGTATTATCTCATAGTATTGGGACACGGTACCTGTCCCCGTGTCCCTCCCAGGAGGAAAGAAACATGGAAGAAAATCAAATATCAATGCCGACCAAATATGATCCTCAATCGATTGAAAAAGGTCGTTATCAATGGTGGTTAGACGGAAAATTTTTCGAAACAACGGGCGATGACAAAAAAGAACCTTACTCAATAGTGATTCCGCCACCAAACGTAACTGGTAAGCTTCACTTAGGTCATGCATGGGATACAACACTGCAAGATATTTTAACGCGCATGAAACGAATGCAGGGTTATGACGTGCTTTGGTTGCCAGGTATGGACCACGCTGGAATTGCTACACAAGCAAAGGTAGAGCAAAAGCTTCGTGAAGAAGGCATCAGTCGCTATGACTTAGGTCGTGAAAAATTTGTGGAAGAAACATGGAAATGGAAAGAAGAGTATGCCGGACATATTCGTCAGCAATGGGCGAAAATGGGTCTTGGTCTTGATTACACACGTGAACGTTTTACATTGGATGAGGGTTTATCAAAGGCTGTTCGTGAAGTATTCGTGAAATTGTATAACAAAGGTTTAATTTACCGCGGTGAATACATTATCAACTGGGATCCATCTACAAAAACAGCCATCTCTGATATCGAAGTTATTTACAAAGATATTCAAGGTGCTTTTTATCATATGAGATATCCATTAGCAGATGGATCTGGTTCAATTGAAATTGCGACAACTCGTCCGGAAACAATGCTTGGGGATACTGCGGTTGCTGTACATCCAGAAGATGATCGTTATAAACACCTAATCGGTAAAATGGTAAAATTACCAATCGTTGGTCGTGAAATTCCTATCGTGGCCGATGAGTATGTAGAGATGGAATTTGGTACAGGTGTCGTAAAAATTACGCCTGCCCATGATCCTAATGACTTTGAAGTTGGAAATCGCCATAATTTAGAGCGTATTCTTGTGATGAATGAAGATGGCACGATGAATGAAAAAGCAGGAAAATACAATGGTATGGACCGCTTTGAATGCCGTAAGCAAATCGTGAAAGACCTTCAAGATTTAGGTGTTCTTTTCAAAATAGAAGATCATATGCATTCAGTTGGGCATTCAGAACGTAGCGGTGCGGTTGTTGAGCCTTATCTTTCAACGCAATGGTTTGTTAAAATGCAACCATTAGCAGATGCAGCGATTGAACTTCAACAACAAGCAGACGACACAAAAGTTCATTTCACACCAGATCGTTTTGAAAAAACTTATTTACGTTGGATGGAAAATATTCGTGACTGGTGTATTTCTCGTCAACTTTGGTGGGGGCACCAAATCCCCGCTTGGTATCATAAAGAAACGGGCGAAGTGTATGTTAGTACAGAAGCACCTGCAGATATCGAAAATTGGGAGCAAGATAAAGACGTATTAGATACCTGGTTTAGTTCTGCTTTATGGCCGTTCTCAACAATGGGCTGGCCAGATGTAGATGCAGCAGATTTCAAACGCTATTATTCAACAGATGCGTTGGTAACAGGCTATGATATTATTTTCTTCTGGGTATCACGTATGATTTTCCAAGCGATTGAATTCACAGGCGAACGTCCATTTGAAAATGTTTTAATTCACGGTCTTGTTCGTGATGAACAAGGACGAAAAATGAGTAAATCACTAGGAAACGGTGTAGATCCAATGGATGTAATTGATAAATACGGTGCTGATTCATTGCGCTATTTCTTATCAACAGGAAGCTCACCAGGTCAAGATCTTCGTTACAGTAACGAAAAGGTAGAATCTGTTTGGAATTTTGCTAATAAAATTTGGAATGCATCTCGTTTTGCCTTAATGAATATGAACGGCTTAACATATGAAGAAATTGATTTAACAGGCGAAAAATCAGTTGCTGATAAATGGATTTTAACTCGTTTAAATGAAACAATTGAAACAGTTACACGCCTTGCAGAAAAATATGAGTTTGGTGAAGTAGGTCGCGCCCTTTATAACTTCATTTGGGATGATTTCTGTGACTGGTATATCGAAATGGCGAAGCTGCCACTATACGGTGAAGATGAAGCAGCGAAGAAAACAACTCGCTCGATTCTTGCCTATGTATTAGACAACACGATGCGCTTATTGCACCCATTCATGCCATTTATTACTGAAGAAATTTGGCAAAACCTACCTCATCAAGGTGAATCGATTACAGTAGCTGCGTGGCCAACAGTAAATGCTGAGCTAACAGATGCTGATGCAGCTGAAGAAATGAAGCTTTTAGTGGAAATCATTCGTGCGGTTCGTAATATTCGTGCTGAAGTAAATACACCAATGAGTAAAAAAGTAAACTTAATTCTTAAAGCGAAAGACGAAGCAATTTCAGCAACATTAGAGAAAAATGCAAGCTATATTGAACGCTTCTGTAACCCAGAAGTGCTAACAATCGGTGTTGATGTAGAAGAACCAGCGCAAGCCATGACAGCTGTTGTTACAGGTGTTGAATTAGTATTACCACTGCAAGGTTTAATCAATATTGAAGAAGAAACAAAACGTCTTGAAAAAGAACTAGACAAGCTGAATAAAGAAGTGGAACGCGTTCAGAAGAAACTAAGCAACGAAGGCTTTGTGAAAAAAGCACCTGAAAAAGTAATTGAAGAAGAACGTGCCAAAGAAAAAGACTATGTTGAGAAACGGGATGCCGTGATTCACAGAATTAATGAGTTAAAACAACTGTAATTTGTTAAAAGGAAGAACGAGATGTGTGCTCGTTCTTCCTTTGTTTGTTTCGCGGGAAAATCCCGCCGTTTTTTCCTATAATCCCGCCAAATCAGTCAATAATCCCGCCAGTTTTTCAAGGAATCCCGCCAAATCGAAGGATAATCCCGCCAAACTTTGATCAAGTAAATAATTTTTCTACATCTACATCAAAACTTTGCAACACGACAGAGCGAATCATACCTTGTTCTTTTGCCACATCCATTTGGCGATATTGGTTTTCCTGTTCTAAGGTTAATGGTTTTGTTTAGGTATATTCACTACATGCCCCCTTAGTTTAGCTTCTTTCCATTATCATTCATTCTTTTAAATGAAATGAGAATTCTTCGATGATTGACAAATCAAAATCTATGTGCAAGAATAATACCTACCGAACGATAGGTAGGTGATTTTTTGAGTTCGAAAAAAATACGGGATGTTGCGCTATCTCACTTTGCCCATTTTGGCTATGAAGGTGCGTCATTAAGTAAAATTGCTGAAGAAGTAGGTATTAAAAAGCCGACAATCTATGCCCATTATAAAGGTAAAGATGATTTATTTCTTTCAGTCGTTCAATATGTTTTTGAGCTAGAAAGAAGACGGATTTTAGAGTATTTTCAGTTATGCAAGGGCATGCCGCTCAAGAAAAAATTGCAAGGAATCTTTCAATGGCTGGAGCAAGGTTTTCATGAATCAGATACAACTAAATTGTTACTAAGAGTTTCATTCTTCCCACCATCAGCCCTTTTTGATGAAGTGATGAATATTGTATATCCGTTTTTAGATGGGATGCAACGAAGTTTAATCAAATTGCTAAATAGGGCGACACATCAAGGGGAATTCAGTCATGCTAATGTGGAAGCCGTAGCGATTGCTTATCTTACCCTAATTGATGGTGTTTTGGTGGAACTATTATATGGCGGGAAACAAAGATATCAGATTCGAGTAGAGGCCGCTTGGTCTATTTTTTGGCAAGGGGCTAATGACAAGGAGGAGATAGAATGAATCGGTATTGGTTATATATTTTAAGTGCAGGTGTTCTCGAAGTGGCTTGGGTCTCAGGCTTAAAATATTCTAATACATTAATTGAATGGGGAGCAACGATTCTAGCGATTATAGCAAGTTTTGCTGTGCTGATCCTAGCGTCTAAGAATTTACCAGTTGGAACGGTATATGCTGTGTTTACGGGACTTGGAACAGTTGGTACCGTTTTAGCGGAAATTATATTGTTTAAAGAGCCCGTTAATGTCTACAAAATTCTATTAATCGGCACGCTTTTGATTGGTGTCATCGGATTGAAACTACTAACAAGTGATAACAATGAACCATCGACTCAACAACAAGCAACAGCAGATCGAGGTACTTTATAATGGCTTGGTTAGCAGTCGTATTAGCTGGAGGCGCAGAGATTTTTGGAGTCATTAACATCAAACGCATGACAGAGAAAAAATGGGATGCTGCGCTCTATTTAATTATTGGATTTGGCGTCAGCCTTTCTTTACTATCCTACGCAATGAAGACAATTCCAATGGGAACGGTGTATGCCGTATGGACCGGAATCGGCACAGTCGGTGCAACCTTATTAGGAATGTTTATGTATGGAGAACCAAGGAATTGGAAAAGGATTTCTTGCATTGCCCTGATTATTGCTTCGGCTGTTGGGTTAAAAGTTATTTCGTAAATAAAGGGTGTGTTGTCCAAAAATATGGACGATGCACCCTTTGTGTTTAGAGTAATAGATATTTGCAAATTAAAATCATGAGTATAAAGCTGTTTGAAATTAGATGAATATCATTTTTTTCTTATTATTAAGGTATTTATAGAGTTTATTAATAAATAATCATAATAGATATTCATATTATTGTTAAGAATTTGTAAAGAAATTTCGACTAATTTCGATAAATGATTAAAAATAAATGATATCTTATATATAAGAAGTGATTTAAATCACATCATGATATACATACGAATAATCACTTAAAAATCAAATAATAAGAGTGATTAACATGAAAAATAATAATGGTTTTACCTTAGTAGAAATTTTAGTTTCTATTACTCTCTTAATGATTGTGGGAATCACATTTTTTCAATTTTTTGTTTTTTCACAAAAAAATACAAGCGAAAATAAAGAAAAATTAGTGGCAGTCAATCTTGCGCAATCCGTACTTGAACAAATAAAGAACAGCAAGGATGCTTATCCTGAGGTGAATGAAGCGGATGTCCATGGAAGCGCTTCATATCCGGTAAAGTATGATGTGGAAACTGTTTGTACTAGTAATGAGGCAACATGTATTGAGAGATATGAAAAGACAGTAAACGGTTTAACCTATCAGATTGTCATTGAAGTAGGTGAAGAGTTAGATGAGTCAAAAGGTTTAATGTTACATCCTGTAGAAGTGAAAATTTACTGTCCACAAGGGGATGAAGCAAGTTCGGTGAAAGGGTTGATTGAATTATGAAACAACCACTACGAACGTCTCAGGAAGGAGTTACTCTCATTGAGTTACTTGCTGCCCTTGTAATTACAAGCATTATTTTAGCAGGTATAGTCAGCTACTTGCTTAGTGGAATGAATAGCTTTAAAAAAGTGAATGAAGAGATTTCTTTACATGATGAAGCGAACTATGTGATGTCTCAATTTGAAAGATATATTGTAGTAGCAACAGATGCTAGAGAGATTATACAAAGTGATGATTCTTCTCTTATTGAAATTGATGTGAAAGATTTTGATAATCCCGATGTAGTAGAGAAAGTGACTTTAGGTTTTAAAAACAATCAAGCGGTCATTAACGATGAAGCTATACATTCTTCTAGATTTAAATTAACAGAAGATTCGGAAGTTTATGTAGAAGAAGCAGTAGAAGGGAAACGAGAAAGAAATGTAAGGATTAAGATGATTCTAGTAGATATACAATCTAAACAAGAAGTAGAGTTAGACAATATCGTATCATTTAGAAAAATAGAAAGTAAGTAAGAAAGGGGAGGAGATGATGCTACACAATGAAAGAGGGGGATCACTGATTTATGTTTTGCTGATGATTCTTGTGTTTTCCGTATTAGGTATGGCTCTAATGGCAAGCACTGTTAGTGAATCAAAGCGGACTGAAATGACAGAATCAGAGATGCAAGCACAACATTTAGCGTTAAATGGCCTTACTTATTTTGAAACCGCATTCAAAGCCTATATAAATTTACAAAATACAAATAAAGAATCGATTAATATTGTAAGCTTTATAAATCAGTATCAAGATTGGGTTCCTATAGGTTCTGAAAGTAATCCAGAAGAAATGCAAATTAAAGCTAAGCTTTCATTAAAAGATGAAAATAATATCGAGGTTTGGAGTAAAGGGACAGTAGGGAATGTTGAAAAAACATTTAGAGGGTATTATATGATTGATTATGAAATGGATGTGAAGCCAGGAAATCCAATCTATAAAATACCTGATTTTACAGGTGGCGCACAAGCATTAAATTTTAGTAATGACAGTGTTCTTAGTCTGGGTTTATCAAATATATTAAATTTAGATTTGATTCAATCGCATGGTACAGATAGCAAATTTTATCGAGTTCCAGATGAAGGAGTCATAAAACTTGGTTTGTTAGATTTAATAAATTTTAATATTGGAGATGGAGAAGAATTTAAAATGGTGGAAGATAACCCAATCATCGCTACTAGAAAGGGTACACTTTTAGGTTTGAATCTTTTAGGAAATAAAGAGCATGCTCTTGTAAAGGTTAATGTGCTAGATTACAAGGAGGATGATGCTACAAATGTAATAATTAATGGAAGCTATACTCCAATTAGTCTACTTTGGGGTCTGCTTAATTACAATAAGTACAGTGACATCGATTTTAAAAAGTTTGCTGTAATGGGCAATTGTGTTATTCAACAGGATCGGGATGGTACTCCTGGATTAAATGAAGAAGATGATTATGGCCGTCGGCGTTTTACCTTTCAAGAAGGTCTTTATGTTAATCAATCATTAGTAATTGGTGGACCACAAGATAAGGATGGCATTGCTAAGAACTGGTATGATTACAGCAAGCTTATGCTCCGGGGGGACATGCTATCGATGGATAATTTAGTAATGACTGATGTTGATTTAATAATCGGTGATAGTAACGAAAATGAACAAAACCTAGCGAAAGATGATTATTTTACTGGCATGTATGTACAAGGTGACGCTGAAATTAAAAATGCATGCGTGAAAACTAAAAATGAAAAATATGGTTTAGGTGTATTTTCAAAAGGAAAAGTAACGATTGAAAATAATACAGACTGCAGTACTTTTTCGGGACTATACTACGCTGAAGGTGGAATTGAAATCAAAACAAACGGTAAACCAATGACCATTAAGGGTGGATTAATCGGAGATGTAATGGTAGATGACCCAGATATGCTTAGGGTAGAAGAGACATATGATTTATTACCAAAAGTAAAAATAATCGATGTTCATTTAATTCCTGAAGGACGAGCCATCGAGTATAGTC
>CAVVWH010000003.1:0-281746 GCA_963751845.1 uncultured Bacillaceae bacterium
CATAAAGTTGGACATAAGATTATGCTGTTTGCTGGGTGGTAAGAATCCTGTACTGTACAGGGCTCTTACCACCCAGTTTTTGTTTGATACGGTTATTGTTGTAGTAATAGATCCATTCTGCAGCTGCTTGGGCCACCTCTTCATATGAATTGTAATCGTAGAGGTGGACTGTTTCACATTTCAAGAGATGGAAGAAGCTCTCCATTGCAGCGTTATCTAGACAAGTTGCTTTTCTCGACATACTTTGAAAGACATGATGTTCCTTCAGTTCTTTTACCCAGCTCTGATGCTGATATTGAAATCCCTGATCGGAGTGAACAGTTGTCCGATAAGGAAGTTTAGGAAGAGCTTCTAATGCCCCATGCAGCGGCCTTAAGGCAAATTCGACAGTAGGGTGAAGACTAATATTAAAGTTTAGGATTTCACCGTTGTAAAGATCCATTACAGGTTCTAAATAGCAGCGATGCTCAGCGGACTTATCTCCCCAGCGAAGCTCTGTGACGTCTACAGTAAGCTTTTGGTAAGGACGATTGGTTTTAAATCGACGATTCAGGCGATTAGGGGCGATTTTACCGACTGTCCCCTTATATGAGTTATATTTCCGGTTTTTCTTCGTGTAAGCGGTGGACTGTAAGTATTGCTCCTGCATAATGCGTTGTACCTTTTTGTGATTGCTATTCCATCCACGATTATGTAATTCCAGTGTTACGCGGCGATAACCGTAAGCTGGATTTTCCTTTTTTATCGTTTTGATTTCTTGAATCAATTCTTGGTCGCTGTTTTGAGAATCCTCATGATTTTGATAATAGTAATACACGCTTTTAGGAAGGTGAATGACCTTCAAAATCTCTGACAAACAATATTTCTGCCTTAATTCAGTGACTACTTGCGCTTGCTTTTGTCTGTATCGTCTGGTTCCTGCATTAAGGCTCTTAGTTTTTTTAGGTATTCATTTTCAATCCTCAATAAGCGATTTTCTCGTTGCAGTTTTTCAAGTTCTAAGGGTTCCTCTTTTTCCCCCATTTTACGATCATTGTTAGCTGTCATATCTTTAGGTCTTCCTCTCCGCTTAAACAAAGCTTCGACCCCTTTTTCTTCGAATTTCCTCTCCCACTTCCAAATTGTACTGGCTGTGGAAATATTAAAATGAAGAGCCGTTTCGGGTAATGATGCTCTGTTAGTCTTCATCCATTCTAATACTTCCAACTTGAAGTTTCCATCATAAACATCCTTAGGGCTACGTACATTGAACGCTTTTTTCCCATATTTTTCGTATCGATTTACCCAATCAAGAACGGTTTGATGGCTACCAATATCATATTTCTTTGCTAGAAATTTTGTTCCTCCTCCTCCTGACAAATACTCTAAAACAACTTTTTCCCTAAATTCACTTGAAAACTTGACCATGCTAAAAACCCCCTAAGTTGGATTTCTTAGTCCAACTTAGGGGGTTCACATCATTGAGTCGGCTTTTTTTTATTACAAGGTTGGGGGTTAATTTGTCTTAATGTTAAAATTATATTCATTTCATACGCAATTTTTGTTACATGACCCGCTTAAACATCTTCTCCATCTCATAAATCGAATAGTGAATAATAATCGGGCGACCATGTGGACAGGTAAACGGGTCCGTTGTTCGGCGAAGTTCATCTAATAAGGCTTGAATTTCATCATTTCGCAAATGGCGATTTGCTTTAATGGATGCTTTACAGCTCATTAAAATAGCCGCGTCTTCGCGAAGTTTTTTAATGTCTACTTTTTTCATACTTAACAGTTGTTCAATCATTTCTTCTAAAATTTCTTGTTCAATACCCTTTGGAAACCATTGTGGATGGGAACGAACGATAAAGGAATTATATCCAAACTCTTCAAGAAATACGCCAACTGTTTCTAGTTCTTGTTTATATTCATTGATACGAATACATTGATCGGTTGAAAACTCCAGTGTAATTGGCACTAGCATTTCCTGAAGTTCGTTTTCAACGCGTCCCACTTTTTCTTTAAAATATTCATATTTAATCCGTTCTTGAGCTGCATGCTGATCAATTATATACAAGCCTCTCTCATTTTGAGCAAAAATATAGGTTCCATGCATTTGCCCGATTGGATACATTGGTGGTACTCGGGTCGCAGTTTCCGCAACATACTCAGCTTCTTCAAATGGCTGAAATTCAGTAGGCGATTCAAAAGTTGGCATATCGTTCTGTTCGGACATTTTGAACATTCCAGGTAGTTCATAGGAATCTTCATGCACCACTACCTCTTGTCGCGTACTGTTATCAGTAGATGGTTCAATATATGTTGGCATGATTGTTTCTGTACGTGTACCCTCACTTTTTGCCAATAAATTTTTCACTAAGGCTGGCTCAAGTTTGGGTTTCACAACCTCTTCTACCACATGATCCAAATTAAGCGTGGTTTGCTCACTTTTTGGCTGTTGTTTCGCTTGTGGAGTAAATCCACTTGGAATGAGTGTGAGCTTTTTAAAAGCCTGTTTAATAGATTCTGCAACAGCTACATACAATTCTTGCTCCTTACTTAAGCGAACTTCCATTTTGGATGGATGAACATTCACGTCAACCAGAATCGGATCCATTTCAATAGATAATAAGGCAATTGGAAAGCGGCCAATTGGCAGTAAGGTGTGATAGCCATCTAATATTGCTTTAACAAGACCGTAGTTTTTAATAAATCGTCCATTGATCATCGTAGATATATAATTTCGCGATGCCCTTGTGATTTCTGGAAGGACGATATAGCCAACTATTTTGTAATCAAGCGTTGATGCTTCAAACGGAATCATCTTTTTAGCAATATTCATCCCATAAATAGCTGCCAACACTTGACGAACATCACCATTTCCACTCGTATGCAATATTTTTTTCTCATTGTGAGAGAGACGAATTGAAACTTCAGGATGGGCAAGTGCTAGACGATTAACTACATCAGTTATATTGCCAAGCTCTGTGTGAATGGTTTTCATGTATTTTAATCGTGCAGGCGTATTGTAAAAAAGACCAGTAACCGTAATATCTGTTCCTTTACGACTAGGGGCCGCTTCTAATTCTTTCACAACTCCTCCATCTAGCACAATCCGAGTACCTGCTTCATCCCCCGTGCTTGTTTTTAATTCAAAATGGGAAACAGAAGCAATACTTGGCATCGCCTCCCCACGAAAACCTAACGTACGAATACGGAACAAGTCATTTTCATCTTTAATTTTACTAGTCGCATGACGTTTAAAAGCATGTTCCACATCTTCCGCTAGAATCCCATCTCCATTATCAACAATGCGAATCGACTCAAGTCCTGCTTCGATCACTTCAATTTCAACAATAGTGCTATTAGCGTCTATTGCATTTTCAAGCAATTCTTTGACAACTGAGGCTGGGCGTTCCACAACTTCTCCAGCTGCAATTTTATTCGAAAGTGCCTCATCGAGTTGTACGATTTTTCCCATTCATTTCGCCTCATTTCTTTTTTATTTCAATTTTTTATGCAACTGATATAAAATGTTCATCGCTTCAAGTGGTGTCATTTCAAGAATTTCAAGTTCTTTTAAATCCTGAAGTACTTGCTTTTCTTTTGTAGATGGTGTTTTTTTCTCAGGTACAGCTGCTTCTTCAGCAAAAAAAGATAATTGAGCCATATCATGTTCCACAACTGGAACTGGAACTGCTTGTTCTTTCACTACAACCGCTTGATTGTCTTCATTTTCGAGCCTAGCTAAAATTTCAGCTGCACGAGTAATCACTTGTATTGGTAACTCAGCTAACTTGGCCACATGAATCCCATAGCTTTTATCGGCTGGTCCTTCTTTGATTTTGTGAAGGAAAACGACATTTCCATTTTTCTCAATCGCACTTACATGAATATTTTCTAATCGCAATAGTTCATCAGCCAATACAGTTAATTCATGGTAGTGAGTAGAAAAGAGCGTTTTTGCTCCGATATGTTCATGGATATATTCAATCATTGCCTGAGCAAGCGCCATACCATCATACGTTGAAGTCCCACGGCCAATTTCATCGAATAATATTAAACTATTGGCAGTTGCATTAACGATGGCATTTCGTGCTTCAAGCATTTCGACCATAAATGTACTTTGTCCTGAAATGAGGTCGTCTGCCGCACCAATTCTCGTAAATACCTTATCAAAGATTGGAAGTACCGCTTCACTTGCTGATACATAGCAGCCGATTTGAGCAAGAATAGCAATTAATGCCACCTGGCGCATATACGTACTTTTACCAGACATATTTGGACCTGTAATGAGAAGCAACTCACGTTCCGCATTCATCAAGCAATCATTTGGAACATACTCTTGTGACTGTAACACTTTTTCTACAACGGGATGTCGTCCATCCTTTAACACCAATTTACGGTCATCAGAAAATACAGGCTTCACATAGTGACGTTCTTCACTAATCGTCGCAAAGCATTGCAAGACATCAAGTTCACTGACTGCTTTTGCTAGCGCTTGAAGACGTGGAATTTGCTCTTTCACTTGTTCACGGATGTTCAAGAACAATTCATATTCCAAACTTATCATTTTTTCTTCAGCCTGGAGGATGAGTGCTTCCTTCTCTTTCAGTTCTGGAGTGATAAAGCGTTCAGCATTAGTAAGCGTCTGTTTTCGCTCATATCGTCCTTCTTCTAAGAGATGCAGATTCGCGCGTGTCACTTCGATATAGTAACCAAACACGCGATTATAACCGATTTTCAATGATTTAATACCTGTACGCTCGCGTTCTTCACGCTCCAACTGCGCAATCCACGTTTTACCGTTTCGACTCGCATCGCGATAGGTGTCAAGCTCAGTATTATAACCATCTTGAATAAAATTGCCCTCTTTCACAGAAAGTGGAGGATTTTCAACAATAGACATTTCAAGTAAATCTGTCACTTCTTCACATGGGTCAAGCCGCTCCGCAAGAGCTAAAATATCCTTTGATTCGTCAAGCGACTGGACAATTTCTCGAATAATTGGCACCTGCTGTAAGGAACGCTTTAGCTGCATTAAATCCCTTGCATTCACATTTCCAAAGGCAACACGGCCAGCCAAACGTTCAAGATCATACACTTCTTTAAATCGCTCGCGCAAATCCTGTCTCTCAAAATATTTCTTTATTAAAATTTCAACAATATGTTGACGATGTTCTATTTGTTTTTTATCAATTAGTGGTCGATCTAACCACTGTTTTAAAAGACGACCACCCATTGCTGTTTTCGTTTCATCTAATAACCATAGCAACGACCCTTTTTTTCCTTTTGAGCGAATGGTTTCTGTTAACTCTAAATTTCTTTTTGAATAATAATCAATTTTCATATAATGCGATGTTTCATATGCTTGTACAGGTTGCAGATGATCAAGCGAACGTTTTTGAGTTCGGTATAAGTACTGTAATAAGCGTGTTACAGTGGTAGCTTGTTTATCTTGGTACAATTGATGAAGTAACATGGTGAATGATTCACTTTTTTTAGGTGAATCTTCGACTGATATGGCCTTAGCCCCACGTTCTTGTAATTTCTTTTTCCATTCCTCATTAAAATCGCTCGCAAGGACAACCTCGCTTGCTCCAAGAATGGCAAATTCATTCATGACTTCCTCAAAGCTGCTCATTAACGTCACTTTACTTTCACCCGTTGAAAGATCCGTATAGGCAAAACCAAATGTATCATCTGTAAAATCGGTAATCGAGGCAATGAAGTTATTTTCCTTCTCACTCAAGTTTTTGCCGTCCATTTTCGTCCCTGGTGTGATTAGTTGAATCACTTCACGGCGAACCATTCCCTTTGTTTGCTTTGCATCTTCCATTTGCTCGCAAATCGCAACTTTATATCCTTTTTCTATTAATGTATCAATATAATTGGCCGCAGAATGATATGGAATTCCGCACATCGGTATGCGCTCCTCACCCCCACCTTCTCGGCCCGTTAATGTAATTTCAAGTTCCTGTGATGCATTTATGGCATCCTCAAAGAACATCTCATAAAAATCGCCTAAACGAAAAAATAAAAAGGCATCCTGATACTCTGCCTTAATTTTTAAGTATTGTTGAATCATCGGCGTATATCCAGCCATTATGTCAAAACCTTTCCAAACAATATTCTTGTAAACTTAATTATATCATAACCTAGACAGGCTCAAGTTGTTAGGATACTTTTTCATTTACCAAGAAAATATTCCATTCATTATAACGGTGTTGACCCTATAAAACCAACATAGATTCTAAGCCGCAATACATGATTTCGAAAAATACAGACAAAGAACAAAGGTGTTGGACCGTAGCCACGCCATTATCTAGCTCCAAGCCAAACCTGATTTTTCTCAAAATCAAGAGTTCACACTAAATATATATGCGAAGCTCCGACCCTATAAAATCAACATAGAGTCAAAGCCTCAATTCATGATTTCGAAAAATATAGACAAAGAACAAAGGTGTTGGACCGTAGCCACGCCATTATCTAGCTCCAAGCCAAACCTGATTTTTCTCAAAATCAAGAGTTCACACTAAATATATATGCGAAGCTCCGACCCTTTACCTATAATAAAACCGGATGAGGGAATATCATCCGGTTAATAAAAGCTTATTCATCTTCAAATTCATCAAGAAAATCCGGGTCAAGGTCTTCAAACTCATCATCATCTAAATCTACGTCCCAATCATCCTCACAGCGACCATTCGGGCTTACAGCGACACAAATCTTTGTTTCGCCAATTACTTCTACAAAAAACTCTCTTTCCACACGAACAAGAATATCCTGTCCGTTTGGAGAAATAATAGCCTCTAAACAGTTTGGTTGTTGTACCGCTTTTGCGATAATATCTTGGTCATCAAAGCAATCTGGATCACGATATCGAATAGATATAACGTCGGTATATTGTACTTTTTCAGTAACAACTTCGGTTTTCGTATTATGGTTATGAGAATACCAAACGTTAATCTCGTAGCTGCCATGAATTTCTACTTTTTTGCCGACTTTTATCGCTTCATATTTATGATTAATGATCCAACAACCTAGAATGCTAGAAGGATGATGAGCCGGGCAAATGGTGTGAGAGGACTTATTAAATTTGCGTCCCTTTGCCACCACCGCTTTTGTAATAATCTCTCTGTATTGTTGTGACATGCTAGCGAACCCTCCTCATACAGTTTCCCTTCATCGTATGCATGGTAAAAGTCTAGTGTGCGAATAATTATTTATATGGAAAACTGTTTTTAATTTTTAATCTAGGTTATTTTATGCTTATCTTTTGGGATATGTGTCACGAATGGGCGAGAGGTAAAGGATTGGGATTGGAAACGATTTGAGGTATTATATTTCATAAACCGCTAGTAGAAAATCATTAAAACATAAGATTGCCATCTACAATATTGTTAAATAAAGCCTATATAAAAATGAACGGGTGACACTAAAAAGTCAATCAAGAACCTTTTGTGTCACCCATTCATATATGCTTCCATTCAAATTTAAGAACAGCTTTCACCGCTTGCTTGTATATTTGAGCCTGTTTCGCCACGGAGAAGATCGCCATTTGTTG
Organism: uncultured Bacillaceae bacterium; assembly: GCA_963751845.1. Taxonomy (GTDB): domain Bacteria; phylum Bacillota; class Bacilli; order Bacillales; family DSM-1321; genus Peribacillus. The sequence goes on from CAVVWH010000003.1 coordinate 7,547, forward strand.
ATTCAATAATTAAGTCCGTCACTTTATTAGATACTTGTGAAGCAACTATTTGTAATAAGTCATTTACATCAACTTGTGTTTGTTTAAATTGTTGGACTACTGGAATTTCATCTAATTCTTTTTCTAGCGCATCAATTTTTGATTGCACATCTTTGTATGCTTGGTCTTTCCCATAATGTTGTAGGTTTACTGCTTGTTTTTGTAGACCTTTAATTTGGGCGATCAGATTACGAACTTTTTGATTTTCGTTAATCTGTGCTTCAGCTCGTTTAAAAAAATCTACTTCCTCAGTTGTAGCAATCATTTCTGCAAGTTCTGCTGCTTTAGTTAAAATGTCGTCTTTTGTATACTTCGTCATTTTACTCCACCTCGATTGCTGATACCTCTTCAACCAACTCTCCATTTAATGACCAAGTTCTTGCTTCAGTGATTTTCACCTTCACAATTTGACCAACAATAGATTTTGGTCCACTAAAGTTCACCAGCTTACTTTTAGTTGTATAACCAGCTAAAACATCAGGGTTATTCTTGCTTTCCCCTTCAACAAGCACTTCTACAATCTTATCTTGGTACTCTTTCATGACTTCTGCAGAATGTTCATTCACTAAAGCATTTAGTCGTTGTAGACGTGCCTTTTTTACTTCCATTGGTACATTATCTTGCATTTTTGCAGCTGGCGTACCTTCACGAGGTGAATAAATATAAGTGTACGCTGTATCAAAACCAACTTCTCGATACAAAGATATGGTTTCTTCAAACTGCTCTTCCGTTTCATTCGGATAACCAACAATGATATCGGTTGTTAATGAAAGAGTGGGAATCGATTCTTTTATCTTCTGTATGAGCGCTATATAATCCTCACGAGAATATTTACGTGCCATGATTTTCAACACTTCATTGCTTCCGGATTGGACTGGAAGGTGAATATGATCCACTAAATTCCCGCCTTTTGCAAGCACTTCAATTAAGTGATCATCAAAGTCCCAAGGATGACTCGTCATAAAACGAACACGCGGAATATCAATTTTACGGATTTCATCCATTAAATCAGCTAAACGATAGTTAATGTCTGTGAAATCTTTTCCGTAGGCATTAACATTTTGACCAAGTAAGGTAATTTCTTGATAGCCTTGTGCCGCTAACTGACGTACTTCTTGAATAATATCTTCTGGTCTACGACTACGTTCTTTACCACGTGTAAATGGAACAATACAGTACGTACAGAACTTATCACAGCCATACATAATATTAACCCATGCTTTAATGTTCCCTTTGCGCTCTTTTGGAAGGTTTTCAATAACATCCCCTTCTTTGGACCACACTTCAACGACCATTTCTTTCGATAGATACGCTTCATTTAAAATTTGAGGAAGGCGGTGAATATTATGCGTTCCAAAAATCATATCCACAAAGTGATGCTTCTCTAGAATGCGGTTTACGACAGATTCTTCTTGAGACATACACCCACAGACACCTAACAATAAATCTGGTCTTTCTAGCTTCATTGGTTTTAAATGTCCTAGTTCACCAAATACTTTATTCTCTGCATTTTCACGGATAGCACAAGTATTCAGTAAAATAACATTTGCATCCTCAACAGAATCGGTTGCCTCATAACCTAGTGCCATGAAAATTCCAGCCATTACTTCTGTATCGTGTTCATTCATTTGACATCCGTACGTACGAATATAAAATTTCTTACCATTTCCCATTCCACGAAACTCTTCTGGAATGGCAAAATCATCTTTATATTTAATATCTTCCTTACCACGTTGTTTCGCGTCCTTTAAGGATGGTGGAACATAAACTGCTTGAAAGTACTTACTGTAGTCCTTTTCGGATTTTTTGTCCGCTGGTGTTTCAGCCTGTACTTGTTGTGATTCTAAACGTTGCTTTTCGTTCATGGTAATCCCCTTTCAAAAAAAGTAAAACATACACATTACTATAGTATAAAACTTTTAGCTTTGATAAACAATAATATTTGATTTTCATTACCACTTTTTAGAAAAGCGAAAAAACTTAAAAAACTTTAAAATAATTTTATTTATAGGTCATTATCCTATACCACTCGTCCACTTCTGCATAGACTATCACGTAAAACAAATTAATCATCAATAAGGAGTGGCTTAGATGGGTTTTGGTAATTGTTTTTGTGGGTGCAACAGACATCGTGACCATGATAGAGATAGAGACAGAGATCGTGACAGAGACTTCAACATAAGAGCTGAGTTCGACCAAGATGATTTCTGTCGTGCTGTACGTCGTTGTGACCGCCGTGATCATAATCGAGATCACGACCGTGATAGAGATAGAGATAGAGACAGAGACAGAGATTTTAATATAAGAGTTGAATTCGACCAAGATGATTTCTGCCGTGCTGTTCGTCGTTGTAACCGTCGTGACCATGATCATGTTCGTAGCAGTCGTAATCGTAGACACCATTGCTCATGGTTTTAAATAAAACTGGCTGTTATAGCCAGTTATGCAAACCATCATGCAGTATATCATAATTGATTTGAAAAAAGTTCACTCCGATTTGTGAGTGAACTTTTTCTGATGGATATTAGCATGTAACTCCACTGAGTAAACAAATCAGTGGAGCCTTTCAAACTGTCTAGCCGCAGGCATCCAGCGCCTTCCGCTTTTCAATTTTACATAAATTCGGCAACTAATTTATCAAAATGCGCTTGATCTAAGGTTAAATCTGCTTTTGATAATGCTTCTTCTTTATAACCAGGAATAAGTTCTTGGTAAGAAGGCTGCGATTCATTTTGGTAAATAATGCCTGTCACTAAACCTTCATGTTCCATTATCGTTTGCATTGCTAATTTTTTATTTGTTGAGTCATAGTCTTCAATGGTATTTAATTTCGTTAAGTGCTCTTTAAACCAATCATATGTGTTGATTTTATTGTATGTCACACATGGACTAAACACGTTAATAAACGAGAAGCCTTTATGCTTGATACCTGCTTCAATTATAGCAGTTAAGTCTTTTAGATCCGTTGAAAAGCTTTGAGCAACAAATGTAGCACCTGCTGAAAGAGCAAGTTGCATTGGTGAAACAGTTTGTTCAATTGATCCATCTGGAGTAGACTTTGTCTTAAATCCAGTAGCTGAACGAGGGGATGTTTGTCCCTTTGTTAAGCCGTATATTTGGTTATCCATGACGATATAAGTAATATCAATATTACGACGGATCGCATGAATGGTATGCCCCATACCAATTGCATACCCATCGCCATCACCGCCAGAGGCAATAACCGTTAGCTCACGGTTTGCCATTTTTACACCTTGGGCAATTGGAAGGGAACGACCATGGATCCCGTGGAAACCATAGGATTTAATATAACCTGCAAGACGACCCGAACAACCAATCCCAGAAATGAGTGCTAAATTTTCCGGCTCAAGTCCAACATTTGCCGCCGCACGTTGAATAGCTGCTTGAACAGAAAAATCACCACAACCTGGACACCAGTTAGGTTTTACATCATTACGAAATTCTTTAAATGTTGCCATATTGGAACAACTCCTTGCATTGGGTGTGAATTTCATGCGGTAGGAAAGGATTACCATCATATTTTAAAATGCTTGAAATCTTATTATGATAGCCAACATTCATTTTGATTAGGCTTGCCAATTGTCCTGTCGCATTTTGTTCAATTACAATTACTTTTTTCGCTGATTCTACTAAAGGTAACAATTCGTCAGTAGGGAATGGATGAATCAGACGAATTTGCGCATGATTTACTTTAATTCCGTCCGCTATTAAGCGCTCTGTCGCCTCTTCGATTGCACCGCGTGTTGAGTTAAAGCCGACAATTAATAAATCTGCTTCTGCAAACGGTGCATTTTTATAAACGGGTGTGTCAAAATGAATATTTTTAATTTTCCGCATACGCTTATCCATTTGAACTTTACGGTTTGCTGCTCCTTCAAATGGTCTTCCTATTTCATTATGTTCAATACCTGTTACATGATGAATACCGTTTTTCACCCCAGGAATTGGACGACGTGATACGCCATCTTCAGTTACTTCATAACGTTTGAAATATTCATGATCCGCTGCTTCATTTTCCGGTAAATCGTAATCTACTAATTTACCACGGCGAATTTCTACCTTACTGCGATCAAGAGGTTCTACCGTTTGCTTACCTAATGACAACTGCAAATCAGTTAAAATAATAACTGGGCATTGGTATTCATCCGCAAGGTTAAATGCTTCTGCTGCATCATAAAATGCCTCTTCTACCGTACTTGGCGCCATAACAATTTTGGGGATTTCCCCGTGTGTACCATAAATCATAGCCATTAAATCAGATTGTTCCGTTTTAGTTGCTAATCCAGTAGAAGGGCCACCACGTTGGGTATCTACGATTACAATCGGTGTTTCAGTCATACCAGCGAGTCCAATAGCTTCCGCCTTCAAAGAAAGTCCAGGGCCTGCAGATGCAGTAATTGTTCTTACCCCAGCATAATTGGCTCCTATAGCCATCGTAGCAGCTGCAATTTCATCCTCCGTTTGAATGACAGTACCACCTAGTTTTGGTAGCTTTTTAATCAAATACTCCATAATATCAGATGCTGGCGTAATCGGATAAGCTGCCATGAAGCGACAACCTGCTGCTAACGCACCAAGTGCAATCGCATCATTACCAATCATGAATAAACGCTTTTTGCCATCTGCTTTTTCTAACTGCATGACTCCAACTTTTGAGCCAAGTTCTTTTTTCATATATTCATAGCCTGCTGCAATAGCATCCATATTCTTTTGAACAACCGCTTCGCCTTTACGGCCAAAAATCTCATTAACTACTTCGCTGAAAACTTCTGTTTCCATTCCTAAAACAGCACATGATGCACCAATTGCAACCATGTTTTTCATTAATGATGTTCCCAGTTCAGTAGCAATTTCAGTGAATGGAACCATATAAAGAGAAGCATTTGTATCAGCAGGCTTCATAGGGTTGAATTTCGAATCAGCAATGATAATACTACCATTATGCATTTCATGATAATTAACATCTATTGTTTCTTGGTCGAACGCAACTAAGATATCTAAATCATCAGAGACTGCACGTGTTTCTGTTGTACTTACACGAATTTTATTATTCGTGTGTCCTCCCTTAATACGTGATGAAAAATGACGGTAACCATACAAGTAGTAACCTAAACGGTTTAGAGCAATACAAAAAATTTCCCCAGTACTCTCAATACCTTCCCCTTGTTGTCCGCCAACCTTCCATGAAAGTTGATTGATCATGACTTACACTCCCTTTGGATACGTTCATTTTATCTACAACATATTGAAATATAGCTGCACCCTTTTCAAAATCATATTAATAGATACTAGTTGAAAAATCTATTAATTTAAAAAAATAGGTGTATTAAATGCCTTCATTCTAGCGTTATGTTCATAAAAAATCAACTACTTTGCTCACGCTTTTTAAAAAATTTCTGAAAATTCAAACAAAGTTCACTGTTATGGAAATTAAATCAAACTATTGAGGGAAATGACTTGCAAAATTTTTAAATAAAACACCTTTTACAAAATCAGCTGAATAGTGTTTTACTAATGCATTAACCAAGTTATGATACTCGCGATAGGAAGATAACTGATTCACCGTTTGTTCTATTCCATCAAAATCAGACCCTAATCCAATTTGATGTTCACCACCAAGACTAGCAATATAATCAATATGTTGCAAAAGATCCGTAATAGATGCACTCGGTTGATTAGTTAAAAACTGTGGTACAAATGTAACACCGATTACCGCATTCTTTTTAAGCAATGCCTGAATTTGGTCATCCTTTAAATTACGTGGATGATTACATATGTTATATACATTTGAATGAGAGGCAATTGGGTGATTAGCTAACTGAATGGTATCCCAAAAGGCCGCTTCGGATAAGTGGGAAACATCACACCAAATTGACTTCTCATTTAATAAACGAATCACATCTTGACCAAAGCCTGAAACACCCGCTCCCCTAGGTTCCAATGCACCATCTGCGACATTATTTGCATAATTCCATGTTAAACCAACCGATGTGACACCAAGCCTCAGTAAAGTCTGTAACTTCAATATATCCTGTCCAATACAATCACAACCTTCTAAAGTGAGGATTGCTCCGATTTCACTCTCTTCGATAGCTACAATATCCTCATATGAGCAGATCAACTTCATTTCTCGCTCTACTAAAATTTTTTCATAAAACAGGTCGACCATCTGTAACGCAGCGGAAAATCTCAAATCTGGATGAACATTCTCAGGAATATAAATAGCAAAACATTGAACCTTTGCGTCATTATTTAGTAAGGATTGCTTCGTTATATGTAATTTTTCACTGTCATTGAAAGATATCTTTGAATCCACAAACATTTTCATTAACACATCACAATGAGCATCAAAAATTTTCATATTTTCATCTCCTTCTGATGAAACAATTTAAATCAAAGGCTAGCTTTAACAATATTATTGCTAAGGAAGCTAAACTTTCTCCAAGTATAAAAAGAACCTGCTTGTCATTAGACAAACAGGACATGTACGAATATTGCTATCTAGGTTCAATTATTAATTTAATGGCTGTCCTTTCCTCACCATCAATCAAAATATCTGTAAAGGCAGGAATGCAAATTAAATCAACTCCACTAGGGGCAACAAAGCCCCTTGCAATTGCTACTGCCTTAACGGCTTGGTTTAACGCACCTGCTCCAATCGCTTGAATTTCGGCGGCTCCTCTTTCTCTTAGGACCCCTGCTAGTGCGCCAGCTACAGAATTAGGATTAGATTTTGCTGAAACCTTTAATATTTCCACCATTCCTAGTCCTCCTTGTTTTCCCTTACCGATTGAATCATGGCTCAACAGGTATGACTACTTCCACTGCTACTATATTCAATGAATGAAACTTGTATGACAAAAAAACAAGCAACCTGTATAGATTGGCTGCTTGTTACTTCATCTGATTAATGCATAAACGGATGATCTTCATTTATTAAAATACGATCTATTTTCTTTGCTTTTCCACTTTTTTCATCAATATCGATTACGACTCCGCTTAATAAGGTGCGTCCTTCCTTTGGAACTTCGAATCGCACGGGAAGACTAGTTAAAAAGCGATGAATCACGGCTCCTCTTTCCATACCAAGAATTCCATCATAAGGACCAGTCATCCCGACGTCTGATATATACGCAGTCCCACTTGGTAATATACGATGATCAGCTGTTTGTACATGTGTATGTGTGCCGACGACCGCCGTCACTTTTCCATCTAAATACCAACCCATCGCCTGTTTTTCACTTGTCGCTTCACCATGGAAGTCGACGAAAATAATCGGCGTTCTTTTTTGAGCTTCTTGAATAAGCTCATCTGCTTTTAGAAATGGACAATCAAGTGCGGGCATAAACGTTCGAGCTTGTAAATTAATGACCGCTATTTCAAGCTGATTTAATTTTAAAAATTTCAATCCTTCACCAGGCGTTCCTTCAGGAAAGTTTGCTGGACGAACCAGATATTTTGCATCATCAATAAATGTAAATATTTCTCGATTATCCCAAGTATGGTTGCCCATTGTTACAGCTTGCGCCCCCCACTCAAGAAACTCACGGTATATTTTCTCTGTTATACCGCGACCACCTGCAGCATTTTCACCGTTAATAATGGTAATTTGCGGACGATATTTTTCTTTTAATTTTGGAAGATATTCTTTGACCATATCCCTACCTAGGGAGCCAACCACATCACCGATAAATAATAATTTCATTAAAAATCCCTTTCTAATTACACAATTCTTTTTCATTCACACTCTGTATATATTGTATCATACTAAAAAAATAATACGAAGTGGCATACGCCACTTCGTATTATTTAGCATATTCAACGGCTCTAGTTTCTCTAATTACCGTTACTTTAATATGTCCAGGATAATCTAACTCTTCTTCGATTCGTTTTCGAATATCTCTTGCCAAACGATGAGCAGATAAGTCATCAATTTGTTCAGGCTTCACAATAATACGTACCTCGCGTCCTGCTTGAATGGCAAAGGATTTCTCAACGCCATCATAAGATTCAGAAATTTCTTCAAGTTTTTCAAGACGTCGAATATAATTTTCAAGTGTTTCACTTCGAGCGCCTGGTCTTGCAGCTGACAATGCATCTGCAGCTGCTACAAGTATAGCAATGATAGAAGTTGGCTCAGTATCTCCGTGATGCGAAGCAATACTGTTGATAACAACAGGATGCTCTTTATATTTCGTTGCTAATTCAACACCGATTTCTACATGGCTTCCTTCCACTTCATGGTCAATTGCTTTACCAATATCATGCATTAACCCTGCACGACGTGCCAGTACTTCATCTTCGCCTAGCTCTGCGGCTAATAAACCGCATAACTGAGCAACTTCAATGGAGTGCTTTAACACGTTTTGACCATAACTCGTACGGAATTTCAAACGACCAAGAATCTTGATGAGGTCGGGATGGAGCCCGTGAACACCCACTTCAAAAGTTGTTTGTTCACCGATTTCACGAATATGTTCATCTACTTCGCGTCTTGCTTTATCTACCATTTCCTCAATTCGGGCTGGATGAATTCGTCCGTCTTGGACTAATTTTTCTAAAGCTAAGCGAGCTGTTTCCCGTCTAATTGGGTCAAACCCTGACAAAATAACCGCTTCTGGCGTATCGTCAATAATGAGGTCTATCCCAGTAAGTGTTTCAAGTGTCCGAATATTTCTTCCTTCACGTCCGATAATCCGGCCCTTCATTTCATCATTTGGAAGATTTACAACAGAGACAGTTGTTTCTGCAACATGATCTGCTGCACAGCGTTGAATAGCAATTGAAAGAATTTCTTTTGCTTTCTTATCCGCTTCTTCTTTAGCTCGGGTTTCACTTTCTTTAATCATAAGCGCAGCATCATGAGCAAGCTCATTGTCAAGACGATCAATAATGATCGCTTTTGCCTCTTCACGTGTCAAACCTGATATACGTTCAAGCTCTGATTGTTGCTTATGAACCATCTCGTCCACTTTGCTTTCCAACTCTTCAATATGCTGTTGTCTTTGGTTAAGAGAATCTTCTTTCTTCTCTAAAAGAGTTTCTCGTTTATCTAACGATTCACCTTTACGATCTAAATTCTCTTCTTTCTGCAATAATCGATTTTCTTGTTTTTGTAATTCGTTTCTTCTTTCACGCACTTCGCGATCAGAGTCATTACGAATTTTATGAATTTCATCTTTTGCTTCCAATAAGGCTTCTTTTTTAAGTGCATCTGCTTCGCGTTTAGCATCCTCTAGGATTTGTCCAGCAGAGCCCTTTGCCCCTGCTATTTTGTTTTCAAACTTTGATTTGTGAACAAAATAGCCAACAACTGCACCGACGACTAGGCCAAGCAAAGTGAAGATGATTGTCATGGGTTCCATCATTTCACCTCCCCTTGCTATGAACTTTTTACAAAATAAAATTTAACAGTCGGCAATACATTGTACTTACGTTCAATATAAAGCACTTCATTTTCAAAATTTCAGTTTGAAAAAATGTAAAATATACATGTTAATTGTATAGTTGAGGAATTTTATTGTCAAGTAGCTACACATATGGTTTTCTTATTATTCTTTTATCTTTTCTTGCAAACTAATTTTACAAAAAACTAACAATCATTAAAAAACTTTAAAATCATCAAATATCCACCATTATTGAAATACTATTCATTCAAAAACAGACCTCAACCATTATTATGGGTAGGTCTGTTTTCATGCATAGTAAAATTAATCTAAAAGTTCAATTTGTTCGTCATCTGAGTTACCTTTATCTTCTTCTGGTAAATGGTGATCGCCATCCAAACTATAGTGATTTCGAATTTTTGTAGCTATCTCTTTTGCCAACTCTTTGTTTTCTTTTAAGAAGAGCTTGGCATTTTCACGACCTTGTCCAAGACGCTCACCATTATATGAATACCATGATCCACTTTTTTCAACAATATCAAGCTCTGCACCCATATCAACAATTTCACCTTCGTATGAAATTCCTTCTCCATACATAATATCGACTTCCGCTGTGCGGAAAGGAGGAGCCACTTTATTTTTCACAATTTTTACTTTCGTTCTATTTCCGACGATTTCATTGCCTTGCTTCAATTGTTCAGCACGACGAACTTCAACACGAATAGTTGAGTAGAATTTAAGCGCACGTCCACCTGTTGTTGTTTCAGGATTTCCAAACATCACGCCAATTTTTTCACGAACTTGATTGATGAAAATAGCAATCGTATTGGATTTATTAATAGCACCGGAAAGTTTTCTAAGCGCTTGGGACATCAGTCTTGCTTGTAACCCCATATGAGAGTCTCCCATTTCACCTTCAATTTCCGCTTTCGGAACTAATGCTGCCACAGAGTCGATTACAATAATATCTACCGCACCACTTCGTACTAGAGCTTCACAAATTTCAAGACCTTGTTCACCTGTATCTGGTTGTGAAAGTAATAGTTCATCAATATCAACACCCAATTTTTGTGAATAATCGGGATCAAGTGCATGCTCAGCATCTATAAAGGCAGCGGTTCCGCCTAGTGCTTGTACTTCAGCAATCGCACTCAAAGCAAATGTCGTTTTACCTGAACTTTCAGGTCCGTATATTTCAATAATTCTTCCTCTTGGATAACCGCCCACTCCTAATGCTACATCCACTGCTAAAGAACCACTTGATATAGTAGAAATTCTTCGATCAGACTGCTCTCCAAGTTTCATAACAGAACCTTTACCGAATTGCTTTTCAATTTGCTTTAATGCCATATCTAACGCCGCTTGACGATCACTCACTCTATTTCCTCCTCATTTATATAAACTTAAACCATTCATGTTTATCATTGTTTTTGATCTAGATGTTCATATCTTGTCTCAAAACCTAACTTAACTATAACCTGTTTTAGATCATTTGCCAAGCAAAAAGACGAACATTTATTCGATTATTTTATCTGAGAATTTTTTACTAAAATACGGAAATCTATAAAATAAATCATTATTTTATAGCAAATTTTCGGATTAAAATTGAATTTTCCTAAATAAACTGTTTATGGAAAAGCTATAGTTTAATAAAGTGAAAATCGTGGATTTGTTGAAAAAAAACAGAGCTTCAAAAAGAAGCCCCAATCTTAAAACTTTTGAATATCTCGTAGTAAATAATGACAGCCATATTTAACAGTACGAATTCGGATTTGTGGTCGGCTTCCAGAAAGCTGTAGTGGTTCAACATGTGAACGACCATCTCGATAGGAAACTCCGATAAACACTGTACCTGCCGGTTTACCTTCCTGTTCATCGGGACCAGCTACTCCAGTGAAGCTAATTCCGATATCACTATCCAATTCAATTCGTACATTTGTCGCCATCTCTAAAGCACACTGCTGACTTACAACACCATGCTGTGAAATTGTCTCATCACTCACATGTAGTATTTTTGCTTTTACATCAGTGGCATAGCTAACAACTCCACCTCTAAACACCTGACTAACACCAGGAATTGTTGTTAGCTGTTCTTGGAACATACCACCGGTCAAACTTTCTGCTACTGAAATCGTCAAGTTTCTATTTTTCAATTCCTTCACAAGTTCTTGAATGAGCGACGTTTGATTACTGCCATAATAAAACTGACCAACTCGAGCAAGAATTTCGGCTTCCACTTGAGAAATAAGTGCCTCACACCTTTCCCTTGATTCATCCTTGGCGGTAATACGGAGCGTAACTTCACCATCAGCTGCAAGTGGAGCAATGGTTGGATTCGTTTGATTATCTAACAAGTCTTCAATCACTGTTTCTAATTCTGCTTCGCCTATTCCATAAAAACGAAGTACCTTAGATTCTATTCGATCCCGACTTTCCAGTTTTTCATGTATTTTTGCATAACCATAGCTTAAAAACATTGGCTCCATTTCTTTAGGTGGACCGGGTAATAACATATAGGTAATTCCCGATTTCGTAAGGATCATTCCTGGAGCCATTCCATGGTCATTTTTCAATACGTCACACCCATCTAAAACAAGAGCTTGCTTTTTATTATTTTCAGTCATTGTCCGCCCCCTTTTACTAAAGAAGGCTTCAATTGAATTTAGTGCGTCTTCATCGAATACAAGCTTTTTTCCTAAATGACGTGCAATAGTTTCCTTCGTTAAATCATCTTTTGTAGGTCCTAATCCGCCTGTAAAAACAATTAAATTTGCACGTGATTCTGCAATTTCGATGGCTTGCTTCAGCCTCAAATTATTATCACCAACGACAGTATGATAAAAAACATTAATCCCAATTTCAGCAAACTGTTGTGATAAAAAGCGGCCATTCGTATTAACAATTTGCCCCAATAATAGTTCAGAACCTACCGCAATAATTTCGGCATCCATGAAAACATCCTCTCCATTCTTCATTACTTAGAATTGGCAAATACGGCTTTATTTTTTACAAAATAATCTAAGCCTGACCAAATAGTGAAAATTAACGCGATCCATAATGTAATATTACCAAATGGTAGAGAAATCATTTCAAACGGAAGATTATGTAATAACAAGGCTGAAATAGCCACAATTTGTGCCCATGTTTTTATTTTTCCAAGCATATTTGCAGCAACGACTTCTCCAGTACCAGCAAGTACAAGTCGCAATCCCGTAACTGCAAATTCACGACTAATAATAACAATGGCAATCCAAGCTTGACCATACATTAAATCTAAATCTACTAATACAATTAAAGCTGCTGACACTAATAATTTATCAGCAAGTGGGTCTAAAAACTTCCCTAAGTTTGTCACTAAATTATGTTTACGTGCATAATGACCGTCTATCCAATCCGTTGTCGAAGCAATAATAAAGATAAGTGCGCCAACAAAATGGCTAACAGGCAATGAATACTCACCCACTGTTAACTGGCCCCATTTAAAGGGAACAAGCATAATAATTAAAAAAATAGGAATTAAACAAATACGAGAAATAGTAATCTTATTAGGTATATTCAATGTGTTAAACCTCCAAAAAATCATGCAAAATAGCCATCCTCAGATGACTATTTAGTTTTTGTATATTTTATCGTTATAAGTTGACTTAACTTTTCAGTTGGAGAAATAGCATACGCCAATTTTTCATCATTTACATATAAATCAACATCGGGAGTTCTTCCAATATTAATAATCACAGTAGTTTCATCCTTGACATCTAATGCTTTGGATTCTTCTGCCTTCAAAATTCCTTGATATAAATATTTTCCAGAACTATTTGTAACGCCTATCCAAGCATCACCCTTGGCAATTAATTTCAATGTAAAGGCATCAGTATTTTTCAATTCATAGGTGCTATTTTTCCCACTTGAAGTAACAACTGCTAATTCCTGTGAAACCTTTGGCTTTTCTTCTGTCTTTGTAGTTTGATTATTTGTGTTCTCATCTACTTTTGAATTTTCATTCGTTTTTGTTTTCTTTTCTTGCGTAAATTCCTTACTTTCATTAAACCCGATTTGTTCAGTTTGCTTGTCGTTCTCTTTGGTTGAGTCTTTAGAATTACTCATTACGTTTGTAACGAGAACATAAACTAACACAGCTACACCGATAACTAAAACAGCCCCTAAGATTTTAGGAAGCATTTCTCTTGTTTTAGAATGACTTTCTGTAAGATTTTGCCTTGACTTGACCCTTGACAAATGATCGGGTATTTCGTCATGGATAGAGGTCGGAACATTACTTTTGTACTCTTCAAAAATCTCTTCTGAATCTAGACCAACAGCCTCACAATATTGCTTAATAAATGCACGTACATAAAACTTTCCAGGCATCATCTCATAATTGCCTTCTTCAATTCCGACAAGATATCGTTTTTGAATTTTCGTTATATCTTGTAAATCATCTAGGCTGAGTCCCTTAGCCTCTCTTGCTTCCTTTAATCGGTTACCTAGTTCCGTCAAAATAAAACACCTTCCATATTAAAAGTCCAATGATCCAAATTCAGAAGCCGAAAAATGATCATTTTGATCAGCCACATCATATGTAATTTCCTCTTCCGGATTGTTCCTTAATTCAATAATGTAATCAAAATCTTCAAGTGTATATTCTGTATTCTGAACAAAAATATCTGGATGTTCAATTACTTTCACAGCATCTAGTCTCATAATTTCACGAACAAGCTGCCAATGACGCTCATTCGCTCGACGTGCAGAAACAATTCCGTCGAGGATAAATAAATTATCATTATTATATTCGTCTTCAATTAACTGACTTCTTATCGTCTGTTTAATCAAGGTAGATGAAACAAACAACCATCTCTTATTTGCACATACGCTAGCAGCAACAATCGATTCAGTCTTCCCGACACGAGGCATTCCACGAATACCTATTAACTTATGGCCATCTTGTTTAAATAATTCAGCCATAAAATCAACAAGTAAACCCAGTTCGTCACGTACAAACCGAAACGTGTTTTTTTCGTCTGCATCCCGATGAATATATCTACCATGCCTAACGGCTAAACGATCACGTAATGTAGGTTCCCTAAGTTTGATTAACTTTACCGTATCCATTGTTTGAAGAATGGATTCGAATCTCTCTATATTTCTACGATCTTCTGCCATTAACAGCATTCCACGTTTATCTTCATCAATACCATTTATTGTAATAATATTAATTGACAGCATCCCAAGTAAAGAACTAATATCCCCTAATAACCCAGGTCTATTTTTTTGAATATCATATTCAAAATACCATTCTGTTTTCTCCACAATAACACTCCTTAAATCGTAAAGCATATCCTTATATCCATTGTTCAAAGATTTCTGTACAAACTCTATCATATAGTATTTCCATTCAAGTTGAAAGGGTAAACAAGTAAAAATCTATGTATTTTACGATTCATAAAGTCCAATATCAAAATACAATCTTTTCGCTTGAAAAGACGAAAAAACCCCAACAATAATTGAAGGGGTTTACGTGTTATTTTTTATTGCGTTCCGTTATTTTCAACAAGTTTAACCATTACGCTTGCGATGGAATGTTTTTCTTGATCGCTAGCTACTGACCAAAGATCTGCTAAAACTCTTTCTTGTTCATTCTTAGGGTCAACTTGCTGTGCAAGGTAATCACCAATTTCAAAGGCTAAATTATTAATAGCACCCTGATCTAAGCCTTGGCTTTCTCCTTGATTTAATCGGTCTCCCAAGAAATTTTTCCATTGATCCCAGTTTTCTAAAACAGACATGAAAAAATCATCCTCCTTTATAGATAGTACAATGATATCTTGCCTAAGAAAAGGATGATTTATTCATCACCATTCAATATTATTTCTTAATTTTTCAAGACCACATTAAGTATACCAGCCACCGTTCACACCAAGAATCTGACCGGTAATATACGATGCCTTATCTGATAAAAGAAAGGCTACTGCTTCCGCAATTTCTTCAGGGGTGCCCATTCTTCCCATCGGAATATCCCCTTTAATTAACTCTAAATCCTCTGCACTAAATGATTCAAGCATCGCCGTTGAAACAGCGCCCGGAGCAACGGCGTTCACACGAATTCCGTTTAATGCTACTTCTTTACTAAGCGCCTTAATAAACGCATTTTGACCGCCTTTTACCATCGAATATAACACTTCACATGATGCACCTGTTTGTCCCCAAATCGAAGTCACTGCGACAATCGCAGCTTCTTCTTGATACATTAGTTTTGGCAAAAGTTCTTTAGTTATTTGAAATGGACTAGTCACATGAAGCTGAACCATATCGGCGACGAACTGCTCATCCATATCAGAAATAAGCCCATAATAACTATTTCCACTATTTAGCACAATCGCATGAAGGGCAAAAATATTGGAAACCAATTTTTTAAAGCCATCTTTTGTCGATAAATCAGCTTGAATCGGAATCAATTCCACATCAAATGAGTTCAGCTGCTTCATCAAATCTTGAATTGCTTTTTCATTATGATTGTAATGCAAGTACAACGAATAATTCTCCTTAGCAAGTTTTAAGGCAATTTTCTTGCCAATCCCGCCACTAGCTCCCGTAATAAGGGCAAAGCGTTTTTTCATCGAATACGCGCCCCCTGTAATTTTGTATTTAGCAAGGATGATTTTACATATTATTTAGGCAATACTTGACAGACGGTAATTCTCTCATCATTTATGAGATCCTCTGCTATTTGTTGGATATCAGCTAAAGTTAATAGTTCTAATTCTGAAACCACTTCAAACAAATTCATCTCATTAAACGTATATCTCGTAAATTGGTTAGCCACATATTCAGGTGAATTAAGTGAGCGGAGGAATGAACCAATTTTCTTTTTAACCGTCCGTTTGAAGCTCAATTCACTCAAGCCCGCACCTGATTTAGACTGCAGTAAAATCTCCTGCAATTGATCAACCAATTCATCCGGCTTTGTCGTATCTCCACCAATTAATGCAAAACCAAACCCTTGCTCCTGAGTATAATCATATGAAAAACTTTGATCAATATACCCTTTTGTGTACAAGTTTTCATGGATTGCTGAACTTTTTCCAAATAGCATTTCTAAATAAAGATTAGTTGCTAGTTCACGTTTTAATAGTTCTTTACCACTTTGCTGCACATTCGAAGCTTTAATACCAAGCATTACTTTCGGCGTTTGCACATTCATCTGTATCTCTGATTTTTTCTTAGCAACAGTCTCAGGTTCCTTTTCAAACTTCCGTTCAATTTCTGCTTGCGGTTCATACTTTTTACTATTTTGATTTTGACGTATTTGCTCCATAATGGCCTCAGCATCTACTGGTCCAACAATAAATAACAGCATATTACTTGGATGATAGAAGGTGTGATAGCACTCATAAAGCATATCTTTTGTAATTGGGGCAATGGATTCCACTGTACCCGCGATATCAATCTTTACCGGGTGGTGATGATACATATTAGCAATCGTCCCAAAATACAAACGCCAATCTGCATTATCATCATACATATTAATTTCTTGACCAATAATTCCTTTCTCTTTTTCAACCGTTTTTTCAGAAAAATAAGGGTCTTGAACAAAATCAATTAATGTTGTTAAATTTTGCTCGAATTCTGATGTGCTTGAAAATAGGTAAGCTGTTCTCGTAAAAGAGGTAAAGGCATTTGCAGAAGCACCTTGCTTACTGAATTGTTGAAAAACATCTCCATCTTCCTTCTCAAAAAGCTTATGCTCAAGAAAATGAGCAATTCCATCCGGTACCTTAACAAACTCTTGTTTTGTCAAAGATTTAAAATGATTATCGACTGAACCATATTTTGTTGTAAAAGTAGCAAATGATTTATTGAAGCCCGATTTCGGTAAAATATACACATCTAAGCCATTCGCCAATTTTTCATAATATAATTCCTCTTGCAACTGTTCAAAAAGAATTTTTTCCATTATTTTTGCACCTCCATTCCTGTTAAAAAATAAATCGTATCTAATTGAATTTGCTTAGCCACATCAACGATTTCTTCCTTCTTAATTGTTTCTGTTTTTTCTAACCATTCATCAAGGGTGATCGTTGTTTTAGCAATCACATTATGATAAAGAATTTCAACTAAGCCTCGTGCTACATCAATCGTTTCTAACAATTGATTTTTCACAACTGCTTTTGTTTGCTGCAGCTCATCCTCTGTAAAATCACCTTGTTGCATCAATGTAAATTGCTCTTTAATAATATCCAATGCTTGCCTATAGTTTTCGTTTTCAATTCCAGACATTACGATTAATAGACCTTTGTGACTCTCTAATCTAGAAGAGGCATAATAGGCAAGACTAGCCTTTTCCCGAACATTTATGAATAGCTTAGAATGAGAAAAGCCGCCAAATAATCCATTATATAATTGCAATGCGAAATACTCTGGATCTCCATAAAATATGTTTGAGCGAAAGCCGATATTTAGCTTTCCTTGCTTCACATCAAATTTTTCAATAACTTCTTTTTCCTCACTTATTTTCCTCTCAACTTGTCTTGGCAAGACTATAGGCTCTCGATCAGAAAGCGAAATATATTGATTTTCTAAGCGATCCACTACTTCCTCGGATACATCTCCGATGACATATAAATCAATCTCATCTTCGTTAAGTGCTTTTTGATAATACTCATATAGTGAAGATGCTGTCACTTTTTCTAAATCTTCAAGATTCCCACTTGCCTCCAAAGCGTACGGTTCAGCAGCACACATTTCTTCTACTAAGCGTGTGGATGCATAGCGCATTTTATCATCAAAAATTGATTGAATTCTTTGTTTTAATGATCGCTTTTCATTATCAACGGTTGCGGAGTCAAAAGCTTCTCCTTTTGTATTCGGATGAAAAAGCACCTCTGAAAGAAGGGCAAAAGCTTTTTCAAGTAGTGGGGTCGGATCACTTAAAAACTTTTCGTTTACGATATCCACGGTAAAGCTAATAATATGATATTCACCCTTTTTCGTTACATCCACATAAAATCCCGCTCCGTATAAATCATCTAAATAAGCTCGAAGCGAAGGGGTCGTTGGGTATTTACTTGTATTACTTTGTAAAACATATGGAAGCAGTGCGCGTAAAGTTACCGTTTCCTTTATAAGCGGTGCCTTCATTTTTAATACAAGGGTGTTCGTTTTATATTTTGCGGTAGGGACCACATGAAGCTTGTATCCGCTTTTCTTCTTGACGATTTCAGAAGCAATTGCCATGACCATCCTCCTCAATATGTATTGCCGTAATATAATTATTGTTTGTATGTAGAAAGTCTTTTAAACATTTACACATACTTAAAATATACAGTTCAAAATTAAAATCATGCAAGTTTCAGCTATTCTTTTTTTATTGTATAATGAGATGTATCTGTTTTGGAGGGATAAACGAATGATTGCAATTAAGGAATATAGCGTAGAAAAATTAGTTGATCCATTTGGTATTTTAATGGGTGAACGCTATGAATACTTACTCGATATAGAGGTAGAAGAAGATGATGAGCTATTTACAGAAGGTGGATTATCAATTCGCTTAATTTATGTCATTAATGGTGAGAATCAATCAATTGCTAAATATGATCTAATCGCCAAAGCAACAGAAGAAGTACTTGATTTCGATTTAGAAGATGAAGAAATCAGCATGCTGCTCACATTCTGCAGCGAGCATTTTGGAGAAGCAGAATGAAATGAAAAGGGTTGTCCCTATGTCCATTTATTGGACAATGGGACAACCCTTTTCATTATTTGCCTTCCGCTTTTCTATGACAAATGGGCTTCTCCTTCGTCTTTACCTATTAGAACTGTTCTTGGTTTACTGCCTTCATACGGTCCTACGACTCCCCTTGCTTCCATTTCGTCAATAAGTCTAGCTGCTCGTGCATAGCCAATACGGAATCGACGCTGCAACATCGACACGGATGCTGTTTGCATGTCTATAATTAAAGCAACCGCATCTTCATAGATCTCATCAGACACGTCATTCATTTTTTGTTCAGGTAGATCATCCGGTATCATTTCTTCATTATATTGCGCTTTTTGCTGTGAAATCACGTAATTGACCACATCTTCTACTTCCTGATCAGATAAAAATGCTCCTTGAACACGAATTGGCTTTGATGCACCTACAGGTAAAAACAGCATATCTCCTCGACCAAGTAATTTTTCGGCTCCACCCATATCTAGGATTGTTCGAGAATCTGTAGCAGATGAAACACTAAA
Organism: uncultured Bacillaceae bacterium; assembly: GCA_963751845.1. Classification (GTDB taxonomy): domain Bacteria; phylum Bacillota; class Bacilli; order Bacillales; family DSM-1321; genus Peribacillus. Next base: position 27,223 of record CAVVWH010000003.1, read on the forward strand.
GGCAATACGTGATGGTATATTCGCTTTAATAACCCCCGTAATGACATCAACTGATGGTCGCTGCGTTGCAATGATTAAATGAATTCCTGCTGCCCTCGCCATTTGTGCTAGACGAGTAATTGCATCCTCAACATCATTTGAAGCTACCATCATTAAATCTGCTAACTCATCGACGATCACTACGATATATGGAAGAAGTGGCTGTTTTTCTTCTTCCTCGATATTATAACGATTCACATATTCATTATAGCCTTGGATATTTCGAGTTCCCGTATGCGAAAATAGCTCATAGCGGCGTTCCATCTCATTCACAACTTTTTGTAGAGCTTGCGCTGCTTTTTTTGGATTCGTCACAACTGGCGCCAGTAAATGAGGAATACCATTATACACATTCAGTTCAACCATTTTCGGATCAATCATCATCATCTTTACTTCATGTGGTTTAGCGCGCATAAGAATACTTGTAATAATACCGTTAATACATACAGATTTACCGCTTCCTGTTGCCCCAGCAACAAGCAAATGAGGCATTTTATTTAGTTCTGCCTTAATTGCCTCACCTGAAATATTACGACCTAATGCAACTTGCAGCTTGGAATCAGGCTTATCTCCTTCTTTTGTCTCCAATACTTCTCTTAATGAAACCATCGCAACTTCTGAATTTGGAACTTCAATTCCAATAGCAGATTTTCCGGGAATCGGTGCTTCTATACGGATATCCTTTGCAGCTAAAGCCAAAGCTAAGTCATCTGATAAACTAACAATTCGACTTACTTTTACACCAACATCTGGATGAACTTCATATTTTGTAACAGCTGGACCTAAATAGACCTGTGTTACTTTTGCCTTGACTCCAAAGCTATCAAATGTCCGCTCTAGCTTAGCTGCATTTTCGTGAATTAATTGATATTCACCACTTTGATCCGTTTTTTTCGGTTGCTTCAGTATGGATAAGGAAGGCAATTTATAGTCTTTATTTTCGATTTCAGTAAAATTCATAACCGGTGCTTTATCATCATGAACCTCTTCTGATTGAATGGTTTCTTTAACTTGTTCTTGATTTGGCTCAATAGAATGCTCTTCATAAGCATTATCGGTAAAGCTTGAAATAAGTGGTTCTACTGGCTGATCTACTGGTAGGTCTACCTCAGGCTCAGCTGGTTTTTCTTTTATTTTCCTTTGTCTAGGCGCTGGATTTTTTTTCTTTTCTTTCGCTTCTGTTTTCCATTGTTTCATATCATTCGTAAAGCCTTGCCACTGACCACTAATGAAACTTGCTAAACTAGTAAAAAATTTACCTAGAGAATCACCTAGCGTTTTTCCTGTTAACAGAACCATTCCAATCAATATAAAGATAACTGAAACAATCTTTGATCCTGCTTCATCAAAAAGATAATACGAGGTTGCAAATAAAATGGCCCCAATCATACCTCCGCCAAGATCCTTTGTACTAGTTTTTTCGGTAACCTCCATCCAAAACATTTCCCAAGTATTCAAAATAACGCTTGGCTTAACAAATGGGCCCCCTTCTGCTAATAAAGAAAATAATGTCACATGACTTAATAGCAAAATGCTAGCAATAATGAAGTATAGACCGATTAGATGCCTATCAAAAAAGTTAGGCATGGTTCGTTTAATAATTAAATAAAAGCCAAGTAACATAAAGCCTATTAGACATAATATGTACCATTCACCCATAAAAAAGCGAACTAGCGATACGATAGAACGGCCAACCGCACCAAGCTTGGCCATGGCGATGACTGAAAGCCCTAGGATGATTAATCCAATCAGTTCAAATTTTAGTGTGATTTTAAATTTTTCTGTTGTTTTTTTACCTCTACTAGTTCTTCTTTTGTTTTTCGCCATTATATCACCTATCTTAACAAATAAAGCAGCCCTGTGGCTGCTCTTTCTCTTGTTCTTGTATTTCTTATTATAACATAATTTAGCTCTACTAGTCGCTTTTTCTATTTATTCATCAAAGCAAAGATAGGTATTACAGAGCCAGGTTGAATATCTAAATGCATATAATCTGAAGGATCTGTACTTAAAATTCGATCAATCCGTAATGAGCTTCCTCCATCGTGTTCAACCATAACTGGAATACCATTATATATGATTTCAAAAAAGTTTATCAGTCTTTGATGTTCATGTGGATACATTTGATCAGCAGGCATTATCGTATAAAATGTCATTGTAAAAGCCCTTTCTCTTCATGATTAACTTGCCTTTCTTCAATCATCTGATTCAATTTATTCATCGCTTGACCAACTCCACCTACTTCATCGATAATCCCAATTTCGACGGCCTCACTACCCACTACATTCGTTCCAATGTCTCGTGCTAAGTTTCCTTTCTCAAACATTAATTCTTTAAAGCTTTCCTCAGTCACATTCGAATGCTTTGTTACAAAATTCGTCACTCGATCCTGCATTTTGTCTAAATACTCAAATGTTTGCGGAACAGAAATGACAAGTCCAGTTAACCGAATAGGATGAATGGTCATCGTTGCCGTTTCTGCGATAAATGAATAATCACATGATACGGCAATAGGAACACCAATCGAATGACCCCCACCAAGTACAATGGACACACTCGGCTTAGATAAAGACGCAAGCATTTCAGCGATAGCGAGACCTGCTTCTACATCTCCACCTACCGTATTTAAAATAACAAGTAGACCCTCAATATTTGGATTTTGTTCGATTGCTACAATTTGTGGAATCACATGCTCATATTTTGTTGTTTTATTTTGAGGCGGGAGCTGCATATGCCCTTCAATTTGTCCAACAATAGTTAAACAATGAATTTTAGAATCCTGCGACATTTGGGGCACATTCGTTGAGCCTAATTGCTGAATCTTTTCGATTAAGGTTGAGGATTTTCCTTCTTCATGACCTTCTTCATTTGGTATTGTTTCATTATTATTCATATTCCTACCCCTTTCTTCAAAAACGTTTATTTATAGTATGTCATTGAAGATAAAGTTCATGCATACAAGAAAAGTGGAAAGTGCCCTTCAGCGACGTAGGGACTGAGGCCCACATCGTGTGGGCCTCAACTAACCATCAGTGGGGGGATGAAGGAAACCCCTCATTGATGGAAGTTTCACTTTATGAAAGACTTTTTTCTTGGTGAATCACTGCATTTTGTCCTTCATTGACTTTTTGAAGGGCAAAAAAATGCGCCCGAGATTTCACCTACAAAATCTCGGGCGCATTGCCTTGCTATTTAATTGTTTGCAACACTGAAGTGAACCCGTTATAAACGGCATCAGATGGTATAGATTAGATTTCCATAATAATCGGTAAGATCATTGGACGTCTTTTTGTTTTTTCATATAGATATTGATTTAAGGAATCACGCATTTCCTGTTTTAATGTTGACCAATCAAAAGGTTGACGTGTTCCGTTTTTCACGACAATTTCACGAACGATTGATGTTGCTTCTTCCATTAGTTTTTCCGACTCACGCACATATACAAATCCTCTTGAAATAATTTCAGGACCTGCAGCGATGCTTTTATCTTGACGATGTAAAGTCACGACAACAATAAGAATACCATCTTGTGATAATAAACGACGATCACGTAATACGATGTTGCCGACATCTCCAACACCACTACCATCAATTAAAATATTACCAGCTGGGACTTTTCCAGAAAGACGAATTTTCTGAGAACTTACTTCAATAACATCCCCTTTATCTGCAACAATGATATTTTCAGCAGGAATGCCTAATTGTTGGCCAATTTTTTCATGTGAATATAAATGACGGTATTCTCCATGCACTGGTATTAAAAATTTTGGCTTCATAAAGTTAATCATCATTTTTAATTCTTCTTGCGCACCATGTCCTGTCACATGCACTTGATATCGATTTGAGACAACATTAGCACCAACTCGATTTAGCAAATCAATTGTTTTGGCTAATATTAATTCGCCTCCTTTAAGTGGAGATGCTGCAATCAATACCGTATCGCCTTCTTTAATTGTTACTTGCTTATGCGTTTGTTTTGCCATTTTTTGAAGAGCTGCAATTGGTTCTCCTTGATGACCTGTGGCAAGTATTACCGTTTCACGATCTTCAATTGTACTCAATTCATTAACAGAAATCACCTGATCTTCATCTACGACCAAATATCCCAGATTTAGAGCAATATCAAACACCTTTTGCAAGCTTTTCCCAACAACAGCAACTTTCCGGCGACTTGCAGAAGCTGCATTAAATACATGTTGAATTCGATTAATGTTTGATGCAAAACAGGCAACAATAATTCTTCCATTTGCTCTGTAAAATGCATCTTTCATTTCTTTTTCAGCAATGGCTTCTGATGTCGTATAGCCTGGCTTTTCAGCGCCTGTACTATCAGATAATAAGCAAAGTACACCTTCCTCACCTAGACTAGCCATTTTACTTAGTTCAGGTTTATATAATCCAGTAGCTGCTTGGTCAAATTTAAAATCTCCTGTGTATACAATCGCACCCTCACGTGTATGAATGACGATACCTAAGGAATCAGGAATGCTATGATTTGTTCGGAAGAAAGATAAAGCTGTTTCTGGAAAACTTAATACCGTATCAGATGTTATTTCAACTAACTCTGCCTTACCATTAAAACCGTCATCCTTTAGCTTCATTTTAATAAGAGCTAGGGTTAATTTTGTCCCGTAAACAGGAACTTTTACATACCTTAATAAATACGAAAGCGCCCCAAAATGATCTTCATGTCCGTGACTAATGAAAATCCCTTGAATTCTATCTATATTTTCTTGTAAATATGAAATATCAGGAATGACCGCGTCAATTCCAAGCATTTCATTTTCTGGAAGCATTAGCCCCGCGTCAAGAATATATAAATCTTCATTCACCTCAATAATATACATGTTTTTTCCAAGTTCCCCTTGTCCACCAAGAGAAATAATTTTTATGCCTTTATTATCTTTACCCAATAGAAATCCTCCTTAAAAAATCACCGATCAAATTCCACTTTTTCTAACAATCTTTCTATCTGACGCATTTCCCATTTTAGATATGTATAATTAAAAGTATAAGCTTTAATAATCATTCAGGAAAGGGATTCTTCACCTTTTTAAACTACTGCATAGGAATAGTTTACCATACAAACAAGTGTTTTACTACGTAAAAGGCGATTCATCTCCATCTATTCTAAGCTCTATAAATTAAATAATCTAGTGTAGAAATACAAACAAGCCAATCAAAATTAGATCGGCTTGTTGTATCAATACGTGAGCCTTGATTTGCTTATTAATAAAATAGAAAGAGTCCCATCAACTGATCTTTTGATGACAATCTTGTCTTTTTCCCGCCTTAACGGGCAGTAAAACCCCCACTAATGGAAGTTTCACTTTATCACAGCAAGCCTGGCTCTGTAGCTAAACAGGTATAAGCATTAATTACCTAATAGATTGGCTAAAGTAGCTCGTTCTTGTTCTGTCAAAGGTACCATTGGTAATCGAACCGAGCCAACGTCCATCCCTTTAAGCTGTAAAGCTGTCTTTACAGGTACTGGGCTAGGTGCAGCAAATAACCCTTTAATTATTGGTTGTAATTTTTGATGAAGCTTCGCTGCCTCGCTCACATTTCCTGTCAAGAATGCATCAATCATTTGTTGCATTTCATTTCCGATGATGTGAGAAGCAACTGAAATTACACCGACTCCACCAATTGAAAGAACAGGTAATGTTAATCCATCATCACCACTATATAATACAAAATCATCATCTGTTTGAGAAATGATTTGAGTCATCGCATTAAGATCTCCACTCGCTTCTTTCACTGCAACGATATTTGAAATTTTTGACAAGCGAATAACGGTTTCTGGTGCGACGTTCACAGAAGATCTTCCAGGGATATTGTACAACAAAACCGGAAGAGTCGTACTTTCAGCAATTACTTTAAAGTGTTGATACAAACCTTCTTGATTTGTTTTATTGTAATATGGTGCAACCAGCATAATTGCATCAGCACCCATTTGCTCTGCTTTTTTTGTTAACTCAATGGAGGCATACGTATTGTTACTCCCCGTACCCATGATAACCGGAATGCGTTTATCAACTACTTTTACTACATGTTGTAACAATGCAATTTTCTCTTCCGTAGAAAGCGTTGGGGACTCGCCTGTTGTCCCTGAAACCACTAGCGAATTTGTTCCGTTATTAATTAAGTAATTGACCAAAGTTGTTGTTTTTTGAAAATCAACATTACCTTTACTGTCAAAAGGAGTAACCATTGCGGTTGCTAATCTACCAAATACCATATACAAACACCTCTTTATTTATTCACACAGGTTTGCGTTAGCCAACTTCTGTACCATCCAAATGTAGTTGAAATTCATCGTGAAGTGAATTTACTGCTTCAATTAAGCTTTCTTCTTTTACTAGGACCCAAATAGTCGTATGGCTATCTGCAGATTGTAAGATTCCAATTCCTTTTTCAGAAAGAGCTGTAACTATTTTAGCAGCTACACCTGGAACACCATTTATTCCAGCACCTACAACAGAAACTTTTGCACAATTTCTCTCTACAATAGGTTCGTATCCTAATTCATTCAAAATCGATATAGCCAAATCCGTTGTCGCTTCTGTTATCGTATAAACGACACCATTTGGTGAGATATTTATGAAATCCACTGAAATCGATGCATTCGCCATTGCTTTAAACACTTCAGACTGCAGATTATATTGATGTTCTTTAGCTCTAACTTTTATTTGGCTAATATTATTTACATGGGCAATTCCTGTAACAAGTCGATCGGAGAAATTATTTCCTTTGCTCCCTTCATTCACACTGGTAACCAGCGTGCCCAGGCCATCACTATAAGTTGATCGGATGCGAATGGGAACATTAGCCTGCATCGCAATCTCTACTGCACGTGGATGAATAACTTTTGCACCTTGATAAGCCATATTACACACTTCATTATATGAAACCACTGATAAAGGACGAGCTTTTTCGGCAATTCGTGGATCAGCTGTCATGATCCCTTCTACATCCGTAAAAATATCAATCCCTTCCGCTTGTAAAGCTGCGCCAAGTGCCGCTGCAGATGTATCACTTCCACCACGTCCAATGGTGGTAATATCCCCATTCTTTGCAGCGCCCTGAAAACCAGCAACAACTATCACGTCATGATACTCAAGCTCATTTATAAGTCGATCGCATTTCATCTCAAGAATTTTCGCATTCGAATAATCATTATTTGTAAGAAAACCTGCTTGGGCTCCTGTATATGAAATCGCTTTAATCCCATTTTCTAGTAGAAGATTCGTAAATACTACAGAAGAAATGGTTTCTCCAACCGACATTAGTAAATCTTGTTCTCTTTTAGACAATTTACTATTTGTTCCATCTACTAGTGAGAGCAATGTGTCGGTTGCATAGGGATCTCCCTTTCTTCCCATAGCTGATACAACCACTACCACTTTATAGCCTTCACGAAGGGATTTTTCAATATGATGTTTCGCTTGCATCCGGCCTTCTATATCCCGTACAGAAGTTCCTCCGAATTTCTGAACGACAATTTTCAAATGAATGCACCTCAAATTTAAGCCAGCTTCCCTAATAGGAAAGCTGACATTATTCACATAATCCTAGACTATAATTATTTAACTTTTACTAAGCCTAATTTTAACAAGCTCTCAGCAATTTGGACAGAGTTCCAAGCTGCACCTTTTAATAGATTATCGGAAACAACCCATAAATGGAAGCCTTTATCGTTATCTAAATCTTTACGAATACGTCCAACAAACGTATCATTTTTACCTACAGCATTTGCTGGCATTGGATACACTTGATTGCTTGGATCATCTTCTAAAACTACACCTGGAGCATTTCTTAATAATTCTTTCATTTGTTCAACTGTTACACCTGCTTGATCTACTTCAATATAAACAGATTCAGAATGACCTGTTTCCACAGGAAGACGAACGCAAGTTGCTGCTACAGCCAATTCTGGCATATGCAGAATTTTTTTCGTTTCATTAATCATTTTCATTTCTTCAAAAGTATAGCCATTGTCTTGGAATTTATCAATTTGTGGAATAACGTTGAAAGCAATTTGATAGTGCTTTTTGTCTCCGCCAACTGGTAAAATTTTTGGTTCAATTTCTTTGCCATCCAAAAGGTCACGAGCTTGATCTTTTAATTCATTAATCGCAGCTGCACCTGCGCCAGAAACTGCTTGGTACGTAGATACGATGACTTTTGAAAGACCAAAGCTTTTTCGAATTGGTTCAAGAGCTACCATCATTTGAATTGTAGAACAGTTTGGATTGGCAATAATACCATTATGTTCATGTAAGTCTGCTTCATTCACTTCTGGTACAACTAATGGTGTATTTTCATCCATACGGAAAGCACTTGTATTATCTACTACAATTGCTCCACGTTTAGCAGCTTCAGGAGCAAGTTCTTTTGATACGCTACCGCCTGCACTAAATAAAGCAATATCAATTCCTTCAAAACTTTCAGGTTTTGCTTCTTGAACTACTACTTCTTCACCTTTAAATGAAAGCTTTGTTCCAGCTGAACGAGAAGAGGATAAAAAGATAATGTTCTTAATTGGTAAATTACGTTTTTCTAATGTTGCTATCATTTGTCTTCCTACTGCTCCAGTAGCTCCAACAACTGCAATATTTAATCCTTGTGTCTCAGTCATATGTCAATTCTCCTTTTCAATCCATAACATGATTATTAGTTAATGTAAGTTACTCTGACTCAGAATATCATTTATTTTATCATATTAACATTCGAATGAAACGAACTTTTATAAAATTATTATGGCAAGGAGAATCTAAATTTGAAAAATTCGTAATTATTCCTTTTACTAGATTACAATTTAGTTTAACTAGCTCTAGCGCTTAGCCACTCAAGTCACTTCGTCCAGCCTATGAGGTCAAAGAACATCATCATCTTCTGGCCCGAAAGTAACTTGTCGAAGGCCCGCACGATTCGGGTCAGGCCGACGAAGACATGAGTCCGTAGCGTCTTAGCTGCTCCGCTTTTTCATCAATTCTCGTCTTTAAATCGTTCAATAATGACTGGCTGAAATTGCTCACCTTTAAGAGCTGAAAGAATGGTCTCTCTAATCATACTCATTCGAGCGACCATTGAGTTTGGCTTATTAAATGGATCATCTTGACCATATGGGACAAAATATAAATCTTTTGCCGCCATCAATTTCATTAAGTTTGCCCCATTTAAACCTAATGCATCATTGGTAGAAATGCCGACAACAACAGGTCGATGATTACGCATCGTCGCTTTCGCAGCCATTAAAACAGGAGAGTCTGTAAGTGCGTTGGCAAGTTTACTCATTGAGTTTCCCGTAAGAGGTGCAATCACCATACAATCAAGTGGCATTTTAGGTCCTAATGGCTCTGCTTTCACGATTGTATCAACTACATGATGTCCTGTTACTTTTTCAATTCTTTCTATCCAATCTTCCCCACGGCCAAAGCGAGTCTCGGTTTGTTTCACTGTTGAGGTCACGATTGGAATGACTTCTACCCCTTCATTCACCAACTTTTCTATTTCTGGAAAAACAATGTCATACGTACAATGCGAACCAGTTATTCCAAAGCCAATTCTTTTCCCCTGGAGACTCATCTAATTCTTCCCCTTCCGTTGTGTTAAATCCTCTTGAATTAATTGACCAAGTGCGTTCGCTAATATTTGACCCGCTGTTTTAGGTGCTACAATTCCTGGTAAGCTTGGGGCTAATAATGCCTTTATTCCTCTTTTTTCGGCAAATCGGAAATCCGTACCTCCTGGCTTTGAAGCCAAGTCAATGATGAGAGTATGAACAGGCATATGTGCGAGTACCATAGATGTTATAATCGGAAATGGAATGGTATTAATCACAATATCCGTCTCTTTAACCTCTTGAGTGAGCTGATTTAAATAAAATGGTTGTAAAGACATTTCCGTGATTCTTGCGATATCCTCACTCTTTCTTGCACCCACCTTAACCTTTGCTCCGAGTGCATGAAACGCTCTCGCCACACTCATTCCAACACGTCCTAGACCAAGTACAGCGACTGATGATCCGTGTATCGTGTAATCTGTGTGCTGGATAGCCATCATTATAGTTCCTTCGACTGTTGGTATAGAATTGTAGATTGCGACATCATCACGTTCGAAAAGTAATATTTGCTTGCGATTTGCCTCAATTAATAAATCTTCTAAATATGGTTGACTAATTCCCGTATAAAAAGTGCAATGAGGCGGCGTACTCTGTATCATTTCTTTAGTTAAAATAACTTGCTCATTCGAAAATATAGTCTCAACCTTTCCATCTGGATCTGTCCCTCGCACCGGTAAAATAACCGAATCTACTTCAGCAAAATTCACGTCTTCCATTTTTTCCTTAACAGCACCTGTGAATGCGTGGTCTAACTGTTCAAACCCTACTAGTAAAAGCTTTGCATCCAGCTCAGTTAGTTTTCGCACAACTTCAAGCTGACGCGCATCCCCACCAATCACAGCGATTTGCATGCCTGTTAGCATTAAACCGTCACCTTCTTTTGTTCAGAACTTACCAACTAATAAAAGTTGGCTTAAGTTTATCTGTGTTTCGCCTAATACCCTCTCATCTTATGTATTTAAGTAAAAATCGGTGAATATAGGCTTAAAAAAAATGTCTATGTCAAAAACACTTTATTGATTTTGGCTCATTTCCGCTTCCAACATAGCTGAAAGGCGTGAGAGGCAGTCTCACACGCCTAATCCTAAAATCATCCTATTGTTTTAACATCATAACCCCAAAATAAAAAACCGCTCATCACGGTTTTTTTCTACATCTTTATGAGCTTGCCTAATTTTCAAGTTGACCTTCTTGAAAATCAATAATAAGCATATCTGCGCCCACCTTTTTTATATGAGACCAGGGAACACGAAGTTCATTTCCTCTTTTCATAAGGCCAAACCATTTCACTGAGGGAATAATTAACGCTGTAATCTGTCCATTATCATTGAATTCTAAATCTGTTTGCCCAAGAACCCCTAACCGCTCAGCACGATTTATATCAACAATTTCTTTACCGCCTAACTCACTTAGTCTCATCTTGCTCCTCCTTTATATATCCTCACTTGAAATATATCCACAAATCATAAAGGTTAGAAGCAGTTTATCTGAAAATTAGCAGGACTGTGCGATCCAATCCCCCCACACCATGTGGGTCATACAGACGAAGGCATAAGGATGTGACGGTATTAGTCTTTGTTCATTGCTACTCAAGAAAAAAAGCTTTGCCCTTCATATATAAAAGGACAAAGCTAATAGAATGATCGAACTAAAGACCATTAATTACCCCAGTTTTCCAAGGGACTCACTAATGACAACGAAGAATCAGTAAAAACTTTATTGATAAGTTCATATACTCTTTCCACTGTGACGGCATCAATTTTAGCAATTATATCATCTAAAGACATATGCTTACCAAGCATCAATTCATTTTTTCCATTACGACTCATACGACTATTTGTACTCTCAAGACTTAACATAAGACTTCCTTTTAATTGTTCTTTACTATTGGATAATTCTTTTTCCGTAACACCATCACGCTTAAAATTATTTAATGTTTGACTAATTGTTTCATACAAACTATCCAATTGATTAACACCTGTTCCTCCATAAATGGTCAAAATCCCACTATCTTGGTAACTGGAATGGTAAGAATAAATCGAGTAAGCTAGTCCTCGCTCTTCACGTACATCTTGAAATAAGCGACTACTCATACTACCACCTAAAATATTGTTTAACACAGTTAAGCAATATGTGTTTTCATCACCTATTTGCAAACCATTAAATCCAAGGCATAAATGTGCTTGCTCGGTTTCTTTTTTACGAATCAATTTATTTTGGTGAAATTTTGGTTGGATTATTTCATTTATTTCTTTTCCGCGCTTAAAAGAACCAAAGTATCGTTCAACTTCTTTTATAAAAGCTTCATCGACATTTCCAGCAATCGAAATCACTACTTTTTCCGGTGTATACATATCGTGAACATATTGTTTAAGCGTTTCACTTTTAAAGGTAGACAACGTTTCCTCTGTACCTAAAATTGGATATCCAAGTGAATGCTGTCCATAAATCGCTTGACTTAATAGATCGTGAACGATATCATCCGGTGCATCTTCATACATTTTTATTTCTTCATAAACTACATTTTTCTCTTTTTCTAATTCCACAGAATCAAATTCAGAATTAAAAAACATATCAGCTAGCACTTCAAGTGCATAATTCGCATGATTATCAAGTACCTTCGCGTAATAGCATGTGTATTCCTTAGAAGTAAACGCATTTACTTGACCACCAATGCTATCAAATGATTCGGCAATTTCACGGGCACTTTTCGTTGTAGTTCCTTTAAAAAACATATGCTCTAAAAAGTGCGAAATTCCATTTAATTCAGGAATCTCATTACGTGAACCTGTTTTAACCCAAACACCAATAGCTGCAGACCGCACTGTTGGTATATGTTCTACTACAATTCTTACTCCATTTTGACAAGTATATTTCTTAATCAACAAACATTCCTCCCAAATCTATGCTGCATCGAAAAGCGGAAGCGCCTTGATCGGCGCTGGGGCTAGACACCAATACGCATCAAAAATTTATGTTTTCTTTTATAACCTAACCAATCATTCATCTATCCGATTTTCATCAATCGCTTCAGAAACGGTCACAACATGTAAATTCTTATCTTTTATTTTTATTATTAATGTTTCCAATGATTGTGCAGTTGACTCTGTTGGATGCATTAAAATAAAAGCTCCGGGGTGTAACTTAGATAAAACTCTTTGTGTCAGTACTTCTGGACTAGGTTTTTGCCAATCAATTGAATCCACACTCCACAATACCGTACCCATTCCTTGTTCGGCAGCAAGTGACACGGTTTCATCACGAAAGCTACCACTAGGAGGCGCAAACCAATTCATTTTCTTACCCGTAACCGCTTCAATGACTTCATTGGTTTTTCGTAGTTCTTGGCGTGTAGCTTGTGTAGATAAGGTTTGCATATTCGGATGTGTATATGAGTGATTGCCTATTTCATGTCCTTCTTCCGCAATCATCTTTGCTAAATCAGGATTATTTTTTGTCCATCTACCTTCAAGAAAAAAAGTAGCCTTCACATGTTGCTTTTTTAAAATAGCGAGCATGTCTTGTAAATATTCATTTCCCCATGCAACGTTTATTAATAACGAGACAACAGGTTTATCCGGATGAGCTCGATATAAAGGGGCAGGAGCAAGATCCGTTAAATGTTTCTTTGGGGACACTTGTTTAAAGACCAGCTCTTTTTCATCAAATATTCCCTTTTCCCTCATCGCTTGATAAGATGCATTCACATCAACCACTAACCCATTATACCCCGGTACCGCTTTCCATATTTTATCAATTCGTGCATCCTGCGGCTTCCGTTCATATTTCTCAATAGACGACTTTATGGATAATAAAAGTTCATCCTCTTGTTTACTAGTAGCAACCGAATGATCAGCTAATTGAGTTAAATATTCCTGAGTATATGGATTTTGCACTAATAACCATGATAACCCTGCAATGGCAATTATCGCAACTATCTGCTTCCATTTATTCATATATTTTTGCCCCCTTCATACGAAATATATGAAAAAAAAGGACAGGGTATGCAGAAAAGCGGAGGTGCCTTGGTAGCTCGCGAAGAAAATAGGAAAAGGACCGGAAGGCGCTTTTTGCCTTTCGAGGACTTTTATCTTTTTCACAGCGAGCTAGGCACCGCAGCTAGACAGTACCGAAAAGCGGAAATGGCTCGTTCAGCTCGTGAAGCAGATAGGAATTGACCCAAAAGGCGCTCTTTGCCTTTTAGGGGCAATTATCTTCTGCACAACGAGCTAGCCATTGGAGCTAGACAAGCAGAAAAGCGGAAGCGGCTTGGTCAGCTCGCGTAGAAAATAGGAAAAGACCCGGAAATCACTTAAACCGTATTTCCCTAAAAAAAAGGCATACGCATTCCGTTAGGAAACGCATGCCTTTTTATTTGAACATTACTAATTATGATTGAGCAGGATTAGCTGCTTCTTTTTCTTCTTTTAAAATGGCCTTACGTGAAAGATTAACTCTACCTTGCTTATCAATTTCAGTTACTTTAACTAAAATTTGATCGCCAATTTTCACAATATCTTCTACTTTACCAACGCGTTCTTCTGCAAGTTCAGAAATATGAACTAAACCGTCTTTACCATGGAAGATTTCAACGAAGGCACCGAATTTTTCAATTCGTTTTACTGTTCCTAAATATTTTTCACCTACAACGACTTCACGAACAATATCTTCAATGATTTTCTTCGCTTTTTCATTCATATCTTGCTCAGTTGAAGAAATAAACACTGTACCATCTTGTTCAATATCAATTTTGACTCCTGTTTCCTCAATAATTTTATTGATTTGTTTTCCGCTTGGTCCAATAACATCACGGATTTTATCAGGATTAATAGTCATTGTTAAGATTTTTGGTGCATAATTTGATAATTCCACACGTGGTTGATTAATAGTTGCCAACATAGAATCTAAAATATGCATCCGACCACGTTTTGCTTGTTGTAAAGCTTCTTCTAAAATTTCTCGAGATAATCCATCGATTTTAATGTCCATTTGAAGTGCTGTAACACCTTTTGCTGTCCCTGCTACTTTAAAGTCCATATCACCAAGATGATCTTCCATTCCTTGAATGTCTGTTAAAATCGTGTAATACTCACCAGATTTGACAAGACCCATAGCAATACCCGCTACAGGCGCTTTAATTGGTACACCTGCATCCATCATCGCTAATGTACCTGCGCAAATACTTGCTTGTGAAGTAGAACCATTAGATTCCAGTACCTCAGCAACAAGACGAATGGTATATGGGAAGTCTTTTTCATCTGGAATCACTTGTGCTAGTGCTCGTTCACCTAAAGCACCATGACCGATTTCACGACGACCTGGTCCACGGATTGGTCCAGTTTCCCCAACGCTGAAATGTGGGAAGTTGTAATGATGCATGAAACGTTTTGTTTCTTCTGTTCCAAGACCATCAAGAATTTGTACATCTCCCAGTGCACCTAATGTACAAATGGAAAGAGCTTGAGTTTGTCCACGTGTAAACAATCCTGATCCATGGGTACGTGCAAGTAGGCCAACTTCTGAAGACAATGGTCTAATTTCATCAGGTTTACGACCATCAGGACGTACTTTCTCTTCAGTAATTAAACGACGTACTTCTGCTTTTACTAATTTATTTAAAATTTCTTTTACTTCTTTACGTTTTGCTTCATCTGCTTCTTGTTCCTCGTATTGTGCTATAACTTTATCTTTCACTTCTGCAATAGCATCCTCACGTGCATGCTTTTCTTGTACTTGAACTGCTTTATTAAGCTCATCTAAACACATCGCTTTTACTTCTGCCTCAAGCTCAGCATCTACTTGATGCAATGTGATTGCCATTTTTTCTTTACCAACTTCAGCAACAATTTTTTCTTGAAAAGCAATTAATTTCTTAATTTCTTCATGACCAAACATAATCGCTTCTAACATAACTTCTTCTGGTACTTCTTTTGCACCAGCTTCAACCATGTTAATCGCATCTTTATTACCTGCTACAGATAAATCAATATCACTACGTTCCATCTGTTCAACAGTTGGGTTAATTACAAATTGACCATCAATACGGCCAACAACAACACCAGCGATTGGACCATCAAATGGAATATCAGATACTGATAACGCTAATGAAGACCCAAGCATAGCTGCCATTTCTGAAGAACAATCTTGTTCTACACTCATGACCATGCTAATGCATTGAACGTCGTTGCGGAAACCATCGGGGAACATTGGACGAATTGGACGGTCTATCAACCGACTTGCCAAAATTGCTTTTTCACTTGGGCGCCCTTCACGCTTAATAAATCCACCCGGGATTTTTCCTACTGCATATAGTTTTTCTTCATAATTTACAGTTAACGGAAAGAAGTCAACATTTTTCGGTTCTTTTGAAGCTGTAACTGCACATAATACAGCTGTATCACCATAACGAACGAGGACTGCTCCGTTTGCTTGCTTAGCTAATTGACCTATTTCAACCGTTAAATTACGACCGGCCCAGTCAAATGAATACGTATGTTTTTCCTGTCCCATCTTACATCTTGCCCCTCTCTACACTTCACTTAGAGGTCTAGTATGAGTACCAAACCTAAACTACAATCATTTATGTTAAAGTTTCAATAACTTTTGTGAAAACCAAACTATTCCTATTATGCACGAAAAAAACAAGCATTAACAGTAATTTCGCTAAAATATCGAAACATTGTACTAAAATTATGTATTATAAAGCAAATTTTATACTTTTAAAATCAGTTCGTTTGATTCACATCAAAAAAGCGGGAAATTTCCCGCTTCTTCAAAAATTATCGACGTAATCCTAATTTGTTAATTAGTGTACGGTAACGAGTCACATCTTTATTACGAAGGTAAGTTAATAAGTTACGACGTTTACCTACCATTTTTAAAAGACCGCGACGTGAATGATGGTCTTTTTTATGAATGCGTAAATGATCATTCAAGTTGTTAATTTCTGCAGTAAGTACTGCGATTTGAACCTCTGGAGAACCAGTGTCAGTATCGTGAGTTCTGAACTCAGCGATTAATTCATTTTTACGTTCTTGTGTAATTGCCATTATTTATTCCTCCTAAAATTCTATAAAATCCCCTATTACTGAGCTAGCGTCGGAGTGTCGTCTAGCCAAGCAACGGTTATTTTTAATACAACTAATAGAATACCTTTTTTTCATTAAAAATGCAAGTCTATATCATAATCTAAAAAATATGCTTGAGTATTTTCTTTATCAACTTGAATTTGACGAACTAATTCTTCTAATCCCGAAAATTTCTGTTCGCTTCGCAATCTTTTATGCCATTCCACAACGACGTCTGCTCCATAAATATCACCACTAAAATCCAATGCATGTACTTCAACAGACGGAAATTCAGGTTGTTGCTCATGAAAAGTTGGCTTAAACCCAACATTACAAACACCCTTATACCAATTTCCTTCTATCTGAATACGAACAGCGTATACACCGGTTGCAGGAAAAATATAGGAGTCACTCACTTCTACATTTGCAGTAGGAAATCCTAGTTTTCTACCACGTTTTTCACCATGAATAACATGACCTTTTGTTACATAGTAACGACCTACAAGATGATAAAACTCTGAAAAATTACCAACCTTTAATGTTTCACGGATTCTTGAAGAACTTACCTTTTGATCATCTAAAACTTGTTTTTCAATAATAGTTTGGGTGAAACGATGATCTGCATAGCTAGGTAATGCTTCCATCGTTCCTTTTCCAAAATGACCGTAAGTAAAATCAAATCCAGCTACTACGTGGCGAGTATTCAAGCCAACCAAATATTGATTGACGAATTGTTCAGGTGGTAAAGAGGCAAATTCTTCAGTAAAATTGACAACGAATAAGTAATCTATACCTAATTTGTCGACGATCTCCATTTTATCATCCAATGGCGTAATATAACGAATTGGATTCGATTTTTTTTTGAGCATCACGGATGGATGAGGATCGAATGTCATCATTGCTGATTTTCGATTAGTTCGTTTCGCTATTTCAACTGCAGTCATAATCACCGTTTGATGACCCTTATGTATCCCATCAAAAAATCCGAGTGCCATAACTAGTTCAGGAAAATCCTCCTGAGTAAATTGATGAGGATGCTTTATCGCAATCACTTTCACCTTACAATCTCCTCTTTCCGACGGCAAAACCTTCTATCCTTCTAATGCCAAAACTTTAATAGGTTTCATTACATTTTCTTTTGTTGGATGCATTTGATAAATGGCAAGTGCCTTCCCGCTCTCATCTTGCATAACAAATGCTTTCCCTTTTTCAATGATCCAATCTTCTGGTTGTGGCAAAACCGCACC
This sequence comes from uncultured Bacillaceae bacterium, assembly GCA_963751845.1. GTDB lineage: Bacteria > Bacillota > Bacilli > Bacillales > DSM-1321 > Peribacillus. The sequence goes on from CAVVWH010000003.1 coordinate 45,204, forward strand.
GTTTAGTACTTTCTTTGCTACTTTATCATTAATCTCTAATTTCGGCAAATGTATTAACCCTCGTTCGAGAGGTAATAAAAATTCAGCTTCCTTACCCGCTTCCATTAACTCTTGAATTTCCGTTAGTGTTTTGCATTCGTTTAGTTTGAACCCAGCAGATTCAATTCTAATTAGATCTGACATATGAGCAGGATATCCCAATTTCTCACCAATCATGACCGCTAAAGTGCGGATATATGTTCCTTTAGAGCAACTGACTCGAAAACGAAACGAAATAGTCTTACCGCTAAAAACTTCTCGTTCATCTAATAACGTCATATCATAGATTGTTACATCACGCGCAGGACGTTCTACTTCAATCCCAGCACGTGCATATTCGTAGAGCTTTTTACCATTAACCTTTACTGCGGAAAACATCGGTGGGGTCTGCTGAATAGTTCCCATTAATGACCGTAAAACATCAAGAATTTGCTCTCGCTTAAAGGATTCAGTTATCTTTTTTTCTGCAACAAGTTCACCACTTGCATCTTCTGTCGTTGTTGAAAACCCAAGTGTTACTTCCCCTTCATAAGCCTTTCCAGCTTCAGTTAAGTACTCAGCAACCTTAGTTGCTCGACCAATACATATAGGCAACACACCTGTAACATCAGGGTCCAATGTTCCCGTATGTCCAACCTTCTTTGTTTTTAAAATTTTTCGTAATTTAAACACGCAATCATGGGAAGTCATGCCTTTAGGTTTCCACAAGGCCAAAATTCCGTTCATTCCATCACCTCATCACATCATTAGAAAAGCGTAAGGCACATACTTTTCGACCCTAATAGTAAAAAAAGACCAACTCTCATACTACGAGTCGGCCTCGATCAAGTGAAACGACCATCAGTAGGAAAACCCAACTGATGGAATCATTTCTATTCTTCGTCTTCTTTAGCAGGTTTATCTTCAGCGTGAATTTGTGAAATCAATGTTTCAATTCGATTTCCATAATCAATCGATTCATCAAATTCAAAAAATAATTCTGGAGTTTTGCGTAAACGAATTCTTTGTCCGATTTCCGAACGCATAAATCCTTTAGCTTTTTCTAAACCCTTTAAGGTATCTTCCCTCTGCTTACTATCACCGAGGACGGAAATATACACTGTAGCTTGTTGAAGATCACCAGTGACTGCAACATCCGTCACTGTGACAAAACCGATTCTAGGATCTTTCAGTTTTCGTCCGATAATCTCACTTAGTTCTTTCTTCATTTGTTCACCAACACGATTGGAACGAAGGCTCATTCTAATCACCTCGCAAATTTAAAGCCATTCTATATCTGTTATTGTGCGCTCTAATTCCGGAAAAGAATCAAGAAATCGCAGGGCATTTTGTAATTCTCGCTCAGTCGCCTTTTGAGAAGACGACACAGCTACAATGGCAATTTTTGTCCGTTGCCATAGGTCTTGATAATCCGTTTCTGCAACGGAAATATTGAACTTTTGTTTGAGACGAGTTAGCACACGCTGAAGCACTGCTCGCTTTTCTTTTAAAGAATGGGCATCATGAATGATACATTCACATTGGACAGCGCCAATGATCATTTACGTTCAATCTCTTCCATGACATAGGCTTCAATAATGTCGCCTTCTTTTAAGTCATTAAAGTTTTTAATCGTAATCCCACATTCATAGTTTGTTGCTACTTCTTTCACATCATCCTTGAAACGTTTTAACGTATCAATTTCTCCTTCAAATACAACTACGCCTTCACGAATTAAACGAATACCGCTATCGCGAGTAATCTTTCCTTCTGTTACGTATGAACCAGCAATTGTACCAATTTTAGATACTTTAAATGTAGTCCGTACTTCTGCTTGACCAATAATTTTTTCTTCAAATTCAGGATCAAGCATCCCTTTCATCGCTGCTTCGATTTCTTCAATCGCTTTGTAGATGATACGGTGAAGACGAACATCCACATTTTCAGATTCTGCCGCACGTTTTGCATTAGCATCTGGACGAACGTTAAAACCAATGACAATCGCATTAGAAGCTGTTGCTAAAATAATATCAGATTCCGTAATCGCACCAGCACCTGAGTGGATGATTTTAACGCGTGCACCTTCCACTTCAATTTTTTGCAATGAGGCACCTAATGCTTCAGCAGAACCTTGAACATCTGCTTTCAAAATGATGTTCAATTCTTTTATTTCTCCTTGTTTCATTTGTTCAAACAAGTTATCAAGTGTTACACGTGTTTTTTCATTACGTTGTGAAGCAAGTTGTCTAGATGCACGAGTTTCTCCTACATGACGAGCTGTTTTTTCATCCTCAAAGACGATAAAAAGATCTCCAGCTTGTGGTACTTCATTTAGGCCTGTTACTTCAACAGGAGTAGATGGACCCGCTTCTTTCACACGACGACCAAGATCATTCACCATCGCACGAACTCGACCAAAAGAGGCACCTACAACGATTGGATCACCGACTCGGAGTGTCCCATTTTGAACTAGAAGAGTGGCTACCGGTCCACGACCTTTATCTAATTGTGCTTCGATTACAGTACCATTCGCTCTACGATTTGGATTTGCTTTATACTCTTCTACTTCGCCTACTAATAGAATCATTTCAAGCAATGTATCAATGCCTTCGCCTTTTTTGGCAGACATTTGTACAAAGATTGTATCTCCACCCCAGTCTTCTGGGACTAATCCATGCTCTGTTAACTCTTGCATAACACGATCAGGATTTGCACCTGGTTTATCCATTTTATTTACTGCAACGATAATTGGTACTTCTGCTGCTTTTGCATGGTTAATCGCTTCAATTGTTTGTGGCATAACCCCATCATCAGCTGCAACGACAAGAATCGTAATATCTGTTATTTGGGCACCACGAGCACGCATCGTTGTAAAGGCAGCGTGACCAGGAGTATCTAAGAAAGTAATTTTCTTGTCGTTTACAGTTACTTGGTAGGCACCAATATGCTGGGTAATCCCACCTGCTTCGCCTTCCGTTACTTTCGTTTTACGAATTGAATCAAGCAATGTTGTTTTACCATGGTCAACGTGTCCCATAATTGTTACAACAGATGGACGTTCTACTAAATCTTCTGGTGCGTCTTCTGTTACTAATGACTCAAGATCCGTTAAATCAACACGGATTTCTTCCTCAACCTCAACACCATATTCAGCGGCAATTAGTTCAATAGCATCTTTATCTAGTGTTTGGTTGATTGTTGCCATAACCCCAAGCAAGAATAATTTCTTGATGATTTCAGAAGGTTCACGGTGAAGTTTCTTAGCTAGCTCTTGAACCGTCAATGACTCAAAAAAAGTAATTTTAGCGGGAAGCTCTCTTTCTTTACGTGGTGTTGCTTGAACATGTTGCTGTGGTTGATGTGATTTTTGTTTATTTTTGTTACGGTTATTTCTACCTCTATTATTATTAAACTGTCCTTGGCCTTGCTTTTTCACACCAGTACCTGCTGGTTTTTGGACAGGTTTTTTCTTAAGTTTTTCTATATTCACTGTACTTTTCGCATCAGCTTCAGCTTCATATAGTTCAACCGTTGAACTTGTCTTTGGTGCTTCCTCTTGTTTTGGTACTTCCTCTTGTTTTGGCGCTTCTTGCTCTTGTTTTGGTTGCATGGAATCGTTTAATTTTTGAATTGCAGTATCATCTAATGCCGTCATATGATTTGTTACCTCAATATTCAATTCTTTCAATTTACTAATAACATCCTTACTTGAAACGTTTTTTTGTTTTGCATATTCATGAACACGCAATTTTGTCATACATTCACCCCCGTAAAATTTAATCGAGCAACGTTCGGAGTTTTTGTGCAAAACCTTCATCCAGTACTGCGACGACAACCCTTGCTTCCTTGCCAATTGCTTGACCAAGCAAGAATCTGTTCTCGACCCTTTTTAAAGGAACCTGATAATATGCGCACTTATCAGATATTTTTTTTTCTGTATTTTTAGAAGCGTCTTCTGCTAAAATAACGAGCTTGGCTTTGCCACTTCTAATCTCTTTAACGACTAATTCCTCTCCAGAAATTAGCTTACGCGCTCGATTGGCTAAACCTAATAGAGACATCCACTGTTGTTGAATCATAGCTTTAGTGATTCTCCTTGTCCACTAATTCAAGTAACTGTTCATATAAAGAAGGATCAATTTGGGCACTAAGGTGGTTCGCTAAAATATTCTTCTTCTTCGCTAACTCAATAACATCGCGATCAAGAGTTAAATACGCGCCTCGTCCCGATTTCTTCCCAGTTGGATCAATGCTGACTTCTCCTTCTTTAGAGCGAACGATTCGAATAAGCTCTTTTTTTGGCTTCATTTCACCACTCGCAACACACTTACGCATCGGAATTTTTTTTTGGCTATTCAATTCGTTCACCCCTACTTACTCATTATCCTCAGTGAAATCATTTTCAACATCTATATAACTATCTCGATTCAACAAAAACTCTTGTTCTTCCACTGGATAAATTCCAGCTTCACGTGCATCTGTTTCACTCTTAATATCAATTTTCCAACCTGTTAGCTTCGCTGCTAAACGTGCATTTTGACCACGTTTCCCAATCGCTAAAGAAAGTTGATAATCTGGAACAATAACTGTTGTGGCCTTGGCAGGTTCATTCACAATTACTTCAAGTACTTTAGAAGGACTTAGAGCATTGGCTACAAAAACAACTGGGTCCTCTGACCATTTGACAATGTCAATTTTTTCGCCCTTTAATTCGTTTACAATCGCTTGAACACGTTGTCCTTTTTGACCTACACATGAACCTACTGGGTCAACCTCTTGGTTGTCTGCATAAACAGAAATTTTGGAGCGATCCCCCGCTTCACGCGCAACAGATTTAATTTCAACTGTTCCATCAAAAATTTCAGGGACTTCAATTTCAAATAAGCGTTTTAAAAGTCCAGGATGAGAACGAGAAACAAAAATTTGAGGTCCTTTTGAAGTCTTTTCAACTTTAGTGATAAATACCTTAATGCGACTATGTGGTTTGTATTGCTCATTTGGCATTTGTTCATTAACTGGTAGTAAAGCTTCAATTTTACCAAGGCTCACATATATAAATCGGGAATCTTGGCGTTGCACGATTCCCGTCATGATATCTTCTTCACGATCAATAAATTCAGAATAAATGATACCACGTTCAGCTTCACGTACACGTTGCGTAACGACCTGTTTCGCTGTTTGGGCTGCAATTCGACCAAAATCTTTAGGTGTGACTTCCAACTCTACAACATCTTCAAGTTGATAATTTGGATTGATGTTTTTTGCTTCTTCCAGTGAAATCTCTAGGCGTGAATCAAATACCTCATCCACTACATCTTTACGAGCGAATACACGCATTGTTCCTCGATCAAGATTTAAGTCAATGCGTACATTTTGTGCTTGATTAAAATTCCGACGATACGCTGAAATAAGCGCTGCTTCAATGGCATCAACCAATACCTCTCTTGAGATTCCTTTTTCTTTTTCTAAAATATTTAGAGCATCCAATAACTCACTGCTCATGGTTTATCCCCCTTACGGATTATTAATAATGGCTGTATTTTAAGAGAAGCTAATGGCCAATCTTGCTTTGGCTACTTTGTCATATGGGATAACGACCGTTTTCTTTCTTGTTTTAATCTTAATTTCAATTGTCACGTTACTACCATCAAACGCCATGAGCGTTCCTTCAAATTCTTTTTCATCCAAGAAAGGCTCGTATGTTTTTATGTATACATTTTTCCCAATTGCGTTTTGAAAATCCTTTTCTTTTTTCAAAGGTCTTTCCGCACCAGGTGACGAAACCTCAAGGAAATAATTTTGCGGAATAGGGTCAATCTCGTCAAGTTTTTCACTTAATTTCTCACTGACATTTCCGCAATCATCAATATCCACGCCTTTTTCTTTATCAATGTACACTCGAAGGAACCAGCTTTTTCCTTCTTTTACATACTCTACTTCTACTAACTCAAGGTGCAATTCTTCAAGAATAGGTGTGACAAGTTCTTCGACTACTTCCGTTACCTTTTTACTCAATTTGTTTCCTCCAAACATGTTTGTTCTACGCTTGGTAATGGATCGTTAAATGATAAGTTCAATACAAACACGAAAGAGTGGGTTTCCCCACTCTTTCCATTGGTTCCTCTTAGTATCTCCATTAAAAATATACCATAATCATGATAAATATGCAAATTGAAAGAAAAGCGGAACCGGCTTGGTCAGCTTGCGAAGAAAATAGGAAAAGAACCGGAAGGCGCTTTTTGCCTTTCGAGGGCTTTTATCTTTTTCACAGCAAGCTAGCCGGTGGAGCTAGACAATAAGAAAAGCGGAAGCGCCTTGGTCAGCCCCGACAAGCGCTGGAGGGCCTGAAGATAAAGGCGTTCTTTGCCTTTATCAGCAGGACCGAAGCGTCTCGAGGGGCTAGGCGCTGTAGCTAGACAATAAGAAAAGCGGAACCGGCTTGGTCGCAAAGGAAGGCCGACTAAGAACGCCACGTCCTGTGGCAACGTCGGCATGACCCACATCCTGTGGGCCCAAGAAAATAGGAAGAGACCCAAAAGGCACTTTTTGCCTTTTGAGGGCTCTTATCTTTTTCCGTGCTGAGCTAGCCGGTGGAGCTAGACAACAATACTTATTAAAAATATTTAACTATCTACTTAAAACAAAGATAGCTGATTTTGGTCTGGCAATGATTCGAGACAGCCTTGTTTATCGAGATATTCAAGAATCGTTTTTGAAACCTTACCGCGTTGTTGTAAATCCTCTTTTGAAAGAAACTCTCCTTCACCACGTGATCGAACAATATTGACGGCAACATTCGTTCCAAGTCCGGGAATAGAATTAAAAGGAGGGATTAATGTATTTCCTTCAATAATAAATTCATCGGCACTTGACTTGTATAAATCAACCTTTGCAAAAGAAAAGCCCCGTTCACACATTTCTAATGCGATTTCCAGCACTGTTAAAGTATTTTTTTCTTTCGTGGATGCATCCAAACCTTTAGCATTGATTTCTTCAATTTTAGAGCGAATAGCGTGTGAACCTCTAGTCATCGCTTCAATTTCAAAATCATCTGCACGAACAGTAAAATACGCTGCGTAATAAAGTAGTGGCATATGAACTTTAAAATAAGCAATCCGGACGGCCATTAACACATAAGCCGCTGCATGGGCTTTCGGGAACATATATTTAATCTTTTTACAAGAATCGATATACCATTCCGGCACTTCATTTTTGCGCATTTCGGCTTCGAATTCTTCAGTCAAGCCCTTCCCTTTACGCACGGATTCCATAATTTTGAAGGCAAGTGAAGGATCTAATCCTTGATAAATCAAATAAACCATAATATCATCACGACAACCAATTACTTCACTTAACGTACAGGTTTTATTATGAATCAAATCTTGGGCATTTCCAAGATATACATCTGTACCATGCGATAAACCAGAAATTTGAACAAGTTCTGAGAAAGTTGTTGGTTTTGTATCTTCAAGCATTTGACGAACAAATCTTGTCCCAAACTCAGGAATTCCAAGTGTCCCCGTTTTACACATAATTTGTTCTTCTGTTACACCTAGCGACTCGGGACCACTAAAAATTTTCATAACTTCCGGGTCATCTGTTGGAATTGTTTTTGGGTCTATTCCACTTATATCTTGTAACATCCGGATAACCGTCGGGTCATCATGCCCGAGAATATCAAGTTTTAAAATATTATCATGAATCGAGTGGAAGTCAAAATGGGTCGTGCGCCATTCAGAGTTCCTGTCATCGGCTGGAAATTGAATAGGTGTAAAATCATAAATATCCATATAATCCGGCACAACGATTATTCCACCTGGATGTTGCCCCGTTGTACGTTTAACCCCTGTACAACCTGCTACAAGCCGATCCGTTTCTGCACCACGCATGTGTAAATTATTATCAGATGCATAACCCTTAACGTATCCATAGGCCGTTTTTTCAGCCACTGTACCAATTGTTCCAGCACGATATACATAATCATCACCAAACAATACCTTCGTGTAATCATGCGCACGCGGTTGATATTCACCACTGAAGTTTAAGTCAATATCAGGAACTTTATCCCCTTTAAAACCAAGAAATGTTTCAAACGGAATATCATGTCCATCCTTTTTATATCTCGTGCCGCAAGCTGGACAATCCTTATCTGGTAAATCAAATCCAGAACCCACTGAACCATCATCAAAGAACTCAGATTTTTTGCAATTTGGACAGATATAATGTGGCGGCAAAGGATTCACTTCAGTAATTTCAGTCATCGTTGCCACAAATGATGATCCAACAGAACCACGTGACCCAACTAAATAGCCATCATTCAGTGACTTTTTCACTAGTTTATGAGCAATTAAATAAATAACTGAAAAGCCGTGCCCAATAATACTTTTCAATTCTTTTTCTAAACGCGCTTCGACAATTTCAGGCAACTCATCACCGTAAATTTTTTTCGCCATCGTATAACTCATCTGACGCATTTCGTCTTCTGCACCTTCAATTTTCGGTGTATACAGCTCATCCTTAATTGGTGTAATCTCTTCAATCATATCGGCAATTTTATTCGGATTAACGACAACAATTTCTTTTGCCTTTTCCTCACCTAAAAATTGAAAAGCTTTTAACATTTCATCAGTCGTTCTGAAATGTACATCAGGAAGCTTGTGACGATTTAGGGGATTTGCTCCACCTTGCGAACTAATGAGTATTTTACGATAAATTTTATCATTAGGATCCAAATAATGAACATTTCCCGTTGCAACTACGGGTTTGCCTAATTTTTCTCCTAATTTAACAATATTTGAAATAATGGTTTCAAGTGACTTTTCATCACGAATGTACTCCATTTCAATTAAATGCTGATAAACTTCTTTAGGATGTACTTCGAGATAGTCATAGAATTCTGCAATGTCACTAACCTCTTCAAAGCCCTTTTGCATCATCCCTTCAAACACTTCACCTTTATCACAGCCAGATCCAACCAATATGCCTTCACGATATTTCTGAAGCTGTGAACGAGGCACCCGTGGGACTCGATAAAAATAATTAATATGCGCAACGGAGATCAACTTAAATAGATTTTTCAAGCCATCCTGTGTTTGGGTAAGCAATGTACAATGATGGGGACGTGAGCGTTGATAAGCATTCCCTTTTCCCATATTATCATTCAATTGATTATGATTTGTGATCCCTTTTTCAGCAGCATCCTTTAGCATACGTAATAATAAATAGCCCGTTGCTTCGGCATCATAAATAGCACGGTGATGCTGAGTTAACTCGATATCAAATTTCTTACACAATGTATTCAGGCGATGATTTTTAAATTCCGGATATAAAAATCTTCCCAGTTCAAGAGTATCAATTACTGGATTGCTTGCTTTCGATTGTCCCATTTGTTTATAACCAATATTTAAAAAGCCCATATCAAATGAGGCATTATGAGCAACAAGAATACCATCTCCTGCCCATTCGCGGAATCTCTCTAAAACTTCTGGAACTTCAGGTGCATTTTCTACTAAATCATCCGTGATTCCTGTCAAATCAATCGTTGTTGCCGATAATTTGTGATGTGGATTGGCAAATGATTCAAAACGATCAATAATTTCTCCATCCTTCATTTTTACCGCAGCTAGTTCAATAATCGTGTCATAGACAGCAGAAAGTCCCGTCGTTTCAAAGTCAAATACAACATACGTATCTTCTGCTAGTACTCGATTTGCTCCGTTATAAGCAATAGGTACTCCATCATCCACAAGATTTACTTCTACACCGTATAAAATTTTAATCCCATTCTTTTTCCCTGCACTATATGCTTCAGGGAATGATTGGGCACCTGCATGGTCGGTGATTGCTACCGCTTTATGACCCCACTTTGCTGCCTGGGCAACTAGTGCTGCAGTTGGTGTAACAGCATCCATCTGACTCATTGGTGTATGCATATGAAGTTCAACCCGTTTTTCACCTTCAGGAGCTTTATCTAAACGTCCCACCTTTGAGATTTCATTAATATCATTGGCAATCATGACTAAATCACGCACAAATGTATCGTTTTGAATGCTACCTTGCGCACGTACCCACATTCCTTTTGTTACACGAGCAAGTGTAGCCGCATCTTCTTTATCACGAGAGAACATCTTCACAAGAATTGAACTTGTATAATCAGTTACTTTAAAGGTTAACAAACTTCTACCACTTCTAAGTTCTTTTACTTCTGCATCAAAGACATATCCTTCAATAGCAATTCGTCGTTCTTCATCGATAATTTGTTCAATACGACGGAAATCAGCATCCTCTTTAATCGTGTACCCAATTTTGACTGGCCCCGATGGAACACGATCATCACTTGATTTATCAGCTTCTTTTTTCTGCATTTCTACAAGTGCTTCGAATGCTCTTGACTCATCTTCCTTTTGCTTATCAGCTAAAAATTTAGCATATTCCTCGCTGTTTTCATCCGTATTTACCTCTGCATCAAGTGTGAGCGTCGGAAAACCAAAAGATTGATATACATCAGAAACTAAACGAGAATATTTCTGCTTTAATTGTCCCACTTCAGTAGCATTTCGGGCATTTACCATAAGTTTATGACCAACAACTTTTGGCTCTTGATTTTGTAAAAGTGACATTAATGCAGGGGACATCCCCTCTAATTCACTTAAACAATGTTTCCAGTAATCCTTTACTAACTCTTCATTTATTTGAGGATTCAATACATTGAGAGAAAAAGAAACATTCGCAATATGAGCAAAGGTGCTCGTTAACTGTGTTCTTAAACGTGTATGAACATTAGCCGGAATAATCTGTTGAAGATTAAACAGAAAATGCCATTTTTTCGTTTCTCTTTCGATTGACAACTTTTCAATTTCGGCTCCATTAAAAAATTGGACGAACGCATCGTCCGTTAAACCTATTTGTTGGAGCAAGAGTTGAAATCTTTCTCGACCACTATTAGGCTGTTGATCCATTCCTACTCCCCCTTAATTTAGAAAAGCGTAAGTTTGCCCGTAAAGCCAGTACTACAGTTGGCTTTTATTTAGACAACAATACGCATCGAATTTTTAATAGTTACCATTAATAAAAGGATCGCAATCTATTTATTAAACAGATGTTATTATATCATAAAATGAATATTAATTTTTTAATGAAATTAAACTTATAATATAGGCTGTGTTAAATGTCGATGTTGATATTACAACTTAGTTGATTGGAGTGGATACGCGAAGACTCCTCGAAAATGCTATTGCATTTCCTTCGTGCGTGGGCTGATTCATCACGGATGAATTTCAGTGTCCTGCGGGAATTCGGAGCAGGGGAGACCCCGCAGGAGCGTAGCGACGAGGAGGCTCCCCGCACCGCACGCGTATCCACTTCAATCAACATCCAGGTTTAACAGGGCCAAAATATAAAAAAGACATCATCCAAATAAATGAATGATGCTCCTTTTTACTTATTCCATTAATTTAAAAGTTCTTGAATTTTTGCAATCAAATCAGCTTGAGGAACTTCCAAAACTTCTCCGGTTTTACGAATTTTCACTTCAAAAATACCCTCTGCTGCTTTTTTCCCAACAGTAACACGAATAGGAAGTCCAATTAAATCAGAATCAGCGAATTTAACACCCGCACGTTCTTGACGATCATCCATTAAAACGTCAAAGCCTGCAGCTTTAAGTTGATTGTATAATTCCTCACCAACCGTAGCTTGGACGTCATCTTTCATATTAACTGGTATTAAATGAACTTGATATGGCGCCATATTAGCTGGCCATACTAAGCCTTTCTCGTCATTATATTGTTCAGCGATTGCAGCAACTGTTCTAGAAACACCGATTCCATAACAGCCCATAATCATCGGTTGTGTACGTCCATTTTCATCAAGGAACACGGCATTCATCGCTTCAGAATATCTTGTGCCAAGCTTAAAGACATGGCCTACTTCAATTCCTTCAGCAAACTGAATTGTTCCGTTTCCATCTGGAGAAGGATCTCCCACTTGAATAAAACGAAGATCAACATAAGCTGCTACGTTAAAATCACGTCCAGGATTCACATGGGTGTAATGATAGTCTTCTTCGTTAGCACCTGTTACTCCATTAACGATGGACTCTACTGCTGAATCAGCAATTACGTCTACTTCACTGTTTATTCCAATTGGACCAAGCGAACCAATCTCACAGCCTAGAATTTCTTTTGTAGCACTCGGCTCAGCAAGTTCAACAATAGATGCATTATAATAATTTTTTAATTTAATGTCATTTACTTCATGATCGCCACGAACTAATACGACTACATGCTTGTCATCTACTTTAAATAATAAAGTCTTGATGCATTTTGCAGCATCTGTTTTTAAGAAGCTTGATACGTCTTCAATTGATTTTTGTCCAGGTGTATGAACCTTTTCAAGAGTTTCTAACGTCTCTGAACTTTTTTCATATTTTGTGATAACTGGAGCCATTTCAATATTAGCCGCATAATCGGATGTATCAGAATAAGCAATCGTATCTTCACCAATTTCAGATAACACATGAAATTCATGAGTATCCTTTCCACCAATCGCTCCTGAGTCAGCAATAACAGCGCGAAAATCAAGTCCACATCTGCTAAATATATTCGAATAGGCTTGGAAAAATTTATCATAAACTTCATCTAAACTTTCCTTCGTTGCATGGAAAGAATAGGCGTCTTTCATGATAAATTCACGTCCGCGTAATAATCCGAAACGAGGACGTTTTTCATCACGGAATTTTGTTTGAATTTGATACACCGACAGCGGCAGGCGTTTATACGATTTTACTTCATCACGAATTAAGCTTGTTACGACTTCTTCATGTGTAGCCCCTAAAGCAAACTCACGATTATGACGATCTTTTAAACGCATTAATTCTGGACCATATGTATACCAACGACCAGATTCTTGCCATAACTCTGCTTGTTGTAATGCAGGCATTAATAATTCAACCGCACCAGCTTGGTCCATTTCTTCACGAATAATTTGCTCTACCTTTTGTAACACTTTATTACCTAGTGGCAAAAAGCTATATACACCGCTTGCATTTTGTCTCATAAATCCTGCACGAAGTAACAGTTGATGGCTTTTGATTTCAGCATCAGCAGGAACTTCTCTAAGTGTAGGAATGAATGTCATACTTTGCTTCATTTTCGCACCTCTTCAAATACACATTTATATAGTGAAAATTCTATTTCGGTTTCCACAAGCATCAGGTGAAAAGCCGTTTTTCCTATACTCATTAAACAATAAAAAAAGAATTAGCGCTATAAAATCTAGCGCTAAAAGAAAACTGCTCTAAATATTCATCTAAGATTATACCGTATGGCAGCAAAAAAACAAACCATCTTACAAGAAAAAGCGCTGTATATCATTCCACGTCACAACAATCATTAACAGCATCAATAAAGCAAAGCCAATAAAATGAACCAATCCTTCTTTTTGACGATCAACTGGCTTACCTCTTAAAAACTCAACTAAAAAGAAAAGTAAACGTCCACCATCAAGTGCTGGCAATGGAAGGAGATTCATAATACCAAGATTGATGCTGAGGAGCGCTCCCCATTTCATTAATACAAATATGCCTTGCTGTGCCACTTCTTCCGTCGATTTATAAATACCAACCGGTCCAGATAGACTATCGATTGTAAAGCCGCCTGTTACTAAATCTCCAAGAATAATAAAAATTTGTTTGGTCCATTCATAAGTTTGAGTAGCACCGTATTGAATGGCTTTAAAAATACCTTTTTCAACAGGTGGATATACCCCGATAATTCCTATTGTTGCACCATTTCGTTCAATTTCCTTTGGAACAACGGGAATAGATAATGTTTCACCATCACGTATGACGACAAACTCTATTTCTTTCCCTGGATTTTTTTGGATATTTTCTTGCACATCTAGCCAGTTTGACACTTCAGCGCCAGCGACCGTTTCAATTTGATCACCGGTCTGTAAACCTGAAGCAATAGCAGGTCCATCATCCGTTAGTTGTCCAAGTCTTGCTTCATTTACTTCTACACCCTGAAATAATCCAATAATCAAGAAAATAAAGAAAGCTAAAACAAAGTTCATCATTGGTCCAGCAAAAATTGTCATTGCTCGGTGACCAAGTGATTTCGATTGGAACTGACGGTCATATGGAGCAATTTGATTTTCTACTCCATTTTCAACAATAACTGCTTCATGATGTATAGAGAACGATTTTAGAGAATCCTCTTCTCCCTCTTCATAACCCGTCAAAAATAGCTTATTCTCAAGGTCAATCGTTTCAACTTCAACAAGACGAATATTGGAATACTTGTCTTTATTATTCAATATAATTTTTGTCACATTCTCGGATTCATCTAAAACTAAGCCAACTCGAAAGCCTGGTTTAATTTCGACATTTTCGGCATCCTCACCCGCCATACGGACATAACCACCAAGTGGTAATAATCGTATCGTGTATTGTGTTTCATTTTTTTTATACGAAAACACCTTTGGGCCGAAACCAATTGCAAATTCACGGCATAAAATACCAGCACGTTTGGCAAAAAACAAATGGCCTAATTCATGGAAAAATACAAGCGCTCCAAAAATAATAATAAACGCTAAAAGAGTTTGTATTGTTTGCAAAGACTTTTCACCCCTTATTCAAAAATGAAGTAATCCATTGTCGTGTGATCTGATCAACTTCTCGAATCGTCTTCAAATCTGGATCAGCTATAACTTGATGGCGATTCAAAGCTTGTTCAATTAAAGTCTCAATCTCTAAAAAGGAAATTCTTCCTTCTAGAAAGTTAGCTACCGCCGCTTCATTTGCGGCATTTAAGACAGTGGGCATTGTTCCGCCTATTTTACCTGCTTCATAAGCATATTGCAAACATGGATACCTAGTTACATTCATTTCTTCAAAGTGCAGCTTCCCAATTTCGACTAAGTTCAACCGTTTCTTCCCAATTAGCGGAAGACGATCTGGAAAGGTGAGTGCATATTGAATAGGAACTCGCATATCTGGTGTTCCAAGCTGGGCCATTACACTAGAATCATGAAATTCAACCATAGAGTGAATGACACTTTCTCTGTGAAGGACCACATCAATTTTATCATAGGGAATGTCAAACAACCAATGTGCTTCAATTACTTCCAACCCTTTATTCATCATGGAAGCAGAATCTATTGTTATTTTTGCCCCCATTGACCAATTTGGATGATTCAATGCTTCTTCAACGGTTACTCCAACTAATTGTTCACGCGTACGATCACGAAAGCTACCTCCAGATGCAGTAATAATTAGACGTTCAATGTTTTTTTCCTGTTCTCCTTGAAGCGCCTGAAAAATAGCAGAATGTTCACTATCAACAGGCAATAATCGGACTCCAGCCTTCTTTGCTGCTTTAATGACCAGATGACCAGCTGTAACGAGCGTTTCCTTATTGGCGATCGCAATATCTTTTTTAGCCTCAATAGCTTGTAAAGTCGGGTATAGCCCGACACTACCCATTACCGCATTGACTAAAATAGAGGCCTTATGGTAAACAGCTACAGCTACTAATCCCTCATCTCCGTACATAAAAGTTACATTTTGATGACGATACTCCTGCTTTAATATTTCATAATCTTCCTTCGTTTGCACTGAAACAAGCTCAGGCATAAATTCATTTATGTATGTCCGAACTAATGTTATATTTCTACCAGCTGAAAGAGCGACAATGTTAAATTGTTCAGGATGATTACGGACAACATCAATCGTTTGTTGTCCAATAGATCCAGTTGCACCTAACAAACTAATGTACTTCAATTCCGTTCAACTCCTAATCCCTACGAACACTACTATATTTTTATTATAAAATATGAAATAAATGTAAAATAGGTAAAATAAATATTAAGCTATCCATCCGATCTAAAATCCCACCATGTCCAGGCAGTAGCTTGCCAGCATCTTTCACCCCATAATGCCGTTTATATGCAGATTGGACTAAATCCCCTAGCTGACCAAATATGGATATTAATATACTCATCATTATGATTTTTAGAAGTGATCCATCGATTGGTGTAAATAGATAAAATAATATCCCTACAATCACACCAAACGCCATACCTCCAAAAAATCCTCCAATGGTTTTATTCGGACTAATTTCAGGCCATAGCTTTCTTTTTCCAATCGATCGACCAACAAAGTAGGCACCTGAATCTGTTGCCCAAATCGTAAACAAAGCATAAAAAATATAAGTTAAATTCAATTCTCGAGTGGCATACATCGAATAAAAACCAATGCCCACATATACTATAGCAAGCAGTAAAAATCCTGCATCATCAAAGGTAAAATGATTTTTTGACAAAACTGTGTATACTAAAAATAACAATGCTCCAATTAAAACAACTTGTATTTTATCATATGAGTTCTGTGTTAAAAAATCAGTATACTCTGCTGGTAATAACACAATCCATAGCAATATGTAAGAAAGAATCGACACGAATGAAAGCTTGTGTAAATGTTTCATCCTTAATAATTCAAACAATCCAATTGTTGCCATTACATAAATCAACAACAAAAATGGTAATTTTCCAATAATCACCAATGGGACAAAAACAGCAGCTGCAATGATTGCTGTTAAAATTCTTTGTTTCATAGCTCTGTTAATCCTCACCTTCTACATTAAACGCCACCATATCTACGTGAACGCTTTTGAAACTCTTCAATAGCTTCTAATAAATGAGTTTCGTTAAAATCTGGCCATAATACATCTGTAAACCACATCTCTGTATAGGCCAATTGCCATAACATAAAATTACTTAAACGAATTTCGCCACTTGTTCGAATTAATAAATCTGGGTCAGGCAAGCTACGGGTCATTAAATATTGCGAGAAAATATCTTCCGTAATCTTTTCCTTTACGTTTCCCTGTTCTACATCTTTTAACACGTTATTTACTGCGTTTAAAATTTCTGCTCGACTTCCATAATTCAGAGCAAAATTCAATATCAATCCATCATTATCTTTTGTATCATCCATTGCTTTTTGCACCGCTCGTTGTGTATGTGTAGGAATCGATGAGAAATCGCCAATCATTTCTACTCTTACATTTTCCTCAATCAACTCTGGTAGAAAAGATCCAAGAAATTCTTCAGGTAATTTCATTAAATATTCAACTTCGGGTTTAGGTCGCTTCCAATTTTCTGTTGAAAAAGCATATACCGTTAATATTTTGACATCTAATTTATTAGCAATTCTAGTAATTTTGCGAACCACTTTCATTCCTTCATGATGACCAGCAACTCTTGGAAGTGCTCTTTTTTTGGCCCATCTTCCATTCCCATCCATAATGATTGCAATATGCTGAGGAACTTCAAATTCCTTAATTTGCTCTATTTTATCTGTTACATTGGAAGAAGCATCCTTCTTAACGAAACGCTTCCATATTGAATTCATATTATAGTCCCCCAATAGGTCAAAGAATCTATTTAATAATATCAAAAAAAACTAGGAACTCCTATTATTATTACTAAAAAGTTCTTTAATGGAATTCACAAACACCAAGCACTCCCTTCATTTGTAGTACTCGCTGGCGTCTCGGTGCCCATTTACTCCTTCATACGGAAAAGAGCCTCTTCCACGTTATGCATTAATCTAACAATAGGTAGTAAAACCTAATTATAACAGGTTTTAGCAGGTCTACCTTGTTATATAAAATACATGTTCTATGGATTGGCTCTTCATTAAAGATTATATTACACAATATTGTTACGATTTTAATAAATCATTCATTTGATGTCACTTGCAGCAATTGTGAATTATACTTCAAGAATTTCTTTTTCTTTATCTTTCGTTATATCATCAATTTTGCTGATATGTTGATCTGTCATTTTTTGAATATCTTCAGAATAACCGCGTAAATCATCCTCAGTGATTTCACCATTTTTCTCAAGTTTTTTCAAATCTTCATTCCCATCACGACGGATATTCCGCACAGCGATTTTCGCTTCTTCAGCTTCCTTCTTCACTACTTTTACAAGCTCTTTACGACGTTCTTCCGTTAGAGCAGGAATAGCAATACGAATAACTGATCCATCATTCGTAGGATTTAATCCTAAATCAGACTTTAATATAGCCTTCTCAATTTCACCCAAAATCGTTTTATCGTATGGCTGAATAACTAAAAGTCGTGCTTCTGGTACAGAAACACCTGCAAGTTGATTAATCGGTGTAGGAGCTCCATAATAATCTACAGAAACTTTATCGAGCAACGCTGCATTTGCACGTCCTGCACGAACGCTTGCTAATTCACGTGTATATGCACTAATTGCTTTTTCCATTTTCGATTTTGCATTTGAAATTACTTGCTTTGGCATCTTATTTCCCCCTAACAATCGTTCCTAATGATTCACCCATAACGGCACGTTTAATATTTCCTTTTTCCATAATTGAGAATACAATCAACGGTATATCATTATCCATGCATAAAGATGATGCAGTAGAATCCATAACTTCTAAACCTTCTTTAATAACATCTAAATAAGAAAGTTCATCATATTTTATTGCATTTTTATCTTTTACTGGGTCAGCATTATAGACACCATCTACATTATTTTTCGCCATTAAGATGACGTCAGCCTCAATTTCAGCTGCTCTTAATGCAGCTGTCGTATCGGTTGAGAAATACGGATTTCCAGTACCTGCAGCAAAAATAACAACTCTATTCTTTTCAAGATGTCTAATTGCTTTTCGACGAATATATGGCTCAGCCACCTGTCTCATCTCAATTGAGGTTTGTACTCTTGTTTGAATTCCAAGCTGTTCAAGACTATCTTGTAAAGCTAAAGAATTCATAACAGTTGCAAGCATCCCCATATAATCAGCTGTAGCACGGTCCATACCCATTTCACTACCTACTTTACCGCGCCAAATATTGCCGCCACCGACAACTACTGCTACCTCTACATCCATTTCAGCAACTTCTTTTACCTGTTCAGCAATAGATTTAATAACGGCAGGATTGATTCCAAAACCTTCTTTTCCAGCTAAGGCTTCACCACTTAGCTTTAGAACAACTCGTTTATATTTTGCATTACCCATGAAGAACCTCCAACTATGAAATCATTTAAGAAAATCGAGTGACGCTCCGAGTTAGTCACCAATACGTTTCGTACACATTTCCTCTATTCTTTATCTTTCAAAAAAGGGAACACCAAAGTGTCCCCTATTTATCAATTTCTTTAACAATTAGTCTTTTTTAACTTGCGCCATTACTTCTTCTGCGAAGTTTTCTGCACGTTTTTCAATACCTTCGCCGACTTCATAGCGGACGAATGATTTAATCTTTCCGCCTTTTGATTCAACAAATTGACCAACTTTTACATCTGGGTTTTTAACAAAATCTTGTTCGTTTACGCAAATTTCTTGGTAGAATTTATTAATACGGCCTTCCACCATTTTCGCAACGATTTTTTCTGGTTTACCTTCATTTAAAGCTTGTTGAGTAAGAACTTCACGTTCATGATCTAATTCACTTGCATCCACTTGGTCACGTGATACATATTTTGGTTTAAGAGCTGCGATATGCATAGATACATCTTTAGCAGTTTCTTCATCTGTTGTTCCTTCAAGTACTGAAAGAACAGAGATACGACCACCCATATGAAGGTATGCGCCAAAAGCATCAGCATCTGTTTTTGTTGCAACTTGGAAACGACGAAGTGATAATTTTTCTCCGATTGTAGCAATAGCTGCATTGATGTGTTCTTCGACTTTTGTTCCATTAGCCAACGTTTGTTCTAGAGCTACTTCAACAGATTCAGGTTTGTTAGCTAATAGATGCTCAGCAAGTTCTTTAACAAGCACTTGGAATCCTTCGTTTTTTGCAACGAAATCAGTTTCAGAGTTTACTTCAAGAATGACAGCATCGTTACCTTTAACAACGATAGATGTTAAGCCTTCAGCTGCGATACGATCGCCTTTTTTAGCTGCTTTAGCAATTCCTTTTTCACGTAATAAATCAATAGCTTTATCAATATCTCCATCAGTTTCTACAAGTGCTTTTTTACAATCCATCATCCCTGCGCCTGTTCTTTCACGTAATTCTTTTACTAATTGTGCAGTAATCGCCATATTATTATTCCTCCTAATAGTAGATACAAAATTCCTAGTCTTTTAATATTTTAGCCAAAAAATATGTATCATTATCAAACTAAATGATAATTTTGCATTAATAAACTCTCTTGAAGTAAAAAAAAGGGATAAAAGGCATTATCCTCTTATCACCTTTTTTGGACTAAAATCAAGCAGTTGTTGTTTCAGGTGCTGTTTCTTCGCCTTGTTTAGCTTCTAAAATAGCATCTGCCATTTTGCCTGTTAATAATTTAACAGCACGAATCGCATCATCATTCGCAGGAATAACTACATCGATTTCATCTGGATCACAGTTTGTATCAACAATACCCACAAGTGGAATGTTCAACTTATGTGCTTCAGCAACGGCAATGCGTTCTTTACGTGGATCAATAACAAAGATTGCATCTGGTAAAGTCTTCATATCTTTAATACCGCCTAAGAACTTCTCTAAGCGATCCCATTCTTTTTTAAGTTGAATGACTTCTTTTTTAGGAAGAACTTCGAAAGTTCCGTTTTCTTCCATTTTTTCGATATCTTTAAGACGTTTGATACGTTTTTGGATTGTTTCAAAGTTTGTTAAAGTTCCACCTAACCAGCGTTGGTTTACATAGTATTGACCAGAGCGGATTGCTTCTTCTTTAACAGATTCTTGAGCTTGTTTTTTCGTACCAACGAAAAGAACAGTTCCTCCGTTAGCTGCTACTTCTTTAACGAAGTTATAAGCTTCTTCAACCTTTTTAACTGTTTTTTGAAGGTCGATAATATAAATACCGTTACGTTCTGTGAAGATATATTTCTTCATTTTTGGGTTCCAACGGCGAGTTTGGTGTCCGAAATGTACACCTGCTTCAAGCAATTGTTTCATTGAAATGACTGACATTTTAGTTCCTCCTAAATGGTTTTGTTTTTCCTCCGCTTTGGTCATTTTCATACAGAAACTGTTCTTTTACAGCACCATCTGTGAGAATCGCAAAGCGTGTGTATTAACACCATTTCATAATATAGCATATAAATTAGGTTCAATCAAGTACTATCTATTTATCAGTTTGAAACTTTAATAAAAGTTCCACTTCCGTTTTTCCAAGCTTTAAAGTTTGAGCAATTTCTTCAGCAGATAAACCTTGCTTAGCAAGAGAATATGCCTGTTCATGAAGTGAGAGTTCGTGTGATGATTGTCCACTAAGCGATGCCTGTAGGGCTTCCATAAAAGAAGATTTTTCTGGATTAGTTACTTTTTTTTCTGACTCAACAGATAACCCCAAACGATCTTCGTTGAGCAGACCGCTCTCTTCTATCATATTATGTTTTGATTGTGACTGCTTTTTATAGGCATCAACTGCTTTATCCATTGTTGTAACTTTGGAAATCACCGGAATATTTTGATCGTCCAAATTCGCGGTTTCTTTAAAAGAAGTTATTGTTTCTTTTGAAGTCGTACCTTCTTTTTCTTTGTCCTGCTTTACTAACGGTTGCTTTTTACTCACTAGCTTTTCTACTAATGTTTCATTTTCCTCTTTCATTTCCATCATATAACCTGACATTAGTTCTTCTATTTCTGCTATGATGGCTTTTTGTTCTTTTTCAGCTTGAATAAAACGACTTTGTCGTAAAAATAAAACAATGACTGCAAAAATCGTCAACATATTTAAAAGAAAGAGGATAAACATGAATATACCTGACATAAAATCCCTCTTAACCAGAATAGTCAATCGATTGTCCTTTATAGGGATGCTGTTGACTAGAAGTAGTGGTTTTTTTCTCTTCTTTTTTCTTTTTATTCGTCTGCTTTGAAAAAGGTCCCTTATCAGGATTACCTTCCTGTTCATTAAACTGTACGGGTAGTTTTCGTTCTTCCTTCACAACTGAATGTTCATTCTTTTCCACTTGTTTTTGGACTTCATGAGCGGCATGATCGAGTTGTACTTGACTTCTTTGCTGCAATTGCTCTTGAATTTTCCCAGCATCTTGAGTCCGAGGTAGTGCAATTTGCATTTCAATCGCTTTTAAACTCATATCCATCCATCCTTTACAAAGGAGTTGAGACGATTTCCCCTTGATCCAAATAAAGTTTTACATAAGTAAGTGGTTGCTCAGTGACTTTGGAGTACTTTGAAAAACTCACTATATTATTAGGATATAATTTATCATGAACACTCAAAAAACCTTGATCTGTATGATGCATCTGTTGATGGATGTTCTCAAGCTGTTCTTCGAATTCATTTAGCTTTCGGATAAGAACTATAGCTGTTTGCTGCTGTTTCGTCATCATTTGTTCTTCAGTAGTTGTTAACTTACCCGTAACTTGTTTCTTTTTTTCTAAGCTCGATTTTAAGACTGCTAGTTTTTTTAAGTTATCTTTTATGTTCTTTAATTCTTGTATAACACTACGCTCTTGTTGTATTAATTCACTATCATTCCCAATAATAATTTCCGTTCTTGTAAAATGTTGATTTCCGATTTCTCCAGCCTCAACAGATTGTCCAGCAGTAATTTTTCCACCAATAATGAGACCTTTTTTACAAACTAGTCTATTTCCTGCAGTAACCTCGCTATGCATGATGAAGTTATCAATTTGAATATCATTTTCAGCAGTTACAGTAGCTTGATTAACATATAGAGTGTGGATATCTACTCCTGCCTTCACCACAGCTTTTTTTTGTCCTGCAATCCCACCAGATATATGAATAGATCCTTGTGCCTCAATTAGTGCACCCTCCACTAATCCAGTGATTTTAACGTCCCCACCAGCTTTAATCTCATATCCTGATGGAACATTCCCTTTAACGATTACATTACCAATGAAGTTTATATTTCCTGTATTTAAATCTAAGTCCCCATTTACTTCGAAAACAGGAAACACATTAACTGCATTAGCTGAGATGCTGATTTGTCCATCTGTCGTTGCCCACACTTTATTATTTTGAAAAATGATATTTTTGCCTGATTTTAATCGAAGCTTCTTACCGGGTTTCGCTGTCAAAACATTACCATATACATCTTTTCCAGGCAAACCAAGGGTAGGAGGAACAATGGTTGCTAATAATTGTCCAATTTTCACAGAAGGAATCTTACGAATATTTTTGAAATTAAAATTTTTATTTTCTTCAGTGCTTACCGTTTGATCCTTCAGGTCTACTTCATTAATTAAATAGGCATCATTTCCATTTTCAGGTTTCAATCCTTTAGCAATTTCTATTGGATATTTGACGTTTTTTTGATCAATACAAATAGATTGCACAACTTGTTGATTCACACCATAAACAATTTTCTTTGTCAGGAGCCATCCATTAAGTTTCTGAGGCGTTAAGGCCTCCGCGTCTATATCAACTTCATCTTTTAATGATAAAGAGGCTGACAAACGGTCATTTGACAGGATTATGTCAAAAAAGTGATCCATATTCATTCATTGTCACCGCCCCTGTTCCTTACTCGTTCTTTTTACCTTCTAATGTAGTTCGTAATTTATAAATAGATTTTGAATGAATTTGCGAAATTCTTGAAGTGGATAGCCCCATTACCTGACCAATTTCTGTTAATGTCAGTTCTTCCTTATAAAATAGCTGTAGGACAAGCTGTTCCTTTTCATTTAACTTTTCTATCATTTTAGATAATTCTTCATATAACTCTTCTTGTAAGACATGATTTTCTGGAAGCTCGGCATGATGATCTTTAATATAATACTTAGTGCCTTCCTTAGCATCTTGGTCTTGTGGATGTTCATCTATCGATAATATATTAGCAAAAAAGTTTTCATTCAGTGCTGTATATACTTGATCTTCAGAAATATTTAATTCGGCAGCAATTTCATTAGGAGTTACATTCCTCATTAACTTTTGTTCTAATCTCTCTATAGCGCCTTCAATTTTTTTTGATTTTTCTCTCGCACTACGTGGAAGCCAATCTTCTTTTCTCAAACCATCTAGTATCGCACCTCGTATACGAAAAGATGCATATGTATCAAATTTAAAATCACGCGCTGGGTCAAAACGTTCTAACGCATCAAATAACCCCATCATCCCTAAACTTCTAATATCATCACGATTAACACTTTTGGGTAGAGTAACAGAGATTCGTTGTACATGATAAGAAACAAGTGGCATATACTTCTTAACCAACATGTTTCCAGCTTGTGGGTCACGACTATCAATCCAGTTTTGCCAACATGACTTCTCGTCTCCTATCGCCAGTTGAGACATGGGGATTCCTCCTTACTTTGTAAATATTTCTGTAGAATAACAACCCGAGAAAAGAAATCTTATACGCCTACAATCATTAAATAGACTTTATCCCTTTATTTACCGTCCGAATTTGCAGCATACAAGTTTTCGGATTAAATTCAATTGTACGCCCGCTGTTGCCCCCAACATCCTCAGCCGTAATTGGAATTCTTAAATCTGCTAATTGCTTACGAACAGCTTCTACATTTCGCGGACCAATTCGCATCATATCGCTACCTGATGAAAATTGAAACATTTGTGCTCCTCCAGCCATTTTTGCTTTTAACATAGTAGATCGTGCACCCTGTTTCAGAAGCTTATTGACCAGTTCTTTAATAGCAGTATCTGCAAACTTTGCTATATTAAACTTTCCCGTTCTAGCAAGAGACGAATCAGGTAACATGACATGGGCTAAGCCTGCTAATTCATTTTTTTCATCATAAATGACAACGCCAACACATGAACCTAAACCAGATGTTCTTATCAATGATGGGTATTTTATTAGATTCATATCTGCTATCCCAACTTTAACAATATCGACATCCTTTAGTTCAAACATCCGTTGCCACTCCTAACGAGCTAAAAATGACATCAAAGGAATCTGGGTCAGGTAGTAAAAAGAAATGTCCATTGATCGGTTCCAGGGCATCTCCTTCCTTTTCAAGTACTGTGTCAATAACAATCGCATAGTCACTAACTTGAGAAAGTTCTATTAAACCAAAACTGATTGTTGCACCCACCATATCAATCGTCAGTGATGGAACAGACGGATATACATGTAACTGAGTAAAGTCCGAAAGAGCAGATAAATATGAACCTGATAATATATTACCCAGTTCCTGAAGACAGGACATGGAGAGTTCAGAATAGGGTGGTGGTGAATCAAATGTAAATTGATCATCACCTATCATCTTATGAATAAAATAAGTAGCTGCTGATAGAGAGAGCGTAAAGAACATGCTCCCGGTTATATCCCCTTCAATTCGTAAAAAAACAGTGGCTACCACATTGTCAGGTCCACCAGCCAACTCCATCATTTCATCAAAAGAAACGATTCGAACCTTTGGAACATTCATATCAATTTTTTGATCTAAAATTCCAGAAAGTGCAGTAGCAGCATGGGCGGCACCGATATTTCCAATCTCTTTTAATACATCGAGGTGTAAACTATTGATTCTCTCAATAAAACACATTGGATTATCCTTCTTTTCTAAGAGTTTCTTGGAGTACATCTAGTGAAAGTGCTTTTTCTAAATTGATTAAAATAAGTAAACGTTTATCAATTTTTGCAACTCCACTAATATAATCTACTGAAATATGACCCACTACTTCAGGCTGAGGTTCAATGCTTGCTACTGGTATGTCTAGCACATCATTAGCCGAATCAACAATAAGCCCAACTTCTAGATCATCTATAATTATAATAATAATTCTCGTAGCATCATTATATTCTACTTCTTCAAAGCCGAATCGAGTCCGTAAATCGATAATCGGAGTAATAACACCTCTTAAATTAATAACCCCTTTAATAAACGGCACGGTTTTAGGTACTCTTGTTATATGCAAAAGTTTTTCAATTCCACTAACTCGCTCAACAGGAATCGCATATTCTTTATCTTTTATTTGGAATACAATCACTTTTGTTTCTTGCTCTGAACTAGTTGTCATCTGTTTCTCCTCCTTTCGTTAATTGATTAATGCATTACAATCAATAATAAGTGCAACTTGGCCATCTCCTAAAATGGTAGCTCCTGAAATAGCAAAAGCTGATTGTAAATATTCACCTAACGATTTCAAAACGACTTCAAGTTGACCGATAAACGAATCAACTACTAAACCTGCAAGTTTGTCTCCTTTTCTAACAATAACAACAGATAAAAATTCATCTTCTTCCTGATCGATAGGAACTTCAAAAATATCTTTTAGGAATAATAGTGGAAGAACTTTCCCTCTAAAATCAATCACTTGTTGGTTATGTGCATTCATAATATCTTCTTTTTTAATAATGGCCGTTTCAATAATAGAAGATAACGGAATGGCATATTTTTCTTTTTGAATTTCAACTAGCATTACTGAAATAATGGACAAGGTGAGCGGAAGTTGAATTAAGAATATTGATCCCAAACCTTCTTGCGAATCAATCGATACGCTACCTCCAAGAGATTCAATCGTATTCTTAACAACATCCAATCCAACTCCACGTCCAGAAACGTCGGAAATCTTGTCTGCTGTTGAAAAACCTGATGCGAAAATTAATTCAAATATTTGTTTGTCAGTATAGGAAGCAGCTGCTTCTCTAGTAACAATTCCTTTTGAAATGGCTTTTTCCAAAACCTTTTCTTTATTAATACCAGCTCCATCATCTGTAATTTCAATGAAAACATGATTTCCACTATGATATGCTTTAAGTACAATCTTTCCTTCTTCACTTTTACCATTAGCTTTTCGAACCTCTGGTGTTTCTACACCATGATCCATCGCATTTCTTAATAAATGAACAAGTGGATCACCTATTTCATCGATAACAGTACGGTCTAACTCTGTTTCCGCACCCACAATCTCTAAGTCTACTTTTTTATGTAAATCACGTGCTAATTGGCGAATCATCTTAGGAAACCGATTAAACACGGTTTCGACTGGAACCATTCGCATATTAAGGACGATCGTTTGTAAGTCACTCGTTACTCGTGACATTCTCTCAACTGTTTCGTGTAGTTCTGGATTATCTAAATCATGTGAAATTTGATCTAATCTTCCACGGTCAATAACCAGTTCTTCAAATAGATTCATTAATATATCTAAACGTTCGATATTTACTCGAATCGTTTTACTTGAAGAAGATTTTGGTTGCGGCTGTTTTTTCTCTTCCACTGTCTCTTTTTTAGGTTGAGTTGAGATGGGTTGTTCTGGTTTATTTTCCGAAACAATTGCCTCTTCTTTTGCATTGATCGCATCTCGCAAATGATCAATATTCAATGCTATTACATCTACTTTTTCCACTTCAGAAACTTTCATAATTTTCTTCTGTACATCTTCCTGTGATTCTTTTGTAATAATCGTCACCATAAAACTCGAATCAAACTGTTCTTCTTCTAGTTGTTCAACTACAGGTACAGATTTAATCACTTCACCAACTTTTTCCAGTACATCGAAAATCATATATACACGGGCTGCTTTTAATAAGCAGTCTTCTCGTAAATAAATATGAACTTCATAGCTATTAAAGCCTTGTTCTTTTGATTGTTGCAAAACAGTTATTTCAAACTCATCATATTCACTAGATAAATTTGTAACTGTTTCTGCTGGCTTCTCCAAAACGCTACTTGCTGCTGCCACTTCTTGAGCAGCACTTTGAACGATTGGTTGTCCCTTTTCAATGAGTTGTAACTTTTCTACCACATCTTTTACATCTCTTTTACCTTCTCCACCTTCAGCAATGGAATAGACGATCGCTTCTAAGTGATCGACCGCAAGAAATAACGTATCGAAGGTTTCAGGAGTCAAAGTAATTTTTTCATTACGAATAGCATCTAATACATTTTCCATCTTATGAGTTAAATTAGCTAAGTCCTCGTATCCCATCGTTGCTGACATCCCTTTTAATGTATGAGCAGCACGGAAAATTTCATTTACAACGGAAAGATCCTCAGGGTTTTTTTCAAGTTCAAGTAATTGCTCACTACACATTTGCAAATGTTCTTTACTCTCTTCAATAAAAACTTCTAAATACTGATTCATATCCATCAATCTGCACCCCCTAAATTGAACAATAGTTAACTATTGTTTTTGCGATCCTACCAACATCTTCTACTTTATCTACTAAATGAGTTGAAATAGCAGCCTTAGGCATTCCAAATACAATGGACGTTTCTTGTGACTCGGCAATAGCTTTCACTTGACCTTGTCCTCTTTCCTTCAAATGGATTAGCCCGTTCGCACCATCACTTCCCATTCCCGTCATAATAATGGCTATTTTGTATAAATCATCTATTTCGCTTACTGAATCAAACATGACATCCACAGATGGTCGGTGTCCATTCCGCAGTTCTGATTGATCTAATACGACGGCTATCCCTTTTCCTACTCTTTTTACTTTTAAGTGATAGCCACCTGGAGCAATATAAGCTGTACCCATTTGAAGGAGTTCACCATCTTCTGCTTCCTTCACGTTAATTTCACAAAGAGAATTAAGACGTTCCGCAAGTGATTTTGTAAATCCAGCCGGCATATGCTGAACTACAAGAATCGGTGCATCAATTGCTTTAGGAATTTCAGTCATCACGGTTTGTAATGCCCTAGGTCCCCCAGTAGATGTACCTATTACAATAATTTTCTTCCTACCATAGGCCCAGTTATCTATCACTCGAATATTTCTATTATTTTCATTTGATTCTATTTTACTATAAATATCAGATTCAGATAGATTTCTTTCCATTTTTTTAGTACTTATTTGTAATTTGTGAACATTTGCTCGACTGGCAGAGACCACTTTATCAATGATTTCTTGTTTTATTTTTACCAAATCTAATGAAATAGCCCCGGATGGCTTAGCAATAAATTCAAATGCGCCATTTTGCATAGCAGTGAGAGTGGTTTCTGTTCCTTCCTTCGTCGTACTCGATAACATAACGACCGAAGTAGGACATTCCTTCATAATGATTTTCAATGCCTCCAGACCATTCATTACCGGCATTTCAACATCAAGCGTCACAACATCAGGCTTTAACATTTTAATTTTATTTATAGCATCTTCACCATTTCTGGCCGTTCCAATGACTTCAATTCGTTTGTCTTCAGTAAGAAATTCAGAGATTAACTTGCGCATAAACGCAGAGTCATCCACAATTAACACCTTTATTTTTTCCATTCCCAAGATGCCTACCTTCCAAAAAAATATTTTTTCATGTTCTGAAGAAAATTACTTTTTGGTAAACTTCCATCTTCATTAAAAGAATGATTCTCATATCTAGTAGCAAGATTTACAATAGCTTTCGAAATTTCTGCTCTTGGTTCATACAGTATAAAAGGAATCTGTCTTGAAACAGCGTTCGATACCGTTCGATCATCGGGTAAATATCCTAGGACAGTTGCTTCTTTATTGAGGAATTTTTTCAATGCATTTTGGATGCGAATCGTTGTTTCCTTCCCTTCCTTTTCTGTAAAGACTCGATTACATACTAGATAATAGGGAAGATCATTATTTAAAGAATTCAGATATTTCATAATGGAGTATGCATCCATCACTGCTGTTGGTTCGGAAGTGGAAATGACAATGAGCTCGTCCACACATAAAAGAAACCTTACCGAAGCCTCTGAGATGCCAGCACCCATGTCAAAAATGATGTAATCATATTGCTTTAGAAACTCATTAAATTCCATCATAAAACGTGAAAATTTTGTTTCATCAAGTGTAAATAAATTCGTTAATCCAGTTCCTCCAGTTATAAAAGCGACCTGTTCTGGTCCTATTGTCATAATTTCCGCTAGCGATAAACCACGTTCAAAAAAATCAATAATGCTGTACTCGGAATGCTGCCCCATTAATATATCGATATTACCCATTCCGATATCCATATCAAACAGCAAGACTTTTTTCCCTTTCTGTGCTAAAGAAATCGCAAAATTCAACGAAAAATTTGATTTTCCTACTCCACCTTTTCCACTAATAACGGCTAATGTTTTTGCCGTAGCTTCATTTTGATAACCTTCCACCCTTTTTCTTAAAATTTCTGCTTGATCATTCATCGTCTTTAACTCCAAAAATCGCGTTTACTATATTCGATGGTGTCGCCCTTACGATATCATCTGGAACATTTTGACCATTAGTCATATAGAGCGGTGCTAATTGATTATGTTGTATAAAATTAATCATACTTCCATATGTAGCGGTTTCATCTGCTTTTGTAAAAATAACTTGCTTAATCGGAATGGTGGAAAATTGTCGATAGATTTCATCCATGTCTTTTTGCTTAGATGTTAATGACAACACCAGATATGTTTCTAAATCCTTGGAAAAATCAATAATATTTCCTAAATCCTTTACATATTGCTCATTTCGAAAATTTCTACCAGCTGTATCAATAAAAACGATGTCATAATGAGAAAAGCGGTCTGCTGCCCGTTTAAAATCTTCTAAATTGTAAGCCACTTCAATAGGAACATTTAAAATCTTGGCATATGTTTTTAATTGATCAATTGCTGCAATTCGGTATGTATCAGTTGTAATAAAAGCGACATTCTTCCTTTGATTTAACATCGTTTCAGCCGCAATTTTAGCTAAAGTCGTGGTTTTACCCACTCCAGTAGGTCCAACAATATTAATATATTTCTTATGGAAGCCCATATCTTCTTCAGAAATCCACTCTAGTAATTGTGTTAAGGAATCTCGCAACCATTTCTGAACTTCTTCTTTCGAGACATCTTGCTTAGCAGCACGCCACTTTGCCTGCAACATCTCCATAATTTGAGCTCGATTGGTCACATCCACATCTTGTTCTATTAAAAAAGTATGAGCTTGTTCTAAAAGTTCCGGATATTGCCTGTCGTCTTGAGTAGCTGTACGTAAATCGGCAATCATTCCTTTTAAATCTGCAATTTCTTTTAACAAATGAGTTGATTCCTGTTCTTTATTATTAACACTTTTGGATGGAATAGGTTCTACTGTTATCGGTGGTTGTACGACAACTTTCTTCACCTTCTGTTTTTCCGCCATTTGAGTTGGTTCTGGCTTAGGGTCAATAGCAGCAATGACTTCTATGCTTCTTTTTCGAAACAAACCTAAAAAGCCTCCGGTATAAACAGGTTTTGAGCTTAAAATAACGGCGTCCCCACCCAATTCCTCACGAATATATTTCATCGCCTCAGTCATTGAAGAGGCCGTATATTTTTTCACCTTCATTCTACGTTCACCACCCCTACACTTTGTACTTCAACACTTGCCTCTAATTCATTGTATGAAATAATGGGCACGTTAGGAAAATACCGTTCTGTTAATTGTCGAACATACATCCGAACAGCTGGTGAGCAAAGGACAACGGGTTGTTGTTCCATTAATGCTAACTCTTCCAATTTTGAAGCCATGGTTTCCAGTATCGTTTGTGAATCATTCGGGTCTATGGATAGATAATTTCCATGTTCTGTTTGTTGAACTCCATCAGCTATCAATTTTTCTACCCTGCCTGACAAGGTGATCACTTGAAGACGTTGATCTTCACCAACTAACGTATTTGTAATTTGTCTTGCTAAGTTTTGACGAACATATTCGGTGAGCAGGTCCGTATCTGATGACATTTTCCCATAATCTGCAAGTGTTTCAAAAATAACCGGCAAATTTCGAATCGATACTTTTTCCTTTAATAATTTGGCTAACACCTTTTGAACTTCACCAATAGATAATGGATTAGGTGTAACCTCTTCGATAAGAATTGGCGCCGTTTCACGTAAATGTTCAATAAGCTGCTTTGTTTCTTGTCTACCAAGTAGCTCATGTGCATTCGCTTTAATAACCTCGGTTAAGTGTGTAGAAACAACACTTGGTGGATCGACTACTGTGTAACCCATCATTTCAGCATGTTCCTTCATATCTTCAGCAATCCACTTCGCTGGAAGACCAAATGAAGGCTCAATCGTATCGATTCCCTCAATAGAGTCATCCTCAATTCCTGGACTCATCGCTAAATAATGGTTTAACAGCAATTCACCTCTTGCCATTTCATTACCTTTAATTTTCAAACGATATTCATTTGGGTTTAATTGGATATTGTCACGAATCCGCACAACAGGAATTACAATCCCCATTTCAATAGCTAGTTGTCTACGAATCATCACGACGCGGTCTAGTAAATCTCCACCCTGATTTGCGTCAGCCAGGGGAATTAACCCATAACCAAACTCAAATTCAATTGGATCCACGCTTAATAAACTCACAACACTCTCTGGACTCTTCATTTCGTCAGCTTCCATTTCTTCCTCGAGCTCTTGTGTTTCAGCTGCGTCCTGCTTTGGTGCTCGAGACATCGCATAAGCACCGATCGCAAGCAAAGCCGCAACTGGAATTGTAAACACATCAGAAATTGGTGTAAACACGCCCAAAAGGAAGATTGTTCCAGCTGTAACATATAACAACTTCGGAAATTGAAATAATTGCGTGGTAATATCTGTACTCAGGTTACCATTAGATGCTGCACGTGTTACGATAATCCCTGTTGCTGTTGAAATAATTAGTGCTGGTACTTGACTTACTATTCCATCCCCAACGGTTAACATCGAAAAATGGGTAGCAGCATCAGCAAACGTATAGCCTAGCTGCAACATACCGATGATGATACCAAAAATCAAGTTAATAATAACGATGATAATTCCAGCAATCGCGTCCCCTTTAACAAATTTACTAGCACCATCCATCGAACCATAGAAATCGGCTTCACTACTCACATTTTCCCGTCTAATACGCGCTTCGGCTTCTGAAATCATCCCAGCGTTTAAATCAGCATCTATTGACATTTGCTTACCTGGCATCGCGTCTAATGTAAACCTTGCAGCTACTTCAGAAACACGCTCAGAACCTTTCGTGATAACGATAAAGTTAATAATTACCAAAATGATAAAAACAACTAGACCTACAAGAATATTTCCTCCAACAACGAATGATCCGAATGTTTCTACAACTCCACCTGCATCACCTTTAGTCAAAATTGCACGAGTTGTAGAAACATTCAATCCTAATCGAAATAACGTCAATAATAACAGGAGAGTTGGAAAAACAGAAAATTCTAACGGTCCCTTAATATTCATCGAAATGAGAAGAACTGATAAGGCAAGAGAAATATTGATTAACAATAAGAAACTTAATAACCATGTTGGTAAAGGAATAATCAACATGACTACAATCATGATGACAGCGATGACGACAGCTAAATCTCTTGCTTTCATTTTCTTCTCTCCTAACTACTTACTTAAACACTTGGTAATCTGAAACATGATTTTACATCCTGTTGACTTTTTTTAAAAAGCCATTTTAAATCTTACCTTTTGTTTTATAAACAAACGCTAATATTTCTGCTACTGCTTTAAAAAACTCTTCTGGAATAGTTTGACCAATCTCTGTTTGGTCATATAACGCCCTAGCTAACGGACGATTTTCAACCATGATTACTTGGTTTTCTTTAGCAACATATTTAATTTTTTGAGCAATAAAATCTACACCTTTTGCTACTACAAGAGGTGCATCCGACTTGTTTTCATCATATTTTAAAGCAATCGCAAAATGGGTTGGGTTTGTGATAACAACATCTGCATTAGGTACTTCCTGCATCATTCTTTGCATCGCCATTTGTCTTTGCTTTTGCTTAATTTTTGACTTAATAAGTGGGTCCCCTTCAGAATTTTTATATTCATCCTTTATATCTTGCTTGGACATTCTGATATTTTTCTCAAAATCATATTTTTGGTACATATAATCCAGAATCGCAATACAAAATAAAGCAACTGCAGCATAAAGTCCAACTTTTAATGAAATATCAATTAACAGCATCATCGCTTCGATAATGGTAACTTGTGTTAACACCATTATTTCTTCCATACGCTTGAATAGCACATAAAAAGCAACAAAGCCGATTATTGATATTTTTAATATCGACTTTACTAATTCTACTAGTGCTCTTAAAGAGAAAATTCGTTTCGCACCCTTGATAGGATCCAATTTATCCAACTTAAATTGAATGGATTCTGTTGATAACATAAAGCCCACTTGCATGATATTGGATAGGACTCCAGACAAAACGGCTGCTGCAAAAACAGGTGCTAACGTAAGACCCATCATTTTCAAGATATCAATAAGTAAAGTTTGCATATTTTCCATCGTGATATTTTCCAACATCTTATTTTGGAAAATATCAATCATCAGTCCTGTAATTTGTTCATACATAAAGGAACCCATCATTGCAAGAACTGCAAATACAGCAATCAAATTTACAGCTGTATTGATATCCTGACTTTTGGCGACCTGCCCTTTTTTTCTAGAATCCTGTCTTTTTTTCGGTGTTGCTTTTTCTGTCTTTTCTCCTGCGAAAAATTGTAAATCCAATCGAAGTTCGACCATCTTATCCCCCTCCAATCAGCTGCATCAAATTTCGCATCGTAAGTAGTAGAAACTCAAATAATTTAGTAACCACTTGCATCATCATTCCCATTACAATCAATAACACAAGAAAACCTGCAATAATTTTCACAGGAATCCCGACAACAAATACATTAAGTTGTGGGACCGTTCGTGCGAGAATGCCAAGTGCCACGTCGACTAAAAAGATACTCCCTACGACAGGAATCGACATTTGCAAAGCAATAACAAACGATTGGGCAAATACCTTCACTACATATTCAAGAAGGGATTCATTATCAAAAGGGATAAACGCTCCATCAATCGGTATGAATTGATAACTATAAAAGATACCATCGAGTAATAAATGATGTCCATCGGTACTCAGCAAAAATAGTAACGCAATCGTATACAAATACTGACCCATTAATGGACTTTGGACACCGGTTTGTGGATCAATGACATTTGCCATTGAAAAACCCATCTGAAAATCAATAAAACCACCAGCAATTTGAATAGCTGACATTATCATATACCCGATAAAACCAAGAAAAAGTCCAACTAGCGCTTCTTTTACAATTAACAAATAATAGTGCAAGTCGATTTCTAATACAGGTGGTTCAATCGTGTAATACATAATCCAAGCAAGAAACACTGCTAATCCAATTCGATGAATCATCGGAATCGATCGATGAGAAAAAATGGGCATGGCAACGAAAAATGTCGTTACACGAACAAATATTAATATAAGTGCAGGAAATTGAGGTAATATATCTGCCATTTCCTAACCTACAAATCGAGTCAAATTACCAAATATCTCAGTCGCGTAAGACATTAAGTGACTCAACATCCACGGCGCTAAAAAAATCAACCCTAATAGTACGGCAACGATTTTAGGAACAAAGGCCAGTGTCTGTTCTTGAATTTGAGTAGTTGCTTGAAATATACTGACAATTAGACCTACAACTAAAGCAATTAATAATAGAGGCCCACATACAATCAGGACCATATAAATCCCTTGCTCTGCTATGTCAATTACATTTTGTTCATTCAATGTTTTTCACCTGCTTAAAAGCTTTGTAATAAAGATTTCACTACTAGATACCATCCATCTACTAGAACAAATAATAGAATTTTAAAGGGCAATGAGATCATAACCGGTGGTAGCATCATCATTCCCATTGACATTAAGACACTGGCAACAATCATATCAATCACCAAAAATGGGATAAAAATCATAAACCCAATTTGGAACGCTGTTTTAATTTCACTTATAGCATAAGCCGGTACCAAAGCAGTTAGTGGAATATCTTGAATCGTTTTTGGCTGTTCGACTCCTGCATAATTAAGAAATAAGGCAAGGTCTTTTTGCCTAGTATGCTCACTCATAAAATCTTTAAATGGTCCCGATGCCTTCTCATAGGCTTGTTCTAACGTAATTTTCTCCTCGAAAAGTGGAGTCAACGCTTCTTTATTTACTTCTTGAAAGGTAGGTGCCATGATAAAAAATGTCATAAATAAGGCAATTCCAACTAACACCTGAGTTGGTGGCATTTGCTGTGTGGCGAGTGATGTTCGCACAAATCCTAACACGATGATAATTCTAGTAAAGCAAGTCATTAAAATTAATATACTTGGTGCAATAGATAATACAGTTAGTAAGATAATAAGCTTGACAGAAGTCGAGACGTTGGTAGGATCGCTAGTGTTAAAAAATTGCATGAATTCATTCATTCATCGTCTTGTCCTTTCTCATCAAGCTTTTTTACTAATTGTTTCCTATTTTGTTTCATTTGTTCAAGCTGACTTTTCAATTCAACTGTAAAACTATTGTTGTCCGTTTTGGGTTTTACTAGTTTATCTTTCCATTTAGTCAAGAAATCACCAGGCTGAATCATTTGCTCTATTTTTTGGTTATACTCATCTAATAATAGATTACGCTCTGCCTCATCTTTAATTTCGGTTAATAATTGAATATCCTCGCCTACTCCTACAATGAGGATCCGATCGCCTACTTTTACCAGCTGAATAGATCGATTGCCACCTAAACCTGTCCCGCCTAAATTTTCAATAAAATTGGCTTTTTGATAGGATTTTGTTTTTTTGCCTATAAAGCGGAGAACAAAATAAAGTAAAGCAATCACAAAAATCATCACGAAAATCATTCGCAAAAAATCCCAAAAGGTTAGCCCAACGCTGTTAGTTTTAACAGCATTCTCTTCTACCTTTGTGTCTACTTTTTTTTCGCTAGTTGTTGATGATTTGGGTTGCTCATACATATCCTTTACAGACTGATTAAGGTCTTGTGCGTAAGCAGGCATTGCAAGAAAAGATAAAGCAATGCCGAGGGCGAGCCATACTTGACCTATTTTTTTTATTGTAAACAAGTTGATAACACCCTCTTATTCTATTAGCTCAATGCTTTGCTAATTGCTTCTAACACTCGGTCGGCTTGAAACGGCTTAACAATAAAATCTTTCGCTCCAGCTTGAATGGCGTCAATTACCATAGCTTGTTGACCCATAGCAGAGCACATAATCACTTTTGCTTGCGGGTTCACTTTTTTAATCTCTTTTAATGCTGTAATTCCATCCATTTCTGGCATGGTAATATCCATGGTGACTAAATCTGGTAATGTTTCTTGATATAATCGTACAGCCTGAGCACCATCAGCTGCTTCGCCAACAATCTCATAGCCATTTTTTGATAAAATATCCTTAATCATCATTCGCATAAATGCAGCATCATCCACAATTAAAATTTTATTTGCCATTTCTATAATCCTCCAAATTTATCTTAGTTTTTTTAATCGATCACTTTGACTTACAATATCTGTTACACGAACACCGAAGTTTTCGTCAATGACTACTACCTCGCCTTTTGCAATTAAGCGATTATTCACGAGAATATCAACGGGTTCACCTGCTAATTTATCTAATTCGATAATTGAACCAGATGATAGCTCTAAAATTTCTTTAACGGATCGTTTAGTCCTTCCTAATTCGACCGTAACTTGCAATGGTATATCCATTAACATTTCTAAGTTTTTCGCTTCAGATTCCTGTAATGGATACGGTTGAAAGCTTGCAAAACTAGCTGGTTGAACATTAACAGGTTGCGAAGTAGCAGCATGATTACCAAAATACTGTGGTTCATTTGGAGCCTGCATTGACTGCTGCATTTGATATGGAATTTGTTGCATTGGTTGCTCATACATTGGCTGCTGACTATTTGGCATCTGTTGTTCATATATTGGTTGCTGCATAATCGGCATTTGTTGCTCATAAACTGGTTGCTGAATAGCTGCCGCAGCTTGTGTAGTTGATTGATTCGATTGAACTTCTGCCGATTTGACAGTTACAGGTTCTTTTTTTGTTCAGTTGAATCATCTTGCATAGCTCCACCTAATAGTTCCTGAACTAATCCTTTAGCAAATGACAGAGGTAATAATTGCATAATATTAGAATCAATCAGATCACCAACTCGTAATCTAAAGGAAATTTTCACCATTAAATCTACAATGGGAAGAGAATTTTCTCCTTCGCCATTAGTCACATCTAACAATTCAATACTTGGTGGAGAAATGTCTACCTTTTTACTAAAGATTGTTGACATTGATGTTGCCGCTGATCCCATCATTTGATTCATGGCCTCTTGAACAGCACTTAATTGGATTTCATCTAATAAACCTGAAGGGTTTAAGCCATCTCCTCCAAGCATTAAATCAGCGATTATTGCTGCATCACTTTGTTTAATAACTAGGACATTTAAACCAGAAAAACCTTCAGTATATTCTACTTGAATCGCTACATAGGGATGTGGAAACTCTTCAATAAGTTTACTTTTTTCAATGATTGAAACCGTCGGAGTCGTTATATCTACTTTTTGATTTAACAACGTAGACAAGGCTGTTGCTGAACTTCCAAAAGAAATATTACCAATTTCACCCAGAGCATCTTGTTCCATTAAGGATAAATAGTCTTCAATAACTAGGGGGGCTTCCACCTCATTCACATCATCATTTGTATCTCCTCTTAATAGAGCATCTATCTCATCCTGCGAGAGCATTTCATCACTCACCATCTTCGTCTCCCCCCTTCAAAATATCAAGAATTTGGATGGCTAATTTTTTACCGACCTTACCTGGTTGTCCAAGAAATTTCGGTACCTCTCCTATTTTAACCGTTAGCGGCTGTTCAATTGATTGATTTAGTTCAATGACATCACCCACATCTAGTAATAGAAAGTCTTGAATAGTAATCGTCGTATCACCTAATTCCGAAGCAATCGATAAATCAGCATTTTGGATTCTCTTTTCTAACATTTCAATTTCTTCTGGTTTGCGTTCCTTTTGAGAGGTTTGCATCCAATAATGAGCAGATAGTTTCGGAATAATTGGTTCTAATACAACATGTGGAATACAAATATTAATCATGCCGCTCGTTTCACCAATTTGTGTATTTAAAGAAATTACAATAACCGTATCATTAGGTGAGACAAGTTGTAAAAATTGTGGATTCACTTCAAAATCGGTCATAATTGGCTCTATATCCACAATAGTAGCCCAAGCTTCTTGAAGATTTTCAAATGCCTTTTCAAATAAATTTGACATAATTCTTGTTTCAATTTCCGTTAAATTTTCCACTTTATTTACACTTACACCTCTACCACCTAGTACGCGATCCATCATCGCATACGCGATATTTGGATTCACTTCCATAATGATTCTACCATCTAACGGAGGTACTTCGTACACATTTAAAATGGTCATTTTGGGGATTGAACGAATAAACTCTTCATATGGTATTTGGTCTGTTGATGCAACTGTTATTTGTACATATGTTCGAAGCTGTGCTGAGAAAAAAGTAGTGACTAATCTCGCAAAATTTTCATGAATTCTAGTTAAACTACGAATTTGATCCTTTGAGAAGCGAAGTGCCCTTTTAAAGTCATACACCTTCACTTTTTTCTCTACTTCTTCTTTCTTTAACTCCTCAGCATCCATTTCACCCGTTGATATCGCCGACAACAGTGCGTCTATTTCACTTTGTGATAATATTTCACCAGCCAATACTCCACACCTCCCAAACTTCTCTGACTTAAGGTTAAACTCGCTTCTTATTGAAGGATTAAGGAGGTAATATACACCTGTTCTACTTTTCCTTCTTGCATAATTTTATTCAACTCGTTTTTAATGGCTTCTTGTAACTTTTCTTTTCCAGCTTTACCAGTAAGTTCTTCACTCTTCATTTCTGAAAGCTGGGTGATAATAATATTTTTCGCTTGAAAATTTCGCTTATCCAGCTCTTCTTTTGCTTTTTTACTATCGGTTTGAATCATAAACGAAATTTTTATGTATTCACTACCAGCGAGATTTGTTGTGATTTCTGGAATTTCGACAGAGGCTGCT
Organism: uncultured Bacillaceae bacterium; assembly: GCA_963751845.1. Classification (GTDB taxonomy): domain Bacteria; phylum Bacillota; class Bacilli; order Bacillales; family DSM-1321; genus Peribacillus. The sequence goes on from CAVVWH010000003.1 coordinate 85,037, forward strand.
ACAATTTCATCAGCAGATGGCGCTTGATTTGTTTCTACGCTGTTATTCATAGTATTAATTACAACGACCGCAAGTACCCCAATTAATGCAATTGCAACAAGCATAATTAACATAATCGTTAACACTTTATTCTTCATACTCTTTACCCTCCACATCATGACGAAATCCAAGAACATTCACAGCACGATAAAATTGTATGATAGCTTTTGTCACTTCTTCTTCTGTATCACGGACGACGATTTTCTTTCCTGACGTAAAGGTAATCGTCGTATCTGGAAATGATTCAACTGTTTCTATGTATAAAGCATTCACTGTGAAACTTTTACCATTTAATCTAGTTACTTTAATAATGATGATTGGAGTCAAAGAATAGTCTCTTTGACTCCATCCCTCCCTTAACCTATCGTTTTAAGTTAACAAGCTCTTGCAGGATTTCATCTGATGTTGTGATGATTTTAGAGTTTGATTGGAATGCACGTTGAGCAACAATCATTTCCGTAAATTCTTCAGATAAGTCGACGTTGGACATTTCTAGAAAACTAGATTCGATTGAACCAGCACCTGCTTTACCTTCTGGAATTCTTTTAATCGTGCTCCCTGAGTTAGTTGTTCCTTGAAAATATTAGTTCCTGATTTTTGAAGACCACCATGGATTTGAAAATGTTGCTATATTAATTTGTCCAGCAGTTGTCAAAATTCACCATCAGCTATCAACATAATTATACTTTACCATCAGCTACCTATACTAAAGCTTTGTGGCATCAGAAGGCATTTGATTGTCAACAGTTGTAGCAACTACTCCATTTGCACCTAATGAAGTTAAGCCCATCACTATTTACTCTAAATTGACAAGTGCCCTGCTGAATCTAAGTAAAAATTACCAGCTCGAGTATAATAATTCGACTATTTTCGATCCATCATTTACAATCAAAATAACCATTCCCGATATAGCTAAATCTAAGTTGTCGACCTGTATTTTGCATACTTCCCTGTGTAGCGATCGTATCAATTGAGGCAATAGATGCCCCAAATCCAACTTGTTTAGGATTAGTTCCACCTTTACTAGGTCGAGTCCATGCTATGGTGCACGTAGCCCCAGCCATCGTTTGACTAATTTGATCACTAAAAGTAGTTCTTCCTTTTTTAAATCCAAATGTATTTACATTAGCAATATTATTTCCGATAACATCCAATTTTGTTTGAAAGTTTTTAAGTCCACTAATTCCCGAGTACATTGAACGAAGCATTTATGTTTTCCCCCTTCAATAATCGACTGCTTCTGTCATTCCACAGTCATGGCTTCCTCAAATGAGGTCCAGCCTATTAATCTATTAATATCGTTCCATTAATATTAGTAAAAATTTGCGATGATGCTTCTTCGCGATCCATCGCTGTAATAACAGTGTTATTTTTCGCACTGACAACAAGAGCTGCATTTTCTGTTAATACAAGTGAATCCGTTACACCCATTTTCTTTGCTTGTTTGTATTTGTCGATTCAATTTTTGACCATGTAGTTGGATTAATATCAATATTTCTTTGATTCATTCGTAATTGTGCATGCTTACTAAATGAAAGTGTACTATTATCGGCTGCAACTGACTGTTGAATTGCTGTTTAAATCCTTGATCCTGAAACAGCTACAGACTTTTTTATTTGACTTTGCTATTGAAATGGGCTGTGTTGAAATTGGATGAAAACCTAGTTGTTTCATTCTATCCCCTATTTACTCTCTATTTTAATCATTTGATTACTTGATAACTTTGTCCCATTTGCATCGTCCATTTCAAATTGCATTTTCCATTACTCATTAACACAGATTTCACCAATGCTGAAACTTCTTGGTCAGACTCATCCTTCCATGTAACATGCTTCCCAATTAATTCACTGCCTGATACAAGACTATTAGAAGAAGAGGTACTCTTCACTTCTGAGATATTACCTGGTTCCAGCTTTGTTCCATCTTCTAAAATAAAAGTCGCTTTATCATCCTTATATTGGACTGACTGGATTATGCCTGTTCCTTCATTCACAATCGGTTCTTCTCCAGTTTCATCGATAGTATGCCAGTTTACTTCCTTACCCACAAAAGAACTGTAATTTAATAAGTTATTTTGCTTATTGTTTTCAATAAATGTATCTATCTTTGCACCGATATTCACCATTTGTTCTAATGTAGAAAATGTCGCCATTTGCGCAATAAATTCAGTGTTGTCCATCGGACTACTTGGATCTTGATTTTGAAGCTGAGTCATTAATAACTTTAAGAAATCATCTTTTCCTAAATTATCTCCTACTTTTCTTGCTGTCGTATTATTAGACAATAAAAGCGACGAATCAATTTTTGAATCAATCGTTGTCATATTTGTTCACCTACACTTTCAAATTCAATAATGCTTCTTCAAACGAATTGACAAAATCTGTTTCTTCTTCATCATTGACTATTTCTTGCTCTGTCTTTGTTGTTGATGTTGTTCGTGTTGCCCTTGATCTCGTGGTGCAAATCGTTCGGCATTATATGTACTGATTTGCTGTGAAATCTCAATCTTTTCAACTTGGATATTTTGATTGGTAAAGGCTTGTTTTAACCCTTGCACTTGACGATCTAACAATTCCTTTGCTTGTGCGCTTGTCGCTAAGATTTTGGCGACCATTGTGCCATCTTTTTGAACCAATTCAATTCGAAGCGATCCAAGATTTTCGGGATTTAAACGAATTAGCAACTTTTGAACACCATTCGTCTTCGAAAAATTTGCCTTACTTAATATATTTTCAAAGGATTTAACAAATTGTTCTGAATCAACTGCTTGACCATTTTTACTGGCTGTTAGAACATATTGTTCAAGCTTTGTCATTTGAAAAGGCAACCCGGAGCTTTGCGTGTTTGTTTCAGCCGTTTTTAGTGTTAAACCATTACTTACTGTTTCATCAGCCGTTTCACCCTCGGAATGAATCATTCTTGCATATATCTGTTTTACTACATCTAGTGATTTATTTGTTCCATTTTTTAGTAATACAGCGAATGTATCTTCATTTCCAGTCTTGGTTGGTTGATTGTCCAACCATTTTTCTAGCTTTCCAGAAATCGATTCTAATAGTTTCTTGATTTCTTTTTGCATCAATATTGCATCTTGAGACAGATCCTTTTGAGATGATAGTAAATCTTGTAATTTTGCCAATTTCAAGAAGTTGGTTGCAGCATTTAGATCTAGGTTTGACCAATCCTTTGCATCTAAACTGTCTAGTTTTTGTAATAATGCATAAATTTCAGATGGGATATCCAATTGATTTGTATCTTGAGTTTCATTTGATAGATAACCCAGACAAAATTCCTGATAAATCAGAGGAGTTATCTGACATGCATTTGATTTTCAATTTCCTTCAGACACTGAAGTTCAGATAAGCAATATTAGCTAAGAAGTGAGTTTTCTATCACTGTTTCATCTTCACCATTTACCGAAAAACCAATTTAATACATTTGCTAGTAATTCAGCAACTGATGACCCATCTTCAGCTAAGTCTTTGCCCATCTAACAATTTCAGCTATTACATTTCCATCTTCCAGTTCTGATAAGCTATCCACACCCAAAAACGATAATAAGTCTTCTAATACTTGTTTCTGTTCAGATGTCAATTCCGTTTCAGTAGCGGTTACTTCTGATTACTTCTCCATTGTTTGATACCTTATTTTTTAATATATCTCCAAACGTTGTAGTGAAGAATTAGACGATGTCGTGCTTGCCTTGTTGGTTAGGATTATTGGATACAATAGTTGGCATCATCGCTAAAGCAGCTGGATTCATCATATTCTTTTTCACCCCCTTTCAATTAAGGCTGTGTTTTTAATTTTTTCGTTAACCGAGCAGCATCTGCCGGCGTCATTTGCTCTAATACTTTCGCTACCGTATCCGCTTTAAGATTGGCTAAAATTTCAACTGCATCCGTGTCACTCATTTGAGCTAAAATTGGTGCTGATTTTTTTGGTGACATCGCCTCATACGTTTTTACTACTTCATTAAAACTATTTGTTGTACTCTGTCCCGTAGCTTGATTCGGTATTTTGAGCATTTTGTAATTCATCAAGTTGTTTTTGAAGTTGTTGCTTCTCTGCTTCGGCCTGTTGAATCGTTTGATCACGGCTATCGACAACACTTTCTAAGGATTTAATTTCTGCTTCCTTGTCTTTAATATCTGCTTCTAAGGAGACTATTTCTTTTTCATATTGCTCAGTAGTCTTTGTGTTCGTTTTTTCACTATTTTGAAAAACTTGTGTCGAAATAGTTGTAGAAATGTCCTTTGCTTTTTCAAACACATTTCCTCCAGTTAAGGAAAAAACAATCGCAATAACCAAAATAGCGAAGATAAGTGGAATAATTACGACAAATAGAAACCATTGAATTTTATTTGGCTTTTGAACCTTAATTTCGTTCATTTTGTCAATTGGTTGTTTCATACTTTTAGCCATTTTATCCACCTACTATCCTTTGCTTAAAAATTGCTGGATTGATATCTCATCCATTTGTTTATTTTCAACAACCTTAACTACTTCAAGATATTTTTGTAAATCTTTTTCCTTTATTTTTTCATACTTTTTCACTTCAATATTTTTTTCTTTCAATCGTTCCTGCTGAAGATTCATCTTATTTCTAGCTTGAATTACTTCCTTTTGACATTGATCGATTAATTTCTCAAGATTATCCATAAAAAGCTGATTATGCCGTATATCCTGGACTGATAAACCAGTAGACAATTTCTTTTGTTGAAAATCTATCAATTCTTCCTTTTTTTTTAATAGATTGTATAATTTTTCGGCAACCTGCTCAAAGGATTTTTGCGCTTCATTATACTTTGAGCGCACATCATTTTTTTCCTTATCTTTAATCGTCAATATTTTCTCAAACTTGTATTTATACATCTATTCACTCACCGGCTTCCATCAATTGTATAAGGGAAGCAATACTTTCTTCCTTTGTTACTTTTTCATGGGTACCCTGCTTTAAAAAAGATAGAATACCTAGGGATATTGTTTGATCGCATGATCAATTTCCAGCAGATGACCCGCGTTTATACGCACCTATATTAATTAAATCCTCTGATTCCAAATAAATCGATAATGTCGCCCTTAATTGTTCAGCAGATTTCTTATGATTTTCATCCACAATATTATTCATAACTCGACTAATGCTTTTCAATACATTTATTGCAGGATATTGACCTTTGTTTGCCAAACTTCGATCTAACACAAAGTGACCATCAAGAATTCCCCTTACAGCATCAGCAATTGGCTCATTCATATCATCACCATCGACAAGGACGGTGTAAAAAGCCGTGATTGAACCTAACTGATTCGTGCCTGTTCTTTCAAGAAGACGTGGTAAAATAGAAAAAACAGAAGGAGTATATCCTTTAGTTGTTGGTGGTTCTCCTACAGCTAATCCTATTTCTCGCTGAGCCATAGCAACCCGGGTAACGGAATCCATCATGAGCATAACGTTTAAACCTTTATCTCTAAAATATTCTGCAACGGCCGTGGCTGCTAAAGCCCCTTTAATTCTCATTAGAGCAGGTTGATCAGAGGTTGCAACAACTACTACAGACCTAGCTAATCCCTCTGGTCCTAAATCTTTTTCGATGAACTCCCGAACTTCCCGACCACGTTCACCAATTAAACCGATTACGTTTAAATCCGCTGTTGTATTCCGTGCCACCATACCAAGTAACGTACTTTTTCCTACCCCACTACCGGCAAAAATCCCGACACGTTGACCAGTACCAACTGTTAGTAAGCTATCAATTACTCGCACGCCTACATCAATTGGTTCTGAAATAGGTGGTCGTTCCATTGGATTGGGAGGATCTTGATCAACTGGTACAGTTGCCAGTCCTTTTGAAAGGATAGAATGATCAATTGGCATGCCTAGAGGATCGATTACTTTGCCAATTAAACCTCTGCCAACCTTAATTTCTAATGTTCTTCCCGTACCTTCTACAATCGCACCAGGTGATATATCACTTACCGCTGTAAATGGCATTAAAATCACCATTTCATCACGAAAACCGACGACCTCTGCTAATATTCTGTTTTGTTTATAATTCGTTCCTGTATGGATATAGCAAACATCCCCAATAGAACTCTCAGGACCTTGAGATTCAATCATTAAGCCGACAACTCGCTTCACACGACCATAATGCTTAAACGTATCTATTTTGTCTATTAGAGGCATTAGGTCTATCGCTTTCATGATTACTCTCCTTCCATGAACTCTATTAATTTCGTTCGTAATTCTTCCAATTGACTATCAACACTTGCATCAATTCGACCATTCTCAGATTCAATGATACAACTATATTCTAATAAATCTTCATCAGGGTAGATATAAAAATCGGTATTTTTGGGAAAGATCGCTTCCAATTCTTCTTTTTGAGAAAGAACAAATGGATATTGTGTTGGATGGACATGAAGTTGTACTTCACGATTATCCTTTACTTGCTTTATTGTTCGCTTAACAATTGAAAGAAATGTGTCGTTCGATTCGTTCAATTTCAATCCAATAATTTTCTCGGCAACTTTGATAGCTAGCTCCAAAATGACAGGCTCTGCTGATTCAATATGTTTTTCGTAGTCTTGTTTGGATAATGCAACAATTTCTTTCGCATGTGATAAAATATCCGTCATTTCACTGTAGCCTTTTTGTACTCCATCTTCCTTACCTTGCTGGTAGCCCTCTTTTTGAACTTGCTCTAAATACATTGGCTTTTCTTCAAGTTCCCACTGATTTTTAGCTTGTTCAATCTCTCCTAAAATCGTTTGTGCCTGTTCCTTTGCATCATTTAGAAGCAATGCAGCCTCCTGCTTAGCTTGCTCAATTTGTTCATATATTGGAGTATGATCCACTTCAGATTCTTGATGTTCCTGATTCAAATCAATGGTTGGAAAGGGCCGGATTTTTATTTCAATTTCTTTTTTCGTTTGATCTTTAGCTTGATAGGATTTTATTATTCTAGACAATAATATCATCCCCTCCACCACGAGCTATGACAACCTCACCCGCTTCTTCTAAACGACGAATAACAGCAACGATTCTTGATTGCGCTTCTTCTACATCGCGCAATCTAACAGGTCCCATATATTCCATTTCTTCCAAGAAAGTTTCCACCATTCTTTTCGACATGTTTCGGAACACAATTTCTTTCACTTCTTCACTTGCTACCTTAAGTGCAAGTTTTAAGTCGTCATTATCAGATTCGCGAACAACCCGTTGAATGGCTCTTCCATCCAATGTAACAATATCTTCAAAGACAAACATCCGTTTCTTAATCTCTTCAGCTAATTCTGGATCCTGAATTTCAAGAGCATCAAGAATGGTTCTCTCAGTTGCTCGGTCAACACCATTTAATACATCAACTACAGCTTCGACTCCACCCGTTTGCGTATAATCTTGCGTTACAGTTGCTGATAATTTTCGTTCAAGAATTTGTTCTACCTCATTAATGATTTCTGGAGAGGTACTATCCATTAAGGCAATTCTTCTAGCAATGTCAGCTTGCATCTCTTGAGGCAGTTCTGATAGAATTTGACCCGCTTGTGTAGGTTCCAGATAAGACAAGATTAAAGAAATCGTTTGTGGATGTTCATTTTGAATGAAATTCAAAATTTGTCCTGGATCAGCCTTTCGTGCAAAATCAAATGGACGCACCTGTAAAGAAGAAGTGAGTCGATTAATTATCGCGGCAGCCTGGTCAGCCCCAAGTGCCTTTTCCAACACTTGTTTAGCATAGCCAATCCCACCTTGAGTAATATAATCTTGCGCAATAGCAATATTATGAAATTCTTCTAAAACCTCTTCTTTTTCTTTTGAATCAACTTTCCTTACTCCTGATATTTCTAACGTTAATTTCTCAATTTCTTCTTCAGAAAGATGCTTATACACCGAAGCAGAAACATCGGGACCCATGGAAATAAGGAGGATTGCCGCTTTCTGCTTTCCTGTTAATCCCCCTTTTTTCTTTTTATCAATCACGTGTTTTGCCCCCTAATCCTCTGCTATCCAGCTTCTTAATAATTTTGCAAAATCCTCTGGCTTCTCTTTCGCCAATTTCTCCAATTGTTTTCTTTTAATTGTCGCTTCTGATTCCTGTTCCTCAGGTAAGTCTGGTATTTCAAAGACAACCTCTTCATCTACCATTTCTTCTTCCTCTTCCTCACTTCTTCTAGAGCGGAGATATAAAACTAATAGAATAATAATAGCTAGAAGTAATACGCCACCTACAACATATGCCCAGATTGGTATTGAAGTTTGTTGTTTAGCAGTAGCAGTTGGCGTTTTTCCATTAAACGGTTGAACTGAAACGGCAATTTTTTGGGTAACTTCGGTATCCGTTAAAGGTTGACCATTTGCATTTTTCGGCAAAGATGTTCTAACTATAGTACCTAATATATTTGAAATATCATTTATGCTATTTTGTGGAAGGGAGTTAGGATCATTAGGTGTTGGCGGTTCTACCATTACTTGAATCCCTAAATCTCTAATTTTATATGGACTTTCAACAATTTGCTTGTTTATGCGATTGATTTCATAATTAGTTGTTTCATCTATTTTTTCATAGTCGCCATTTCCATTTGTTCCTGTACCATAGCTAGAACCTAATGAATCTGCTGCACCTGAAGCTGCAGGCACTCCACCGGCAGTGTTCCCATTACCCGTATACGTTTCATTAATCCTCTGTGCGGAAATAGCGATTCCTGCCATATTTTCTTCATCAACAGGGGTCACCAATTTTTCTTCGCGATTTTCTTGGGTAAAATCAATATCAGTTGAAACGGAGACAACAACTTTATCTCTACCCATTAACGTGCCGAGCATTGTTTGAACTTGTCGTTGAATATCTCGTTCGATTTCTTTTTTAATCTCTTGTTGTGAGGCAAATTCTGTTCCTATAGAATTTTTTTCATCTTTTAAATCAAAGTACTCAAAATTTTGATTCATAATGACGATATTATCAGTAGGCAAATTAGGTACACTTTTAGAAACAAGACGATAAAGTGCATTGATTTGACTTTCATCAAATTTATAGCCTGGTTTGGTTGTTAACACAACAGAAGCGGACGCATCATCATTCGTATCACTGACGAAAAGCCCTTGTTCGGGTATCGTAATCATGACACTAGCATCCTCGACGCCATCGATTTTTTTAATAAGATTTGCAATTTCTGATTGCATCGCGTCTAATTTTATAACATTAAACTCATTTTCCGTCATGCCCATTCCTGCTTTATCACTAAAAAAGGAGTAATCAATGCTACCTGAATCAGGAATACCCTCAGCAGCCAGTTGTACTTTTAAAGTATCTACTGTTTCACTGGGTACACTAATGGTCGTACCATTATTTGATATGGCATTTTGGATTCCTTTACTATCTAAATTTTCTTTAATTAAGCCTGTCTCAGAGGGAGTTAAATTAGAATATAAAGGAACTAATGTGGTACGTGTAGATAAAATGGTCACAATGGCGATCATAATAACTATTATAGCCGCTGCACTGATACCGAGAATTTTTTGTTTTTTTGTTCGAGTTCCCCAGAACTCTAGGATTCGATCTTTCATTTTTAATAATGCATCTTTCATTTTAATCCCCCGGTCATTCTTATCGATTTATGAAGGAGCTAACATCCTATCCTCCGCTATCATATCTAGTAAATGAGGTATTAAAACAAAAGTTAAATATTCATTCTCATTATTTCTTGATACGCTTCAACTACTTTATTTCTTATTTCAAGTGTTGCCGACAAGGAAATGCTAGCCTTTTGCGATGCAATCATCACAGTATGTAAATCTACATTCTCCCCATTTGCCATCTTATTTGTAAGCTCATCCGATTGGATTTGGGCTTCATTCACAGAGTTTATTGAATCTTTTAAAAACGTAGCAAAAGATTGCTGTGCTTCATAGGGTGTTGTTTTTTTAGTATTAGTAGCCTCTATTAAATTAGCCACATTATTGGCAGCAGTGAGCGAAATTCCCGCCATTTCATCATCCTCCAAACTATCTATTTACCGATTTCTAAAGCTTTCATCAGCATTCCTTTAGAAGCATTTAATACCGTAACATTCGCTTCATATGAACGAGTGACGCTCATTAAATCTACCATTTCCCTAAGAGGGTCTACATTTGGCATTTCAACATACCCATCTGCATTAGCATCTGGATGATTTGGGTTATATACTAATTCATTCGGCGTTTCATCTTTTACTATTTTTGTGACTTGCACTCCGTCACCTTCTCCAGTGGATTGTCCTATTGATTTTTGTAAAAAATTCGAAAAACTTCCACTCTCTTTACTTTGTAGAACGACCGCTTTCCTTTGGTATGGCTGCCATTTACCATTTACATATTCTGATCTAGTTGTTTCAGCATTGGCCATATTCGATGAAATAACATCCATTCTGAGACGTTGACTAGTAAGAGCTGAGGCTGTCGTGTTAATACTATGGAACATACTCATTATTTACCACCTCTAATCACGTTTTGAAGTGAACTAAATTTTCCACTCAGACGATCAGCAAGAGCATTATAATAAATTTGATTTGTTGCTAAATCTGTCATTTCCTTGTCCATATCAACACTATTACCATTATTGTTATATGTACCGTTTTGTTGGGTTACAATTGTAGACGATTGGTTATCATTTTTAAAATTAAGATGCCTTGAATCAGTTCGATATGCTTCTATTGATGCTTGTAAAGCCCCTTGAAAAGAACTTTTAGCCACATCTTTCGCTTTATAATTAGGCGTATCTACATTCGCAATATTTTGCGAGATAACTTTTTGTTTGGTGCTTGAATAGTCTAACGATTTTTCAAGCACCTGAAAGGTATTTGAAAATAATTCCATTTCTACTAATTCCTCTCTCAAACTTAAACTTAAACAAACACAAAGTAATAGTTTTGTCATATTATACTAACTATTGTAATGAAACTTGACTCATAAGTCTATAAAACATTACTAATTCAAATAATACAAAAGTCCTATTTGTGACATTAATTGTCAAAATACGTCAACAAACTGCCCTAGCTACTCTTTTGAAATCAAGAAAATTCTGGATTATCCGACATAAAATCTTATTTTTTCGACAAATCACTCTTATTAGTTTAAGTGATATTCACAGGATACGCCTGTTACTCAAGCACTATTTTTTGTTAATATATTGTTAAGTTACTTTTTTCTAAAATTAACATGACCTTCATTTTTTATAACCAAGCATGAAAAAACCCTTTAACATCAGCGATTATACCATAATTTCATTAATTCCTCCTATGTGAATATATGTAAATATTTTTGGTGCATGTAACATATTACCCAATTAAAATTCACTATTATTTTTCCTAATAACTGTATAAATTCTATCATTTACACTTTTACCATCTATAATATATTCTTTTTTAATAGTTTTCTTACTATAATAATTATGAGTGACATTTTAAACAACACAAAAAACATGAACCCTTATAACCCATGCTAAATAATTAATCTAGATATTCATATAATCACTGACACTAAAAATATCTAATTACTTATTTTCCACTCCCCCTTTCTATAAATAAAAAAAGGTAACCCTGCTCAATTTGAACATTGGATCACCTTTTGATAATTAGCTATTTTTTAGTTTCTCTAATTCAAGTAGGAATTTGTCGTTTAATACTTTAATATATGTTCCCTTCATACCTAGAGAACGTGATTCAATAACACCTGCACTCTCTAATTTTCGTAGGGCGTTTACAATGACAGAACGGGTAATTCCGACACGGTCCGCAATTTTAGATGCGACTAGTAGCCCTTCATTACCTTTTAATTCTTCAAAGATATGTTCGATTGCTTCCAATTCACTATAAGACAGTGATGAGATCGCCATCTGTACAACTGCTTTACTTCTTGCTTCTTCTTCAATTTCATCTGCCTTCTCACGGAGAATCTCCATACCAACAACGGTTGCTCCATATTCAGCTAAAATTAAATCATCATCTTCAAACTTATCTTGCAAACGAGAAAGAATTAACGTTCCTAATCGTTCTCCCCCACCGATAATCGGCACAATTGTTGTTAATCCATTCGTAAATAGCTCTTTATTTTCTACTGGAAATGCAGTGTAATCACTATTAATATCCAAGTTAGAAGATGTTTCATGAATATTGAATAAGTTCTTCGTATATTCCTCAGGGAATTGTTTGTCCGCAAGCATTTGAATCATTCTTTCACTTTCAATACGCTGACTAACAGCAACACCAAGTAATTTGCCCCGTCGACTAACAACAAAGATGTTGCATTCAATTACATCCCGTAGAGTATCGGCCATTTCTTTAAAATTAACAGGCTTTCCAGCTGTATTTTGTAGCATTACATTGATTTTTCTTGTTTTACTTAATAAATTCATAACTACTACTCCTCCTAATCACAACGCTATCATCATTTCCATCTATACTTTTCTATTAAAGGATGTACTGACTTAAATCTTTATTACGCGCAATAGATCCTAATTTTTCTTCCACATACTGAGGGGTAATTGTAATTTTCTCCAACGTAACTTCTGGCGCTTCAAAGGATAAATCCTCTAACAGCCTTTCCATGATGGTATGAAGACGTCTCGCACCTATATTTTCGGTATTCTGATTAACTTCAAAAGCTACTTCTGCAATCTTACGAATAGCATCGTCTGAAAATTCAATTTTAATACCTTCAGTTTCCAATAATGCTATATATTGCTTTAATAAGGCATTATCTGGTTCATGGAGAATCCGAATAAAATCATCAACCGTTAATTTTTTCAATTCAACTCGAATCGGAAATCTCCCCTGTAATTCTGGAATGAGGTCAGATGGCTTTGCCATATGGAACGCACCTGCAGCAATAAATAACACAAAGTCCGTTTTCACAGGCCCATATTTTGTTACAACAGTTGAGCCTTCGACAATCGGCAGGATATCCCGTTGAACCCCTTCTCGTGAGACCTCAGCAGATGAAGAACCAGATTGTTTACTTGCAATTTTGTCAATTTCATCGATAAAGATAATACCCGTTTGTTCCGCCCGATTAATTGCCTCTTGGGTAACTTCATCCATATCAATTAATTTATTAGCTTCTTCATTTATGAGAACGCCACGCGCTTGGTTAACTTTTAATTTTCGTTTTTTTCTTTTCTTTGGAATAAGCCCTCCAAGAGCATCTTGCATATTCATACCCATCTGCTCCATACCAGAGCCTTGAAGAAGATCAAACATAGAAGACTGCTGTTCTTCTACTTCTATCGTAATTACTTCGTTTTCTAACTCACCAGCTGCTAGTTTCTCCGCAATTATTTTTCTCTTTTGCTGTAAGCTTACGTCTTCAAAATTCGTTTCTTCTTCTGAATGATCTTGAGAATTATTTCCCCCAAAAAATACTTCTAAAGGATTTTTAAAATTATTTTGTTTTTTCGCAGAAGGGGCTAGCAATTCAACTAGTCGTTGATTCGCTTGTTGCTCTGCACGTTCTTTTACACTAACCATTTTTTCTTCTTTTACTAAACGTACTGAAGTTTCCACTAAATCGCGCACCATGGATTCAACATCACGACCTACATAACCTACTTCCGTAAATTTAGTAGCCTCAATCTTAATGAAAGGAGCACCTACTAATTTTGCCATTCTTCGAGCAATTTCCGTCTTACCAACCCCAGTCGGTCCAATCATTAAAATATTTTTGGGAACGATTTCGTCACGTAGTTGGTCTGTTAGTAAACTTCTGCGATATCGATTGCGAAGGGCAACTGCAACAGCACGTTTTGCCTCTTTTTGACCTACAATATATTGATCCAATTTCTCAACAACTTGCCTTGGTGTTAAATCAGCTTTGTTTGCCATATTTGCGCTCCTCCTTTACAACTCTTCCACAATTATATTGCTATTCGTAAACACACATATTTCAGCTGCTATTTGTAACGACGATTTAGCAATCTCTTTAGCTGATAGGTGTGCACCTGAGAACCGTTTTAATGCCCTGCCAGCAGCTAATGCATAATTTCCACCGGAACCTATCGCTAAAATCCCATCATCCGATGAAATCACTTCACCTGTACCTGATACGAGTAACAAATGTTCCCGATCCATCACAATCAGCATAGCTTCAAGCTTCCTTAACACATTATCACTTCGCCATTGTTTGGCCATTTCGACAGCAGCTCGCTCAAGATTTCCATTATATTCTTCCAGTTTTGACTCAAACATTTCGGATAAAGTAAAAGCATCCGCTACTGAGCCTGCAAATCCTGCCAATACATTTCCGTTAAAAATCCTTCTTACTTTTCTCGCTGTATGCTTCATTACAACAGAGTTACCTAAAGTTACTTGACCGTCACCAGCCATTGCAGATTGTCCGTTATGTTGAACAGCAAAAATGGTTGTCATAAGAATTCCCCTCTCACAAAAGCGTACTATGCTCTCGGATGTGTTGAATTGTATACTTTTTTTAATCGTTCCTTAGTTACATGTGTATACACTTGAGTCGAAGAAATTTTAGAATGTCCAAGCAATTCTTGAACAGTCCTTAAGTCTGCGCCATTATTTAATAAATGTGTTGCAAACGAGTGCCTTAACATATGCGGATGAATATTTCCTTTTAAAGATGCTTTTTTCATACACTCATTCAGCACATAACGAGCCCCTCTAACACTAAGAGGATCTCCTCGATTACTGATAAACAAATAAGGATGCACTTTATCTTTAGCTGAAGTAATTTGGGTACGTGCTATTTGTATGTAATCAATCAATGCAGCATGAGCGTATTGACCAAATGGAACATATCGGTCTTTTTTTCCTTTACCATGCACTAAAATCGTACCTAATGAAAAATCTACATCTTGTAACTTTATCTCACAACATTCACTTATACGTATTCCTGTTGCATAAAGAACTTCAAGTAATGCAGCATCCCTTAAACCCATTAGTGTTTCTTTATTTAAGGAAGAAAACAATGTGTCCAGTTCATCTTCATAAAAAAAACGGGGTAGCCTTTGCTCTTTTTTAGGTAAAGTCACAAGCGCAAAAGGATTTTCACTTACTACCTTTTCTCTTACTAAAAATTTATAAAAAGAACGTAGACACGATATCTTCCTAGAGACTGTCCGTTTAGATAAATTTCTTTCATAAAGTTTTGTTAAAAATATACGAGCATCAAAATATTCAACGGCCTCTACATCCATGTTTTCTTGTTCCTCTAAGAATACAAAAAATTCATGTAGATCTCGGGTATAATTTTCAATCGTATAGTGTGAACTATTTTTTTCAATTTGTAAATATTCAATGAATGATTGTAACAGACTTTCTTTATTCATAGATACACCTCTTTAAAGGCTACTAAATAGTATCACACTTATTTATTGCAAGCAAATGATTTTACAAAATTTTCACAAATTTCTGAATTGTTTGTAATGCGCGATTAGCATGTGCTTCATAGCGTTCTTTTTTAGACTTAATTCTCTCACCTAAATCCGGAAACAAACCAAAGTTTGCGTTCATTGGTTGAAACGTTTTAGCATTGGTTGATGTAATATAATGAGCCATACTCCCGATTGCTGTTTCTTGTGGAAATACAATTGGTTCTTGTTCCATAATTAATCTTGCTGCATTCATCCCAGCCAATAACCCCGAAGCAGCAGATTCTACATAACCTTCTACTCCCGTCATTTGTCCGGCAAAGAAAAGATCCTCTCGATTTTTAAATTGATATGTCGGCTTTAACACTTTTGGTGAATTGATAAAAGTATTACGATGCATCACACCATAGCGAACAATTTCAACATTCTCAAGCCCCGGGATTAACCGAAAAACGCTCTTTTGAGCTCCCCATTTAAGATGAGTTTGAAAACCTACTAAATTGTACAGTGTACCAGCAGAATCATCCTGCCTTAATTGCACCACAGCAAACGGGCGTTTCCCTGTTTTTGGATCCTCCAGACCTACTGGCTTCATTGGTCCAAATAACATCGTTTTCTTACCACGCGCAGCCATTACTTCTATAGGCATGCAACCTTCAAAGAAAATTTCTTTTTCAAATTCCTTAATTGGTGCTGTTTCAGCTGTAATTAACGCTTCATAAAAACGCTCAAATTCCTCTTCTGTCATTGGACAATTTAAATAAGCGGCTTCACCTTTGTCATAGCGCGACTTTAGATAGACCTTATTCATATCAATACTATCTTTTTCAACAATCGGTGCAGCTGCATCATAGAAGTAAAAATATTCTTCCTCCATGATTTCCTTTAAACTATCCGCTAACGCTTGACTTGTAAGGGGACCTGTTGCTATTACTGTAGGTCCTTCTGGGATTTCTGTAACCTCTTCATTTACAACAGTTACATTTGGATGGTTTTTCACAAGATCTGTCACTCGAGCCGCAAATTCATGACGATCAACTGCAAGTGCACCACCAGCTGGAACAGCACATGCATCTGCTGCACCTATAATGACTGAATCTAATATCCGCATTTCTTCCTTTAATACACCTACAGCATTTGTCAGTGCATTACCGCGAAGTGAGTTAGAACAAACAAGCTCAGCAAATTGATCAGTATGATGTGCTGGAGTTTGTTTAACAGGACGCATTTCAAATAAACGTACTTGTATGCCGCGTTTTGCAATTTGCCAAGCTGCCTCACTACCAGCAAGTCCTGCACCAATTACATTGACTATTGCTTCTTTCATTTTACGAACCTCCATATAAAGATATGTTAAAGAAAACGATTATCAACTAAGGACAAACTTCCCCTTTTACATTTAAATCGTTTCGTGTAATTATTCACAAACACAATAAAAAGCAGAGGGCAAATCATTATGTAATCATTTCTAATTACCCCTCAAGTCAAATACTTCATGTACTCTATCAATCACAGCTATACATTATAGCCCTAATTGAGAAGATTTGTCCATTGCATTTTACCCTACATTTCAGAAATAACAAAATTTTTATACTCAGCGCTTTTGTTTTTATCACAACAAAGGTGGGCTTTTGCCCACCTTTGTTGTGATAAAAAGGATAAAAGCTTTGATTCACACTAGCTAATGGCTACATGCCCACATGACATATTAGTACAGTCTGGTCTTTGTACTTACGAAATAGCTAGCTAGTGCGCCTTCCACTTTTCTCTGTCTAACTCAACTAGTGTATCCAAGCTCGTTACACTTTTTCTACTAACTCTGCGGTTCTTCTTTGTAATCACAGTTTACACATTGAACTTGAATCCCTTTTTTCAACTTTTTCTCTACGAGAGTGCTCTCACATTTAGGACAACTTCTTGGCAATGGTTTATCCCAAGAGATGAAATCACAGCTTGGATATTGGTCACAGCCGTAGAAAAGGCGATGCTTTTTACTTTTTCGTTCAATAATTTCGCCTTCTTTACATTTTGGACATTTCACACCAATTTCTTTGACAATTGGTTTCGTATTACGGCAATCTGGGAAATTGCTACATGCCATAAACTTTCCATAACGACCCATTTTAAATACCATTGGATGACCACATTCCTCACAATCAACACCTGCTGGTTCATCCTTAATTTCAACTTTCTCCATTTCTACTTCCGCTTTAGCAAGCTCGATAGAGAAATCTTGATAAAATCCATCAATTACCTTAATCCATTCTACCTTTCCTTCTTCAACACTATCAAACTGTTGTTCCATTTTAGCTGTAAATTCGGTATCAATAATTTCCGGGAAAAATTCACGAATTAATTCTAGGACAATTTCACCAAGCTCTGTTGGAACAAATCGTTTATTATCCAAGGTTACATATCCTCTTTTTTGAATAGTATCAAGAGTCGGAGCATATGTAGATGGTCGACCAATCCCAAGTTCCTCTAGAGTTTTTACTAGTCTCGCCTCTGTATAGCGTGGTGGTGGCTGGGTGAAATGCTGTTTAGGATCCACATCCTTTGAAAAGCATTTGTCACCTTTATCGATTTCCGGAAGAATATTTTCTTTTTCTTCAACTGAATCATCTGTGCCTTCTACATAAACTTTCATAAAACCAGGAAATTTAATTTTCGAACCAGTAGCACGGAATACAACAGATCCATTTACGAGGTCAATGCTCATGGTATCCATTACTGCGGAAGCCATTTGACTAGCGACGAACCGCTCCCAAATTAATTTATACAAACGGAATTGATCTCTAGAAAGAAATTCTTTTACTGAGCTTGGTTCACGCATAACACTCGTTGGCCGCACACCTTCATGGGCATCCTGTGCGTTCGTTTGTTTCTTTTCCTTACGCTGTTCAGTCAGTAAAAACTCCTTTCCGTATGCGTTTTCAATATAAGAAATTGCTTCAGCTTTTGCTATGTCGGAAATACGGGTTGAATCTGTTCTCATATAGGTGATTAAGCCTACTGTTCCTTCTTTTCCTAGTTCGATTCCTTCATATAATTGCTGAGCTAGCATCATCGTTTTCTTTGCTCGAAAATTTAATTTACGAGCAGCTTCTTGTTGTAAAGAAGAAGTGATAAATGGCGCTGCAGGATTTCGCTTACGCTCCTTTTTTGTCACATTAGAAACTTGAAACTCACTACCGTTTAAGCTAGAGAGAACTTTTTTTACATCTTCTTCGCTTTTTAATTCAGCTCGATCTCCATTTATGCTAAAAAATGTCCCTTCAAATTGTTCTTGTCCTTTTACAAAATCAGCTTTAATGGTCCAATATTCTTCAGGAATAAAAGCTTTAATTTCATTTTCTCTATCAATAATCATACGAACAGCTACCGACTGTACGCGACCAGCACTTAATCCCTTTTTCACTTTTTTCCAAAGTAGCGGACTAATATTATAGCCCACCAAGCGGTCTAACACACGTCTCGCTTGTTGGGCATCAACCAAACTCATATTAATAGGTCTTGGTGATTTAAACGATTCTTTAATAGCATCCTTAGTAATTTCATTAAAAACAACACGACAATCCGATGTTACATCGACATTAAGACTATGGGCTAAATGCCACGCAATAGCCTCTCCTTCTCTGTCGGGATCGGCCGCGAGATAGATTTTTTTTGCTTTTTTGGCAGCAGTTTTTAAATCCTTTAATACAGGGCCTTTTCCACGAATGGTAATATATTTAGGCTCATAGTCATGCTCGACATCTACACCCATTTGACTTTTAGGTAAATCCCGAACATGTCCCATAGAGGCTTTTACTTTATATTTTTTTCCTAAATAACGCTCAATCGTCTTCGCCTTTGCCGGCGATTCGACTATTACTAAATATTCTGACATTAAACAAGTCCTCCTCAAAGAGGTATTATAAATCTTCACTATTATTAATCATACAAAAATCATTTGTCAATATTTCTTTCTATATCTTTATAGGTCACTGTTGCAAAACTTATAACAGTTTTACAAAGATTTCAACTATTTAGTTGTAAAATTCAAAAAATTTTCTTATTTTTCAATTTACCTTTTAGTTGGCCATGTTATACAACTCTGATAATTTTTGGTTCATTTCTACTCTGACGAAATGAAACGAAGAAGAGAGCTAGCTTTCTTTCTCATTTTATTTATCAGAGCGACTCTTCAGCTATGCTGAAAGACGTGTGAGACCATGGTCTCACACGAATGAGCCAAAAACAACAATATTGTTTAACATAGATTTATCTTTAGAATACTGTATTGCACAATCCTTTTGTTACATTATCATTTTATAAGGCTATTATAAAATGACGATTTATACTCATTTTCAATATCAGCAGCTGATAGGACTAGCTTTGCCCCATCCTGAATTAATAGATTTGTCCCTACTGAATGCGTACTACCAATATTTCCAGGTAATGCAAAAACATCTCTCCCTTGTTCAATTGCTGCCTGTGCAGTTATAAGTGTACCACTTCTTTCCTTAGCTTCAACAACAAATAATCCTTTAGACAAGCCACTTATCATCCGATTTCGCATTGGAAACATCCATGGTTCTGCACGTCTGGTAGGTGGAATCTCTGAAACTAGCAAACCCTCTTTCATCATAGTCATTGCGAGCTGCAGATTGCTTTTCGGATAAATATTTAGCAATCCACCACCTAGTACACCAATCGTTTGCCCCCCTCTACTCAGGGTAATATGGTGTGCTGCTGCATCAATCCCCTCAGCAACCCCACTAATAATCGTAAAATTCATTTCGACAAGTGGTGGTAAAATCGTCTTTAACGCTTCGAGTCCATACGTTGTAGGCTTTCTTGCACCTACAACAGCCAATGGTTTCATCTGGTTCAACAGTTCTTTCTTTCCTTTTATATATAGAACCCAGGGTGGATCAAAAATTTGTTTTAATAGATTCGGATACTCTGCTTCAAAAATAGTTAAACAATAGATTTGATTATTATCATATTGCTTTATTTTTTCTAAAATATCAATGGAATGTAAGTCGTGGAGAAAAAGTTGTAGCTTGGTAGCAGGAAGCGGTACAATTTCTTTCCATTCAGAATACGATTTAGTAAAAAGTGAGGTTAGCTGCGGATCATTCTTCATAATGACTTGCATGGTTTTCCAACCAACACTGCGGCAATGATGGAGAAGGATTAACTTTTCTTTGAGATTCAATGGATACACTCCTTACGGGGAATTTAGAGGATTAGGAAGAAAGTCGACTGCTAAAGCGCTTCGCACGTTAAACAAGTCGACTTACTATTAGTTTAATTTGTTTTACTAACTTCGTAAATGCCTTTTTCCTTTAAAACGGAAATTAATGTTTCGCCAATCACTGATGGCGTGTCTGCGACTTTAATTCCACATTCATTCATAACTCGGATTTTTTCGTCGGCAGTACCTTGACCACCTGATATAATAGCCCCTGCATGGCCCATTCTTTTTCCAGGTGGAGCTGTTCTACCTCCGATAAAACCAACAACAGGTTTTGTCATATTAGCTTGTACCCAACGCGCTGCTTCCTCTTCTGCATTTCCACCAATTTCACCAATCATAATCACTGCATATGTCTCTGGATCTTCATTGAATGCTTGTAATACATCAATAAAATTGGTGCCGTTTACTGGATCGCCTCCGATTCCAACAGCTGATGTTTGACCTATTCCAGCCTGTGTTAATTGATGAACTGCTTCATATGTCAACGTTCCAGAACGGGAAACGACCCCTATATGACCTTTTGTATGAATATAACCTGGCATAATCCCAATTTTGCACTCATCCGCTGTAATGACTCCAGGACAGTTAGGCCCTATTAAACGAGTCTTTTTCCCTTCTAAATAACGCTTTACTTTTACCATATCTAAAACTGGAATATGTTCAGTAATACAAATCACTAAGTCTAGCTCAGCATCTGCTGCTTCTATAATGGCATCTGCAGCAAACGGAGCTGGAACATAGATAACGGAAGCATTCGCACCTGTTTTTTCTACAGCTTCTGAAACCGTATTATACACCGGTACACCTTCTATTTCTGCACCACCTTTTCCTGGTGTTACCCCTGCGACGATTTTGGTACCATATTCTAGCATTTGTTTTGTATGAAAGGTTGCAGTAGAACCTGTAATCCCTTGAACAATAACCTTAGTATCTTTATTAATATAAACTCCCATTCCGTTCCCTCCTTTGTCTTCTATGCTTTAGCCTATTAGTGAAACAATTTTTTGTGCCCCATCGGCCATTGATTCCGCTGCAGTAATATTCAATCCAGATTCTCTTAAAATCTGTTTACCAATTGCAACATTTGTTCCTTCTAAACGAACAACAAGAGGGACATCTAATCCTAGTTCTTTTGCTGCTCCCACCACTCCAGCAGCAATGATGTCACATTTCATAATTCCTCCAAAAATATTAACAAAAATCCCTTTTACTTGATGATCCGATAAGATAATTTTAAAGGCTTCTTTAACCTTCTCTTCTGTTGCACTGCCTCCAACATCTAGAAAGTTCGCTGGCTTACCATTATAATGATTGATTATATCCATCGTTGCCATCGCAAGGCCTGCCCCATTAACCATACAACCGATATTTCCATCTAAGGATACATAGCTTAGATCATATTTTGATGCTTCAATTTCTTTTGCATCTTCTTCATCTAAATCACGATAGGCTAACACGTCTTTTTGCCGATATAAAGCATTATCGTCAAAGTTTAACTTGGCATCTAATGCTAAGACGTTCCCATCACCTGTAACCACTAAAGGGTTAATTTCAACAATTGAGCAATCCTTTTCAATAAAGGCTGTATATAAATTCTGCATAAGCTTAGCTGCTTTATTTACTAAATCATTGGGAATATTGATTTGAAAAGCAATTCGTCTTGCCTGGAAAGGGGCTAATCCAATAACCGGATCGATGTATTCTTTAAAGATTTTTTCTGGGGTACGCGCGGCAACTTCCTCAATTTCAGTTCCACCCTCTTCAGAAGCCATTAACACCACACGATTGGAGTCACGATCTAAGACAAGACCTACATAATATTCTTTCTTAATATCGCAGCCTTCTTCGATAAGTAAACGCTTAACTTCTTTTCCTGTTGGTCCTGTTTGGTGTGTAATAAGTGTTTTACCAAGAATCTCAGTTGCATATGTACGCACCTCATCCTGATTCTTAGCTACCTTTACACCGCCTGCTTTTCCCCTACCACCAGCATGGATTTGCGCTTTAACAACAACGACATCCGTCCCAAGTGATTTTGCTGCTTCAATTGCTTCGTCAACGGTATAGGCGACTTTCCCATTTGGGACAGATACCCCATATTGCCGTAAAATCTCTTTACCCTGATACTCATGGATATTCATTTGCCAATCCCCCATTTCTTTATACTAACTACCAAAAATTGTAACATACTTATTCTAATTAATTACATAAAAATGCTCTTTGAAACATTTTTTTCGGATAAAATCAGAATTATATTGCCTTTTTCTATTTCCACAATATTGTAATAAATGTAAAAAATATTGTCTACTATTTATTTTGCATACAAAAGAAAAAAACATAGCCAAAACTATGTTTTTCATTATGTCAATATATGATATTTTCATCCTGATAACCGACACTCTCTATTTTTCACGTTCACTTTATATTTCGATCAAGTTGATAAATAAAGGCAAATACCTCTGCAACCACGCTATACAATTCATCTGGAATCGCTTGGTTAATATCTAACTTTCCAAGAAGCTCAGCTAATGATGGGTCCTTTTGGACAGGTATATTTAGTTCTTTTGCTTTTTCTAATATATTTTCAGCAATGATTCCTTTTCCTTTTGCTACTACCTTTGGAGCCAGATCCTTCTCTTGATCATACTTTAAGGCAATAGCTTCAGCACGTTTATGCTCATTCATATTCGAACATCCACTCCGCTATACGAACTAGCTGTTTGATACAACAGTTGTTGTTTATTTTCGACAATTTGCTTTTTCACAGTATTCTCAAATAATATTCCTGATAATTTATAATCCATTTCCTCAAGTTTATTTCGAAGGGTATGGATGAAAGGGGCAGCCAAATCTTGAATCAATTCACTCTGTTCATTAAGTACTGAAATTTTTATGACCCGATTTTGAACTTGCATATCAATCACGGTTTCCTTTAACTGCTCCAGATCTAAATAAAATAGTATTCGACAGTAATCTGGATCAATGCTCCCATCTTTTCTTTTTCGACCACTCCATTGAAGAGTTACATCTGTTTGATAGTTTCCTATATTCAATGGTAGTGTGAGTAATAAATTTTGTATGGGACCATTTTCTTGAGATATAATTTGCTGTGCTGTAATTCGATTCACAATTTGGTCGGCTAATTCCTTCACGGTAGCTGGCTGCTGCTCATGAAGTAATGTTAGGAGCAGCGGTTTCAATGTCGTTAATTCTTCTTTTAACTGGGCGGAATTCAATGTTTTGGTATTGGCTAAAACATGTTCTAATTGTAGCCCTAAAAGTTTCGCTATATCTTTTAATTGAGCAGAGACAACAGCTGGATTCGTCATATCAGGCATTTGCGTTTCTGAAGCTAACGATTGTAAAACAGTTCGCTCATTAGGTACAATAAGCGACTCTAATACTGCTTTTAATTGAGTAGTTGTCTCTGTATTGGTAGCAGAGGTGTTGATTGTCGTTAGTAATTGTTGAAGCGTTCCATGGAAGGATTCACCCTTCGCTTGAGTAAAAAGAGCGTTAAACACATCTTCAACAAAAGGGAGTTGTTGGGTATACATCGTTTTAATTGCCATTAATCCTTCTTTAGGTGAATCAACCTGTTTCAGCCACTGCATCGCTAATTGAAATGTGTCCTTCTTAATGGGTAATTGATTTTTCATCAAAAATTCAACTAATTCTGTTGCCTCACCGCTCGCTGATCCTCCAAGATGACTGACGATTTGCTGAGCAGTCGCTGATGCCTTTCCATTCATATTGCTAGTAGCTTCCGAATCTAATACTTTTAATAAAAGATTACCTATATTCTGTTGCACTTGAAGTAAATAACGCTCACCTGTCTGCAATGGTGCGTCAACATTTGCTAATATTTTTTGATTACCAATTTGTACTTCAGCCATTTGATTTGGATACAATTTATTGATTTTTCCATAAATGATTTGTCCATTCTTAAACGTTGGATTTGAGTCAGAATTCATCTTTGTATAGTAAATTTGTTTTCCGTTCATTATCGATTGCATCCTTCTCATCTCCTTTCATTAAGTTACCCTTGATTCATCATTTCCTTAATAGGTGAAAAGCTTCTACGGTGCCAAGGCGTCAAACCATATGTATGTAATGCATCGATATGTACGCTTGTTCCATAGCCCATATTTTTTTCGAAACCATAATGCGGATATTCCTTCGCATATTCTTTCATCATTCGATCCCGTGTTACTTTTGCCACAATAGATGCTGCTGCAACAGAAATACTTTTAGCATCTCCTTTGATAATAGATTGTTGTGGAATAGGTATATCTAACTCCATTGCATCTATTAATAGATGATCTGGTTGTTGTGACAATTGTGAAA
Organism: uncultured Bacillaceae bacterium; assembly: GCA_963751845.1. GTDB lineage: Bacteria > Bacillota > Bacilli > Bacillales > DSM-1321 > Peribacillus. The sequence goes on from CAVVWH010000003.1 coordinate 110,033, forward strand.
CGGCTGAAATCATCGCCTTCTTCGTCGCTTGATAAATGTTGATGTCATCAATTTCATCATTGTGTATGACACCTGTTCCAATTGCAATCGCTCCATCTATTATTCTTTCATAAAATTGTTCACGTTTTGCTTCAGATAGCTTCTTAGAATCATTTATTCCTGGTAAATAAAAGGTTTCTGGTAGAATAACTGCACTAGCAACAACAGGTCCAGCCAGCGGCCCACGACCCACTTCATCTATACCAGCAATCCATGAAAACCCTTGTTGATATAATCGCTTTTCAAATTGTGACATGTTAATAAAATGTTGTCTTAATGCTTGGTCTTTTTCATAGACTCTATACCATTTATTTACTAATTCTACTACACCTTTACGGTCATCATTCTGGCACTCTGTTAAAAATGAATCATCTGGATTAGTGATTTCTTGTAATTTTAGCGAAACTTCTTTTATACTTGTTTTCATGACATCACCTGCTTTATTTATCGGCAAATTTATTTTATATAATAGCTATTACCACTAAAAAAACGGAGTAGAATGTGATAATGAGTTCATTATCAAGGGATCTAACTCCGATTTTCAAAATTATTCTTCTATATCCTCTACTCGTTCCTCACCTGGAACTTCAAAGGTTAGTGGACCCATTTTTTCAGAACGCATTTCACGAACAACGAGCTCAGCAGTCTTGTCATAATCCACTAAGCCTCCACCTGCTAAACATCCACGAAATTTCCCAACCGCATCGAAAAGCTCCACCGTATCTTCTGGAATCTCTTCTAGATTGTAGCGAGACTTAAGCCGTTCTGGATATTCCTTTTCTAAAAAACGAAGTCCATATAAAGACACCTCATGTAAGTTTAAAATCGTATCTTTAATTGCTCCCGTTAGAGCAAGTTTTAAGCCTACTTCTTGATCTTCGAATTTTGGCCATAGGATTCCTGGAGTATCAAGTAACTCCATCTCTTTTCCAACTTTAATCCATTGCTGAGATTTAGTTACTCCTGGTGTATTCCCCGTTTTCGCAATATTTTTTTTAGCCAAACGATTAATAAGTGTCGATTTCCCTGCATTTGGAATGCCAACAATCATCGCACGGATCGCACGTGGCTGTTTAACCCCTTTTGCTCTCAAACGGTCATACTTTTCTTTTAATAGCTCTTTGGCAGCAGCTGTAATTAGATGTAATCCATTTCCTGCATGTGAATTAATGGCAATGGCCGTTTTTCCCTGCGATTTGTAATAATCCAACCATTGCTTTGTTTTTATAGGGTCCGCCATATCTGCTTTATTCAATAAAATAATCCTTGGTTTATGTTGAATGATTTCATCAATCATCGGATTCCGTGATGATGCTGGAATTCTAGCATCTACCAATTCAAATACGACGTCAATTAGCTTTAATTTTTCGGTTACTTCTCGTCTTGCCTTGGCCATATGCCCTGGAAACCACTGTATTGTCAAAAATATCAACCTTCCTATTATTTCTGGGTATGGTTATAAACATCATTTATTCCACTTTCCTAACATCCTTCATTGGCCAATAGATGATATTGGTTTTTCCTAAAATTTTATCATATGAGATAACTCCAATATGACGACTATCTTTACTAAAACGACGATTGTCACCCATAACAAATAAATGATCTTTCGGTACGGTCTCCTGATCAATAATATCTTTCAAGGTGAAAGGTTCTGTTAAAGGACCACCATCTATTAGCTTTGCTTTATATTCATCCAAATAAGCCTCAGCATACGCTTTACCATTAATATAGAGGGTATCTTCCTTATATTCCACTTTATCACCTGGCAAACCTATTACACGCTTAATATATGCCTTACCCTCTGGCGCTTGAAATACAATAATATCAAACCGTTTTGGTTCACCAATTACATAGGAAAATTTATTCACAATCATACGATCGGTATCCTTCAAGGTTGGCATCATTGAAAAACCATCAACAACAATTGGAGAAAAAAAGAATTGACGAATAACTGCTACTAAAATAATAGCGATAACGAGTGCTTTTATCCATTGTCGTATTCTATCTTTCATACTAGCATCGTCACCATCCTTATTAGAAAAGCGTAAGGTACCAAAACTCCTAAATATCTTCTTATTATTACAAAAAAGGAGCCTGTTTAACAAGCTCCCTTTTGTATACTTTATTATAGTTAACCCTATGAAAACAGCAACAAGCTCGTCTTCCTGAGTTCGATAAATTAGCGACGAATTTCTTTAATACGCGCTTTTTTACCGCGAAGTTCACGTAAGTAGTAAAGTTTCGCACGACGTACTTTACCATAACGAACTACTTCTAATTTAGCAATTTTAGGTGTGTGTACTGGGAATGTACGTTCAACCCCAACACCGTATGAGATTTTACGTACAGTGAAAGTTTCACTAATTCCGCCACCACGACGTTTGATGACAACACCTTCAAACAACTGAATACGTTCGCGAGTTCCTTCAACAACCTTAACATGTACACGTACAGTGTCACCAGGACGGAACGCAGGAAGATCAGTGCGAAGTTGCGCTTGAGTAATTTCTTGAATAAGTTTTTGCATTGATTTCATCTCTCCTCATGGATGCTCTTGCAAACCCATTTTTTGTTTACAGCGGAACATCGTTATAAGACAAGGCAAATTGCCATAGTCACAAAAAACATTTTAACATATTATAAGGCTTAATACAATAGATTCATGTTTCTTTCTGTATTTGATTTAATAATTTTTTTTCAGTCTCAGAAAGAGGATATGCTTCTAAAAGATCAGGTCTACGCAACCAGGTTCGGCGCAGTGACTCCTTCAATCGCCATTCTGCAATTCTTTTATGATTGCCTGATAAAAGAGTGTCCGGAACCTTTAAGCCTCGGAAATCGGCTGGCCTAGTATAATGGGGATGTTCCAGCAGTCCGGATGAAAATGAATCTAGTACAGGTGATTCCTCATTACCTAGTACACCAGGGAGCAAACGAACCACACTATCAATCACGATCATTGCACCTAATTCTCCACCAGTTAGCACAAAATCGCCTATTGAGATTTCATCTGTCACCAAATTTTCCCTAATTCGTTCATCATATCCTTCATAATGACCGCAAATGAATAATAGATGCTCCTCTTTTGCCAATTCTTCTGCCTTTTTCTGCGTATACCGTTCCCCTTGTGGACAAAGGAGAATGATACGTGGCTTAGCAGTCGCTTCATCGATTAGCGATTCTACTGCATCGAAAATAGGTTGAGGCTGTAAAACCATTCCTGCACCACCACCATAGGGATAATCATCAACCGTGTGATGCTTATTATCCGCATAATCACGAAAATTGGTCACCCGATATTGGACAGCTTGTTTCTCCGCTGCTTTTTTTAAAATAGACGATCCAAACACACCTTCAAACATTTCAGGAAATAAGGAAAGTACATCTATTTTCATTAGTCTAATAGCCCTTCCATCGGTGTAATAATCACCTTTTGAGACTTGATGTCGACTTCTTTCACAACTTGCTCAATATAAGGAATTAACACATCTTTTCCACTTGACCTTTTTACTACCCATACATCGTTTGCACCCGGTGTTAATATTTCACGAATAATCCCAACTTCTTCCCCTTCATCCGTAAATACTGTACACCCGATAATTTCATGAAAATAAAATTCGCCTTCATCTAAATCGGTTAACTGCGATTCATTTATTTTTAGAATACCATCACGTAAGGGCTCCACATCATTGACATTTGGATAGCCTTCAAAAGTCAATAGATTAAAATTCTTATGTGTACGATGTGAGGCAATTTTTAGTTCAAGCGGCTCCTTATTATCTCTAAATAAATACAAGGTATTGCCAACTTTATAGCGATCTTCAGCAAAGTCCGTTCGTGATATAACTCGAACTTCTCCTTTAATGCCATGCGTATTGACGATTTTTCCGACATTAAACCACTTTTCCATATTTCACCTCAACGAATTTCTGATACTACACCATCTTTTATGACGATTGTCCTTGTTTTCATCAGTTCTTCCCAATTTGCTCCAACCTGAACATCCACTATACTTTGTACTTCTCGCTCTTTTAATTCGCTCCCAACAGGTAATATTTCTAACTGTTCCATTTGAAATTCAAGCAGTTTAATTTTTTCCTGACGATGATTAATTTCTTTTTCAAAATGAGATTTGAGAGTCGACGGATGCATATTACGAGTTTTCTCTAGTTTTTTCAATTCAAACCGGAGTTGCTCACTTTCTTTTTGTAGTTGTAAGCGTTTGGATTTGTACTGATCAAGGAGCTTATTTTTACTGGATTCTGTTAACACTTGGTTAACCATTACATTTTGAAGAATCTTCATTCCAGCCCCCCCTATTATGTTCGATTTAAATAGATTATGTATGTATAAATATTCTTGCATTAATCCCATATGCATATAGGTGTTAAGCTAAAATTCTGCTTAATCCATTATCATGTGACGATAGGTATTATTTATTAAGTATATCGTAAAATATAAAAATATGCTCATTCAAAAACAGAAAAGGAGGGTATGAACCCTCCTATTCGGAAATCTCTAAATAGATTTTCTTTTGCTGTGAGGATCCTGCTGCATAGACTACAGTACGAATCGCTTTCGCAACACGCCCTTGTTTACCGATAACCTTCCCCATATCATCCTTATGAACGGATAATACATATACTTGGCTTTCAGCTTCTTCCCTTAAGGTTACAACTACCTTTTCAGGATGATCAACAAGTGCCGAAACAATCGTTTCAACTAAAGCTTTCATCAATCTAGTTGATTACTTGCCAAGCTTAGCATTGTGGTATTTTTCCATAATGCCTTGTTTAGAGAAAAGATTTCTAACTGTATCAGATGGTTTAGCACCAGTTTGTAACCATTTAAGAGCTAACTCTTCATTGATTTCAACTTTAGCTGGTTCAACAACTGGATTGTATGTTCCAATTATTTCGATGTAACGTCCATCACGTGGTGAACGAGAATCTGCTGCTACGATACGATAGAAAGGAGTTTTTTTAGCTCCCATACGTTTTAAACGAATTTTTACTGCCATTTTAAATAAGCACCTCCGAATAGTTTCACACAAGATAATATAATATCAAATACCCTGTATGTTGTAAAGGTTTTTTTCTTAACACTCTAAAAAACCTTACATAAAAGGAAACTTAAATCCTTTTTTCTTCCCTTTTTGCATGTTTGTCATTTGTTTCATCATTTTCTTCATATCTTCGAATTGTTTTAAAAGGCGATTCACTTCTTGGATGGTTCTACCGCTTCCTTTTGCAATTCGTTTTCGACGCGCAGCATTAATGATTTCAGGTTGTTCCTTTTCTTGCTTCGTCATCGAACGGATAATTGCCTCCACGTGGCCAATTTGCTTATCGTCCACTTGAATCTTATCCATACCTTTAATTTTATTAGCACCAGGAATCATTTTTAATAAGTCATCCAGTGGCCCCAAGTTACGTACTTGGCCGAGCTGTTCAAGGAAGTCATCAAAAGTAAAAGTAGCTGTCCGCAACTTTTTCTCTAACTCTTTCGCTTTTTCTTCATCGACATTGGCTTGTGCTTTTTCGATTAACGTTAACACATCACCCATACCAAGAATTCTCGATGCCATCCTTTCAGGATGAAACGCTTCAAGGGCATCCATTTTTTCGCCCATACCGACAAATTTAATCGGTGTATTGGTAACGGAACGAATGGAAAGCGCAGCCCCACCTCGCGTATCCCCATCAAGCTTTGTTAGTACAACACCTGTTAAACCAAGCTGTTCATTGAAGCTTTGCGCAACATTAACAGCATCTTGTCCAGTCATTGCATCAACCACTAAGAAGATTTCATCAGGCTTCGTTAATTCTTTAATATCCTTCAACTCATCCATTAACTTTTCATCAACATGAAGACGACCTGCGGTATCAATTAACACATAATCATGATGTTCTTCCTTTGCATTGGCAATGGCTTCCTTCGCAATTTCAACTGGACTGACTTGATCACCTAATGAAAATACAGGCATATCCAATTGCTTACCAAGTGTCTGTAGCTGCTTAATAGCAGCTGGACGGTATATATCCGCCGCAACAAGCAATGGCTTGCGATTGTATTTTTTTCGAAGAAGATTAGCAAGCTTACCAGTCGTGGTTGTTTTACCAGCACCTTGTAAACCTACCATCATAATGACTGTTGGGGGTTTCGATGCAACAGCAATCTTGCTTTGTTCACCGCCCATTAGCACTGTCAATTCTTCTTTAACTACTTTTATGACCTGTTGACCGGGGGTTAAGCTCTTTAGCACTTCCTGACCTACCGCACGTTCGCTTACTCGCTTCACAAACTCTTTTACTACTTTAAAGTTAACATCGGCTTCGAGAAGAGCTAAGCGTACTTCACGCATCATTTCTTTCACATCAGCTTCATTTACTTTACCTTTGCCGCGAATTTTTTGCATCGTGCTTTGCAATCGGTCGGCCAATCCTTCAAATGCCATTATTGCCGCCTCCTACTCTAACTTCTCAAACGCCTGTATAGCCTCAATAAGCTCCACTTTTGAAACGTTTTCCTGTTCAATAAGAGCTTTAAACTGGGCAATCCATTTATTGCGTTCTTGAAATTTTTGAAATAACAAAAGCTTCGCTTCGTATTCCTCGAGCATCGCTTCTGTTCTTTTTATATTGTCATATACTGCCTGTCTACTGACATCATATTCATCGGCAATTTCCCCAAGAGAGTAATCATCCAGATAATAGAGGGACATGTAGCTCTTCTGCTTCTCAGTTAACAACGATTGATAAAAATCATATAAATAATTAATTCTCGTTGTTTTATCAAGCATGTTTTTTTCGAGCATCTTGGTTACCCTCCTTGCTGTTAAGTGAAAACCCTTTACAAGTTATTAGTTTACCTGCCAACTGTAGAGATGTCAAGGGAAACTCCGTGGCTTGCTCACTATTTATACAGATTTTTGCTCATTTTCTACCACCGATAAAAAAATGAACATTTCGTAATTCAATAAAAATAAGACTTCATTCAATAAAAAACAGAATAATTGAAGAAAATCCCCATCTAATTAACGAGAATTCACAATTAATTCAATCTTTAAAAATTAAAAAGTTGTCCCATTAGTCAACTAATGGGACAACCTGAATTTTAAGTAATTACATTTATTCTGCTTCAATTACATCTGCAAAAAGTCCATACACATATTTCTCAGCATCAAATTCCTGCAAATCATCCATCTTCTCTCCTAAACCAACAAACTTAACAGGAATATGGAGCTCATTTCGAATCGCTATCACAATTCCTCCTTTTGCTGTTCCATCGAGTTTCGTTAGAACGATTCCAGATACATTCGTTGCTTCTTTAAACGTTTTTGCTTGAATCAACGCATTTTGACCAGTAGTGGCATCAAGCACTAATAATACTTCATGCGGTGCCCCTGGCACTTCTCGTTCAATTACACGTTTTACTTTTTCTAATTCTTTCATCAAGTTTACTTTGTTTTGCAAACGACCTGCTGTATCACAAATTAGAATGTCGACATTACGCGCTTTTGCTGCTTGGATCGCATCGAACATAACAGCTGCTGGATCAGAGCCTTCTGATTGCTTAATCACGTCGACACCGACACGTTCTCCCCAAACCTCGAGTTGCTCAATTGCACCTGCACGAAACGTATCTCCAGCAGCTAAGACAACGGATTTACCTTCTGATTTGAACTTATGAGCCAATTTACCAATCGTGGTTGTTTTTCCCACACCATTCACGCCTACAAATAAAATAACGGTTAAGCCGTCATTTTGAATATTTAACTCAGACGTGTCATCTTTACCACTTTGGTAAATTTCTACTAGTTTTTCAGAAATAACAGCCTGTACTTCGCTTGAATCAGAAATATTACGGCGTTTCACTTCCATTTTTAATTCGTCAATTAACTCCATAACTGTGTCAAAGCCCACATCTGCTTGAATTAAAATTTCTTCAAGTTCTTCAAAGAAATCTTCATCAACTTTACGATAACGGGCGACAAGGTCATTCACACGACTAGAAAAGGAATTACGCGTTTTTGCTAAGCCTTGTTTAAACTTTTCACCAATCGAAATTTGTACTTCCTTTTGCTCAAGCTGCTCACTTGTTTCACTTGATTGATCAGGATTTTTAGTACCAACAAACTTCTCTTTTAACTTTTGAAAAAAACTCATGTAATCACTTCCTTTTTAAGCTTTTATCAATTCTCCTGCTTCCTTCATACGAACGGAAACTAGTCTTGACACACCTGATTCTTGCATCGTAATACCATACAATACATCTGCCCCTTCCATTGTTCCTTTGCGGTGTGTAATAACAATGAATTGGGTTTCTGTACTGAATTCCTTTAAAAATTGACTAAAACGAAAAACATTGGCTTCATCAAGTGCTGCTTCCACTTCATCAAGGATACAAAATGGTACAGGCCGAACCTTTAAAATAGAAAATAGCAAGGCAATAGCCGTTAATGCACGTTCCCCACCCGAAAGCAAACTTAAATTTTGCAATTTTTTTCCTGGAGGTTGAGCCACAATTTCAACACCTGTTTGTAAGATATTTTCTGGATCAGTAAGCCTTAATTCAGCTCTACCTCCACCAAAAAGTGCTTTAAAGACAGATTGAAATTGATCACGGATGGCATAAAAGGTCTCAGCAAAGCGTCGAGCCATTTCCTCATCCATCTCACCGATTACCTGAAGTAATGTATCCTTAGCTTGCTGCAGGTCATTTTTTTGCGTGACTAAAAATTCATAGCGTTCTGATACACGCTCATACTCTTCAATCGCTCCTAAGTTAACCGTACCTAATTCTTCAATTGCTAATTTGATAAGTTTTACTTTTTTCTTTGCTTCATCAATTGGCACCGTAAGATGGAATTTTTCTTTTGCTGCTTCAAAACTTAAGAAGTAATCCTCCCGGAGCGTATCAAGTCTGTTTTCTAGCTCTACATCAAGGCGATTTAATTTTACTTCTTCATCTTTAACGATTTCTACAACGCCTTTATATTGTCGATTATTTTCCTTTATGTCTAGCTCAAATGCATCAATCTTTATTTGTAATTCTTCTTTTTCCTGACGGAGTAACGCAATTTTTTCAATGGTATCATTTTTCGTAACGAGTTTGGTTTGAGCAGCATTCGCTAATTGTTCTTCGCCACTTGAACTATTTGACATTTCATTCGTTAATAGTGATAAATCATCCTGATACAATTCTAATTTATCTACAGTCACTGTCCACTCTTCAGTCATACGTTGCAGATTTTCATTTTGGTTACGAAGCTGCTCTCGCTTTGATGCTAATGAAACCTTTAATTCATTGATTTCTTCAACCAACGACTCTTTAGATGATGTTTGAGTCTGCTTTTGCTCAGTCAATGTAGCAATCGTTTGATCTAGTTGACTAAGTTCTAGAGTACATTGAGCTAAAAGCTCCTCTATTTCCATCAATCGGGCAGTTTTCTGCTGTTGCTCCTCCATCAATTGTTTTTTATCTAAATCATATAAATGAAGGCGCTCATTAATCGTCTTTTCTTGCATTTCTATTTCACGAAATTCACTCTTTAGCAACTGTTCTTGCTCGCGTAGCGATACACCTGATTGTCTCATATCATCCAATGACTTTTCTTGTTGGCCAATCTCTACTTTTGCTTGACGCACTTGCTTTTCAAGTTGATTCGTTTTCTTTTCCATATCGAGTAGCTTATTTTTCAATTCTTCCAGTTCAGCTTTTCTAGATAATAAAGAGGACGTTTTTTGCTTTGACGCACCACCTGTCATTGACCCACCTGGGTTGACAACATCCCCTTCAAGAGTAACAAATCGATAGCGATGACCAACTAATTTAGCTAGCTCATTCGCACCTTTTAAATCACCCGTAATAATCACAGTTCCAAGTAAATTCATGGCAACTTGTGCATATTTGGCTTCATAATCTATTAAATCAGCTGCTATTCCTAGACAAGCAGAATGACTTTGTAAAAGCTTAACCTGTGATAAAGGAATTTCTCTCCCTTTTATGACGGATAACGGCAAAAATGTAGCCCGTCCATATCCATTTTTCTTTAAAAAGCCAATAGCTTTACGTGCGTGCTCCTCTTGTTGGACGACAATATGCTGCATGGCAGCCCCTAGAGCTGTTTCAATCGCCGTTTGATATTCCCTCGGCACTGTAATTAGTTCAGCCACTGCCCCTTCTATTCCAGGTAGTGATCCCTTTGCTTTAAGTACTTCTTTTACGCCTTGGAAAAAGCCTGCATATTCTTCTTCCATTTCTTCTAAAAGCTCTTTACGCGACTTTGCTTGTTGTAAAAATTGATAAGCCTTATAAAGCGTCGTTTCTTGTTTCTGATAATGTTCTTTGGCTGCTTCAACTTGTCGATCAAAGTTGCGAAAGCTCGAAACATGAGTCTCTAGCTCCAATGCTAGGCTACTCAAAGTATCTTCATAATCGCGTTTTTTTTGATATATGGATGCTCGCTCCGTCAAATACTTCGCATTATCCTGGTCTAGTCTCGCGTTTTTATGATCATGCTGTTCAAGTTGCTGACCTAAGTATTGCTTTTCATTTTTAGCTGTTGCTTGCTTATTTAGCCATTCAATATAATCACCTTTATGAAGTTCAATTGTTTCATCTAAATTTGTCTTCAATAAACCGAGGGATTTTTGTTTTTCTTGCAAAAGGGATTGTAAATTTTTCACTTCTGTTTCTAACAGTTGAACGACATTCACTTGTTCATTCTTTTCTGTTTCTAAACGAGTCAATGAGGCTTGCGCTTCAGCAATCGACTTTTCCAATTGGGCTTTATTTTGAGAAGCATTTTTTTTACGTTCCTTCAGTACTTCTTTTCGCCCTTCCAACTTTTCTAAATCCTGACTAGTTGTTAGAAGAAGCTCTTGCTGAGTATTGATTGTCACGTCTATTGTTGTCATCTTTTGGCGTTGCTCATTAAGAATTGTTTCCATCTCAGCAAGCTCGCTTGCCATATGCTGCTCTCTTGCCGTATGCTCTTTTAACTCATTGGTAAGTTTTTCCCATTTGCGATGAAGTTCTTCAATTTCAAAAACTGTTGAGCTCACTTCGAACTGCTCAAGTTCTTCTTTCTTTGCTAAAAATTCTTTGGCAAGGGATGATTGAATCTTTAACGGCTCCACTTGACCCTCTAGTTCAAATAAAATGTCCTGAACCCGGTTTAAATTTTCTTGCGTCTCGGTGAGCTTCTGTTCCGCTTTCTTTTTTCTCGTTTTATATTTTAAGACACCCGCTGCTTCCTCGAATATTCCTCTTCTATCTTCTGCTTTGCTGCTTAAAATTTCTTCTACTTTCCCTTGGCTAATTATTGAAAAGGCTTCACGACCAAGTCCTGAATCCATAAACAATTCAACAATATCTTTTAAACGACAAGCTCCATTATTAATAAAAAATTCGCTGTCACCTGAACGATACACTCTTCTTGTTACACTGACCTCATGAAAATCAATCGGTAAAGTATTTGTTGTGTTATCAAGAGTTAATGATACTTCAGCGAAATTCAAAGGCTTTCTTGAATCGCTTCCGGAGAAGATAATGTCTTCCATTTTGGATCCACGTAGTGATTTGGCTGACTGTTCACCCAATACCCAGCGGACTGCATCGATTACATTGCTTTTTCCACTGCCATTTGGACCCACTACGGCCGTCACACCTGGCACAAAGTCGATTGAAATTTTTTCTGCGAAAGACTTAAATCCTACAACGTCCAAGCGTTTGAGGAACATAATTTCTCCCCCTACCGATTACTTTTGTTTGATTTTACATAACGCAAGTTCTGCAGCCTTCTGCTCTGCTTCTTTTTTTGATTTTCCAGTCCCAGTTCCAAGCGTATCACCATTCAACAGTACAGTTGAAATAAACTCTCGATTATGTGCTGGACCTTTTTCTTGTAAAATTTTATATTGAAGAATACCGCAATTATCACGTTGAATCAGTTCTTGAAGCTGACTTTTAAAATCCATCACATGAGAAAAAGCACCCTCGTCTATTCTTGGAAAGACCACTTTACGTAAAAATTGAATAACTGGCTCTAAACCACAATCTAAATAGAGAGCTCCAATGAATGATTCAAAAACGTCAGCAAGCATGGCTGGACGCTCCCTACCACCTGTCATTTCTTCGCCTTTTCCGAGCAATACATACTCACCAAAAGACAATTGATTAGCAAAAACGACAAGCGATGGCTCACATACAATGGCTGCTCGAAGCTTTGTTAATTCTCCTTCACTCATCATTGGATACTTTTCAAATAAATATCTAGAAACAGTCAATTCTAATACTGCGTCTCCTAAAAATTCAAGCCTTTCATTATCTTCATAAGGCTTGCGGCGATGCTCATTCACATAAGATGAATGGGTAAATGCTTGTTTTAGCAATTTATCATTTTGAAAATGGATGCCTAAGCGATCCTGAAGCTGATTAAATTTTTGCTCCTTTATTGACGGTTGACGATTATATCCGTTCTTGCTCATTTATCAAAACCCTCCACAACGGTTAAAAGCTTATTTCCTAGTAGTATATGAAATAATGGACAATACCTTACATTGCACTACTACTATCATACCTAAATGTAACCATAAGAGAAAGCTCCGTTTAAAAAAACGGAGCTTTAAACTTTAAGAGCATTTAATTACAATACACTCTGTATGTAATTCACAGCATCTCCAACTGTGACGATTTTTTCCGCATCATCATCGGAAATTTCCAAATCAAATTCGTCTTCAAGTTCCATTACTAATTCCACAACATCTAGGGAATCTGCACCAAGATCTTCTTTGAATGAAGCTTCAGGTTTTACCTCTGATTCTTCAACATTCAAACGATCTATCACGATTTTAGTTACTCTTTCTAATACGTCTGCCACTGCATATTCACCTCCCCCCAAAAAACTATGACTTGATAAGTTTATTACATCACCATTCCGCCGTCAACATGAAGTGTTTGACCTGTCATATAAAGACTTGCATCTGATGCCAAAAATGCAGCTACTGCAGCAATATCTTTTGGGTCACCAAAGCGTGCTAACGGAATTTGTTGTAGCATAAGTTGTTGTGTTTCTTCGTTTAATTCATCCGTCATATCCGTTGAAATAAAGCCTGGTGCGATGGCATTAACGGTAATACCTCGTGACGCAAGTTCTTTTGCAGTTGTTTTTGTTAAGCCAATAACACCCGCTTTAGCAGCCACATAGTTCGCTTGCCCTGCATTTCCACAAACGCCAACAATCGAAGCAATATTAATAATACGTCCGCTGCGCTGCTTCATCATTTGTCTTGTTACAGCTTTCGTGCACAAAAATACACCTTTTAAATTGGTATTCATGACATCGTCCCATTCAGACTCTTTCATACGCATCAGTAAATTATCACGTGTAATACCAGCATTATTCACTAAAATGTCTAATGTTCCAAAATGCTCAATAGTCGCTTTAACCATATCAGAAACTTGATCACTATTGGCTACATCACATTGAATGGCGATAGCATCTTGACCAAGGGCTTTAATTTCAGCTACTACTTCATTTGCTTTTGCCTCGCTACCTGCATAATTGACGGCAATATCCGCACCAAGACGTGCAAACTCAAGGGCAATTTCACGACCGATTCCGCGTGATGCACCTGTTACAAGCACTTTTTTACCTTTTAGTGTCATTGCTGTTCCTCCTTTAAGGCTTCGATTGTTTTAGCTAAACTTTCTAAATCAGAAACATTATAAAGCTTCGCAGAACGATCCACTTTTTTGATTAAACCACTTAATACTTTGCCTGGTCCAACTTCAACAAAGGTATCAACACCTAAAGCTAGGAGCGTCTTCACGCTATCCTCCCAAAGTACAGGTGAATAAAGTTGTTCGATTAATTTTTCTTTTATTTCTTTTGGTTCGCTAATTGGTTCAGCTGTCACATTGGAAATGACAGGAATGCTCGCTTGAACAATACTCACTTCATTTAGAACATCATTTAGCTTTGCTGCGGCTGGTTTCATAAGTGAAGAGTGAAATGGGCCACTAACTTCTAAAGGCAGAGCTCGTTTTGCCCCTTTTTCCTTCGCTTGCACCATCGCTTGATTAACTCCTTCACGAGTACCAGAAATAACAATTTGTCCTGGACAATTGATATTAGCCAATTGAACTGTTTCACCAGAAGCCGTAACTTCATCCGTTACTTCCGTAAGTAAATCGCGATCCATACCTAAAATAGCTGCCATTGTTCCTTGCTTATTTGGAACAGCTGCTTCCATAAATTCTCCACGCTTACGAACCGTATATACGGCATCTTCAAAGCTAATTGCTCCCGCAGCTGCTAAAGCTGTATATTCTCCTAAGCTATGTCCAGCTGTATAATCCGGTTTAATTCCAGCCTCCGATAAAGCTGTAAAAAACGCATAACTTGTTGTTAAAAGTGCTGGTTGTGCGTTGTATGTAATGGTTAATTCTTCTTGAGGACCATTAAAAATAAGATTAGATAAAGAAAAATCTAATTTTTGATCTGCCATTTCAAATGATTGTTTTACTTGTTCATTTTCTTGATATAAATCTTGTCCCATACCTACGATTTGAGATCCTTGTCCCGGAAAGACAAAAGCTATTTTACCCATGCTCGAACACTCCTTACTTTACGTTTATTTTCTCAATGGTTTCTGCAACCGTCTTAACAACATCATGTATAACCATGTCTCGTGTTTGACGAATAGCGTTATAGATAGCATTCGAATCTGAGGAACCATGTGCCTTAATCACCGGTGCTTTTAAACCAAATAGACCGGCTCCACCATACTCGGAATAGTCCATTTGATGCTTAATGACTTTAAATTCTGGCTTTAGTACAGCTGCTGCAAGTTTACTTTTCAAGCTGCTCATCAACGTTGTTTTCAACATTTTCATAATACTCAATGCTGTACCCTCAATTGACTTTAATACCATATTGCCCGTAAAGCCGTCTGTTACAACAACATCCGCTACACCGTTTAATAAGTCACGTGCTTCAACATTTCCGATAAAATAAACATCTTCTGATTGTTTTAACAATCCAAATGCTTCTTTGGTTAAATCATTCCCTTTTTTATCTTCAGTACCAATATTTAGTAATCCAACTCTTGGTTTTTCAATACCACGTACTTTTTGTGCGTAGACAGAACCCATAATGGCAAATTGAAGGAGATGCTCCGGTTTTGCATCTGAATTAGCGCCTACATCTAATAAAACAAATCCTTTTCCATCTATTGTCGGCATAGTTGGTGTTAGTGCCGGACGATCAATTCCGTCTAAACGACCCACAACAAATAATCCGGATGCCATTAATGCACCCGTATTTCCAGAAGAAATACAAGCATCTGCCTTTCCATCGGCCACCTGCTGCGCTGCAAGTACCATTGAAGCTGTTTTTTTCCGTCTAACAGCTCGTACCGGTTCATCTGTACTTAAAATTTCTTCTTCTGTATGTAAAATAGTGATTCTTTGATCATTTGTTAGGTAAGGTCTAATCTTGGTTTCATTACCTACTAAAATGATTTCGACGTCTGAGAAAGCTTCAATCGCTTTCATTGCCCCCAATACTTGTTCTTTAGGGGCGTTGTCTCCTCCCATAGCGTCTAATGCGATTTTCATATTCATTCATCCCCCAGCTGATTACGAGCGATACATTTCAAACCTGCCTCTGAATACCAGTTCTTTTCCCACATAGCTTTTTACGTCAACTATAGAGCGATCTGATGCTCGATCTGTTCGTCTCACTTTTGCTTTTGCTACAACACGTTCATTCACTTTAACAGGACGTGTGAACAAAATAGAGGCCTTTGCTGTTAAGGCTAATTCATCATTGATTAAGGCAACTGCTAAGGAATTTGCTTGAGCAAATAAATGATGTCCCCTAGCAATCCCATTGCGGCTAAATACATGTTCATCTTTAATATCTAAAATGGAAATAGCATGTTCATCTAAGTTAATATCGATTACTTCTCCAATGACTTCGTCCAAAGGTAACGCTCGCACTTCGTCAGTGAATTTTCTCTCTGCTACACTTTTTATTCGTTCACGCAACTCAGGGATAGATAATTCAAGACGATCAAGTCGTATCGTTTGGACGCTCACAGAAAATTTCTCAGCCAGCTCTTCATCGGTGACAAAAGGATTTTCTTTTATCGTTTTGACTAATAATTGCTGGCGGTCCTTCTTATTTCTTCTCATTATGAAGGTCACCATCCAAAGTATTAAGACTAGGTACTAATAGTAGTATATAAGCTATAATACTAGATTGCAACCATTCTCTTAACTTGACTCTTAATTTCTAACCTAATCAAGTTTTTCACCTTCTAGTACACCGGTATGCCCTAAATAGCTTCTTAATGGCTGATATTCAGGCATTTCCCAAAAACTTTTAGAGGCAATCAATTTTGCAGCATCCTCACGTGCCACTTCTAATGTTCGATAATCATGAACCATATCCGCTACTTTGAATTCTGGAAGTCCACTTTGTTTTTTTCCAAAAAAGTCACCTGGCCCACGCAATTCTAAATCTTTTTCAGAAAGCACGAAGCCATCATTTGTTTCTGTCATAATTTTCATACGTTCTTTTCCCACTTCTGTTTTTGGATCAGCCAATAAAATACAGTACGATTGGTGGCTTCCACGACCAACCCGACCACGTAATTGATGCAGTTGTGATAGACCAAACCGTTCCGCATCATAGATGATCATCATCGTTGCATTTGGAACATTCACACCGACTTCCACAACCGTTGTCGATACTAAAATTTGTGCCTCATTCCGACTAAACTGCTTCATCACTTCTTCTTTCTCATCTGCATTCAGCCGCCCGTGCATTAAGCCAACGTTAAATCGTCCTGCATAATAATTAGTAAGCATCGCATGAACATCTAACACATTTTGCAAGGAATCTAGCTTTTCTGACTCTTCAATTAGTGGACAAATCACATATGATTGGCGCCCTTGATGTAACTCTTTTTCCATAAAAACTAGAATACGATCTAGCATTTGATGCTTCGCCCAATAGGTTTCAATCGCTTTACGTCCAGCAGGTAGTTCATCAATAATCGAAACATCCATTTCACCAAAAACCGTTATCGCAAGCGTCCTTGGAATCGGTGTTGCCGTCATAAACAACACATCAGGATGCTGCCCTTTTTCACGTAATACCCGGCGTTGTTCAACACCAAATCGATGCTGCTCATCCGTAATGACTAAGCCGAGATTATGAAAATTCACTTCATCTTGAATTAATGCATGCGTTCCAATTAATACATCGATTTCTCCAACCGCTAATGCTTGTAATAACTCACGCCGTTTTTTCCCTTTAACCGAGCTCGTTAATAACGCTGTTTTCAATCCCTTAGTTTCTAACATTGCATGGAGAGACTCTGCATGTTGCTCAGCTAAAATTTCCGTTGGAACCATTAAAGCTCCTTGAAAACCCGCTGTTACTGTCGCAAACAAACCAATCGTAGCGACAACAGTTTTCCCAGAACCAACATCACCTTGAAGCAAACGATTCATTCGATAGGGTGACTTCATGTCGGACAAAATCTCTTCGACTACACGTTTCTGCGCATTTGTTAATGGAAAAGGCAATGTTTGAATAAAATCATTTACCTTATTCTCAGAAAAAATTTGACCCATTCCCATCGATTGCTCCCGCTGAACTTTTCTTAAAGCCTGCATTTTTAATTGAAATAATAAAAATTCCTCATAAACAATGCGTCGACGTGCCTGCTTTACATCTCTTTCAGAAGCAGGAAAATGCATACCCTTAATGGCTTCATTCCGTGGCATTAGCTTATATCGAGTCAAAAGCTGAGGTGGTAAATTTTCTTCGATGAAGTCACCGTATTGAGTGAAGGCATTTCCAATTAACCTACGCATATTCTTCACACTTATGTTTCCGCGAACGGAATATACAGGCTCAAACTCTTTCTCTAAAGAATGTGTACCAATATGACACACCGAGCCTGTAATCGTTTGTCGATGACGGTCCCACTTTCCTGTTACAGACACGGTGGTCCCTATTTCAAGCTTCGATTTAAGATAGGGTTGATTAAAAAAAATAACGTTGATTAAATAACGTCCAGTTAACACCTTGAACGTCAATCGCGATTTTTTCTTACCATAATAACTAAGAAGGGGTGCACTATGGATAGTACCTTCAATTGTTACCCTCTCTTCGTGTTCTACGGTTTCCAAATCCCTCAGACGATAATCCTCATATCGATAGGGGAGATGTTCCAAAAGATCAGAGATAGTGTCAATCCCCATTTCATGTAAAGTTGTTGCTGTTTCAACACCAATTCCCTTGATGCTTACAACAGGTTCTAACAATTCATTCATTTTCATCTTCCTTTATCCTTGCATCTTTACTTTACTCTTTTTAATTAGTCAAACATTCTTATAAGGCCTTGTTTTACGACTTTGATTTTTGGTTCATTTTTATATAACAAAGATAAAAACGAAACTGCATAGCCTAATGACATATGCAGTTTATTTGTGATGTATCACTTTTTTAGCGCAAGTACTAAATAGAATCAGAGTACTTGACATGGAATCACGATTTTATTCAATTGAAAAAATAAAGGAATATAATGGTTGTTTACCATTATGAACTTCTACTTCAACATCCTCAAAAGTTTCTTCACAGAATGCAACAAGTTCTTCTACTTCTTCGTTCGTTGCATCTTCACCATACAAAATAGTTATGATTTCAGAATCCTCATCTATTATTTTTATTAATAGATTTTTTGCTGCTTGCAATTTATTTTTATCAAGCACCTTAATTTTTCCATCTTCTAAACCCATAAAGTCACCATTTTGAATGGTGAATCCATCAATCGACGTATCACGTATGGCAAACGTTATTTGTCCCGTTTTCACATGAGAAAGTGCCTCCTTCATCGCCAATTGATTTTCTTCTTGAGAATGATCTGGATTGAAGGCTAATAGTGCAGCTATGCCTTGTGGTATAGTTTTTGATGGAATAACAATCATGTTCTCATCTACGAGATCAACTGCTTGCTCCGCAGCCATAATAATATTTTTATTATTTGGCAGAATAATAACATGATCAGCATTACCCGCGTGCACAGCTTTCACGATATCTTCTGTGCTAGGATTCATTGTATGTCCGCATTCAATAATCTCTATAGGTCCAAAACTGCGGAACAATTCGCTAATCCCAGCTCCCATGCTTACCGCAATAATTCCATATTTTTCTTTTTGTATTGGTGCCGTTTGCAATGGTGTTGATGTCTTTTCGCCAACAATTGCTGAATGCTGCTCGCGCATATTATCAATTTTCAGCTTGATTAAACTGCCATATTGTTGTCCATAGTTTAAAACATTACCTGGCTGTTCGGAATGTATATGTACTTTAACAATTTCGTCATCCGAAATAACAAGTAAAGAATCTCCATACTGACTAATCTCTTGACGGAATGTCTCTTCATTAAATGGATTTTTCGCTAATTTATCTGCCTCTAGTCTCACCATAATCTCCGTACAATATCCATATACAATATCTTCTGTGTTCATAAAATCTTGTACGTTTATATGATGCTCAGCATTAACTAATTCCTCCATATTTGGTGCATGCACAGAATGAGTTGGTAGCGTTTCACCTTTCAGCTCTGCTAAAAAACCTTCATAGATGAATACTAAACCTTGTCCACCACTATCAACAACCCCGACTTCTTTTAAGACAGGAAGTAATTCTGGAGTGCGATTAAGAGAAGCATGTGCTTCGGCAACAATCTCTTCCATCACAACGATAATGTCATCCTGTTTTTCCGCAGAAAGTACGGCTTGCTTTGCTGCATCCTTTGCAACGGTTAAAATGGTTCCTTCAACAGGCTTCATCACAGATTTATAGGCGGTTTGAACACCCGCTTCAAAGGCTTGAGCGAATTCCTTGCTATTAATAGACGCTTGATTTTCAATATATTTCGCCAGTCCTCGGAATATCTGAGATAAAATAACACCAGAATTTCCACGAGCACCCATTAGCAAACCCTTAGATAAAGAAACGCCTACTTTTCCGATATGCTCTTGGACATTATTTTGAACTTCTTTGGCTCCTGAAGTCATCGATAAATTCATGTTGGTTCCTGTATCACCATCAGGAACAGGAAAAACATTCAATGCATCGACCAATTTCGCATTCGCTGCCAAATGGTTAGCCCCTTGAATAATCATCTTTGCAAAGCGTTTTCCATTTAAACTAGTAATTGCCACTAAGCTTTCCTCCAATGCTTAAGAGTTCGCCACTCGAACCCCCTGAACAAAAACATTAACTGAATTAACAGCGAGACCGACCGTTTTATCTAGGGTGTATTTTACTTTTGACTGCACATTATGGGCAACCTCTGAAATTTTTGTTCCATAACTAACAATGATATACATATCTATGTGCACTAACTCATCTTCTTGACGTACGATCACACCTTTTGAGAAATTTTCTTTTCTTAAAATTTCCGAAATCCCATCTTTTAATTGATTTTTGGAAGCCATCCCGACAATACCATAACAATCCACGGCAGCACCGCCTGCAATCGTAGCAATCACATCAATAGATATTTCAATTTGTCCATGTTTCGTTTGTAATTCGATAGACATATTCTTACCCCTCCCAAAAAGTCATCACATAACTACTAACATTTTACTATATTGTTACTTGTATTAAAAGTAATTGTATTACACACAATGATAAATTAAATTTTCATTTTATATGTCAAGGTATTTTTCTTGAAAGTAATGAACTACAGTATTGCTTTCTTTTGGGAGTTATGATAAATTATTAAAGTATTTAAAAGACTTAAGCTGAATTTAAACTTAAGCTTTCTGTAGTAAGGAGGGAATTAAACATGGCACGTCAATGTGTAATCACTGGAAGAAAAACTCGTTCTGGTAATAAACGCTCACACGCAATGAACGCAAACAAGCGTACATGGGGCGCTAACCTTCAAAAAGTACGTATTTTAGTTGACGGTAAACCTAAACGTGTATACGTTTCTGCAAGAGCTCTTAAATCAGGCAAAGTAGAACGCGTATAATGTTGATGGCATCCTTGTAAAGGGTGCCTTTTTATTTGGAAAAGCTACACCGGCTTGTTCAGCGCCGGTGTAGCTAGACACTCCGAAAAGCGGTGCCGGCTTGTTCAGCTGTGCCGGTGTAGCCAAACACCGAAACGCATCCAAAATGAAAAATAACACCCAATTGAATTGGGTGCTATCGCTGTATTGTATTTACCCTTTTTTAAATGCTCCAAGCATAGCTCTGACTAAGCCACCAAGGATCTTAGGCAATTTAATTGTATAAAATTTCATTTTGCCCCTCCTACTCTCTCCCAATCTTTTTTGCTGAATTTTCTATCACCAGATAAGCTTTTTAACAGATTTTGCAAATATAAGTCCATTCAATCTGTCTCCAGCATGAATTTTAATCGTTGCTTCTTACCATCATTAATATGCCTTTTTCGAATGAAACATTCCCACAATCAGAAATTAGTTCATTGCTAATACAAAGTGTGGAACCTCTTGTTAATGTAGCTCGACTAAGCGGATATTTAAATCCTGTTAGCGTGATTTCAGATACTTCTTTGGTTATTGATAACAATGAAAAATATTTTCTCGTCAAATCCGCTTGAATAGGATAGATCCCAGGGGTTTTCACAGTTAGACTATTTTTCTCATCCACTATATAAATATTTGTTTCACTTACACACTGCAAAATTCTTTCCTTTTGCAGCAGCTGAATATTCGCAAGAAAATGATCTATTCTACCTCCAGTAGCCCCTAATATGTAAATATTACTTGGGTTTTGACGAATTGCCCAATCAATAGCAAGCTCTAAATCCGTCTCATCCTTTTCTGCAGGAAAAATAGAAACCTCTGGCAACTTTTCTTGAATCGTCTTCAGCTCTTCACTTGTCACCGAATCAAAATCACCAAGAGCAAGATTTGGCATGATATCATGTTCTAATAAAACTAATACTCCATGATCTACCCCTACCCAAATATCAGTTTGTGTTTTATATGTTTGTAAGTCAGGTAAAAACCGAATAGGTCCCCCAGCCATGATGCTTATATTCATAACAAATCCTCCAATTAGGAAAAGCCGCTCATATTGAGTCGGCTTTCTTTCGTATCTATTCCCCACGAATTTTTCTAATTGCCTCAGCTCGGTCTGCTTGATTATACACAGCAGAGCCAGCAACAAGAACATTTGCACCTTGTTCAAGGCATAATTTTGCCGTTTCTTGATTCACTCCGCCATCAATTTCAATTTCAAGATTTGGGTTGAATTGATTAGCTAGTCTTTTCACTTCGGCAATTTTAGGTAAAACAGAAGAAATAAATTTTTGACCACCAAAGCCTGGATTAACCGTCATTAATAACACCATATCAATATCTTCAATAATATGTTGAATATTGATAACTGGCGTAGCCGGATTTAGTACCACACCAGCTTTAATACCAAAGGACTTGATCAATTGAATGGTACGGTGTAAATGCGGACATGCTTCCACATGTACCGTAATATAGTCAGCTCCTGCTTTTGCAAATGCTTCAATATATTGATCAGGATTTTCAATCATTAAATGAACATCCAATGGTAATTTCGTAATCGGTCGAATCGCAGCGACAATAAGTGGTCCAATCGTAATATTGGGAACGAAATGTCCATCCATTACATCCACATGAATGTAATCTGCCCCACCGCGTTCCACATCCAAAATTTCTTCTCCCAATTTTGCAAAATCAGCTGATAATATAGATGGAGCAATTTTAACCATCGTTTAATACCTCGGCTTTCTCTCTCTTATTTCCTCCAAAAACTGCTTGTAATGGTGATAACGAAAAGGAAGAACATCTCCTGATTCAACCGCCGCCTTCACAGCACATTGAGGCTCCTTATCATGCAAGCAACCACGGAATTTACAATCCTCACTTAATTTAAAAAACTCGGGAAAACAATACGTGAGTCGCTCTGCTTCCATTTCACCAAATTCCAATGAACTAAACCCCGGAGTATCAGCCACTAAACCTGATCCTACTGGTATAAGTTCAACATGGCGAGTTGTATGTTTTCCTCGACCTAAGTGTGAAGAAATATCGTTCGTCTTCAAGTCAAGGTTTGGATTAATCGTATTTAATATGGAGGATTTTCCGACACCTGATTGTCCCGCAAATACGCTTGTTTTCCCATCTAAAAAAGGAAGTAATTCAGATATACCTGCTTCTGTTACAGATGAAGTAACAATCACAGGATATTCTAATTTCTGATAATATTTTACGTACTCATCCAATTGTTCTCTCTGTTCTCTTGGTAACAAATCAATTTTACTCACAACAATAATCGGATCGATTTCATTATCTTCAATCAACACAAGAAAACGGTCCAGTAATGCTGGGCTAAAGTCTGGTTCCACAGCAGAAAAAACAAGGATTGCTTGATCAACATTTGCAATTGGCGGACGAATCAATTCATTTTTTCTTGCTTTTATTTCTAACACATAGCCATCTGTTTTATTTTCTGCTTGATAGACAACATAATCGCCAACAAGGGGTGTTACTTTATTTTTCCGAAAAACACCCCGGCCTCGGCATTGTATGACTTCTTCTCCGTCAAGAACATAATAAAAGCCACTTAAAGCTTTCATAATTTTTCCTTCGGGCATAGCTTCACCTCTTCATTGATTACTCTGAATAAAGGATCTCTTCATCCATGATGACTTCATTATCACGCATAATCTTATATTTAGCAGATTGATCTTTCGTGACGGTAAATTCAAGTGTCCTTTTTACAGTTTCTACTATATAGAAAGATTCAACAGGTTGATTCATATTTTTTGTCAAATCTTCTACGTAGATTTGTATATGTTGAGCTTTACCAACCTCTGTTGGATCATATTCAATCACTATTTCTTTTTTTATGGTTTTCGGTGGCATTTCTTTCCCTTTAGAAAGCACTACTTTCACCGTACTTCCTTTGTCCACTTTAGACTGGGCGGATGGTGATTGCTTAATAACTTGTCCTTCTGAAATAGTGTTATGATATTCTTCCTTCTCTATTTCTATTTTCAGACCATTATCTGCAGCATAGTCTTTTAATTCTACTTCACTATAACCAGTTAAATCTTTAAGGGTAATCTGGTTACTGCCCTTGCTAACCTTTAACTCAATCACCGTATCTTCTGGTGATACTTCAGTATTTGCAATAGGATCTTGACTAAGAATGATCCCTTGATCGACTTGATCACTAAATTCTTCTGTCACAACAATATCTTTAAATTTCATATCTTCGAGAAGTGGTTCCACATCTGTTAATTTTTCACCTACATAATTTGAAAGATTGATTTGGTTTTTACCGCTACTTTGATAAATATCCACTGTAGCGCCTTCTTTTACCTTTTTACCGGCTTTTGGATTTGTTTTAATCACTTGGTCAACTGGAATTGTATCATCTTCTATTCTAATCGTTTCCCCAACAATTAATCCTTGGTTTAGCAATTCTGTAATTGCGTCATCAAGCGCCTCCCCCTGCAATTCTGGGATTGTCACTTCTTTTGTTTCAAATAAAGACGGAGACAGAAAAATGGCTAAAAAAACCATCAATAATAAAATAATAAAAGAAGTTACTAAAATAATCGGGCCTTTTTTCCTCTTTTTTTGATCTTGAGGTTGATCTTGGTTATTATTTTTTTTATCTTTACTCTTTATGTTTTCTGGTTTGCTCTGCTCAAAAACGAGCGTTGATTTTTCTGGACCTCTTATAATGGTTTCGTCCGTGCTTTGAAGCTGCTCATTCGTAATAACCGGAATGGCTTTTGTAGCATCTTGATCCTCAGGGATAACAAAGGGTGCCTCGTTTATTCGATCAGAATCCAAAGCTGTTCGAATATCTTCCCCCATTGCATCAACACTTTCATATCGGTAAAAGCTATCCTTAGCCGTTGCTTTTAAAATAATATTCTCTACACTTTGAGGAATAGCTGGATTCCAACGCTTCGGTGAAGGTGTTTCAGATTGTAAGTGTTTGAGAGCAATCGAAATAGCAGATTCACCGTAAAATGGAAGTCTACCAGTGAATAATTCAAACATTACTATTCCAAGTGAATAAATATCAGATTTTTTATTTGCCATTCCACCTCGAGCTTGCTCAGGTGATAAATAATGAACCGATCCAAGAACAGCATTCGTCTGAGTGATATTGGTAGAACTTAAAGCAATAGCTATTCCAAAATCCGTTATTTTGATATTCCCTTCATGATCAATCAAAATATTTTGTGGCTTAATATCTCGATGAATAATTCCATTATGATGGGCATGAGAAATAGCTGCAGTAATTTGCTTCATTATGTCTAATGCTTTTTCAATTGGGATAGGATCATTCTTTTGTATGTATTGTTTAAGTGTCATTCCTTCTACATATTCCATTACGATATAATAGATGTCACCATCTTCTCCAACATCGTAAATACTAACTATATTTGAATGAGCTAAACTCGTTGCTGATTGTGCTTCACGATTAAATCGCTTAATGAATTCTTCATCATTATTGAAATCCATTCGTAATATTTTCAGTGCTACATCGCGATCTAAAATCATATCTCTAGCAAGATAAACATTTGCCATACCGCCACCGCCAACCATCTTTAGCAGCTTATAACGGTCATTTATTCTTTTACCAATCAGCACCCAACTCACCTCCCTGCACTTTCATCATTATATTGAATGAGTACAAGGGTAATATTGTCTTCTCCACCGTTATCATTAGCTATCTGAATGAATGAATCAGCTTTTTCTTCGAATGGCTGTTCATTCCTTATAATGTCCAACATTTCTTGTTCACTCAGTTTATTTGATAATCCATCCGAGCAAAGAAGCAAAATGTCATCTTCCTCAAAAATGATGGTCGATATATCCATTTCCACTTTTAGTTCCGTACCTAATGCTCGTAATAAAACATTTTTTCGTGGATGATTTTCAGCGTCTTCTTTAGTTATTTGGCCAGTTCGTACTAATTCATTAACTAATGAATGATCTACTGTCACTTGTTTAAATCCACTTTCATTAAATAGGTAACATCTGCTATCACCAATATTCGCAATAGTCGCAAATTTCTCGGTGCAGATGGATGCGACTATTGTCGTCCCCATCCCCTGACATTCACTATTTTCCTCTGCATGTTTAAATAAAGCTTCATTTACTTCCGTTATATGGATACGTAGCCACTCGTCAGCATCATTAGCTGTTTCAATATGACTTGATTGCAGCCAGCTCTCCTTAAGCATATCAATCGTCATCGTACTAGCCACATCACCCGCACGATGACCTCCCATCCCATCAGCAACGATGGCAAGGTGAACACCTTCTGAATTTATAAAGATGCCACCATTATCCTCGTTATGTTGACGAACTTTACCACGGTCTGTTCTAAATATTGTCCGCATAAACGTCACCTCGTCTCTTCTTTGCGCTCCTTGGCCCGAAGTTGACCACAAGCTGCATCAATGTCGTGCCCTTGTTCTCTTCGAATTGTCACATTAATCCCACGTTTTTTCAATGTTTTCTCAAATTCAAAAATTTGTTCACGAGGTGTTCTCACATAGTTGCGCTCTGGAACATAGTTAACAGGTATTAAGTTCACATGACACTTAATTCCCTTAATTAAAGCGGCTAATTCTTCCGCATGCTCAACTGAATCATTTTCGCCACCAAATAAACCATATTCAAAACTAACGCGGCGGCCTGTTTTCTCTGTATAATATTTAACAGCTTTTAATAATTCAGGTAACTTATAAGCTCTGTTAATCGGCATTAATTTACTACGTAACTCTGTGTTTGGAGCATGAAGGGAAATCGCAAAATTAATTTGCATTGGCTCTTCAGCAAATTGATAAATTTTAGGAATAATCCCACTTGTCGAAACGGTGATATGGCGCGCTCCAATATTTAATCCATTTTCATTATTAACGTTACGTAAAAAGGACATCATATTATCATAATTATCAAATGGTTCACCGATTCCCATGATCACTATAGAACTTATGCGTTGATTCACTTCATCCAAAGCTTGTTGAACCTTCACAACTTGAGCTACAATTTCTCCTGATTCTAAGTTTCTCTTTAATCCACCTAGTGTTGATGCACAGAAAGTACAGCCAATTCGACAACCTACTTGTGTTGTGACACAAATAGAATTTCCATAATCATGACGCATTAGCACGGTTTCAATAGAATATCCATCATGCAGCTCAAATAAAAATTTCATTGTACCATCACTAGATGTTTGATTGATTAATGTCTTTAGCGTGGTAAATGTAAATTGCTCTTCAAGTTTATCACGCAATGCTTTTGATAAGTTTGTCATATCATTGAAGCCTTTGATGCGTTTTTTATATAACCAATCATAAATTTGGGCACCACGAAAAGCTTTGTCTCCATTTTCTACTGCCCATTCCTTTAACTGATCAAGCTCTATGGAGTAAATGGAGGGCTTTTGTACTGTTGTGTCCTTTTTATCCTTCGTTGACTTTTCAATTTCTGTCATTTTAGTACCTTCCTTCTAAAACTTGCAATAAAAAATCCATCACTTCCGAAATTCTGAGGAAACACTTGAAGCATATTTCCTTCAACAAGAGGTACAACTTCTTCAGGCATTCTCTCTCTTAAGGTTTCATCTTTTTCAAAATTCGGATGGTTAGCTAAAAATGCTGCAGCCACTCGATCATTTTCATCCTGATCTACAGTACATGTACTATAAACTAATCGCCCACCAGGCTTAACTAACGGAGCAGCTGCCTCCAACAGTTTTTGCTGTATAGCGGAGAGTTTTATTATATCATCTTTTGTTTTTGCATACTTGACATCAGGTTTTCGTCGCATCACACCAAGGCCTGAGCAAGGTGCATCGACTAGAATCCGGTCAAATCCTTCTTTATTAAATAATTCTTGCACATTTCTACTATCTGCGACTTGTGTTTTAATATTCCTTAGACCAAGTCGTGCTGCTGAGTCTTTAATTAATTTCACTTTATGTTCATGTAAATCTAAAGCATATACAAGTCCCGTTGTCAATCCTTCTGCGATATGTGTCGTTTTGCCACCAGGAGCTGCACAGCAATCTAATACGACATCATTTTCACTAGCACCCAAGGCATGGGCTACTAACATCGAGCTTTCATCTTGAATGGATAAAAGCCCAAGTTTATACGATTCAGAATGAGCAAGATTTCCACGATAACAAATAATCGCTTCCGGAACGATCTCACTTGCTTCCACATCAAAACCTTCCTCTCGTAAAATGCTAAGGAGTTCACTACGAGAAATTTTTTTGATGTTCACTCGAGCAGTTTGTAATGGCGACGTTAAGTTCATTTCACACATTTCTTTTGTTTTATCATAGCCAAATTGTTCAACCCACCGTTTAACGAGCCAAATAGGATGGCTTGTTTCAATCGCAAGACGTTCGCTTTCATCTTTTATTTCTTCAAAAGAAGAAACACCATTTCGCTGAATATTACGAAGGACTCCGTTTACCATAGAAGTGATTCCTTTATGACCGCGTCTTTTAGCAATTTCAACTGCTTCAAAAAGGATCGCATGGTCAGGCACTTTATCTAAATAAACCATCTGATAAACAGACATCCTGAGTAGGTTAATAACCCAAGACTGTGTCTTTTTCGGATTTTTAATATAAGGTTGTAAAAAATAATCTAATGTCATTTTTCTTTGAATGGTTCCGTAAGTGATTTCCGTTAATAACCCGCTATCTACACTAGAAAGCTGATGTTTATTAATCAAGTTGTTTAATAAAAGATTGCTGTATGATTGATTCTTTTCGACAGATTC
The DNA here is from genome assembly GCA_963751845.1 of uncultured Bacillaceae bacterium. Taxonomy (GTDB): domain Bacteria; phylum Bacillota; class Bacilli; order Bacillales; family DSM-1321; genus Peribacillus. Next base: position 138,952 of record CAVVWH010000003.1, read on the forward strand.
TAGAATATCAAGAGCAATATCCCGTACACTCTTTTTAGTTTGCTTCATGTTCTTCTCCTACCTTCATGCCCGCCTCAATAAACGAACCCGCTCCACTTAAATAATCTTTAGCCGGCATTTTTTTCTTACCCGAAGGCTGAAGCTCTTTTATTAGGATACTTGTTTCATTTCCTGTTGCGACAACAAATCCTTCTTTTTGTACATCAATAATTGTTCCTGACTCAGCTTTCTTAAATCCTGTTACCTTTTTTGTCTGCCAAATTTTCATGACCTTTCCTTCAAGTAAGGTATAAGAAACTGGCCATGGATTTAAGGCACGAACATGATTATAAATTTCTTCACCTGTTTTAGTCCAATCAATTTTTTCATCAGATCGTTTAATATTAGAAGCAAACGTAGCTTTTGCTTCATCTTGCTTAATGGGTGTGAGTTCACCATTCATTAATTTTGGTAGCGTGTCAGCAAGCAAGTCCGCTCCAATTTGACTTAACTTATCAAACAATGTACCAACATTATCTTCCTCTTCGATGGTTACCTCTGCTTGTGCTAAAATATCACCAGCATCCAGCTTTTCAGCCATATACATAATGGTAATGCCTGTTTTCTTTTTTCCTTGTAAAATAGCATAATGAATAGGAGCACCACCACGTAGCTCAGGCAAAAGCGATGCATGTACATTAATACAGCCAAGTTTTGGGGCTTCCAACAATTCATTTGGTAAAATTTGTCCAAACGCAGCTGTTACAACCAAATCAGGTTGAAGTGCAAGAATTTTTGCGAGCTCCACTTCATCACGGATTTTTTCTGGTTGATAGACAGGAATGCCATGTTTTTCTGCTTCTACTTTTACAGGTGTTGGTGTTAATATTTTTTTTCGTCCAACAGGGCGGTCTGGTTGAGTTACGACCGCGATGACTTCATAGCCCTCTTCAATGATTCGTGTTAAAACAGGAACAGAAAAATCAGGTGTTCCCATAAAAATAACTTTTGTCATTCTGCATCATACCCTTCTAGCTCTTCTACAGTTATATATCGAGTAATCTTACTAGTAAATAAAATGCCATGTAGATGATCAATTTCATGTTGAAGCGCACGAGCTAAAAAATCTTCAGCTTCAAGTTCATAATATTCACCATGTCGATCTTGGGCGCGAATTTTCACGCGATAAGGCCTCGTTACTTCACCGTATATATCGGGAAAACTTAAGCAGCCTTCAACGCCGGTTTGTTCGCCCTCTGTCTCCAAAATTTCTGGATTAATCATTTCAATGACACCCGAATCCTCATCTACTTCGACAACAGCAATTTGCTTATTTACATCAACTTGTGGAGCGGCAAGTCCGACTCCATCTGCCTCTATCATCGTTTCATACATGTTATTTAACAGCTTAGCCAAATTTTTATCAAAACTTGTTACTTTCTTGCATTTTTGTTTTAAAATTTTATCGGGAAACATGACAATCGGTAAAATAGTCAAAAAAATCCTCCTTCTAGTTGCCAATTGCTTTTCTTTTGTTTAAATGTAGCTTTATTTAAAAACGCGAGCGCTATTAGCTGCTCGCGACTAATCTTACATCATGATTTGTGGATTCAAATCGATGGATACTTGCAAATGATGTTGTGTAATTTCTTGTTGGTAATGATCCAAAATCATTCGTAAATGCTGATGCAATTGCGGCTCTCGTTTGTATTTTATCAAACATTGATACCGATATCTATTATTGATTCGACTTAACGGTGAAGCAACAGGGCCTAAAATCACCGTATTCCCGCTTAAGTTTGCACGTAGATATTTGCTGATTCTCTCAGTCGTCGCTACTGTTTTCATGATGTCCTCATGTGACACGGTAATAAGAACAATATAGAAGTAGGGTGGATAATGATTTTGGCGTCGAATAAACATTTCTTGTTCGTAAAAAGTATCATAATTTTGCAGGGCAGCTAATGCAATACTATAATGCTCTGGCGTGTAGGTTTGGATCACGACTTCACCTGGTAGCTGATGACGACCCGCTCGACCGCTTACTTGCGTTAAAAGCTGAAAAGTTTTTTCCGAAGAGCGAAAATCAGGTAAGTGTAGCATCGTGTCAGCAGATAATACACCTACTAGAGTAATATAAGGAAAATCAAGTCCTTTAGCAATCATTTGTGTTCCAAGAAGGATATCGGCCTTTCTTTCACCAAAGGCGTTAAGTAATCGTTCATGCGAACCCTTTTTACTAGTCGTGTCGACATCCATTCGAATAACTCGAGCTTCAGGAAGAATTTTGGCTAATTCTTCCTCCACTTTTTGCGTGCCTGTCCCGAAAAACCGAATATGATCACTTTCGCATTCTGGACAAACCGTTGGCATTCCTTCTTCATGACCACAATAATGACATTTCATTAAATTGTTAAAGCGATGATAGGTAAGCGAAATATCACAGTTTGGACAATGAAGAACATATCCACAATTGCGACACATGACAAATGACGAATGTCCTCGTTTATTTAGCATCAATACGGTTTGCTCTTTCTTTTCTAACCGATCCTTTAGCTTTGTAAGCAGTGCTTCTGAAAACATCGAACGATTTCCAGCACGCAATTCCTCTCGCATGTCAACGATTTCAACAGAAGGAAGTGCCCCAGCATTCATACGCTTACTCATCGTTAAAAGCTGATACACTCCTTTCTGAGCACGAGCGAACGATTCTAATGTTGGTGTAGCACTGCCCAGAATAACGGGACATGAATGTAGTTTTGCCCGTTCAATCGCCACATCACGAGCATGATACCGAGGATTTTCTTCTTGCTTATAGCTAGATTCATGCTCTTCATCAATAATGATTAGGCCAAGACGTTCAAATGGAGCAAACACAGCTGACCTTGCTCCTACAACCACTTTTACTTCTTTACGGTGAATCTTTCGCCATTCATCATACTTTTCACCAACCGACAAACCACTGTGCATAACCGCTACTTGCTCACCAAATCGTTCTTTAAATCGTTTAACCGTTTGCGGTGTTAACGAAATCTCGGGTACAAGCATAATGGCTTCTTCCCCTTTTTCGAGAACAGAAGCAATCGATTGAAGATACACTTCCGTTTTTCCGCTCCCTGTCACGCCATATAAAAGAAAAACCTCATGCTTATTTCCTTTAATGCTTTCATGAATCGGTTGAATAGCTATTGACTGCTCTTCCGTTAATGGAAGTGGCTCTGACCGCTCGAACACACGATTTTCGTACGGATTACGATAAACTTCTTGATTTTCTTCTTTAAGCAACTCCTTAGCAATCAATGTTTTAATTGTCGCATTGGATACATTTGTCACTTGTAGTAAATCTTTCGCAGAAATGGGTGCTGGATTTTCCTTAAAATAAAGTAAAACTTCACGCTGTTTTTTCATACTACCCGTTAAAGTAGGGATGATTTCTGATAGCTGTTCTGGTGAATGCAAAGGCCTGATCATTCGTACTGTTTTTTTATTCAACTTATTTTTCACATGATAAACTAATTCCAGATGACCTTTATGTACTTCCTTTTGAAACATATGAGCATGGTCTCCATCGATAACCTCTTTCCATGATATGGAGGAACGATCGTTAAAAAAAGCCTGAATCTCTCCTGAAAGTTCATCTCTTTTAGCATCTATGATGTTAATGACTTTCTCGTATTTTGCCTTCAGCGCAGCGGGTAGCATTGCCTGTAACGCTGAAATTTTATAACACATAGCTTCATTCGTCATCCAGTCACCGAGTGTGAGCAATTCCTTATTTAAAACCGGCTCTAGGTCCATTGGTTCTTTTATATATCTCAACTTATCGAATTCACTATTTTCTTTAAGACGCGTAACAAAGCCTTGTACCATTCTTGGCCCAAAAGGAACAATGACACGTGTTCCTGGTGCAATGACAGCCTTCCATTTATCAGGAATCCGATAATCAAATTCTCGATCCGTTTGTTTCGCGGGTACATCTACAATAACCGCTGCTATATCCATTTTGGTCAATCCTTTTTAAACATAGAAGCCACTTCGGCTAAAATTTTCTGTGCAGTTTCAGCTTTCGAAAGTCTTGGCAATTCGATTGCACTGCCATCATGTTTAAACATGGTAACAATGTTTGTATCCGTGCCAAAACCAGCACCTTCCGTGGTTACATTATTGGCTACAATCATATCTGCATTCTTTTTCAACAATTTTTCTCGTGCATATTCTTCTACTGCGTTTGTTTCTGCAGCGAATCCAATAATTAATTGATGCGTTTTTTTATTTCCAAGCTCTTGTAAAATATCTTTTGTTCGTTCAAGTTCAATAACATTGTCACCCGGCTGTTTTTTCATTTTATGCTGGTGATATACTTTCGGCTTATAGTCTGCTACTGCTGCTGTACCTATCACCACATCAGAAGCTTCAAAATATGGCCAAACCGCATCATACATTTGTGCAGCTGATTCAACCTGTACAAGATTTACCTTAGCTGGAGCTGTTAACTGAACCGGTCCTGAAATAAGCGTTACCTCTGCTCCAAGCTTAATAGCTTCCTCAGCAAGGGCATACCCCATTTTTCCACTTGAATGATTGGTGATAAAACGTACGGGATCAATCGCTTCTCGTGTAGGGCCAGCCGTAATCAAAAATTTCTTACCCCTCAAAGGTAATTCCTTGTCTTGATGAAAAAATTGCTGTAAATGAGAAACAATGTTTTCTGGTTCCTCTAGTCGGCCTTTGCCTACATAACCACAGGCTAAATAGCCTTCACCTGGTTCGATAAATTGATAGCCGAAGGAACGTAAAGTGTTCATATTTTTTTGGACAGCAGGATGAGCATACATATGCATATTCATCGCTGGAGCAACCCAAACGGGAGCCACAGTCGCCATGATCGTAGTTGAAATCATATCATCTGCTATACCATTGGCTATTTTTCCAATAATGTTTGCTGTTGCAGGAGCAATTAAAACAACATCTGCCCAATCCGCTAAATGAATATGAGCAATAACTGCCGAATCTTTTTCATCAAAAGTATCGGTATATACATCATGACGTGATAAGGCTTGAAATGTGAGAGGTGTTACGAATTGACAAGCAGATTCACTCATAATCACTTTTACAATGGCCCCTGCTTGCGTTAACTTGCTTGTCAGGGCAGCAGCTTTATAAACAGCAATTCCCCCTGTGACACAAAGTAACACTTTTTTATCCGTAAGCATATAAATTCCCCCTTCTTCATTTTTTATTATGTAGGAACTTCAACGAATAGCAAAACAAACGGAGCTCCGACCCCCAAAAATCAACTCTTCATCATCTTCCTACCAAATATTCACATGACACATAGTTGAAGAACAAGGGTTGGACCGTAGCATAAACCAAAATAAAGGATTAAATCGATACTTGATGTTTTTCAACCTAAATGATCCCGCTGATTAAATCAGCGAAGCTCCGACCCTTTTCCTATACAAAAAAATCTGACAACGTTGCAGATTGATGCATAATAGACATTACGCATCCTCTTTGCTTACGGAGTCAGACCCGAAAGGTAAAGCAACTCATTATCCCGTCATAACGGGCAGTAAAACCCCTACCTCAAGACTTCTAGATAATCGAAGAGGATAGGTTGGGGGTCAACTGCCCATAAAGACCTGATACGTGCGACTAACCCATCAGTGGGAGATGAAGAGAGCCCCACTGATGGAAGTCTTCTTTATTTTTCTTCGTATTGGTTCGTATACGTTAATTTTCCAGCATAAATTTCCTCAAGTGCACGACCTACTGATTTATATGATACCGGATTTTCAATACGACAATCATTTTTCATTTGCATTTCACGTGCACGCTTAGCAGCTACAGAAACAAGAGAATATTTAGAATCAATAATTTGTAATAATGCGTCAACCGATGGATATAACATAATTATTTAACCTCCAACATTTTTTTATAACGAACTTCCACTCTTTCCCTTCGACAATGCTCTGCGACAATTATACAATTAATTTTTTCACATGCAGCTTCAATCGAATCGTTTTCAACAACATAATCATATAAGTCCATTAGTTCTATTTCCTCTTTTGCTACTTTCATGCGTTGTTGAATAACTTCTTCAGACTCTGTTCCACGATTCACAATTCGACTTTGCAGTTCAGAAAGACTCGGTGGAGCAAGGAAAATAAATAAGCCCTCAGGAAACTTTTCGCGAACCTGCTTAGCACCTTCAACTTCAATTTCAAGAAAAATATCTTTCCCATCATTAATCGTTTGTTGTACATAATCAACCGGAGTCCCATAGTAGTTTCCAACGAATTCTGCATGTTCAAGTAATTTCCCTTGTTCAAGAAGTAACTCGAATTCCTCACGTGATTTAAAGAAATAGTCCACCCCGTCTACTTCACCTTCTCGAGGAAGACGTGTTGTCATGGAAATAGAATATTCAAATGCTTTGTCAGGTTCAGAAAAAATAGCTTTTCTTACGGTTCCTTTTCCAACTCCTGATGGGCCAGATAAAACAACCAATAACCCTTTTTCTTTCATAATGTCCACTTTACCTCTCTTCTACGCTGTCATCTCGACCTTGAAGACGTGCAGCAACTGTTTCAGGTTGAACGGCTGATAAAATAACATGATTACTGTCTGTTATAATAACGGCTCTTGTTCTTCTTCCATATGTAGCATCTATTAATAAACCGCTATCGCGAGAATCCTGAATAATTCTTTTAATCGGAGCCGATTCCGGGCTCACAATTGAGATAATACGATTCGCAGAAACAATATTTCCAAAACCGATATTTATGAGCTTAATAGGCATCATAGTCCTCCTATTCTATTGTCACCTTGTTGAAACCATCATAAACAATTATTCAATATTTTGAACCTGTTCTTTCATTTTTTCAAGCAAGCTTTTCATCTCTACTACTTCCTTCGTAATGAAAGAATCATTTGCTTTTGAACCAATCGTATTAACTTCTCGGTTCATCTCTTGAACAAGAAAATCCAATTTACGACCAATTGGTTCGCTTTGCGTCAATGTTTCAGAGAATTGTAAAAAGTGACTTTCTAACCTAGTCAGTTCTTCATTTATATCACATTTATCAGCAAAAATTGCCACTTCTGTAACAAGTCGACTTTCATCCACTAATCCGTTCGTTAACTCCGTTAATTTTTGTGTTAACCGTTCTTGATAAGTTCTCACAACGGTAGGGGCATATTGTTTTACTTTGTCAGAAATTTTCTCAAGTTTATTTAATTGTGCTTGTAAATCATTCGCTAGCTCCTGACCTTCTAGCACTCGCATAGCTTTTACACTTTCTAAAGCACCAGTTAAAGCACTTACTATCATTCCTTCTATATCACCATTGTCCATTGTCTCTTCAACTTCTGAAAAAATAGATTCCAGTTGCAAGAAATCATGTAAGGTCACCTCAGAATGGATATGGTACTTATCCTTTGCCTGACTCATAAGTCCAAAGAATTGATCAGCTAGGCCCCAATCAAGCTTAAGTCTTTTAGTGGCAAAACCTTCCCCTTCAATTGTGACAAAAATTTCGCCTCGTCCACGCCGAATAAATTCGTTCGCTTTCTTCTTAACTTTATCTTCAAGATACATTAACTGACGTGGCATTCGAATATGATATTCACAAAACCGATGATTTACGGTTTTCATTTCAACAACAACCTTAATACATTCATTCTCTGCTGTCGCTCGTCCATAGCCTGTCATACTAATAACCATGGTAACACTTCCTTCAAACAAAATGCTTTGCAATCGTATGGTCCAGCTTAAAGCACTTCCGCTTTTCGTTTTGTCTAGCTCCGCCGGCTAGCTCAGCACGGAAAAAGATAAAAGCCTTTGAGCGGCAAAAAGTGCCTTCCGGGTCTTTTCCTATTTTCTTGGGCCCACAGGACGTGGCGTTCCTAGTCGGCCTTCCTTCGTGACCAAGCCGGCTCCGCTTTTCGGTTTATGTATTCTTAAAAAATAAAAAGGTAATAGAGGACACTCTACTACCTAATGAATTATATCATAAATTATTTTGTTTTTCTTGCTAAAAAGCTACCCGCTAGTAAAAAAGTTGGAATAGACGCCATTCCGATGATTAACAACCAATCTCGAGCAGTAATTGGAACGGTATGAAAAATTATTTGAAACGGCTCATAATAAATAACAGCTAACATTGGGAGTAATGACGACAACACAGCCCCCACTAAATACTTATTACCAAATGGATTTCTAGAAAAAATAGATTTTTCACTTCGACAGTCAAAAACATGAATTAATTGAGTTAGGACTAATGTTGAAAAAGCGACTGTTTGCGCATAAGCAAGATTGTCTGGATTTTGTCGATAGATGATATAAAAGGCAATCAATGTCGTTATTCCAATTAAAAATCCACGAGAAATGATTTTCCAGCCAAGTCCCCTTGCAAATACTCCTTCATTAGGATGACGTGGTTTTTGCTTCATCACATCAGCTTCAGCTTCATCGAGACCTAATGCCATCGCCGGCAAACCATCTGTCACTAAGTTGACAAACAAAATCTGAATTGGAATCATCGGTAAAGGTAAACCACAAAGCATCGCAAAAAACATGACTAAAATTTCACCTACATTAGATGCTAATAAATAACGTATGAACTTACGAATATTTTCATAAATATTTCTTCCCTCTTTGATGGCCGACTTAATCGTTGCAAAATTATCATCTACTAAAATAAGAGAAGAAGCTTCTTTCGCTACATCCGTTCCTGTTATTCCCATTGCAATCCCGATGTCTGCTGATTTAATAGCAGGGGCATCATTCACTCCATCTCCCGTCATAGCCACGATATGTCCTTTGTTTTGTAATGCCTTCACAATTTTTAATTTATGTTCAGGTGAAACTCGGGCAAAAACAGCTACATCTTCTACAATTCTTTCAAGTTCTTCAAACGACATGTTGTTTAAATGCTTGCCCTCGAGTACCTTTTCTTTGCCTTTTAAAATGCCTAATTGAAAAGCAATAGCTTTTGCTGTGGTGACATGATCGCCTGTAATCATAACGGTTTTAATACCAGCTTCGCGACACTCTTTTATCGCTTGCTTTACTTCCGGTCGCGGTGGATCTATCATTCCTTGTAAACCTACAAAGACAAGGTTTTTTTCAGCCTCATTTTCATGAAGAATTACATTTCCAGCCGATAATGGTTTATATCCGACCGCTATCAATCTTAGTGCATGTGAAGCCAATCCATCCATTTCTCGATTGACCACCGTTTGATACTCTTTATGAAACGGTGCAGTCTTCCCATCCCATAAAATGGATTCACAACGAGTAAACAGCACATCAGGTGCCCCTTTTGTCACTACAAAATGCTTTCCAGCATCGTCTTTCACAATCACACTCATCATTTTTCGATTCGAATCAAATGGAAACTCTTTTACAATTGTAAAATTTTCATGTAATTGCCCTCTTGTCAATCCAGCTTTTAATGCAGCCACTAACATGGCACCCTCAGTTGGGTCCCCATCTAATACGAACTGATCACCTTTTTCCATCAGATCCGCTTTATTGCATAACATGCCGAATGTCAATAACTGAAGCAATGGTTTTTCCGCTGAAAGAGAAACAGCTTGCTCGCCAGCTAGAAACTCCCCTTGTGGGATATAGCCTGTACCAGTGACATCCCAGGTTTTACCCCCACTCCAAACCTTTGTTACTGTCATTTTATTTTGCGTCATCGTCCCTGTTTTATCTGAACAAATCACAGACGCACAGCCAAGCGTTTCAACGGCTGGAAGCTTACGAACAATTGCTCGCTTCTTAATCATCCGCTGCACACCTAATGATAACGCCACTGTTACGATCGCTGGTAAACCTTCTGGAATGGCAGCAACGGCAAGAGAAACCCCTGCTAGAAACATCGTATACAAGTCATTTCCTTGGATAATACCTGTGAATACAACGATGACCGTTAAAATTAGAGCTGTTACAATTAATATTTTTCCAAGTTGTTCTAATCTTCTTTGTAGCGGTGTTGTAAGTGTTTCAGCAGATTGAAGCAGGTGTGCAATTTTTCCCATCGCTGTTTCCATTCCAATGCTAATAACAATTCCTATTCCGCTCCCTCTCGTTACCATGGTTCCCATGAATGCTTTATTCTGTTCATCTCCAATGCCCTCAGCTTCAAACAATAAGGGTTCTGAAATTTTTGAAACTGGCTGTGATTCCCCGGTTAATGCGGATTCTTCAATTTCAAGACTAGAGCATTCAATAATCCGAAGATCGGCACCTATTCTATCTCCACTCGAAAATTTCAAAATATCGCCAACAACGATTTCCTTTGAAGGAAGTTTAGTCCACTGATTATTTCGTAATACATGTACTTGTGGAGCAGACATTTCCTTTAATGCGTCCAATGATTTCTCAGCTTTTCTTTCTTGAAAAAAGCCTAGAATACCATTTAAAAAAACAATGGCAATAATCGCAATCGCATCTACATATTCACCCAAAAGACCTGAAATTAACGTCGCAACCAATAAAACAAGTACCATAAAATCCTTGAACTGGGCAAAAAACAATAAAATAGCGGATTGCTTTTCCCCTTCCAGGAGTTCATTGAAGCCATACTTGCTTTGCCTGTCCTTTACCTCTTCATCGCTTAATCCAGTGAATGAATTTGTCTGAAGTGCCTTCTCTATTTCTTGCGTTTTCATTTCTCGGAACTTCATCGAACATCCCCCATCCTCCATGCTTCAAAATATGCAACACCCCAATTCTTTCTCCTCCCATACATATTCAGACTCGTCCAAAAAAATGCTATAATAAAACGAAAAGCGGAAGTACCTTGGTCAGCTCGTGAAGAAAATAGGGATTGAACCAGGAAGGCGCTCTTTGCCTTCTTGGGGCAATCATCTTTTTCCGTGCTGAGCTAGGTGCTGGAGCTAGACAGTAGAAAAGCGGAATCGGCTTGGTCAGCTCGCGAAGAAAATAGGAAAAGACCCGGAAGGCGCTTTTTGCCGCTCAAAGGCTTTTATCTTTTTCCGTGCTGAGCTAGACAATTCGAAATGCGGAAGGCTCCCGGTCAATTTCAATAGTGCAACCGGTTTAGTCAAATATATTGAAAAGGATGTAGAAGGTATGTCATTTGACGGGGTATTTACGAAAGCGATGACGGAAGAAATTGCTTCTTTATTAAAAGGTGGTCGTATAAACAAAATACACCAGCCCTATAAAAACGAATTAATCCTACTTATTCGTGCAGAAAAAAAGAATTACAAACTTCTTCTCTCTGCACACCCAAGCTATGCCCGCGTTCAAATTACAGAAGAAAATTATGAAAATCCGAAAGAACCACCGATGTTTTGTATGCTATTACGCAAACATATTGAAGGTTTTACAATAGAGAATATACGCCAGTATGAGCTGGACCGAATGATTATTTTTGATGTAAGAGGACGGAACGAATTAGGCGATGTTTCACAAAAACAACTAATCATTGAAATAATGGGACGCCATAGTAACATCATATTAGTGGATCATGAACGCAATTTGATTCTTGATAGTATTAAACATGTATCCTATGCGGTAAATAGTTATCGAGCCATTTTACCTGGTCAAGAATATAAACTACCACCTGCTCAAGATAAACTTAATCCTTTTACAACTTCTAAAGAAGAGATTTTAGGACACTTGGATTTCAATGCTGGAAAATTAGATAAGCAACTCGTTCAACAATTTGCTGGTGTTTCACCATTACTCGCGAAGGAAGCCGTCTTCCAAGCTGGTCTTGCAAATTCAGATACACTACCAAACGCATTCTTAGCTCTAATCGAAAAACTTAGTAAGCATATTTATACACCTGCTATTACATATGATGGAAAGAAAGAAGTCTTTTATATGCTCCCCTTAGCGCACATCCAAGGGGAAACGAAAACATTTTCTTCACTGAGTATCATGCTTGATCGTTATTACTTTGGAAAGGCGGAACGTGACCGCGTCAAACAACAGGGGCATGACCTTGAGCGGTTTATTTCAAATGAAGTAGAAAAAAACAGAAAGAAAATAGGTAAGCTTAACAAAACATTAGCAGAAAGTGAAAAAGGAAGTCAGTATCAGCTTTATGGTGAATTGCTAACAGTAAACTTATATCAAATGAAAAAAGGATTAACAGAAATTGAGGTAATCAATTATTATGACGATAGCACCCTAGTTATCCCACTTAATCCGCTAAAGACGCCAACTGAAAATGCTCAAAAATATTTTTCAAAGTATCAAAAAGCGAAAAATTCTATTCAAGTAGTTCAAGAACAAATTGAAAAATCCAAAGCTGAATTGGCTTATTTTGAAGCACTGCAACAGCAGCTTCAATCTGCTTCTCCTAAGGATTTAGAAGAAATTCGCGAAGAACTGCAAGAAGAAGGATATCTGCGTCTAAAACAGAAAAAAGGTATGAAAAAACCAGATCATAAAAAGCCACAGCTTGAAACCTATTACTCAACAGACGGTGATACCATCTTTGTAGGTAAAAATAATAAACAAAATGATTACTTAACAAATAAATTTGCCCGTCGAGATGAAGTCTGGCTTCATACAAAAGACATTCCAGGATCACATGTCGTCATTCGTAATGAGGCACCAAGTGAAGAAACGATTAAAGAGGCGGCAATACTCGCTGCCTTTTATAGTAAAGCAAAAGATTCTAGTTCCGTTCCCGTCGATTTTACTAAAGTACGCCATGTAAAAAAACCGAATGGTTCGAAGCCAGGCTTTGTCATTTACGAACAGCAACAAACGGTCTTTGTCACACCAAATGAGGATGTTGTCCTCCAATTAAAACATCATGATTAATTTCTTTATTTAATGCTAATTCATATAACCTATTATTTAAGACATTAAAAGAAAAGGCTGACTCAAAAAACGTTATAACGATTTTTGAGTCAGCCTTTTCTCTCTTTTATTTCAGTTCAATTATAGTTTTGTTTATATTCCTTTTAAGATAATTTGCAATACCGTATCATAACTATGAAAACGTTGTTGAATCGAAGAACTAACCCAGCCTATTTCTTTACGTAATTCTGGTAAATTTGTTTGACCAAATTTTTTCCCTAATACTTCGACTTTCCCTGACGTTGGCCAAATATACCCATTAATCACATTTAGCAGGGTCGTTTTTCCAGAACCATTTAACCCTAATAAACTCCAATGCTCTCCTTTTCTTACAGACCAGGAGACACCGTTTAGTATCATCTTGTTATTTCGTCTAAGTGTAATATTTTCAACCGTGATCAAAGTAACAACTCCTCTAAACCATGAAACTTGCTTTATTCAAATATAAGTTTTATTCTCCAAAAAGATTTAATTTTTCTAAATGACTAACTAATGCAAAATCATCCACACTCAAAATCGCTTTATATTTATCATCAAATGTAAAACCAGCAATCATTAACGCCATTAGCATTTGTTGATGGGTAAGACCAAATATACCTCGTGAAGAGAGATATTTTAAAAATTTCTTCGCTTGTTTTGCATCGCTCTCCTGTTTTTTCAGCAAAAACACCGTAGAAATTTTTATTAAATAAACGTTTATTTCAAATGGCTCTCCATTTATAATCGCCTGTTTACATTTCGATAGAGCATTCGAACAATAATGATGATATAACTTTTCCGAAAGGTTTTGTTCAACCAAAATTTGTTCTACCTCATGTTCAAATACATTCTCAATGATTTGCCCATGAAATAGATAATTCAACACAAACCCTTCACGTAAACCAAATTTACTTAAAATTAATGTTTGATTATTAACATAATGCATAATGGAAAGAACCAATGTTAATGCACTTGGAAAAATTGTTGCCCGCGTTTTTTGAAGCTCAGGGAGATTGAGCCGTTCTTTTTCCGTTAATACACGTAATTCATCAAAAATGTTTTGGACACGCTCCAGGTTTAATTGATAATTATGCTGAATGGATAGCGGATATCTCATCTTTGCACGCTCATACTTTCCAATCGTTCGCATCGTACCACCAACACCGATAATTGCATCAATATCAATTTCTTGAAGCCACTTCACTTCATCTAAAGCCTTGGTAAAATACTCCATCATTTGCTGTGCTAATTCATCTTTTATTCGATTTGTCGAGTCAAACAAATCACAAATATTCAAAGAACCTACTGGTAAACTGATTGATTTTTCTAGCTTGCGATTTTTTACATACACAAGTTCTGTACTACTTCCACCGATATCTACCGTTAAATAATGATCTAATGCAAAGCTATTCACAATTCCATAAAAACCCAAAAACGCTTCTTCATTACCCGAGATTAATTCAACATCAAGACCAACTTGCTTTTTTATTAGTTTGGTTATTTCCTTACCATTACCCGCTCGCCTTAATGCTTCCGTTGCAATGCAGAATATTTTATGTACACCGTGTTGCTCAGCTGCTTGTTTAAATCTCGTTAAGACCGAGATAATCTCACCTATTTTTTCTTCCTTAATTAAATCACCTTTTTTAAGATTCGCTCCTAAACGGACATATGCTTTATAATCCTGTTCATTGGCAATTTTAATTGGATTTAAGTACGTATCATTCACTTCACAAATTACCATATGAAAGGAGTTTGATCCTAAATCTATAACTGCAATACGTTCCAATAATAGCACACATCCTTATATAATTATCATAAGTTCCTTTATCATAATCAAAGTGAACATTATTCAAACCCGATATCTTTATACAATTTATATTATGTAAAATTATATAAAAATGACTTTAATTATTATATCATTTTCATACTATCCTGTGCTAACTACTTGTTACTATATAGCATCAATCAATTGAACTCACCTGCGGAATGACTAATTGCCCATGATAAGATTGAACACACTTTCTACTTCAATAAAAATAGTCCTGTAAGTAAAAATACAGGACAACTTCTTTTTATATGATTAAGCGTTTATCCAAGACTCATCATCTGGATTTTCACGCCATTTTGTTAACTTTTGCAGTTCATTTTCATTAATATACCCTTTTTCTTTTGCTACACCAATTAGTGTTGAATAATCACTAAGGGAATAGGATGTAAGCCCTTCTGCTGCAAGCTTTTCTTTTCCTTTTTCAAGCTCGTATGTAAAAATAGACACGATACCCAGCACTTCACAACCTGCTTCTTTTAACGCTTTAGCTGCTGTAATGGCACTGCCTCCAGTAGAGATCAAGTCTTCGACAACAACAACTTTTTGACCTGGAGAAGCAATTCCTTCAATTTGATTCCCTTTACCATGGCCTTTTGCTTTTGAACGAACGTAGCACATTGGTAAGTTTAATAAATCACTTACCCAAGCTGCATGCGGAATTCCTGCAGTTGCTGTACCTGCGATTAATTCTGTTCCAGGAAAATGGTCGACAATTAATTGCTGCAGTCCACTTGCAATGTCTTGACGAATAGCCGGATACGACAAAGTTAAACGATTATCGCAGTAGATTGGTGATTTTATTCCTGATGACCAAGTAAAAGGATCATTTGGCTGTAAATAGACAGCCTTAATTTCTAATAGATGTTCTGCAATGTTTTGTTTTAGCATTAAATAGTTCCCTCCCAAGCTTTCTTCATCGATAAATAGGCTTCAAGCGGATTGTCTGCTTTTGTGATGGAACGACCAACAACAATAAAGTCAGAGCCTAACTTTCTAGCTTGTTCTGGTGTCGCAATCCGTGCCTGATCATGTGTATCTCCAGTTGCATTACGGATACCAGGAGTCACAGTTAAAAATTGTGGACTAATTACTTCATGAATTTTTTCCACTTCATGTGTAGAGCACACTACTCCATCTAGTCCAGCCTGTTTTGTGACTGCTGCGTAGCGTAAGACCGATTCCTCAACTGTTCCTAAAATATTTTGTTCCTCATTCATTTGTTGCTGCGTAGTGCTTGTTAATTGGGTTACTGCTATACAAAGTGGACGTTTTTGACCAACTTTCGTACCTGCATCCAAGCCTTCTAGTGCAGCTTCCATCATTCGTTTACCACCAGCTGCATGTACATTGACTAAATCCGCACCTAAACCGGCTAAGCCTTTCATTGCCATTTTTACTGTGTTCGGAATATCATGTAACTTTAGATCAAGAAAAACCTCATGTCCTTGCTCTTTTAAATAGGAGATAATGGCTGAACTATTTTGGTAATAAAGCTCCATGCCCACTTTAACATATAATTTTTCAGAACCAAAGGGCTGTAAAAATTGTTGTGTTTCTTCAAGGTTTGGAAAGTCAAGTGCAATAATTAATGAGTTACCCACTACTTCCAGCTCCTTCCTCTACATTCTGAAATATGATTATATCCAAGTTGATCTAGTAAAGCTGGTAGCTCTTCAATAATAGTTGGACAAATAAATGGATCAACAAAATTTGCCGTACCCACTGCAACTGCACTGGCCCCAGCATAGAAAAACTCAATGACATCTTCAGCGCTTGAAATACCACCCATACCGATAATTGGAATCGATACCTGTTGACTTACTTCGTAAATCATACGAAGTGCAACTGGTTTAATGGCTGGACCAGAAAGACCGCCTGTTTTATTAGCAATAATCGGCTTACCTGTTTTTAGGTTAAGACGCATGCCAATTAGTGTATTAATCATCGTTAACCCATCAGCGCCTCCTGCTTCAACAGCTTTTGCCATTTCAACAATATCCGTAACATTCGGTGATAATTTTACATACACAGGAACTTCAGACACTTCTTTTACTGCCTTTGTTACCCCTTTTGCTACATCTGGGTCCGTTCCGAAGGTAATTCCACCTTCTTTAACGTTCGGGCAAGAAATATTCAACTCAAGTGCTTTCACATTTGGTGACTTGCTAATTTCACGAGCGACTTGGACGTAATCTTCAATTTGAGAGCCAGCAATGTTAGCAATAATCGGAACATCATAGTTATTTAAAAAAGATAGTTCTTCTGAAATCACTTTTTTTAAACCAGGATTTTGAAGACCAATTGCATTTAACATTCCTGCATCAGTTTCAGCAACCCGTGGAGTTGGATTACCAAAGCGTGGCTCTGGAGTTGTCGCTTTAATCATAATTGCTCCCAGCTTGCTTAAATCATAAAACTGGCTATATTCACGTCCAAAGCCAAAGCAGCCTGATGCAGGCATGATTGGATTTTTTAATGAAAGACCCGGTAGTTCAATTGATAGTCTGCTCATAAGATCACCTCTCCAGCACGGAAAACAGGTCCGTCACTACATACCTTTTTATAAGACGTACCTTCAACTGAAGTGTGACATACACAAGCGAAGCAAGCACCTACACCACAGCCCATTCTTTCTTCAAGAGAAAGATATAACTTATGGTCAGAATATCCTGCATTTAATGCTTTTAACATAGGTGTTGGGCCACAAGAATAAATGGCTTGATAGTCAGTTAAATCTTTCATTACATCCGTAACATAGCCTTTCGTTCCATGAGAACCGTCCTCAGTTGTTATATACGTTTCGCCTAATTTTGCAAATTCATTTTCATAAAACACAGCTGCTTTTGTTGCAAATCCAAGTACGTGAATGACCTTTACACCTTTAGCTACCAACATTTTTGATAGCTGGTAGAGAGGAGGAACACCAATTCCTCCACCAACTAACAGCGCAGTTTCACCACTTTCCACAGCGTCAACGGGAAAACCATGTCCTAATGGACCAAGTACATCCACCATTTCGTCTTCCTTCTTTAGAGAAAGCAACTTTGTGCCTTTCCCTTCTGTACGATAAATCATCGTAAATGAATTTTCACTTTGATTAATGGAACAGATGGAGATCGGACGTCGAAGAAGCGGGTCATTGCTATCACTTGTTTTCAAGTGGACAAATTGCCCCGGTTCTTGCATTTCTTGAACTAATGGACCTTGTAAGGTTAGTTCAAAAATAGCTGGTGCCAATTCTTTATGGGATATGACCTTCATCAATTCCTTAACAATCATGAAAAATTCACCTCACGCGCTTTTTCTGATTTTCCCATAGCTTCTGCTGAGAATGTCATGGATTCAATTACTCGAAGAATCGCTTCTGCTGTATCAAGTGATGTTAAACATGGAACACCATTTTCAACCGATTCACGACGAATTCTAAAGCCATCTCGTTCTGGTTGTTTTCCTTTAGTTAACGTATTAATCACAAATTGCGCTTCACCATTGCGAATCACATCAATTAGATTTTTACCATTTTCGCCGATTTTTCCAACTGTCGTAACTGGAATTCCAGCCTCCTCGATAGCTGATGCTGTACCTGCTGTAGCAATCAATTTGAAACCAATATTTTGGAAACGTTGAGCAATTTGGATCGCTTCTTGCTTATCTTTATTTGCTATCGTCAGAAGCACAGAGCCATGCCCTTTAATATTCATTCCAGAAGCAACTAAGCCTTTGTATAATGCTTTTTCAAGGGTACGGTCTTTTCCCATAACTTCACCTGTAGATTTCATTTCAGGTCCAAGCGTAATGTCCACTCCTCTTAATTTAGCGAAAGAGAAGACTGGAATTTTAACGTAAACACCATCTTTTTCAGGAACTAAACCATTTTCATAGCCAAGACTCTCTAAAGAGTGGCCTAAAATAACCTTTGTAGCTAAGTTTGCCATTGGCACATTTGTTATTTTACTTAAGAATGGTACTGTACGACTTGAACGTGGATTCACTTCAATGACATACACTTCACCTTTACTAATAACATATTGAATATTTAGCAATCCAATGATGTTCAAGCCTTTTGCAAGTCGTGTCGTGAAATCAATTAATGTTTCTTTTTGTTCGGCTGTTAAACTTTGTGGTGGATACACTGCAATTGAATCCCCTGAGTGAACACCCGCGCGTTCAATATGCTCCATAATCCCTGGAATAACAACTGTTTTTCCATCACTAATTGCATCTACTTCTATTTCTTTACCTGTTAAATAACGGTCAATTAAAACAGGGTGATCAGGATTAATTTTCACAGCATTTTTCATGTAATGTAAAAGTTCTTCTTGTTGATAAACAATTTCCATTGCACGACCGCCAAGTACATATGAAGGACGAACTAATACTGGGTAGCCAATATCATCAGCAATAACAATTGCTTCTTCTACAGACGTAGCTGTTTTCCCTTTTGGTTGTGGAATGTTTAGCTCATGCAAGGCATGTTCAAACTTATCACGGTTTTCAGCACGATCGATATCTTCAAGTGATGTACCAAGAATTTTCACGCCACGTTTTACTAATCCATCTGCTAGGTTAATGGCTGTTTGACCACCAAACTGAACGACAACACCTTCAGGTTGCTCTAAATCAATGATATGCATAACATCTTCCAGTGTTAGCGGCTCGAAATAAAGCTTGTCTGAAATACTAAAATCTGTTGAAACTGTTTCTGGATTATTGTTAATAATAATCGCTTCATAGCCTGCTTCTTTAATCGCCCATACTGAATGAACTGTAGCATAGTCAAACTCAACCCCTTGGCCAATTCGGATTGGACCTGAACCAAGTACGATTACACTTTTCTTATCTGTCACAATCGATTCATTTTCATCTTCGTATGTTCCGTAGAAATATGGAGTCTCTGATTCAAATTCTGCCGCACATGTATCAACCATTTTATAAACAGGTACAATACCTAGGTTCTTTCTTGTATCATACACTTGTGTCTCTGTCACACCTGCAAGTTTGGCAATGGTTTTGTCAGAGAAACCAAGCTTTTTCGCTTTTTCTAAAGTATCTTTATTGAAGGCATCTTCACTAACTTGTTGTTCAAAATCAACAATTTTCTTTAATTTATGAAGGAAGAATAAATCGATTTTACTCCATTCATGAATCGTTTCAATTGTTACACCACGGCGAAGCGCTTCGCCGATATAAAATAGGCGTTCATCCCCAGCTGTACGAATGCGTTTTTCAATTAAGTTATCATCTACTTCGTCATTTAAACCTAAATGAAATACACCCGCTTCAAGTGAACGAACAGCTTTTAAAATTGATTCTTCAAACGTACGTCCAATCGCCATTACTTCCCCAGTAGCTTTCATTTGTGTACCTAACTTACGGTTTGCACTTTCAAACTTATCAAATGGCCAGCGTGGAATTTTTGTTACCACGTAGTCAAGAGCAGGTTCAAAGCTTGCATATGTTTTACCTGTAACAGGGTTCATCATTTCATCAAGAGTTAAACCAACAGCAATTTTAGCTGCTAGCTTGGCAATTGGATAACCTGTTGCTTTTGATGCAAGAGCAGATGAACGACTTACCCGTGGATTTACTTCAATTACAAAGTAGTTATAGCTGTCTGGATCTAGTGCAAGCTGAACATTACATCCACCTTCGATCTTCAACGCACGAATAATACTTAATGAAGTGTTACGTAACATTTGATATTCACGGTCACTTAACGTTTGGCTAGGTGCTGCTACGATAGAATCCCCTGTGTGAACACCGACTGGATCGAAGTTTTCCATATTACAAACAACAATCGCGTTATCATTCGCATCACGCATTACTTCATATTCAATTTCTTTATATCCTGCAATACTTCTTTCTAGTAAACATTGGTGAACTGGACTGCTTTTTAAGCCGCCTTCTACGATTTCAATTAATTCTTCTTCATTTTCACAAATTCCGCCGCCTGTACCGCCAAGAGTAAAGGCTGGACGTACGATTACTGGATAACCAATACGTTCAACAAACGCGTAAGCTTCTTCTAATGAGTGAATGATATCACTATCTGGAACAGGTTCTCCAAGATCATTCATTAATGTACGGAATAAATCACGATCCTCTGCTTGTTCAATTGCTTCTAGCTTTGTACCTAAAATTTGCACGCCACATTCATCTAAAATCCCTGACTTTGCAAGTTCAACCGCCATATTTAATCCTGTTTGGCCTCCAAGCGTTGGAAGAAGTGCATCAGGACGTTCTTTACGAATAATTTTACTTACAAATTCAAGTGTAATGGGTTCGATATAAACGGCATCTGCAATTTCACTATCCGTCATAATCGTTGCCGGGTTAGAGTTAATTAAAACAACACGATATCCTTCTTCTTTTAACGCGATACATGCTTGCGTACCTGCGTAATCAAATTCTGCTGCCTGACCAATGACAATTGGACCAGAACCAATCACTAAAATGCTATTAATATCCGTACGTTTCGGCATGTTACATCCCCACTTTCTTAGTTGTTTCGATCAATTCCATGAATTCGTCAAATAAATAGTTTGCATCTTCAGGTCCAGGAGATGCTTCTGGATGGTATTGAACAGTAAAAGCAGGATACTTTTTATGGCGAAGTCCTTCAACTGTACCATCATTTAAAGCAATATGAGTCACTTCTATATCTGTATTAGCCAGCGATTCTTCCTCTACTGCATAGCCGTGGTTTTGAGAGGTTATTGCTACTTTTCCTGTTCGTAAATCTTTTACAGGATGGTTTGAGCCACGATGACCAAATTTTAATTTTTCCGTATTTCCGCCGTTTGCTAAGGCAAATAATTGGTGTCCTAAGCAAATACCAAATAGCGGAACCTGTTTTTGAACGATTTGAATCATTTCAAGTGCACTTTTAACTGTTTTCGGATCCCCAGGCCCATTTGAGAGCATGATACCATCTGGATGGAATGCTAGTATTTCCTCTGCAGTCGCATTATATGGAACGACAACAACGTCGCAACCCCTTTTATTTAATTCACGTAAAATCCCGTGTTTCATACCATAATCAACTAAGACTACACGTGATCCACGACCAGGACTGAAATAAGCAGACTTTGTGGATACACGTTTCACTTGATCTGTTGGAAGTACTATCGCCTTCAATTGGGAGATTACTTCGTTAGCATCTTTTTCAATATTACAAATTGCCCCTTTTAATGTCCCGTGTTGACGAATAATTCTTGTTAGTTTTCGAGTATCAATCCCACTAATACCCGGAACATTTTTACTTTTTAAAAAGTCATCCAATGATTCTTGATTGCGCCAGTTAGATGGGAAATCAGCA
Organism: uncultured Bacillaceae bacterium; assembly: GCA_963751845.1. Classification (GTDB taxonomy): domain Bacteria; phylum Bacillota; class Bacilli; order Bacillales; family DSM-1321; genus Peribacillus. Next base: position 160,915 of record CAVVWH010000003.1, read on the forward strand.
GCTTCTCTCACAACAAACCCTGCAACCGCTGGACTAACAGACTCAAAATCATCACGGTTGATTCCGTAATTTCCAACTAACGGATAAGTTAATGTTACAATTTGTCCGCAATAAGAAGGATCTGTTAATAATTCTTGATATCCGGTCATACCTGTATTAAATACTACCTCACCAATTTTATCGATATCACTACCAAACGCTTCACCGATAAAAATTGTGCCGTCTTCTAAAATAAGTTGTCTTTTCATCACTGTACACTTCCTTTTTGCCATGCTTTTTTACCTTCTGCAATTGTTAATACCGGCCATCCTACGCATTTCATGCCGTTAAATGGTGTATTTTTTCCTTTTGAAGCAAATTTATCTGCATTTATTTCTTGTTCTGTTTCTAAATCTACTAACACGATATCAGCAATAGCTCCCTCTTTCAGTTGACCATAGGGTAGGGAGAAACTTTCAGCAGGCTTTACTGTTAAAAAGTCGACTAATTGCTGTAAAGTAAGTACGCCTTTTTTTACTAAATTTGTATAAAGCAGTGGAAATGCTGTTTCTAATCCAACAATTCCAAACGGAGCTTTTAGCATGCCTCTTGCTTTTTCTTCTGCTGTATGTGGGGCATGATCCGTTGCAATAAAATCGATCGTTCCGTCTAATAGTCCTTCAATAAGTGCTTCTTTATCAGCTTGCCCTCTTAATGGCGGATTCATTTTATAATTCGGATCGAGTCCCGGAATATCATCTTCACATAAAAGCAAGTGATGTGGCGTTACTTCAGCCGTTACACGAATGCCTGCTCGTTTTGCATCACGTACAGCGCGAACTGAGCCAATTGTACTGATATGACAAACATGATAATGACAGCCTGCTGCTTCAGCTAACAGAACATCACGAGCAATTTGGACAGATTCACAGACAGAAGGAATTCCATTGATTCCTTGCTCTGTAGAAAATTTCCCTTCATGAACAGATCCGCGATTAATCAAGCTATTATCTTCACAATGTGCGACAATCGCCATATCCAAGCTTGCAGCTTGTTTCATCGCTTCTAGCATCATGCCTGCTGTTTGTACCCCCACACCATCATCAGAAAACGCAAATGCTTTTGCTTGTTTAAGGCTAGCAAAATCTACTAACTTTTCTCCAATTTCAGCGACTGTAATCGATGCATATGGTAACACTCGAACATGAGCGGTTTCTTCAACTTTTGAATTCAACGCTTCTAAATGTTCAACTGAGTCAGGAACTGGTTTTGTATTTGGCATGGCGGCAACTGTGGTAAAACCACCTTTTGCAGCAGCTAATGTGCCTGTTTCAATTGTTTCTTTATGCTCGCCACCAGGCTCACGTAAATGAACATGTAAATCAATAAATCCAGGTGTTACAAGCAACCCCTTTGCATCAATCACTTCGCAACCATCTATCGGTAAATTTTCACCAATTTTTGTGATGATTTTCCCTTCAATTTCAATATCTACTTGCTTGAATTCATTATTATCGAGCAACTGTCCATTTTTGATGACTGTTTTCATATGAAATTCCCCCTCCAAATTGTTGTAGCACACTTTTCAATACAGCCATTCTTACAAAAACCCCATTTTCCATTTGTTTGAAAATTCTTGAACGACTGCATTCAACTAAATCGCTATCGATTTCAACTCCTCTGTTGATTGGGGCTGGATGCATAATAATCGCATTTGGTTTCATCATTTGTTCGCGTTTTTTTGTTAAGCCATATTGCTCTAGGTAGTCTGCAGTTTCTGCAGTAGCTTCATGTCTTTCATGTTGTATTCTGAGTAACATCACTACATCACTTGTTGTTATCGCTTGATCTATATCCTCATACTCACCAAGACCACTGTTTTCATCAAACCATTCTGGAGGACCTGAGAAAACAACCTTCGCTCCAAGACGTGATAAGGCCACGGCATTCGATCTTGCTACCCGGCTATGTGTGATATCCCCAATGATGGCAATTTTCAAGCCTTTAAATTCTTTGAACTCTTGTTTAATGGTTAATAAATCAAGTAGAGATTGTGTTGGATGATTCCCACAACCATCCCCTGCATTTATGATGGGTATATTTAAATTTTTACCAATTAATTGATTAAAATAATTATCTTCTTGATGTCTTATGACTAGAGCTTTTAAACCAATTGATTCAAATGTTCTGGCTGTATCATAAAGGGTTTCGCCTTTTAATACACTAGAAGCACTAGGATCAAACGGAATCACTTCTAAGCCTAGCTTTCTTTCTGCCATTTCAAAGCTTGATTTTGTACGAGTGCTTGGTTCAAAGAATAAATTGGCAACCATCGTTTGTTCTTCAGGTCTCCAAATCGCTCCATTAGCAAAACGTTCAGCATCCGCTAAGATTTCCTCCATTTCAGGAATGGATAGTTCATTCATTGTTAGTAATCTTTTCATAGGTCCTGCTCCTTCCACAATTTTGTGCGACAGGGTATTTCATTCGAAATGCACGACTTAACTCCTACAAGAAAAGTCGAAGTATTTTTTTATACGATAACGAGTATAAAAAAACACCCTGCCGTTAAGAACAGGGTGTAGGGCAGAAAGACATGGTAGAACATCATCTACCCTCTTGTCTTTTTCTGCGAACACCCTTCTAAGCCTCTCTGGACTTCTTTTAAAAGGTGAAACGACTATTAAGTTTCTGTTTATAGTATTGCACTATTCTTCAAATATGTCACCATCATTTTTTTCTCTTCCTGGTAATATTAAATTTAGTATAACACCAACAATCGCTGATAATGCCATACCAGATAATTGTACATTATTTGGCAACTGAATATAGGCACCACCAATACCTAAGACAAGGATTACAGACGCGATCATTAGATTACGCTTTTTATCAAAATCCACTCGATGATCAATTAACATTCTTAATCCACTAGATGCAATAATCCCAAATAGCAGAATAGAAATGCCTCCCATAACCGCTGAAGGAATCGAACTAATAACAGCTGAAATCTTACCCACAAAGCCAAAAATAATCGCAGTTACGGCTGCCCCACCGATAATATATACACTAAATGCTCTTGTCATCGTTAACACGCCAATATTTTCACCATAAGATGTAAGGGGAGGACCACCGATAAATGATCCAATTATAATTCCAGTACCATCACCCAAAATGGAACGATGTAATCCTGGTTTTTTTAAAAAGTTGCGACCAACTACCTTACTTAATACCATTTGGTGACCTATATGTTCAGATAGGGTAACAATGACAACTGGCAACATGATAAAAATAACGGACCACGAAAACACGGGTGTATATGTGGCAAATGGTATCATCAAGTCTGGAACAGCAAACCAATCTGCTTGTTTAATTAGTTTGAAATTCACTATTCCCGCGAAAATTGAACAAATGTAACCAACTATAATACCAATTAAAACCGGTATGATACTAATAAAACCTTTGAAGAAAACATTACAACAAATGGTTACTGCCAAGGTGATTAAGGCAATGGTAATATGTGTTGTACTATAAACCAAAACCTTTGCACCAGGATTTTCGTACATTGCCATGTTTACAGCTGTACCTGCTAAACTTAAACCAATAACCATTATAACTGGACCAACTACAACTGGAGGTAGTAAATTCATTAACCAATTAATACCTACATTTTTGATGACGAGTGCTACAATTCCATATATAAGACCTGCTGCAAAACAGCCAATCATCGCCGATTCTGGCCCACCAGACGCTTTTGCGGCTAGGATAGGCGCAATAAACGCAAACGATGAACCGAGATAGGCAGGAATTTGACCTCTCGTTATTAATAAATAAGCTAGTGTTCCAAGACCGCTTGAAACTAAAGCAACGGCAGGACTAAGTCCTACTAATAGTGGGACTAATACCGTAGCCCCAAACATCGCAAATAAATGCTGTATACTTAATGTAATCCATTGTCCTAATTTTGGGACATCCTCGACATCTAATAAGACGTCTCTTTTTGTTTCTTCCATTTAATGTAACCCTCCTAAGATGCTATAACAATGATTACGTTAAAAAACCCTCTTCAATGTATATAAAGAGGGTTCCCCAGACAATTCAAGTCAATGCAAACCTTGAACTTCTAGTTCTTTGCCCCCTTTGTTGGTCTCTCAGGACCACCCGTTAAAAGGGTTATTTATTATTCTAATATACTTACTTGATCAATTCCATCAATTTCCGTCAACATCACAGAAATCTTTTCGGTTTGCGATGTTGGTACATTTTTACCAACAAAATCGGCACGAATCGGTAATTCTCGATGACCACGATCTACAAGTACAGCCAATTGGATTTGTGATGGCCTTCCGATATCAACTAGAGCATCTAGTGCCGCTCTGACCGTCCGGCCTGTAAATAGAACATCATCCACTAAAATTACTTTCTTATCAGAAATATTAACAGATATATCTGCACCTTTTACTAACGGCTCTCCGTCATTTGTGTTTTTAGTTAAATCATCTCGATACATAGTAATATCAATTTCACCTATCCCAATCGTTTTTCCTTCAATTTGCTCAATACGTTCAGCAAGTCGATTTGCAAGATAAATACCGCGTGTGCGAATCCCGACTAATAAACAATTATCAATTCCTTTATTCTTTTCAATAATTTGATGAGCAATTCTTGTTAAAGCCCTATTGATTGCTTGTTCGTCAAGGACGATTGCTTTTTTATTCAAAACTCGGTCACCTCGCCTATATCTAATAATTCCTTTTAACTACCAAAGTTTGGTGCCTATTCAGCTAGCCAAGTCTATATGACTTCCTGACAAGGGCAATACCGCGGCATTGGTAGATCACAGTGTACTCTAAATGACAAAGACAAAAAATTCTCATACCTTGAAGGCATGAGAATTGTATACACAAATGATAGGTGTAATGTGACCTAATTATCCGGTACCTTCTCAGCCTCTCTGGACTGTGTTAAAGGATCATTCAATTAGTATTATGATATACGGTTTCACTATACTTGTCAATTTCTTTTGCGTAAGTAATCAAGTAAGTCAGAAAAATCTTGAGGTAGAGGTGCTTCAAATTCTATATACTCTTTTGTACGTGGATGAACAAACCCAAGTAAACCAGCATGCAATACTTGCCCATTAAAAGCTATTGTTTTTTTAGGACCGTATTTTGGATCACCTGCAAGCGGAAAACCAATATATTTCATATGAACGCGAATTTGGTGTGTTCTACCTGTTTCAAGCTGACATTCGACTAGAGTAAAGTCATTAAAACGCTCGATTACACGAAAATGTGTCACTGCATGTTTTGAATTCTCCTCAGTTACAGTCATACTTTGACGATCTTTTTTATCGCGACCAATCGGCGCATCAATCGTACCATAATCATGAGGAATAACTCCATGAACAACTGCTTTATATTCACGGGTAACCGTCTTGTCTACAAGCTGCTGAACAAGACTCTCATGAGCCATGTCATTTTTAGCAACCATCAATAAACCAGACGTATCTTTATCTATTCTATGCACAATACCTGGTCTCATGACACCATTTATTCCTGACAAATCTTTACAATGAGCCATTAATCCATTTACAAGCGTACCAGATATATGTCCTGGGGCAGGATGAACAACCATTCCTCTTGGTTTGTTTACAACTAATACATCCGCATCCTCATAATATATATCTAAATCCATTGGTTCAGCAACCACATCTAACTCTACAGGTTCAGGAATGTTGACTTCAATCACGTCATTCAAACTACATTTATAATTTGATTTTATTACCGCCCCATTAACTAAAACATGTTGATCCTTAATCCACTGCTGTACATGCGTCCGAGACCATTCTTCATTTAATGTAGAGATAGCCTTATCAATTCGAACTCCTTGTAATGTTTCATCTATGTTGTATTGCAATTTATCCATTCTGTTTCTCCTTAGATAGTTTTTCTTCTATTAACATATAAATAATAAGTAGTACAACCCCAATAGTTAACGCAGCATCCGCAATATTAAAAATTGGAAAGCTGTAAGCAAAAATATAAGTATGTACAAAATCAACCACTTCATGACGAAATACTCGGTCGATGAAATTCCCAATCGCCCCACCAAGCATAAGAGCTAAGGAAACACCTAATAACACACTTTTTTTAGACATTTTTTGCATATAATAGACTAGACCAATCACAACAGCAATCGTTATAACGTAGAAAAACCACATTTGTCCTTGGAGAATTCCCCAAGCAGCTCCACGATTACGATGAGAGGTAATATAGAATATGTTCTTAATCACTTCAATACTTTCACCATACTGCATTTTTTGAACAATCAGCCACTTTGTTAACTGATCACATGCAATCACGAATAATGCTAAAATATAATAACGCACAAATCCTTCCCCCAAACATTAACTTCTATACTACTGCATTGTAGCATAACAACGAAATCATAGCTAATAAGAAAAGCGGAAGCACCTTGTTCAGCCCCGACAAGCGCTGGAGGGCCAGAAGATGAAGTCGTTCTTTGACTTCATCAGCTGGACCGAAGCGTCTCGAGGGGCTAGGTGCTGCAGCTAGACAATACGAAAAAACCAGATCCTTTCAACTCGGACCTGGTTTTTGAACATAAGAATTTAATTTGTATAGTGCTCATTTACAACCATTGCACAGCGAGTACATAAAGTTGGATGCTCTTCCACTTTACCTACTTCTTCTGTTACATTCCAGCAGCGTTCACATGTTTCACCATCTGCTTTGACAACAACGATAGAAGCATTTTCTAACACAACAGCATCTGCTGGTGCATCAGAAAGTTCAGCTACTTCGAATTTGGAAACAATAAATAATTGCTCCATATTTTCATTGATGCTTGCTAGTAAGCTTTTCACTTCTTCATTTACGTAAACTGTCACTTTTGCATTTAATGATTTGCCGATTACTTTTTGGTTACGAGCCTCTTCCAATGCTTTTAACACATCATCACGAAGATTCATGAATGAATTCCATTTCTCTTCAATAGCTGCTGCATTTGAAACTGAAATTTCTTCAGGCATTAACGTAAACTGAACACTTTCTTCTGTCACACCAGGGATAAATGCCCACACTTCATCCGCTGTATGAGAAAGAATAGGCGAAACTAACTTAGTTAGGCTTACTAAAGTTTCGTATAGCACGGTTTGAATTGCTAAACGATCTTCTCCCTTAGGTGCTTCGCAATATAAAATATCTTTCGCATAATCAAGATAGAATGCACTTAAATCTTGTGTACAGAAGTTATTAACAAGATGATAAATTGTTGCAAATTCATAATTGTCATATGCTTCAATTGAATTTTTAATCAATTTATTTAATTTAATTAAGATGTACTGATCTACTTCACGAAGGTCAGCAACTGCCACTTTATCTGTTTCAGGATTGAAGCCATCTAAGTTTCCTAGTAGGAAACGGAATGTATTACGGATTTTACGATATACCTCAGCTACTTGTTTAAGGATTGGATCTGATACACGAACATCCGCTTGATAGTCTACTGAAGCAACCCATAAACGTAAAATATCCGCACCTAGTTGATTCATAACTTTTGCAGGAACGACAACATTACCTACAGATTTACTCATTTTACGGCCTTGACCATCTAAAGCAAATCCGTGACTTAATACACCCTTATATGGAGCTTTACCAGTAACAGCAACCGCTGTAGAAAGGGATGAGTTAAACCAACCACGATATTGGTCAGATCCTTCTAAATAAAGATCTGCAGGACGTTGTAAGCCTTCACGTTCAACTAAAACACCTTGATGTGATGACCCTGAGTCAAACCAAACGTCCATAATATCTGTTTCTTTTGTAAAAATTCCATTCGGACTGCCAACGTGAGTAAATCCTTCAGGGAGTAGATCTTTTGCTTCACGTTCGAACCAAACATTTGAACCATGCTCACGGAACAAATTAGAGATATGTTCAATCGTTTCATCCGTAATGATAGGCTCTCCATTTTCTGCATAGAAGACTGGAATAGGAACACCCCAAGCACGTTGACGAGAAATACACCAGTCTCCACGGTCACGAACCATGTTATACAATCTAGTTTCTCCCCAGGCTGGAACCCATTTTGTTTCTGCAATTGCATCTAATAAATCTTGACGGAAATCTTTTATAGACGCAAACCACTGTGCTGTTGCACGGAAAATCGTTGGTTTTTTCGTACGCCAGTCATGTGGGTAAGAATGTGTAATAAAGGTTAATTTTAGTAATGCGCCAACACTCTCTAATTTTTCAGTAATGGCTTTGTTTGCTTTTTCATAAAATAAGCCAGCAAACCCTTCTGCTTCCTCAGTCATAACCCCTTTTTCATCTACAGGACAAAGTACATCTAACCCATATTTTTGACCGATGATGAAGTCATCTTCCCCATGTCCAGGTGCCGTGTGTACGCAACCTGTACCGGCATCCGTTGTAACGTGCTCACCTAACATGACTAATGAGTCACGATCATAAAATGGATGTTTGGCAACTGCACGGTCAAGCTCAGCACCTTTCACCTTTTGAACAACCTTTGGATTTTCCCACTCTAGTTCAGATGTAACGGATTCTAGTAACGCTTCCGCTACTACAAATTTATCTCCTGCTACTTCAACGACAACATAGTTCAATTCCGGATGAAGCGAGATTCCAAGGTTAGCAGGAATTGTCCAAGGAGTGGTAGTCCAGATAATAATCTTCACGCCATTTTCAATGACGCCTTTTCCGTCTGTCACTTCAAAAGCAACATAGATGGAAGCAGATTGTTTATCTTGATATTCAATCTCTGCCTCTGCAAGCGCTGATTCACTCGATGGTGACCAGTAAACAGGCTTTTTCCCTTTATAGATATACCCTTTTTTCGCCATTTCGCCAAACACTTTAATTTGTTGGGCTTCAAACTCAGGCTTTAATGTAATATATGGATTTTCCCAATCCGCACGAACACCTAGACGCTTGAATTGTTCACGTTGATTATTCACTTGTTCGTATGCATATTCGGCGCAAAGCTTACGGAATTCCGCTACGCTCATTTCTTTACGTTTTACACCTTTTTTAGTTAAAGCAGTTTCAATTGGCAATCCGTGAGTATCCCAGCCTGGAACATATGGCGCATGAAAACCGTTCATGGATTTAAAACGGACAATAAAATCTTTTAAGACTTTATTTAACGCATGACCCATATGGATATCACCATTTGCATATGGAGGACCATCATGCAAGATGAATAAAGGGCGCCCTTCTGTATGCTTTTGAACTTGTTCGTAAATATTCATTTCTTCCCATTTTGCCTGAATTTCTGGTTCACGCTTCGGTAAATTTCCACGCATCGGAAATTCTGTTTTTGGCATTAATAATGTATCTTTATATTCCATTTGTAAATCCTCCATCCATATTTAGACCATTTTCATACGAAAAGCGCAAGCGCCTTGGTCAGCCACGACAAGTACTTTCGAGCCAGAAGGTGAAGGCGTTGTTTGCCTTCATCGGCTGGACCGAAGCAATCGAGGGGCTAGGTGGCTTGCGCTAGACACCAGTACACACCCGAGAACACTTAACTTACTTTCTAAAGACAAACAAAAAAGCCCTCTCATCCCTAAAAGGGACGAGAAAGCTTATTTTCCCGTGGTACCACCCTGGTTAGATTGCTAATATTGTAAATTAAGCAATCCGCTCTAGCATTCGTAACGTGAATGAAGCGCCTTATTTACTCACAAAACTTGCTTTCAACTTGGAACTCTAGGGTGATCTTCCATTTTTCCGCTTATTCTGGGCTCACACCGGTTCCCAAATCGCTTATATAAGCATATGAAAAATATACTGTCCCTGTCATCGTCTACCTATCATATAAATATTGGTTTTGTTAAAAAATTATATGCGAAATAAGTGCTAAAAGTCAAGGAAAGGTTTAAATTTCTTCTTCCACTCTTTCTTTTATATCGATTTCAGTCGCATCTACTTCATATTCTAGCAGATGGTCCCAATCATCATTATCTAACAAATCAAGCTGTGCCGCCACAAGCATTTTAAAGCGGGTGCGGAACACCTTGGATTGTTTTTTTAATTCTTCAATCTCTACAGCTATCTTACGTGCTTTAGTTAGCGAATCATTGACAATTCGATCAGCATTTTTTTCTGCTTCTTTAATGATTAACTTCGCTTCTTTTTGTGCATTTCGTTTTACTTCTTCCGCTGCTTCTTGAGCCACAATAATTGACTTATTTAATGTGCCTTCAATGCTAGTAAAATGTCCTAAGCGGTCGAAAGTTTCTTCTAGCTTGTCCTCGAGTTCTTTCTTTTCACGTAATAAAATCTCATAGTCTTTTATGATTTGATCTAAAAACTCATTGACTTCATCTTCATCATACCCACGAAATACTTTACTAAATTCTTGATTATGTATGTCTATCGGGGTTAAGGGCATAACGGCACCTCCAAAACAGATTCTACTCTTTCTTTTCCTATAATTCGACAAAAATAATAAAAACCCTTTTTCGGCGCCTTATTATTTCTTCTTACCTAAAGTTATTTTCCATTTATCTTTCTTTGACTGCCCATTCATTGAGATTATTTTACAACGACCAAATCCTCGAACAGAAATCGTGTCACCCACTTGACATTCTGCTGAAATTTTTTCTAATGGTTTAAAATTCACCTTAACCTTGCCTGAAACAATTAATGCTTGAGCCTTTTGTCGTGATACATTCAAAGCTGCTGCTAGAATTGTATCAAGTCTAAATGAACTAACCGTATAATTATGTTCGACCCAGCTATCTTCAACATGAATCATTTCAGTAAAAGGAAGCTTCTTAATTGTCACTGAAGCTTTTCCAACCTTTTCTAGATTAACAGTCAAATATGTTTCTATTTCTTCCGCAGCTACAAACTGAACCCGATCATTCTGGATAAGGATATCACCGAATTTCTCCCGTTTTAATCCAAGTGACATCAAGGTTCCAAGAACTTGCCGATGTTCTAGAGTTATAAACTTTTTCGGGTAGATAATCTCAAATAAACAAAGTTGAAAATCACTTTGATCCGGTGAATAATAATCAGGAAATAACAAAGCCCGCTTACGCTCTGCCCCTTCTATCCCCCCAAAAAATCCAATTCTTACTTCATCATCAGTCCCTAATAAGCTGCTGATAATCTGCAGTTGACGTGGATCTAAAAAATCAATCAATTTCGGTGCATAGGAATTTTTGACTTGCCGGGTCCAATTTAATGTGTGGTCAATAAATTCCTTTTCCTCAGGTCTAAAATGCTGATATATGCTCATTTACAAACTCCCTATGTATTCCTAACAAACGAAATCATGAGGTAACCTACCCTTTTTCAGCAGTAGCTTTGAAATCTCCATAATAAAGCAAAATTCACCCTACTATACTACGAAGATTTCAATAAATTCTTCAATTAAATAATCCAGTAAAACAGTTGTCTTATTCCAGACTCCGCAAGATTTAACACAAGCAGGGCTACGATTGGAGACAAATCAATCATTCCTAGCGGTGGAATAAACTTTCGAAATTGCTCTAGATATGGTTCACATATTTTCGCTAAAAATTGGCCGACGGCCGTTCCTCTTGCATTTGGAAACCAAGACATTAAAATATATATAATCAATGCAACGGAATAGATTTTAATTAAAGTCACAAAAATAGTAAATACTAGACCCATAAAAGACTACCACCTCGTTTCTTCAAACTCCTCATCGAGACCGAAACCAGTAATATTTCCGGAAACATCGACATTTGCAGGGGTACATAAAAAAATATCTGTCCCTATTTTTTGGATGTCTCCACCTATTGCATAAACAGTACCACTTAAAAAATCGACAATTCTTTTTCCTTGATCACGTTGGATACGTTGTAAATTAACAACAACTGCTCGTTTGTTATTTAAGTGATCAGCCACCTCTTGTGCATCTGCATAAGCTCTTGGTTCTAATAATACTACTTTAGAAGATTTTTGAACACTTTGCAAACTTACAATATTATTATTACTATTATTTGGTGTATTTGTATGAGTTTGTTTAGAAGGCTTCATTTTTGGCTCTGGAATCTCTTCCTCTATAATCTCCTCTTTATATTCATATTCGTCATCTAATGCAAAATAGGATTTAAATTTTGATACTAACGACATACATTTTCCTCCTTAAGATTCTTCGCCTACTAATGCCGTACCAATTCGAATCATTGTTGCGCCTTCTTCAATAGCAACTTCAAAGTCATTAGACATTCCCATCGATAATTCTGTACATGGTGCATGAACAAATTTGAACTGTTGAATCTCTTTTTGAAGTTCTTTAAGATCCCGGAAACATTTGTGCAAAACTTGTTCATCATTTGTAAGGGGTGCCATAGTCATTAATCCAGCTACAATTACTTTATCAAAGTCTGCTAATTCCTTTATAAAGTCAAGCACATGACTTGGCTCAATACCATGTTTAGATTCCTCACCAGATACATTCACTTGTACTAAACATTTTATCGGCTTAGTGGCTCGTTTCTGAATTTCCTCAGCTAAAGAAATTCGATCCAATGAATGAATAAAAGCTACTTTATCGATTACATTCTTTACTTTACGTGTTTGCAGAGAACCAATATAATGCCAATTTGGTTTGTCCTGTAACACTTCGTATTTATTTAAAAGCCCTTCATCACGGTTTTCTCCAAGATCGATGATCCCCGCATCTAGTGCTTCTTGTGCTCTTTCGATTGTCACATACTTCGTTACCGCTATTAGGGTAATCTCGTCCCGTTTACGACCACTATTTTGGCATGCATTTGCTATTTTTTCTTCGATGTGTACTAAATTATCTGCTACTTTCACAACTATTCAATATCCTCCTTCCAACCAATAAAGCTCATCAAACGACCTGTATGGCCTTTATCACGTCGATGCGAAAAAAAGATATCGTCATGACAGCTTGTACAATAGGTTGATATTTCAATATGATTTTTTGGTATGCCGGCTTTTTCCAATAAAAGCATATTCAGTTGTTTTAGGTCTAACTGATATTGTCCTTCGCTTATTAAATTATAGGGCTTTTCGTCATATTCTTCCAGCAGTTTTTGCACATTGTCGATAACTTTATTATCAACCACATAGCAATTTTGACAAATGGAAGGACCAATGACAACAAGGATTTCATTTGCGGATACTCCCTCACTCTGCAAAGCACTTACCATTTTCGGCGCAATTTCTCCAACCGTCCCTTTCCAACCCGCATGAGCAACTCCTATAAATCCAGATGTAGGGGCATAAAAAAAGATAGGCACACAATCAGCATACATCAGCGTTAATAAAATATTTTTATCTGATGTATAAAATCCGTCTGTCTTTTTAAAGCTTGTGTCATATTCTTTAGCCCCCATACCTGCGTCAGAACGGAAAACCTTTTGTATATGAGTTTCATGCGTTTGCTCCGCCCCAACCCAGGAATCAAGAGGGAATGATATACTTTCCGCTATTAGACGTCGATTCGTTTGCACGTCTTCAAGACGATCGTTAACGTGAAAGCCAACATTTAGAGAATGATATTCACCTTGACTGACGCCATCATTTTTCGTTGTAAATCCAGCTACAAGCTTAGGATTTTGATTGACCCAAGAGTCAATAATCATGTACTTTTTATCCTTTATAACAAATGGTTCCAACATAAATAGCCCTCATTATTTTTTTCATTAAGTGTATCATAGTTTTTTATCCACCGACCAGCTTAAAATCTATCTTCTTTCAGTTCAGCTTGAAACAATAATTGATGTTCTACAAGGATAACATCAGCACCAATTTTTTTGATTTTATGCCAAGGAATAACGATTTCTTGATCTTTTCCAAAGACGCCCATCCATCTTGTTGTGTTTGAAACGATAATGGCCTCAATTTTTCCGGTAGTTGTATTAATTTCTAAGTCTGTCATATTTCCAAGCTTCTTTCCGTCTGCAATATTCACAATATCTTTTACCTGAAATTCAGAAATTCTGGTCAATCTAATCAGCCCCATTTCATTGGTGTATACACTATTATTCATGTATATGACAAAACGGAGTAACCAATGAAAAAGATCGTGTAAAAAATTAATATTAGCCAAAATAAAAAAGCCGTCTTTTTACTAGCTAGGGGTAAAGAAGAAGTTGCTTTCTTCCCCCCGCTAGCACACTTAGACAAGGCTTAATATTGAATATTTTTATTCATTTGTTTAATAGCTGCTTTTTCTAAACGCGAAACTTGAGCCTGTGAAATGCCGATTTCTTCAGCTACCTCCATTTGCGTTTTCCCCTGAAAAAAACGCTTGCGCAAAATCATTTTTTCACGTTCATTTAAGCGTCGCATTCCTTCATTGACTGCAATTTCATCAATCCATGTACTATCTTTGTTTTTCTCATCACTTAATTGGTCGAGTACGTAAATAGGATCCCCGCCATCATTGTATATGGGTTCAAACAAAGAAACTGGATCTTGAATCGCATCAAGCGCAAAGACTATTTCTTCGTGCGGTACATCGAGTACTTTCGCAATTTCCTCTGCAGTCGGCTCCCGAAGCGTCTGGCTGATAAGCCTTTCTTTCACTTGTAAAGCTTTGTAGGCGATATCTCTTAACGATCGTGATACACGTATTGGATTATTATCGCGCAAGTATCGCCTAATTTCACCAATAATCATGGGTACAGCGTACGTTGAAAATTTAACATTTTGACCTAAGTCAAAGTTATCAATGGACTTCATTAACCCTATACAGCCTACCTGAAATAGATCATCTACATATTCCCCGCGATTATTAAAGCGTTGAATGACGCTCAATACGAGCCTAAGATTCCCATTTACCAGTTTTTCTCTTGCAGAAATATCACCAGCTTGCATTTCCTTAAAGAGTATTCGCATTTCATCATTCTTCAAAACCGGTAATTTTGATGTATCGACACCGCAGATTTCAACCTTATTACGAGACAAATTCTTTCCCTCCTCACAGGAGTGCTGTACAAAATTCAGTATCTCCGTGAGAGGAAAAAATATGCACCTACAACTTGTGTAAACTTCATTAAATTATATCAAAATATTGATTTGTCGGTATTTACATGTTATATAAAAAATTTTATTTCAGCTAAAAGTTGCTATACCATTTTATTAAATTCTTTTCGTAATCGTTTGATAATTCTTTTTTCCAAACGTGAAATATAAGATTGGGAAATACCAAGCATATCTGCTACATCTTTTTGTGTTTTTTCTTCCTCACCAGCTAGACCAAAGCGCAATTCCATTATTTGCTTTTCTCTTTCAGATAGTTGCAAAAGTGCTTTCGAAAGTAAATTTCGATCTACATTTGCTTCAAGATCCTTTGTAATAATATCATCCTCTGTTCCTAGCACATCCGAAAGCAATAATTCATTTCCATCCCAATCAATATTTAATGGCTCATCAAACGAAACTTCTGATCGAATTTTATTATTTCTGCGTAAATACATAAGAATTTCATTTTCTATACATCTCGATGCATATGTAGCTAATTTGATTTTCTTCTCAGGATTAAATGTATTAACAGCCTTGATTAAACCAATCGTACCAATGCTAATTAAATCCTCAATATTGATACCTGTATTCTCAAATTTACGAGCAATATAAACGACAAGTCTTAGATTTCTTTCAATTAATATCGAACGGGCCGCTTCATCACCATTTGGCAGTTTATTTATTAATACTTCCTCTTCATCTTTGGAAAGTGGAGGTGGCAAAGCCTCACTTCCACCTATATAAAAGACCTCATCTGTTTTCAAGCCAAGCTTGAACAACAGTTTGTACCAATAATATGTTAGTCGCAAAATAAATTTCCGCAATTTAATTCCCCCTTCTATAATGGAAATTTAAACGCATATACTAGTGGAACGATGGATTTAAGAAGCACTTTGAACGGGCACACCCGTTAGCATCTTTGGATGGACAATACATTGATAGGTATTTTCTGCTGAAAGCTGTTGAAGAGTAAAAGAAATAATCCCATGAGTCACTTTATATACTTTATTATCATGTTGAATATGCAAGCTATCAGGTTTAATAGCTGTTAATAATTGATGGTTTTGTCCAATTACTTTATAAGGAACCACTCTAATCCGATCAGCCCAACTATAGTCAACTAACTCATCCTGTGTGATAAGCTTATCAGGGTTTTCAAATAAGGTAAGCATATCAGTCGGTATATCGTCCTCCTTGCCTGAAATAGATACAATCATGACAGGTGACTTACTTATTGGATCATACAGCTGATTGCCACTATCAATTAACCCCTTATATTGTCCTTGAAAATCCCCAATCTGAATGGTTACAGTTACTAATTGTTCATAATGCAGCTTTGTCATTTCCATTCCATTAAGTGTTCGCTTGGAAAACTGCCAGGCTAGAGGAAAACCAACGACAACAAACAACCAACTCATGGGGTCTCCAAACCGATTCATACCCATCTGTGTGCTCGTCGACATATCTGCGACTTGAAAAGAAAAAAAATAATGTAATCCAAGGAGTATTCCGCCTGATAAAAAGGTTACAAAGTAAAGAGTTGCCAATTGTTTTACAAATAATTTGAATCTATTAAATCCAAATACCATTAAAACCATGAATATGGAAAACAAGAATTTCATATAAATATCATCAACCCATGCAGCATATGATGTAAATGCTAATAAAATGATAATGGAGCCAATAAAACCACCAGCAAGAATTCTCCAAAACGGTACTCTACTCTTTAGAATGACCACAGTCCAATAAAGCAGAAGACAATCAAAAAGCCAGTTTAGTAGCCAAATGATATCGACATATACAGTCAAGCTCTCACTCCTTTCTGAGGATAAGGGGCTAAACTTCGCATGTATTCTATAACCCTCAACTTTTTAAAGTTTTTCAACTGTATTTTTCCTTATATCTTATGGTTGATTTGGATTCCATTCATTTTTTGTTCTTAAACGAAGTATAACTTACATTCTTTGAGAAAGTCTGTCACTTTTTGCATATGAATTATAAGAGTTTTTCAACCTTTTTGTTGAAAAAGCACTATCGATTTTATTCATTTTTTTAGAATAATATACTGAATAAAAAAATAACAATTAGGGTTAATGTTGTCTTTGGGGTAGATATAGATAAACAGAACATTCTCGTTCAGTGGCGCCATTGCAGCAAAGAAGTTTTAATATAAATAAAACCAATCAGTAAAGTTAAAGTTAATCTTCAACTTTACTGATTGGTTTCAACTGGGGTAATTGATTGCATAAGATACTTTTGATTAAAGCAAAAAAATTCAAAAGTTACTAAAATCGTAACCGTTGAATTTTTTTTAATAATCTATTATCGACGTTTATTGCGATTCCGTAAAAATGTTGGAATGTCTAATGCTTCATCAGCTTGGTGATTTGAATTTGAATTTGAATTTGAATTACGAACTGGTTGTTCAGGTAATTCTTGCTTCACTTCACGTTTAATACTTGGTTGTGAAGGGGCCACCTGTGTTCTAGGTTGTTGCTGACCAAATGATGGACGCGATGCTTGACGTAAAGGTGCTTCGGATTCACTAAATCCCGTTGCAATGACTGTTACCACAATTTCATCTTTTAAATTTTCATTTATAACAGATCCGAAAATCATATTTACTTCTTGGTCGGAAGCAGTAGCAACAATATCAGCTGCTTCTTGGACTTCAAAAAGACTTAAATTCGTGCCACCTGTAATATTCAAAAGCACCCCTTGTGCACCGTCAATAGACGTTTCAAGTAGTGGACTTGAAATAGCTTTTTTAGCTGCTTCAGCTGCACGATTTTCTCCTGAAGAAATCCCAATCCCCATAAGGGCTGATCCTTTATCCGACATGATTGTTTTCACATCAGCGAAGTCGAGGTTAATTAGACCTGGTACAGCAATTAAATCTGATATACCTTGTACACCTTGACGAAGTACATTATCTGCTTCACGGAATGCTTCAAGCATTGGTGTACTTTTGTCAACGATTTCTAATAATCGATCATTCGGAATAACGATTAAAGTATCTACAGCTTCCTTCATCGATGCTATTCCACCTTGGGCTTGTGTTGCACGTTTACGTCCTTCAAAGGTAAACGGACGAGTAACTACACCTACAGTCAATGCCCCTAAATCTTTCGCAATTTGCGCAATTACAGGTGCTGCGCCGGTGCCTGTTCCGCCTCCCATACCAGCGGTAACGAAAACCATGTCTGCCCCGCGTAAGGCTTCTTCAATTTGTTCTTTGCTTTCATCTGCTGCCTTTTTTCCTACTTCCGGATTTGCACCCGCACCTAATCCACGTGTAAGCTTACCACCGATTTGCATTTTTATTTCTGCTTTCGATAGATTAAGAGCTTGAGCATCCGTATTAACGGAAATAAATTCTACTCCTTGTACACCATGTTCTATCATACGATTAACAGCATTGTTGCCGCCACCGCCAACACCTATCACTTTTATTGTTGCTAATTGTTCTAAATTAGAATCAAACTCTAACATGACAATCCTCCTATTTTCACGAAATCCCCATTAATCTTTCCTTTATTCAAAAAAGTAACCAAGAATTTTTTTAAATTTAGATTCACCTTGTTTTTTAGTAGTTTCCTCTTTTGGCTTTTGTGTTTGCTTTGGTTTTCTTGACTCATATGATTCTTGAATTGGACCAGAAGCAACTGGTGTCTGCTCAACAGATTGTTTATGCATTCTTTCTTTTTTACATGCCTGCTTAATTAAAGCAACGGCAGTAGTATATTGTGGTTCTCGAACACCTATATAATTGGGTTCAGCCGTTCGAACTCGATTTTGGAAAATATATTGTGCAAGTTCAAGCACACCAGGTATCTTTACAACACCACCAGTTAACACAAACCCACCTGGTACATCCGAGAATCCAATACGACTTAATTCATCTAGAATCAAATCAAATATCTCAGTCATTCTTGCTTCAATTATGTCAGATATCATTAATTGATTACAAGGTTGCTGCTGGTCACTACCGATGATTGGAATTTGAAACACTTCCTCCTCGGAAGCATCATCATAAAAGGCATGTCCATGTTTAAGTTTAATTTTTTCAGCATCTTCCATCGATGTTCGTAAGACAATGGATAGATCTTTTGTAATAGCTTCTCCACCTATTGGTATAGCAGTAGTGTATTTTAAAAACCCTTGTTCAAAAATGGAAAGGGTTGTAGAACCTCCGCCAATATCCACCAAAGCAACCCCAAGATCTGTTTCATCCTTTGATAAAACTAGGGCCCCTGCAGCCATTGGTTCAAGAGCTATATCAACAATCTCTAATCCTGCCTTTTCCACGCATCTTAATGTATTATGTAATATGGTTCTTAATCCTGTAATTAAGATGCCCTGCATTTCAAGACGAACGCCTATCATGCCCCTTGGGTCATTGATTTCGTCTAATTCATCTACTTTGTAATGAATAGGCACCACGTCAATAATTTCACGATCAGATGGTATAGTTACAAGTTCTGCCGCCTCTCTAACTCGATACACATCATGTTGGGTAATTTCTTTATTTTCACTGGAAACAGCCACTACTCCATGACATGGTTGTAGAACAACATGATTACCAGTAATCCCAACAATTACTTTTTTTATATCCATTCCAACCATTCTTTGTGCTTGTTCTACTGCTTTTTGAATCGATTGGACGGTTTCATCTATATCGACAATGGACCCCTTTTTCAATCCTGTTGATTTCACATTTCCGACTCCAATAACGTTCAATGTGTCATTGACCATTTCCCCAATGATTACTTTTACACTGGATGTACCGATGTCAAGACTAACGTACATTTCATTGCTGTTCATTCCATGGCACCTCCTTTAATAATATATCTTCTCCGTGAATGTATCTTTTATAAAGAAAAAGGCATTAAATAATCAAGTACTTTATGTTCACAATTTATTTTAAATCTTATTTATTATTTTGAATAAGAACCATAAATGTATGAAATATTTCTTTAAAAAACTATTCGTCATTTAAATGATTTTTCCCTTTAAAAAACTACCGATTTTTTCTTTATTTACGAAATTTACTTGTTTTTAGAATTCTCTGCCACAATACAAGTCTACACTATGACGAAATCCTAGAAAAGCTAAAAATGCATTTGAAACAAGTTTATCATCATCCTGACATGAACTTGTATCTATTTTATCCTTGACAAAAGATAAACTATTCTATTGTGCATTCATGTACAAAGCGGATTTTTAAATTATTTTAACATAATAATGAATAAAGATATCCACTATTTTTCTATATCGGGTCCAATTAGTTTTTTTGTACTATTCGTTATCATGAATAGGATAATATACCTAAATGTTATTCCTCTTTTTCTTTTGGTTTTGGTGTTTGATAAGCTTTAAAAAAGGACCCTACTTCTAAATCAATAACTCCCTTAACTTTGGGATCTAATTGACTCTTAATTGAAGGGTAATGAATCATTTTATCCGATAATGTTAAGCTAGTTGCACTCACTTCAAATCCATCATTCATATACATCGTTATATGATACTGGTCAGTCTTTGTAGGAGTATTATGGATTTCGGATATCGAATTCTGTATTTCTTCCGGCAACTTTGTTAATTCCTTTAGAAGCTGATTCAAAACAACACCTTCTTTGAAATTTAACAATACAGGAGCAAACACGGGGATTTCATTTGACTCTAAACCTTTTAATATCTTTCCATTTTCTAAAATTGGATAGAAATGCTTACCTTTGAATAAATAAGCTATTTTTTTATGTTCTGACACTGTAATTTTTAATGAATTGGGAAATACAGGCATTATTTCAACACTTTTTATTTCTGGATTTTCTTCTATATGAGCAGCTGTCTGAGTTGTATCAACCTTCCAGATACTCTGATTCTTGTTTACACTGCTCAGTTTAATTATCTGCTCATCCGATAAATATCGATTTCCTTTTACATTCACCGTTTTTACATGACTTAATGGTGAAAGAAAGTATAAAACACAGCCAATGAGTATAAAGAACAGAGAAAGCAAGATAATTAAGCGTCGGTTGGCTTTTCTTTTTCTGATCTTTTTGAGTTTGGGGATGCGATCTTCAATTGAAATAACTTTCCCTTTCTCCACCCCTTTCACCTCTTTCTAAAAAAGTCAAATCATATATTAGAAAAGCGGTACTGGCTTAATTAGCCATAGGCTAAAAACAAGTTCTCCTACAATGCTAATAATTTTTCTATAGAAAGCTTGATATCTAGCTTTCCTGAAATTCAATATAATATCTAACAAACTCTACGAAACTCGAATATTCTTCATTTTCCGCAGTTTATTATAGCACATAAGCAGGATATATTTATATAGTAATCCGTTATTTTCGACCTATTATTTCCACTTCTGTTTCAATATTTATTCCAAATTGTTGATAAATTGTACCTTTAACATGCTGAATAAGTGCTAAAACATCTTCAGCTTTACCATTACCTATGTTTACAATGAAATTACCATGCATCGGTGAAATTTGTGCCCCACCAATTGTATAGCCTTTTAATCCGGCATCTTGAATAAGTTGCCCTGCATAGTGAGGAAGTGGATTTCTAAAAATACTCCCTGCACAAGGCAGATTATACGGTTGTGTATTTTTTCGATAATTTTTGTTTTCTTGCATTTTAGCTACAATTTCATCACGATTTCCAGCTTTTAATTGAAAAACCGCTTCTAACACGATTCCAGGTCGTTGTTTTTGCAAGATGGATGTACGGTATGAAAATTCCATTTCTACTGTTGAAAGCCAAGCTAGAGTCCCATCTGCAAATAATACATGAACTTTTTCTAATACATTGCTCAAATCTGAACCATGCGCTCCAGCATTCATATAAACAGCTCCACCTACAGAACCTGGGATTCCACTGGCAAATTCAAGCCCAGCCAACCCTTTTTTACTTATTTGAACGGATAAATTAACGAGTGAAAAACCTGCACCAGCTCTTACTTCTGTTTCATTGATTTCAAGATGATCTAAACCTTTGCCCAGCTTAATTACAGCCCCTTCAATGCCCTTATCACTCACAAGCAAATTAGACCCTCTACCTATCACCGTCCATTGAAGATGGTGTTTATTTATGATATTCATTACTTTTTCTAGATTTTCAATGGAGGTAGGCTCAATAAATAAATCGGCTGGCCCACCTATTTTCATCGTTGTATGATTAGCAAGTGGTTCATTTATAAGTACTTTCCCAACTTGTAAATTTCTTAATTGCTGTGCAATTGCCTCCATACTAAACCTCCTTGATATTTAGAGCGCAAAGGCCCATTCACGACGTATGGACTTTTGCCCACACGATGTGGGTCACACAGACGAAGACATAATAAGAACATGGCCGTTCTTAGTCTGTGTTCATTATATAAAAACTAACGTCATAGAAATCATTTTATACGTTTTTAACCTCTTATACTATAGTCTAATCAGGGCATTAATGCCAATATTTCTGAGAAATTATACATGGTATTTTTATCCCGCCTTAACGGGCAGTAAGACCCCCACTGATGGAAGTTTCACTTTATCTATCCACAACACCCTTGCACAATAGAAAAACAAGACTTTTCACCCTTAATGGCAAAAATCGATGTATTTTCTCATGCTAATATCCATAAAAAAAGGCCGCGTGAAACGCAGCCAAATTTCCAAATAATATGATCGTGAACTACAATACAACCTTATTACTATTAAAAACGCGAATAACGACTAATATTTAGCAGTACACCAATAGCCATAAGCATTAAGGTTAATGAAGATCCCCCATAGCTCAATAAAGGTAACGTTATTCCAGTAACTGGCATTAAACCTGTTACTACTCCAATATTAATCATCACCTGAATGGCCACCATGCCTATAATCCCTACTGCCACGAGACTACCATATAAATCAGGAGCACCAAGGGCAATTCGTATCCCACGCCAGAGCATAAGGGCAAACAAGAATAGCACGAGCGATCCACCAATAAACCCTAACTCTTCAGAGATTATTGCAAAAATAAAATCTGTTTGTGGTTCTGGCAAGTAAAAAAACTTTTGGCGACTTTGTCCTAAACCTAAACCAAACAAGCCACCTGGACCAATTGCATAGAGGGATTGAATCATTTGAAACCCACTTCCTAGAGGATCCTCCCATGGATCCAAAAATGAAGTAATCCGTTCCATTCGATATGGCGCTGATAAAACAAGACCAACAAAACCTGCCACACCCATTAATCCTAGTCCAACAAAGTGACTTATTCTTGCCCCGGAAATAAATATCATCACCACACATGTACCAACCATTACTGTACCTGTCCCAAGATCAGGCTGCAGCATAATTAAACCAAAGGCTAGAAAAACAAAACCAAGTGAAGGTAACATCCCTTTCCTGAAGGAAGTGATCAACTTTTGCCTCTCAGATAAATACTTTGCTAAAAAGGCGATCATTGCGAGCTTCATAAATTCTGATGGTTGTATAGAAAAAGCCCCTACACCAATCCAGCTTCGTGAACCATTTCGCGCCATTCCAATCCCAGGAACAAGCACAGCAATCAGCAATACAAAGCAAACAATGATTAGGACCTTAGCCCAAGTTCGCCATGTCCAGTAATCAACGTTCATAATAAAAAACATCGCAATTACACCCACACAAGCAAAGAGCAATTGACGCTTCGCAAAATAAAAAGTATCGTCGAATTTATAGCCTGCCCATATGGCACTTGCACTGTACACCATAATTAAACCAATGGCCAAAAGACTTAGTGTCACGATAATCAGGATCAAATCAGGGTTCGATTTTTTTAATGGCACAGACATCCACCTCAAAGCAGTTTTTAGAGCCTTCAGAACAAGATTGCCCTGAATAATACTTAAGGCAACACATTTGCCAAAAAAGCGATAACTAAATTATCGCTTTTTCTTTGATGTCGACGAAAGCAAAAACCTTTCTTATGCATAAGCCCGTTAATGATAAATTAAGCTCTTACTTAAGCTTATGCACAGCCTCCATAAACATGTCCCCTCTTTGCTCGAATGTTTTATATTGATCCCAACTTGCACAAGCTGGGGAGAGAAGAATACAGTCGCCTTCATCCGATAACTCAAAAGCAACCGGAACAGCTGATACTACATTATCGACACGTTTAATCGTCGTTATTCCTATTTCTTTTGCTACACGTTCAATTTTTTCAGCGGTTTCACCAAAAGTGATAACTGCTTTTACATTTTTCATACTAGGTTTTAATTCATCAAATTCATTTCCACGATCCAATCCGCCTGCTAATAAAATAACGGGTTCATTGAAAGAAGTAAGAGCCTTAGAAGCAGCTAAAATATTCGTTGCTTTTGAATCATTATAAAATTTTCGTTTTTCAACCGTTGCCACATATTGCAAACGGTGCTCTACCCCATGGAAAGACGTTAATACTTTTTGAATTGCATCATTTGATGTATCTTTTAATTTAACTGCTGAAATGGCAGCTAGAATATTTTCTAAATTATGCTTTCCTGGTAACGCAATTTCGGCTGTTTCAATGACTTTTTCGCCACGAAAATAAATAGCACCATCCTCGACATACGCACCGTTCTCATATTTTTTTGTTGCAGAAAACGGAATTAAATGAGCAGCAGAATGGGCTGCCATTTCTCTAACTTCTTCTTGATCAGCATTATAGATAAAGAAGTCAGCCGCTGTTTGATTTTTCGTAATAGCTGCTTTTGCCTCAGCATACTCTCGTTTTGAACCATGATAATCAAGATGAGCGTCATATAGATTCGTTACGATTGCAATTTCAGGACAAAACTCCTCTATACCCATTAGCTGAAACGATGATAATTCAATTACGATTGTATCATCAGCATTTGCCACTTCCGCTACACCTGAAGCAACTGTACCAATATTTCCTGCTATGAGTGGAGATTTATCTCCAGCCTTTAGCATTTCAAAGATTAATGTAGTTGTTGTCGTCTTTCCGTTTGTACCCGTAATACCGACAAATGGCGCTTCACTAATTTGAAAAGCAAGCTCGACTTCAGTAATAACAGGGATTCCCCTATCCAAAGCACCTTTAACTAGTGGATTATGATACGGAATTCCTGGATTTTTCACAATTAGTTCAAAGCCTTCATCGAGAAGTTCAATCGGATGACTACCACAAATCACTTTAATCCCTTGCTCAAGCAACCCCTGAGCCTCTGGGTTCTCGGAAAGTGGTTTCTTATCATTCACCGTTACAAATGCTCCTAGCTTATTAAGGAGCGATGCAGCACTTACGCCACTTTTCGCCAAACCCAATACTAATACTTTTTTTTGTAAATATTTTGTTGTCTCTCTCATTTTACATCCACACCTCTAAATAGATTCCGAGCACTGCAAAAAGTAATCCAACTGTCCAGAAGGTTACAACCACACGCCATTCAGACCAACCAGAAAGCTCATAATGATGATGCAGTGGGCTCATCTTGAAAATTCTTTTTCCTCTTAATTTAAATGAAGCAACTTGAAGAATAACTGATAATGTTTCTATAACAAATACGCCACCAATAATGACGAGTAGCAACTCCAACTTGGTTAAAAGCGCGATTGACGCAATTGCCCCTCCAAGTGCAAGTGAACCAGTATCACCCATGAACACCTTAGCTGGATGGGCGTTGAAAACTAGAAAACCAAGTACTGCCCCAACAACAGCCACAGAAAAAATAGCAACATCATATTGCGATTGATTCCAAGCAAGTACAGCAAATGCCCCAAAAGCTATGGCTGACGTACCTGAAACAAGGCCGTCTAAGCCGTCTGTTAAATTAACCGCATTGGAAAATCCAACAAGCCAGAAAATAACAATAACAACATAAAACCAGCCAAAGTTAATGGCAAAATCAGTTCCAGGTATCGTTAATGATGGAGAAAAAGAGTCTGTCTGTCTGTAGATCAAATAAAAAATAATTGAAATAACGATTTGTCCTACTAATTTTTGCATAGATGTTAAGCCAAGATTTCTTTTCATGACAACCTTAATAAAATCATCTAAAAAGCCTAATAAACCAAATCCAAGTGTTACTAATAATAGTAAATACGTTTCAAACGATGGCTGTGAAAATTTAAACGTCATGATGAGTGTACCTAGCGTAATCGCTAATAGAATCATTACACCGCCCATTGTTGGTGTTCCCGTTTTCTTTTGATGAGATTTCGGTCCTTCTTCACGAATACTCTGCCCAAATTTAAGCCTTCTTAAGAAGGGGATAACAATTGGGGAAAGTAGTACGGTAATTAAAAAGGCAATCAAAATTGTATAAAAAATCACTTGTTCTAACATGTTCTTACTCCCTCATTCCTAACACAATTCACAATAATTTATTTTCTATAATTGCTTTTTTCGCTTCTTCACGATCATCAAAGTGTAATACTTGATTGCCAACTAATTGATAGGTTTCATGACCTTTACCAGCTATAACAATTACATCTCCCGCTTCAGCTTGATTGACAGCATATTGAATCGCATCCCGACGGTCCTCCATCACCTGATAATTCAGACCAACTACACCCGCTTCCATATCGCGTAAAATTTGAGTTGGGTCTTCACTTCGAGGATTATCTGAAGTAAAAATCGGATCGGTTGCTAATTGGCAAGCAATCTTCGCCATAATGGGACGTTTTGTCTTATCTCGATCTCCCCCGCAGCCTACTACAACAAAAATCCTTTTTTCAGCAAACTCTTTCACTGTCTTCAGCACATTTTCTAGACTGTCTGGAGTATGCGCATAGTCAACTATGACTGGGAATTCTTGTCCAGCTGAAACAAGTTCAAAGCGCCCAGAAACCCCTGAAATTTCTTCTATGGATTGAATAGATGCATCTAAGCTTACACCTGCACATAGCGCTGTCGCAATGGCTGCTAATACATTATAGACACTAAATTTGCCCATTAACTTCAATTGAACTTTGTATTTTTTTCCTGCAAATACCAAAGTAAATGCTGTTCCTTTTGCTGTAACTTCAATATTTTCAGCTACAAAATCAGCCGCTTCGTCAATACCATATGTGATAATAGTTGCAGCAGTGGATTTAATGAAGTCTTCTGTTGCTTGATCATCTGCATTTAAAACAGCAAACTTCGGATGATTTTCATAATAAGCATTCCCTAATTGCGAAAAAAGTAAGGATTTTGCTTGTTGATAACGCTCCATTGTTTTATGAAAATCTAGATGGTCCTGAGTTAAATTAGAAAATACAGCTATATCATAATCACAACCATGTACACGACCTAATTCTAAGGCATGAGACGATACTTCCATAATGGCTGTATCCACATTTGCTTCGGTCATCTTATAAAACGTTTGCTGCAGCGTTACACTATCCGGGGTTGTATTTTTTGTTTCAAATTTTTGATTTCCAATTTTCGTATACATAGTCCCGATTAAGCCTGTTGTTAGTTGTTGATCATGGAAAATCTTTTCAAGCAAATGACTTATTGTCGTTTTTCCATTGGTTCCCGTAATCCCAATTAGTCGCAAATTTTGAGTAGGGTGCCCATAAAATGCATCCGCAAGCACTGCCATAGCGCGCTTTGTATCTTTTACAACAATAACAGGGATATCCAAGTCTAATGGATATTCTGCCAAAATTGCACTCGCCCCATTTTCTACTGCAGACTTTGCAAAGTCATGACCATCAACGGTGTAGCCCTTAATACAAACAAATAAACTTCCAGCTTTACACTTACGGTTATCGTTCTCAATCGAAGTGATTTCTGGATTTTTCCCTTCGTACTCAACTAATGAGTGTAAATTAGATAGTAACGTATGTAATTTCATTTTTCCATCCCTCTCAAATTCCTCTGGGGAGTTTTTAGTATAGAGCAAAGCCTCTTCGCTCGTAAAACAAAGCGGCTGTTACTCCAGCCGCTTTTACTAACCATGTTTATTTTATACTTATTCTGTATTTTCGCCAAGATAAATTCTTATAGTTGATCCTTCTTTTATTTTCACACCAGCTTCAGGTGCTTGTTTAATCACTTCATCCCCAACTCCGGCAATATCAATTTTTAAATCAATTAACTGGGTTTGTAGATCTTTTTTTGTCATTCCAATCAAATCAGGGACTTCAATCATAATTGGATCATTCCATTTCTTTTCCTTTGCAATTTGATTTTTTCGTGGTTTAACACCCATTACATGTAGAGAATCTTCCATGATTTTACCGACAATAGGTGCAGCAACAACTCCACCAAATTGTACAGTTCCTTTCGGGTTATCAACAGCCACATAAATGACGACTTCAGGCTTATCTGCTGGGGCAAAGCCGATAAAGGATACAATGTGGTTATTTTCAAGATACCGTCCATTTACTGCTTTTTGTGCCGTACCCGTTTTTCCGCCGACACGATAGTCCTCAACAAACGCCCCTCCTCCACTTCCTTTTGCCACAACTGACTCAAGTGCTCTACGGACTTCCTTCGATGTTTCCTCGGAAATAACTCTTCTCTTTGCTTGTGGTGTTTTTTTCATAACGACCTTACCAGTCTGTGAATCAATCAATTCCTTTGCCACGTACGGTGTGTACAAGATGCCACCATTAACAGCTGCTGAAACAGCTGTAACCTGTTGAATAGGTGTAACAGATACTCCTTGTCCGAACGCTGTCGTTGCTGCTTCAACAGGACCAACTCGATCCATTTTGAACATGATTCCTGTACCTTCTCCTGCTAAATCTATACCTGTTTTTGTACCGAAACCGAAGTTTTTAATATATTCAAAGAGCTTATCTTTTCCAAGTCTACTTCCCAGCTCAACAAACCCCGGGTTACATGAATTTTCAACGACTTCAAGGAAGGTTTGCGAACCATGTCCTCCTCTTTTCCAACAATGTAAAGTCGCTCCCGCAACCTCCACATGTCCTGGATCATAAAATGTATCTCTATCTAAATCCACTTTCCCCTCTTCAAGAGAAGCTGCTAGAGTAATTATTTTAAACGTTGACCCTGGTTCGTACGAACTCCAAACTGGTAGGTTTCGATTATACACTTCCGAAGCCACCTGTTGAAAATTAGCAGGATCAAAGGAAGGTCTACTTGACATTGCCAAGATTTCTCCAGTATTCGGGTCCATCGCTATTGCAATGATACCATCAGGATTATAAATTGCCTCCGCATTATCAAGCTCACGTTCCACAATCGTTTGAATTTTACTATCAATCGTTAATTTAACATCATTTCCATCCACAGGAGGTGTATATTCATCTGCCATATTCTCAAGTCGTCTTCCTTTTGCATCCGAATAAAATTTCACATATCCTTTTTTTCCGCTTAACTCTTTGTCATAGGTTAATTCCACTCCCATCAGTCCTTGATTATCAGAGCCTGCGAATCCAAGTACATGAGATAAATATTGTCCAAAAGGATAATGACGTTTGGAATCTTCCGCGATATAGACTCCTTTTAATCCTAATGCTTTAATTTCCTTGGCTTTTTCATGCGTAATTTTACGTCCTTCAGGAACCCGAACACTCATTTCCTTCTTTGTCAATAATTGATATGCCTTTTGTTTGTCCATATTTAAGATGGATGCCAGTTGTTCAGCCGCTTCACCAGGATTTTCAATTTGTCTTGGAATCACATATACAGTTGGAGCTGAAATATTGGTCGCTAACCCTACTCCATTCCGATCAAGTATTTCTCCACGCTTCGGTTCAAAGGGAATATTTCGGCTCCACGAATCCTCTGCCAAGCTTGTTAGCTCATCGCCAAATAAAAATTGCACAATTCCAAGACGTATATCAATAATGACAAAGATGATGAGCCCTACCACTAAGGCATATGCCAACCGTTTTCGCACGGTTACATTCGATACACGCAAAAACAGACACCTCCATTCACAATTGCTACAATATATGCTTGTCTTATAAAGAGTAGAATAGTAAAAGATTATGTGATGAATTTGTAAGATTAACTCGACAATTCGAAAGATTATTTAATGAATTTGCAAGATTCTTGCTAAGGCATGCAGACTATTTATAAGTAATCTGTCAAATTGATTCATGAATCGGTCCAATTCAAATCAAAATCAGTCCCAATGATAAGATAATCGAGCGTAATCACAAAAAAATGGTCCAGTGTAAGAATAGTATTAAAAAAAGATCTTCAATAGGAAAGAGAGGTTATCCCCTTAGGACAACCTCTCTCAATTAATCGTATTGCTCGTCTTTATTTGTTTTCTTTTTGGTATTTATTTTACTTGGTTCTGTTAATTCGACGATGAAATAGTCTCCTTCCTTCATCATCTTCCCTGATTTAGTATTTTGTTTTGTCACGTATCCTGTACCAGCAGTATTTAACTGTAATTTAGCAATACTCGCAACCTTCATAGCATCACGTAATGACCAGCCAATCATATTGGGTGCTTTCATTTCTCCGTCTGTTCGCAAGATGACTTTTTCCCCTTCTAATAAAGCCGCTCCTGCTTTTGGTGCTTGATCAATAATTCTACGACCTGTTCCAATTGTAACAACCTCATATCCTTGATTTTTTAGCTCAGCAGTAACAGCGTCCACTGATTGGTTGTCATAATCTTTAATCTGTATTACCTTTTGTTTTTCTGTTGCAACTGGCTTAATATTTAATATTTGTAAACTATTTTGCATAACAGGTTTAAAGATTTCAGATAGAGGGTCTGACCCTACATAACTCACCCCTAAATTTGGCTGTCTCACAGCCACATACATCACAAGCTGCGGGTCATCTTTTGGTGCCATACCAATAAAGGAGAACACATAATTGTTTCTACCTACTAAATATCGTCCATTTGGTCCTGCAATTTGCGCAGTTCCTGTTTTCCCTGCTACCTCATAACCATCCAATGCATATTTTTGT
This sequence comes from uncultured Bacillaceae bacterium, assembly GCA_963751845.1. Lineage (GTDB taxonomy): Bacteria > Bacillota > Bacilli > Bacillales > DSM-1321 > Peribacillus. Next base: position 191,784 of record CAVVWH010000003.1, read on the forward strand.
CCAGTCCCATGTTCCGCAGTAATAACTGTTCCTAAATACTCTCGCACTTGTTTTGCTGCTTCAGCTGAAATCGGGGTACCTGCAACTTTTGGTTTAGTTGATTTCAACACTTTCCCAGTATCCTGGTTTGACACACTTTTAATAACATAGGGCCTCATCATTTTCCCATCATTAGCAATAGCAGATGCTCCTTGAATTTGCTGGATTGGAGTGATTGTAGATCCCTGACCAAAGGCTGTTGTCACTTTTTCAATTTGGTATTTATATTGAATTTGACCAGTAATTTCGTTTGGTAAATCAATACCTGTTTTTTTATCTAAACCAAATTTGGTGAGATACTCTCTAAATGTATCCGCACCGACTTTATCCATAGCAAGTGTAGAAAAGGCAACATTGGATGATCGTTGAACTCCCTCAAGAAACGTCATTCTTTGACCAGCAGGAATTCCACTATGGTCACTAATGCTAGCACCTGGCACTCGATAGGTCCCAGAAACAAAAGTATCATTCGGGTTAAAAACTCCCTGTTGTACCGCTGCTGCTAAGGTAAATATTTTCATAGTAGACCCTGGCTCAAAGCTTTCTTCAATGGCTAAATTACGCCAGGTTTCGTTCAGCCCTTCCTTGGTGGTTGGATTAAAGCTAGGTCGCTGACTCATTGCTACGATTTCACCCGTTTTTGGGTTAGACACGATTGCAATAATTTGCTTTGGCTTATATTTCTCCTCCGCTTTATTCAAAGAATCTTCCAAAACGGTTTGAATCTTTTTATCAATCGTTAAAGTCACATTTTTTCCATTCACAGGAGGAGTTACATTTTCTTTACTATTTGGAAGTAAAATTCCCCATGAATCACTATCAAACACAAGTTTTCCATTCTTTTCCTGTAGATCTTCATTTAAATATCGTTCAATTCCAAACTTACCAACCATTTTATCGGTGTTCTCCTCTTTTTCCACATAGCCAATTAAATGAGAAGCAAATACACCATTCGGATAAAATCGTTTATTTGTTCGTTGAAATGTGATACCAGGTAGCTCTAATTTTTCAATCTTTTGCTTTGTTCCCTGCGTTAAATCACGTCCAGCTTTCCCAAATTCTACTTGAAATGCACCTTTTTTTGTCAAACGATTATAAATATCCGATTCCTTCATATCAATATATTTCGCTAACTGTTTAGCTGTTTCTTCCGGATTGGCCACATGCTTTGGATCACTGGGATTACTCGTAACCGATTTATCTAATACAGCACTCATAATATAGGAGGATGTATCTTCAGCAATGACCTCGCCATTTGTATCTAAAATACTTCCTCGTTTCGCCTCTATGACCTGCTGTTTTTCATATTTTTTATCAATTTTAGCCGCTAAGACCTCGCCACCCGCAACGCCAGTTATCTCAATATATAAAAACCGGACAATTAATACAAAAAAAAGCAGACCGAAAAAGAAAAATAATCCAGCTGCTCCATACTTCATATTTTTTTGTTTATGCATTATTGTTGCACAACCTTCACGTTATTTTCATTGCGCTTAAATCCAAACTCTTCTGCTTTTTTCCAAAGTCTTTCGTATTCAGAAAGTTCCTTTACTTGAACTTTTAAATCTTCATTGACTTTCGTTTGCTTTTGGATAGAAGCATCAGCTTGTTGAATTTCATGATTAACCTGATAAATGGCAGCTTGATTAGATATTATTTTTACACCAACGATTGTAACCATAAATGCAAGAGCACAAAGTAAAAGCATTTCTCCGATTGAAATCTTTAACTTTCGTACAACAACGGTTTGTACGGCTTTTTGTTGTTGTTCGTATTGTTGCTCCTGAATTTTTTTAGCAAACGAAATCATTCAATTCACCCCAGTTAATTATTGTTTTTCGGCAATTCTCAATTTTGCTGATCGTGCACGGTTATTTCCTTCTAACTCTTCTTCAGAAGGCAAAATCGGCTTTCGTGTGATCAACTTTAACGTTGGCTTATACTCATCAGGAACAATAGGCAAACCATGGGGAAGATCTGGTAGAGAACTTGATGCTTTAAATACTTTTTTACAAATTCGATCTTCTAATGAATGGAAGGTGATTACGGATATCCTACCTTTGGGGTTTAAAATCGAGATCGCTTGTTCTAAAGAATCTTCAAATACACGTAGTTCATCATTCACTGCAATTCGGATTGCTTGAAATACACGTTTTGCAGGGTGTCCACCTTTTCGTCTTGCAGGTGCTGGAATTCCTTCCTTAATAAGCTCTACTAATTCAAATGTTGTTTCAATTGGCTTTTTCTCTCGAGCAGCCTCAATTTTTCTAACGATTTGCTTTGAAAATTTTTCCTCACCATATTGAAAGAAAATACGAACCAAATCCTCGTAGGACCATGAATTGACAACGTCAAAAGCAGAAATGGAAGCGCTTTGGTCCATTCTCATATCAAGTGGTGCATCATGCTGATAACTAAATCCTCGCTCTGGTGTATCTAGTTGTGGTGATGAGACCCCTAAGTCATATAACACACCATCTACTTTTTCAATTTCAAGAGCATGAAGTTCATCTTTTAAATATTTAAAGTTATTTTGAATGAGTGTGACGCGATTAGCATATTTGCTTAATTTCACTTTCGCATTTTCAATTGCTGTTTGATCTTGATCAAAAGCAAATAACTTCCCTTGATCTGACAATTTAGAAAGTAAATATTCGCTATGGCCAGCTCCTCCAAGTGTACAATCTACATAAATTCCATCTGGCTTAATATCTAAGCCATCAACCGTTTCTTTTAGTAATACAGTAGTATGTTGAAACATAGATTACATCCTTCCAATCGATTAATTGCAGCCCTTAAATAGGTAGCCTAAATATCAAAGCCAATCATATTTTCCGCCAAATCAGCGAAAGAATCCTCAGATGCTGAAAAATAGTCTTCCCAAAGGGGCTTGCTCCAAATCTCAATTCGATTGGTAACACCTAGAATGACACATTCCTTCTCCAAATGGCCATATGAGGTAAGCGGAGTTGGAATATTAATTCGGCCTTGTTTATCTATTTCACATTCTGTTGCAGCTGAAAAGAAAAAGCGAGTAAAGGCGCGGGCATCTTTTTTGGTCAATGGTAAGGCTTTTAATTTTTCTTCAAGCTGTTTCCATTCGTCCATAGGATATCCAAATAAACATTGATCAAGGCCACGTGTCAGCACAAACTGTTCACCAAGGTTGTCCCGAAATTTAGCAGGAACAATTAACCGACCTTTTACATCAATGTTGTGATGGTACTCTCCCATAAACATACCCAAGTCCCCCACTTTCTAATAACAATGTACCACATTTCCCCACCTATCACCACCAGTTTTGACTTTTAGTTCTTTAGACCTATAAAAATTATGCAATTATTAGAAAAAATCTGTATTTTAGTCACAAATATGCCAGACTATATAATAATTTTTTGAAATAAAACGAATATGTTCTTATTCATTCACTTTGCGAGTGATTCATTGACTTTTTCGCAAAAAAACACAAAGAGATGGGCGAAAGGCCCATCTCTCATACATTAATGATTTTATGCTTATTATTAAAACTAAAGGAAAGCTTCATAACCTCTTGAACAAAATCTGGTCCATATTTATTGAGGTAATAAAAAATATTCCAGACTCGCTCTTGTGGGGAATAAAGTGGATACAAGGAATTTTGAATTCTTTCATATTTTCGAACAACAATGTCATGTTTTTCTTTTGTACGATCTTCTAATTTTTTATTTAAAAAATCTAATTGTTGTTCAATGAAAAATAAATTCTTATGTAATAAGGGCTCAATTCCTTTATCTACTTCGAGTGCCCGCTTAGCTAACTCTTGATGATTATTCATTAACTCATTCTTCATCTTTTGAAATAGCTCATCAAGAGTATCATCTTTCATCGACTCTAAATATTGTTTCAAAGACCTGTCTGTTCCTTCTGTTAGCACTTTTTCAAGGGGTAAACTCAATTCTTGTAAATCCGTTTCTATTCCTCTTTCAACAAAAGTGATATTAAGTCTAGGAACAATGGGTGGCATTTTCATTTCAAATACATCAAACACTCTCTTCAGCTCTGCCCAGTACGAAATTTCCCCAGGGCCCGAAATAAAAGCCAATACTGGAAACAATAGCTCCTGCATAAGAGGGCGTGTCACCACATTATTACTTAATTGCTCCGGTGTCTCTTTTGCAATGAGTAATAGCTCCTCTTTTGTATAAGTTAATTCACCATTTTTCCCAATAAATTGTCCTTCATGTTTCTTTAACAAACAGCGATCTCTCTTATCTTTTATATAATAAAATAAATTCGCAGCATCATCTTCCATTTCAATCATACGCTTATACCCTTGATTTTGAATGAAAGCCTGTTGTGCTAAAACCGCTGATGTGATATCTTCACATTGTTCTATCATTTGCACAAAGTATGTTGACTCTATTTTCCGCAACGCTGGATCTGCTGCATCCATTAATAATAACCCAAATTCTTTAAACCACTCATGAATAAGTGCAGAAAAGAAATCAACGAAAGTATGGGCATGTTGAAAAATTTCTTTCATCTGATCAAGTAACCGACTTGTAAAATCTGTTTCTCCGTACGTACTAACAATGTCCTCAAACCACTGTTCCATCAACTCTGAATCTATTTCAATATCAGTTACCATCGTTTTAAATGGTTGATAAGAAGGATATGTTTTCTTAGTAGGTTTTCCCTCTTTCATCACATAAACATGATTAACCTCAGCGACATCATGATCTTCCCCTGCAATCCAAAAAACAGGTATGACACGTTGTTGAAGTTCTTTTTCCTGTTCTTCGGCAAGCTTTATAATCGAAATAACTTTATGAATTGTATATAAGGGCCCTGTTAGTAAACCAGCTTGTTGCCCACCTACCACAACAACAGATTCATCCTTTCTCAAGGATGCTATATTCTTCCGTACTGCTTCACTTTTCGGAAAGCGCTTCATATAACTCTCTATATAATCCGCCAACTCTTGGCGCATAAACGTCCGGTTCTTAAGTTCTTCATATCTATTATGATATAGATCTTTACTTGCCAAATCATAATGAAAAAAGTCTTCCACTTCAAGTTGACCTTGCAAATAGTCTGAAGCAAACCGATTTAAAGATGGTAACGTGAGATCTCTCATCTCCATTTATGTACTACTCCCTCTCTCTGCATCTTCTATACTTTTTAGAGTATATCATTCTGAATAAATAAAATAAAAGAACCTGCCTCTTAACAAAACTATATTGTAAAAGGAAAAGCTAAATTGTGCAAATCACACCGCTATACCTTCTACAATACGTGAAATAACTCCAAATATAAAAAGAAGGAAATACACGCAAAAAAAACACATAAAATTCAAACGCCAAATACCTCTGAGCACTTTTTTTAAAACGATTTCTTTATTCACCTTATAATGAACGATAACTACGCAACAAGCTATGCATAAAACGATTAACAAAATCAACCAAAAAAGATGTTTATTCCAAATGGTTAAGATTAAATAATGAACGGAAACAATAAATAATATCGTACTCAGATCCATGGCAATTTGAACAGATTGCCGATGATTTTTGGTCCATTTTTTAGCCACTATAAAAACAATAAGATAGCTAAGAATCGGTAGCATGACTAACGTTGCCACAAGCCCAGATACAACGAGCTCCACTACCCTCACTCCTTCTTCATTTCTTTTCCTTTGATCATTGTATAAAGGAATTGGGTTAAATGTTGATCAGTTTTTGTTTTTCTCGCTACCTCAAGAACATATCCTAATATCGCATCAATTTCTGTTTTTCGTCCATTCTCAATATCCTTTAACATCGATGAACGATTTCCTGCTGTTTTCAGACACACTTGCTCCACATGTTCTAAAGTGCCAGCTATATTCTGCAATTGAAGAATTCCAGCAAGCTCGTGAACATACGTAACCATTAACCTTTGATAAAAGGGATTCTTTACAAGCTCGCCATTAGGCACCCCAAGAATCGCCGTTAAAGGATTAATAACCGCATTTACAATTAATTTTTCAATTAGCATCGAATGAAAGTCCTTTTGGAGCATAAATGGAAAGGAGAAAATCGTTTCATTGCTAATCTGTAAATCCTTCCATTCTCCACGAAAAATAGCCAACTTTGTCATTCCAAAACCTGTATGCTCTATTGTGTTCTGATTATGCTTTAACGCTCCATGCTCAACAACTCCGACAAAAACAGATGGAGAACTCAATGTCTGTATGTACTCTATATGACCATATCCATTTTGCAAGAACAACAACGGTACGGTGGCATTCTTTATAAATGGATCAATATCAGAAAGCTGATATTGTTTAACGGCAATAATTAATAATTCTTCATCCATAATGCTTGTCGATATTTGATTTGCGATGATTTTTGTTGTTTGTAAATGTCCATTCACTATGAAGTTTAACCCATCATGATTCAGAAGCTCTGCTTGTTCTTTTGTACGAGTAAAAATAGTAACATGATGATTTTCACTTAAATATTTCGCAAACAGTAAACCGATTGCTCCTCCACCAATGATTCCAATCTTCATAATAACCTTCCCTTGTTTTCCATGATAGTATATATCTTATCATAATTCCTGGATTTCCTTGTAGTCCTGTGTATGATTTATCTAAAAAAAACACGACTTATCTTCCTAACCAATAAAATCGCTGAACCTACGATTTGACATATGATAATTTAGATTCATTAAGCAATATTTATTGGATATATGCTATAATAATAGTAAGCGTTTTCTTATACGCTTCACTATAGAATTAACTATCCATTTGGTTTGTTATGGGGACGAATCAATACGAATAATGGGAAAATGAAAGAAGAGTTAAGGGGGAATTTTATATGGAATACAAGGTGGAACGTTTGCTTGTCAATTTTAAAACAATGGAAGAATTCAAGAAATTCAAAGAATATGGAATTCAAGAACTATCTATGCTCGAAGATTTAGAAGCAAATATCATTGAAAACGACAGTCAATCTCCTTTCTATGGTGTTTACTTTGGAGATTCTCTCGTTGGACGAATGAGCATATACAAAAAAAGTTCATCATCTGATCATTACTTCGACGGAAAAGATTATCTCGTTCTCTGGAAGCTTGAAGTTCTTCCAGACTATCAAAAAAAAGGAATCGGCAGTGCGCTAGTGAACTTTGCAAAAAGCTTTAGCATGCCAATCAAAACAAATCCAAGAGTTCAATCTCATGATTTTTGGAAGAACATGGGCTTTGAACAAGTTCCATATGATATCGAAAGAGATCTTGCTGAAAATCCACTAATATGGAAACCAGCAAACTATATTAATGCAACAGAATAATTCGAAAAGCTCCACCGGCTTGGTCACGCCGGTGGAGCTAGACATCAGTACTTGTTGAATATGATATAATTTCTGTCTTGTTCAAAAGCGAAGTGCCTGGAACAGAAATCAACAACTAACTTTACACATCCAATAATAAATAAAAAAATCGTGGTCGGATGAATCCAACCACGATTTTTTTATTTATTTACTCTTTCCAAATTCCCGTTTTTATCCATTTGAAATTTCACTTTTGAATTCACTTTATCTTCTTCATGAACAATTAGCTTTCTTGCCCGCTCCATAATTTGTAATAGCGCTCGATAATCTTCCTCGACTGAAAGCAATTGCGTTTGTAACATTTCATTTTCTTCTCGTAATTTGTTATTTTCTAGTTTTAAGTTCTCAAACTCAATAGAATGATGTTGCTGATCTTGGTGATAAAGTTTAGCGATCTCTTCCTTTTCTTGAAGAAAAGCGATCACTTCTTGTAGAGAAATAGGAGCCTTTTCTTGTATATCTGGAGAGTTTTTTTGTTGTGGAAGTGGTTTACTCACATTCTCAATTTCTAGTTCTATTTCATTTTTTAAACGAGAACTATCATGTAGTTTATGCTCTTTTCGTTGTTTCTTCGCAAGTTCAATACCAGATTTATATTGCTTGCGCACAAAGGAATTCCAACGAAATCCACAGGCAGCGGATGTTCTCGATAACTGCCTACCAACTTCTTCAAAGGCTCTCAGTTGTGTGCTTCCTTCTCGAATATGCCTCAAAACAACTTCTGCCAATAACAAATCTTCGTCTTGATTCCAAGCATCTTGTCTCGCAATTGACATCGTTCTACCTCCAAAGCAAGTTTTTCTTCATATATATGTACTTACTAGAAAAGATAGAAGAAAAGATACTACCAAGTCGGTTTATTTTTTATTTAAAAAACTTGCTACCGCTTGATGATGAGCCTCTGTTTCCCATAATTTTGAACACTCTCTAATTTCTGTTTCCATTCGACCTCGAAGATTAGCAACTTCATATTTGTTGATTACTAGCTGTTTATACGCTTCAAGTACACCTAATTCTCGAGTAAGCATAGTTTCTACAAAGTGTTCACACTCTTCTAAACTTCCATCAATAATCTCATCTATAAATCCCATTTGCTTAGCTTTTTCAGCTGTATAAACTGTTCCATTTAACAGTAATTGCATAGCTGATTGCTGAGAAATCTTCTCCAATAAAAGAGAGGCACCACCCCAGCCTGTCGTAATTCCTAAAGATGCTTGAACAAAACCAAGCTTCACACCACTTCTAGCAAGACGAAAATCAAATGCAGATGCTAGTTCGCAGCCACCCCCAACCGCACTTCCATTCAAAATAGCAATCGTTGGCTTTTTAAAAGTAGCAATTTTATACAAAATCGCACCCATTTTTGACAGCATGCCATACGCTTCCTCTTCTGTGTAAAGCGAATGAAACTCTGATAAATCCCCACCTGAACAAAAAGCCCGATCCCCACTGCCAGTAACAACAAGGACTTTCACACTCTCATCTTGTGAGGCGTCATCAATAGCTTCCTCTAAGTCCTCCATTAACTGATAGCTAACTGCATTTCTTTTTTCTGGTCGATTCAAAACTAACTTCATGTATCCTTGATCATTTTTTTCCACTAATACTGTCCGAGTCATAGTTTCACCTTCCTAGCAAAATTGTTCACTTTCTATTTTACACCATTATTTGTACATTCTGTTAATTTTTTCTTAAAAAAATAAAAAAAAACGCAGAGAGCATAATCTCTGCGCTTTACAACGTGTTGAATGAAGAAAGACCAGCTTTCTTACTATCAAAACTATTTGTTCACAACTTCTTTTCCGTTGTATGTTCCACATTCTTTACAAACACGGTGTGAAAGTTTCATTTCACCGCAGCTTGGGCATTCTACCATACCTGGTACAGACAATTTAAAGTGTGTGCGACGTTTTCTTTTTACAGTTTTAGATGTTCTTCTAGCCGGTACAGCCATTATTCCCACCTCCTTAAAAAATATGAGAAAGCTGTAAAAATCGGATGAACCGATGTTCACTTTTCCAATTAGGATTTCTTATTGTTGTCAAAAAAATCAGCAAGCTTTGCGAATCGAGGATCGACTTTCTGTTTGTTTTCTTCTTCAGAAATTACAGCCCAGTCCGTCCCAGATTGGGGAGCAGCTTCTTTTGAGTTGACATCCTCACAAAAAACCTGCATCGGAATTTCTAGCAATAAATTTTCTTCGATAACTGGTAAAAGGTCAACAACATCTCCTTCTACAACGGTCACATCATCACCATTATAATCAAAGCCAGCTGACTTTAACAAAAAGGTTTCTGTTGTATCAATATCAATTGGATATTTAACATCTACCAGTGTTCTGGAACAAGGTAAAATTAATTCACCTGATAAATGAAGATGAAATGTAATTTCTGTTGAACTTATATCCGCTCTTCCAGTAACTTTTATAGGCGAAACATCGCGTATTTGCGCGTCTCTTTCCTTGATGCCTGTAACATCTACCATTTCATCAATCTTTAAAACTTTGTCCCGTATTTTTTGAAGTTGACTAACTGTCCATTTCAAATGAAATCACCTCAAGGCAACAAAAATAATTATAGCTTTCAATTATTTGTTTGTCAATATTTTTTCTTTACACTATAATGTAGTCATTCTAGCTGATTTTGTATTAGATACCGATACGTATCTATCTTTCGAAGTTATGGTCTGAATTATTATTTTAGCATGTAAAAAGTAAATTACAAACTTTTTTGAGAAGGGTGACAGAATGAAAGCAGTTGGAGTAGTAGTGGAATACAATCCATTTCATAACGGTCATAGATTACATATCCAAGAAAGTAAGCGAAAAACAGGAGCAGATGTGGTCATAGCTGTCATGAGCGGTCCTTTTTTACAACGTGGGGAACCCGCTTTGGTTAGTAAGTGGGCTCGTACAGATATGGCACTACAGGGTGGAATTGATCTTGTCATCGAGCTTCCCTATCATTTTGCTACTGCAAATGCAGAAACTTTTGCCCGTGGTTCGATTAGCTTATTAGAATCACTAAGCTGTGATTATTTTTGTTTTGGAAGTGAAGAGGGAGATCTGTCTTCTTTTGTTCATAGCTATCATGTTTTACAAAAACGAAACGATGAGTACAAAAGTGCTTTAAAAAGCTTTTTAAAAGCTGGGAATAGTTATCCTACAGCTGCATCTCTTGCTTTTAAAGCCATTTCATCAAATGAACATGTGTTAGACCTGTCATTACCAAATAATATTCTTGGTAAAGAATATGTGCAAGCAACTTTAGAGAATCAATATAAGATTCAACCTGTTACTATCCAACGAGTGTCAGCAGGTTATCATGATACAAATTTTGCTTCTTCATCAATCGCCAGTGCAACAGGAATTCGAAAAGCAATAATAGGAGAAAAACAGCCACTGCAAGCTATTGCTACCTATGTCCCGCAGTCAACACTAACTATTTTAGAACAATATCTATCGCACTATAAAGAATTTCATAATTGGGAAATGTATTGGCCATTCCTTAAATATCGAATTCTCTCTTCATCAGCTGCAGAACTATCCGAAATTTGTGATGTCGAAGAGGGCATTGAAAACCGTTTAATGGAAAGTGCTAAACAATCAAGTTCATTTCAACAATTCATGACGCTTTCAAAAACAAAACGATACACCTGGACGCGCATTCAGCGAATATGTATTCATATTTTGAACCACTCACGCAAAAAAGAGCTTGAGCCTCATTCTTTCCCATCCTACATCAGGCTACTAGGTATGAATGAAACAGGTCAAAAATACTTACAGGAAGTAAAAAAAGAACTCTCACTTCCCTTTATTTCTAAAGTGTCTGCCTACAATGATCCTGCGATCCAATCTGATTTACGCGCTGCATCTATTTTTGCTCAAGGCTTAAGGGAACCGTATCAATCAGAACTATTAAAGCGAGAATTTACAGCTCCTATTATCAGAAAAGCGTAAGGCTCTTGAAAATTGCTAAGAAGCTGACCCATAGTCAATGATTCTGACTGTAGAACAGCATTCTAATCGTTTGAAAAAGAAGAGGCTGATTCCCAAAAATTCATTAGAAACAATCATTTTGAGTCGGCCTCTTTATTACTAACTAATCTAAACCTTTTATTCATTAGAAGCAATAAGTCACTTTTACTCTTAGATTGCCTTTGGTTTGAACGTTTTACAGCATGTATCCTTAGATTGATCTGCTTCTTCTGTACGGCTTTTAAAATCGAATTCTTGTGAAAACTCAGTATCATACTTTGACTGATTCCCCATGTCAATCGTAATTTTCTTAGCCCCACAAATATTCCCTATCGCATGAAAGGTACAATTTGATATGGTACAGCTCACTTCTACATTTGGCATAATGATCCTCCTTTAAAACAATAGTTATCCGAAATGATAACAACAAAATTCCTGCACTATTATCATTGCCCCATTTCTCCCTTGATTATTATCCTTAATTGCAATTTAAAAACGATTCGACCTATTAGAAAACATGATTGCTATAAGAGAAAGTCGATGTACCTAAATATTCTATTGCTATAAGTTCTGACAGTATAAAAAACTGACATCAACTCAGTTGTGTCAGCCCTTTCCTTCTTTCTTTTTAAGTTGTTCTAAATATTCCACAGCCTGCTCAAAGCTATCTACCGGTACAATCTTCATCTTTGTATCAATGTCTTTTGCCGCAATAAGTGCATCTTGATAATTGGAGCGAGTACTCCCATTCTCATTTGGAGCAAAGAAAATATCTGCGCCAGATTTATCTGCTGCCACTATTTTTTGTCCAATCCCTCCAATGGGTCCAACCTTGCCCGCTTCATCCATGGTACCTGTCCCTGCAATTTGGTAGCCTTTTGTTAAATCACCTTTCGTTAATTGATTATAAATTTCTAAAGAAAACATTAGCCCAGCAGATGGTCCACCAATCTGTTCTGAGTTAATTGACACAACGGGGTCAGTCGTCACTCTTGTATAATCATCAAGAGAAATTCCAAGACCCACTTGATTAGGACGATCTTTAAATGGTTTCAAAGCAATCGTTGCTCTTTTTTTTGTTTCTTCACGTTTATAGACGATTTGTATCTTGTCCCCTGCTTTTTTAGTAGCAATGTAATCCATAAATTGCCGTGAAGATTCGAAGCGAAGATTATCTACTTGAATAATTTGATCGCCTGCCTTTAAAACATCCGCCGCAGGCATATCTTCATGAACATCCAAAACATAAACGCCTAAATACTTATAGGAAAAATTTTTTCCAGCTTTTTCATATGCTACTTTAATCGCATGATTTTTGGAATTATCCATTAAATGCAATTGTCTTACATTATATTCCTCATCGGTCTCACCCTCGACTCGAACCGAGGATTCCGCATAAATTTCTTGGTATTTATCCCATTTAGCAAGCAAATAAGAATAGATATTTGCTCTTCCCATTCTGACGGTGGTTAGCATAAAGCTACCTTCTGCTTGATCTCCATCTGAAACTTCAATAATGGGCTCAAGTTCTTTAGCCATACCAGGTTTTGTCACATAATATGGCAAATAATAAAAGGCTGATGCTAAAACAAGAAAAACCGTAACTAGAATTGGGAGGACATGCGTTTTACGGTTCATTTTTTATGGACTCCTTCCAGGTTTCAATACGTTCATTAATCATATCAATTTTTTTTCTAGCTGCTTCTTCTCCAATAGTAATTATTTCAGGTAAATTTGTAAACGACTTCGAACCATATTTTTCTACACGAGGACGAATCATTACATCTGAAGCAGATTCTCTACTTTCCACTAGCTCCATCTGCAAAATTTCTAGACTTTGAAAAATAACATCATAAATGGATGTGATTTCTACTTCTTGATTGATATGAGATACATCTACAGCAATGACGATATCAGCCCCCATCTCTTTTGCAACAGATACAGGTACCCGATCCACAACGCCACCATCGACTAATAAACGATTATTTATTTTCTCAGGGACAAAAATTCCTGGAATGGAAATACTGGCTCGTACCGCTGGAGCAATTGGTCCTTCTCGAAAGACAACCTTTTCACCTGTTTTAATATCGGTTGTAACGACAGCAACAGGTATATCTAATTCCTCTAGGCTTTTTCCATATGTAAACACACGAATTAATTCTTTCACTCGATTTCCTGAAATAAAGCCCATTTTAGGTAAAGTAAAATCTAAATAATATTTTCGTTTAAAAAAATGAGTCATTTTGTATAGTCTTTCAACATCTAAACCTGCAGCAAATAATACGCCAACTAACGCTCCCATACTACTTCCGGCAATTAAATGAATCGGAATTCCTTCTTCTTTTAATACATTAATGACACCTAAATGAGCAAATCCACGGGCACCACCTGAACCAAGGGCTAGCCCAATTATAGGTTCTCGCACTGCTATTCCCCCTTATGTCACTTCCCAAATGATTCATTAGAAAAACACGACTTATCGCCCTAATGGCGAAAGTAGATACACCTATAGCATGACCTAAAGGCCTTCTTTTCTTATACTTTAATCCTTTAGAAAAGTTAAGCTTAAAGTATTAAAATTATTGTTTTAAAGCCTTCCAAACAAGCATATGGATTAAATAGGGGACAAGATGGTAAAATTCCATATTCTTTATAATCATAATAATAATATCTTTAATATATGCATTAATAGCAGAGCTTCGATAAAAAGAATACTTTCAACTGCTGAGTATGAATGATTCACTGTAAAAAGATTGCTATTTTACCACCACCATTTAAAATAGGCCTTGTAGATTACTTATTAAGGAGGAGCAATCTTTGTTATCTTCTAAACTAAAAACGATCAGTTTAGCAGCAATTGTAACAATAATGGCTATCGCATTAGTCATTTTTCCTCAAGAATCCTTTGAAGCGTCAAAAAGTGGCTTACATATGTGGTGGCAAATCGTTTTCCCATCCCTACTACCATTTCTAATTTTATCTGAGTTATTAATTAGTTTTGGAGTTGTTAGTTTTTTAGGAGTGATTCTCGAACCGTTAATGCGCCCCTTTTTTCGCGTTCCCGGTGTCGGGGGATTTGTTTGGGCAATGGGACTAGCATCTGGATTTCCTGCGGGTGCCAAATTTACCGCGAGACTTCGATTAGAAAAACAATTAACTCGAATTGAAGGAGAACGGCTTGTTTGCTTTACAAACTCTTCCAATCCTTTATTCATTTTTGTCGCAATTTCTGTGGGCTTTTTTCATAATCCAAATCTAGGTGTCATTCTTGCTGTTGCCCATTATGGAGGAAATGCAATTGTTGGTATTATCATGCGTTTTTACGGAAGAAAAGAAGAATTAACACCTTCGAAAAGAAAAATAAAGCTTCCTTCACTAACTACAGCCCTAAAACAAATGCATCGTACGCGTTTAAAAGAAACTCGCCCCTTTGGAAAAATGCTAGGAGACTCAGTTACATCATCTGTTCAAACATTATTAATGATAGGGGGCTTTATCATTCTTTTTTCCGTTATTAATCAATTACTGTATCAAATGAACATCACTTCTTTACTTGCAAATGGAATTGCGGGCTTTTTAGAGATCTTCTCGCTTCCAGCTTCCTTTAGCATTCCCCTTATTTCGGGTATGTTTGAAATGACACTAGGTGCACAATTATCTAGTGCTGTAACCAATCCAAACTTATTACAGCAAACAATGGTGACAAGCTTTATTTTAGCATTCAGCGGTTTTAGCGTCCAAGCTCAGGTGGCTAGCATTTTAGCTGAAACGGATATTCGCTTTGCGCCCTTTTTCTTTGCACGAATCATACACGGTTTTATTGCAGCTATACTCGCTTATATTCTTTGGGATCCGCTTTATTTAGAGTTTTCACATTTTGGTAAAGTCACCATGGATTATCCAGTAAGTCAAATGGTGGAAGACCAAACTTTTTCATTATATGAAACCTTGTTACAAATCGGTCCACTGTTTACAATCATTACCTTAACTCTTTATATTTTCATCTTAATAAAAAAAGAAAAATATGTATCTAAATAAAAACAAGGAGCGTGTCGGCATGCTCCTTGTTTTTACCAAATTTTATTAAATTTCTATATCTATATCTATGCCAGAATCCATTTTAGAAAATTTTTCACGCATGGCCTCTGCAACCACTTGAGGTACAAGTTCGGATATATCTCCGTCATATTTGGCGACCTCTTTAACAATACTAGAACTTAAAAATGAATATTGGTTTCTCGTCATAATAAAAAAGGTCTCCACTTTATTATCCAAAAGTCTATTCATAGATGTTATTTTCATTTCATATTCAAAGTCTGATACCGCACGAAGTCCCCTTATGATTGCGTCGGCGGAAACGCTTTCAGCATAATCCACTGTCAAACCGTGATAGGAATCCACTTTAACATTTGGAATATGTGCTGTCGCTTGTCGAATTAAACTCATTCGTTCTTCCACAGAAAATAATTTATTTTTATCTGAATTATTTAACACTACTACATACACTTCACCAAATACATCCGCAGCCCTTTGAATAATATCTAGATGACCAAATGTAACTGGGTCAAAACTGCCTGGACAAATCGCTATTTTCCCCATGAATCCTATACCTCCTCTTGAAATTGTTCCCATTGATATATGGTAATCGCAATAATTCCATATACCTCTTTTCTTTTTATGATTAAACCACCAACTTGTTCTGGTAAAGTCACATCATGGCTATGTTCACAAACAATATACCCCGTATCATTTAGAATACTAGCCTTAGAGATCTCCTCCAACAACTCAATAAGTTTTTGCTTCTTGTAAGGTGGATCAAGCATAATTAAATCAAAAGATAACTCCCGCTTAATCAATGCTTTTAATGCACGCTGTGAATCGATTTTATATACTTCTGCTTGTTCAGAAAGTTTACATAAGTCCAAATTCGATTTCACAGTTTGCATAGCAGAATAATCTCGATCAACAAAAATCCCTTTGTCCATCCCTCTACTTAGTGCCTCTATTCCGAGACCACCACTGCCTGCAAATAAATCAAGGACAAGGCCGCCGTCAAAATAGGGTCCAATCATATTAAAGATGGATTCCTTTACTTTATCTGTTGTTGGTCGAGTTCCTGTCCCCGGTACAGCTTTTAATGCTCTTCCTTTGCATGTTCCAGAAACAACTCTCATGTTCTCACCACATTTTTTGACAATTTTTTATATACTCAATAATCCTACCATAATCAAAAAGTATCGCCAACCTTTAAATCAAATAATAATCGTTCTAATAACCTTATAATGAAATCAGTTTCTTTTGAATAAGAACAATAATTTTGGCCATAATATGATTAACAACATCCAATTCGTAGATGTTGTTGCCAACCGCGGAGAAGACTTACGTTTCCCCATAAGTTCTTCCTCCGGTTTCTCCTCTCCCTTTGCCTTCTAGTCCTTATTCTGGCATAGAAGGACCCTGCAGAATTCTGCAGGGCTTTTTTTAGAGGTAAAGGGTCGGAGCTCGCTCATTTATTTTATTAAGACCATGTGTTTTGAAAAATATTTCGTATTGATCTAATCATTCATTGAGTGGTATGCTTCGGTCCAACGCCTTTGTTCTTCATCTCCATTTTTCATGATCATTCAGCTATACTTTATAATCTAGTTGATTCTTTCGGGTCGGAGCTCGCTAAGATATTTAGAAGGATCATCAGGTTTTGAAAAATACTAATATTGAGATGATCATTTAATTTGGCTTATGCTACGGTCCAACTCCTTTGTTCCTCAACTACATTTTCCTTGATCTTTTTGTAATGCTTTGAAATCTGGTTGATTCTTTCGGGTCGGAGCTGCGCATTCTTATTATAAGGAACCCTTAATTTCGCGAAATTTCTAGTTTAAATTAATTAATTGTAGTTCATTGTCTTTTTCACGAATCAATATGTTGAAAATTTTCAACATATATTCTTCACTAATATAAAATTTATTGTTCAGTTCTTTAAGTAATTCACCTTTTATGCTATATGCTTTTTCATTATAAAGAAATGTACTTTTACCAGGGTATAACCGAAACGACCTTGACCCATCTGTTAAATAAATATGTGTACTACTAACCCGCTCCATTTTAAATCCTAAATGCTTCGTAACCTGAGTTAATGAATAATAGCGTTTATTATTCATTGTAATAGACTCAATAGCTGCACCCTTTTCTTTTGCATCATACCATATAGCATGATTCATAAAATAAAGTGGGCTTATTAGATGCTTCTCCGATTTATTACGAATAAAATAATCTGATTCCATACCGGTTACTTCCGATAATAATTTATCTAAATAACTAGCAGAAAAATCATGACCACGATTTTCTTTGAGTAATGAAGCAAAATAATCTTGCTGTACTTTACTCAATTGTTTCGATAATTCTATCATTAGTTTTTTTGTTTTACCTTCAACTTCTTCATCTACTACATAAGCCCCAATCAAAGATTGTAGCCATTTCTCTTGTTTGTTTTTAAAAGGGTAATTTTTATTATAGAATCGATTCGATAATACCTCTAAAATATAGTCTTTATTAGGCCTAATTAGCAAAAATTCAGAAGTAAACGAATCCACATTATTTGAAATAACAAAGGTAAAGGGCGTTTTAACTTCATACTGTTTTGCCGCTTTAATCACTGCATTGGCTGAGCTTCCATAAACGGTGAACCCATTGTTCTCTACCTTCTTTAACCCCTTATTCCGATAAAACAAGGGAAAAACACCGTCATTTCCCGTAAATACAAAATAACTAATATTTTTTTTCTTGGTTTGGCCAACATTCCTTGCACCAGCTACCCAAACTCCTACATTCTTTCCATAATGCGTAATTTCAACTTGTGTTTGATTCATCTTTACATCTTTTATCTGCACTGCCCAGTTATTTAACACAAAAGCTGAGGCTTTGGACTTTTTTAATGAGTAAGTTAACTGGATAGACCCACCAGTCGTTTGAAGCTTGTCTTTATTTGTTATTTTACATTCCTTTTTATCTTCTAGACATGATAATTGTTTGCCTTCAATATTTTGCAAGTCATAATTTCCTGCAGGAAGACTTGTAATTTCATGAATGATTTTAATATCTTGATCCGTAACAGACATACGGATTGTTTCATCTGCTTCGGTTGTCTTACTATCCAGATCAGATTTACTATCTGTGTATATATTCCATTGCCATAATAATACTCCACCTGTAAAAAGTAACAAGATAAGAAGGATTGCCAAAAGAATCCGATTCATAGGATAATCCCTCCTTTTTGATGTATAAAAAATGGTTTAACATAACCTAAATTAACAAATACTATGATAAAAGTCACGGTAAAATTATGTGAACATATAGAAAAAGGGGCGGAACTTCTCTTTTATTCATAGAAATGATAAAGTATGAAGGAATACTTACATGAGGAGAGATTGGTTTGATTCAACGTTTTATTGAGCTTGGACAAGGAACTTCTGATTTATTTGAATTACTTGAAATAGGTAAAAGTAATAAACATCGAGTTGCTAGACTTTTAACACTCCATACAACTATAAATAATAATAAAGTAACCTCCCCTGTTGTAGTCATGCAACCAACAACTGAAGGTAAATTTCAGCCACTATACATTTGTCGTGAAGGCATTCCAAACCCAAATGTTACTCATAATAAAAGATATGAGCTTTTTGAGGGCCTAGCAAAAGAAGTAGGCAAAAACATTATTGAATTGGATGTAAAACCATCCACTCTTTTTGCTGATACAGTTTTATATTATCAGTACCTCATTGGCATCCTGCGTATGAATAAATATTTACCACCAATGGATGTAGAAATGCGGAAGGTCCACGTTCATCGTCCTATGGACTGAGGCCCATGGGACAAAGAGGGCTTCGAAAGCATTACATCGCACGAAAAAAAGCGGATAGCCTTTCGGTGGATGTTGTCGGTCACACAGACGAAGACATGAGCCCGTGACGATCTTAAGTATGGATAATTCTCAAATAAAAGAAGCTGACTTTGTCAGCTTCTTAAATACCCATCTTATAATCATATTCTTTAGCTTTGTCTGGTTTAGAGTTCTCATACTCCACTTTTAGAAACGGTTTATAAGAGAAGTCCACTCTTTTTACAAAGGAGTAGCTTTTTAGCTTCTCCGCTAATGCTTCTACATCATCCATATTCGTATACAAAACAACATACTTTAGTTTCTTTGATACATAATGAATATTTCCAAATTTTCTAAGCATTTTTGCTTGTTTTAATGTATGTAAATAGACGATAATCCCCTGTCTAGCTCCAATCATTTTTCTATCTCCCACTATTTTAAGGTTTATTACAAGTGTAGCATAGCTGAAAGTTAGCTTACAACAATAATTTCTTTTTCGTGAAATAGGAGAGCCCTTCGCATTCCATGGGCGAGCGCCAAGCCTCCTCGTCACTTCGTTCCTATGGGGTCTTGGCTACTTGCTATCCCGCAGGACATTGATTCAGCTTCCTCGAATCCGCCCACGCACGAAGGAAATGCGGTAGCATTTTCGAGGAGTCTACGGGCTTTCCACTTTTCATTTCTGTTAAAAAATCAGATTTTACTTATGAGCATCCACAGCTGCCACCTGAACCACAGCCACCACTTGAACAACTGCTTGAGCCTGAATCAAAGAAAAGGTTTCCTGTCGGTACTTTAATTTGCTCTGATACGGCTTTACCCAGTTTCAAACTAATTTCATCCAAAACCGTTTGCAAATCTGTTTCTGCTTTTTTAAAATCAGCTATTGTCGGATGTAAATCCATTTCCCGTTTTGCTACTCGAATCTCTGAATTAACCCTTTTGTATTCAGGATGGTATTTCCCAAATCGTTGCACTTCTTCATATAAATCTTTTAAGGCAACAAATTTATTCATTTTTTGCTGTGCAAGTTTATCGCTCTTCACCTTATATAAATGATGAAAATAATTTTCACCAATTTCTGATTGAATAACAATTTCCCCTAAAGCCTCTGCTTTTTCAATAATATCAATGGTCTCCATAGTAGTAAGCATGAATAGCTCACCTCCACCATCAGTTTACCATTTCTTCATCTAAGATGCGAATGGTACTATACGGCAGAGTGAATATGTACTTGAAATTCCTTCTTTAATCCTATTTTTTTCCCATTCTCATTTACCAGTTCTAATTTGATGGTATGCTTCCCATTGGAAAAATCTTTTAAGATAAAAGCAGCCGTTTTATACACGCTTTGTTTATCGTCATCAATTGTTACAGCAATAGATGCAGTCTCCTTTTTATTAGATCGTGTAAAACGATAATCTCTTACATAACATTCAACATATACGTCATCCCCTTTAACAAAAGTTTTTACAGAAAAACTCTGATCCGATACGTCAACCATTGCTGCAGAGGTTTTTATTTCAAACATTCTATGGATAAAATTAGACTCGAAAACTTTTGGAAAATAAATTTGAATAACTACTATGAAAAGTAAGACAGTTGTTATTTTCTTCATATTATTACCTCCTTTACCCCTTATTGTTGGCTAAAAGAAGCAATTTACTCCTTAAATTACTATTCTCCTGTTTGATTCACTGCTTGAAACATCTGAAGCATCATATTCGCTACCTGAACACTGTCAGAAAACTTAGAAACGCGATGAGGAATCGACTTTTTAAAAAAATAGGTGGCTTCTGTCTCTAATTGGTCAAGATGATGTGGATTACGCATTAACCTTTTATACCAAACGGGTTGGATTCTTAAGTATTGGCGGATATCCTCATTCTCTTCAATGTACTGATAAATATTTTGCCTCAAGTTTACCCACCCCTTTAATCTTTTCTAAACATAAATGGATTTTTTTGTTGTTCCCTATCAGGTTTTGGCGTCGAGGACTCCTCTTCTGTAGTAGTTCTACTTCCTTGAAACATTTCTACCAAGCCTTGTATCGTTCCGAGTGCTTGGTTTGCACTTTTAATATATTGTTGAATCTGATTAATATCCATATTTTTTACCGCTCCAAGCAGCATGCCAATAACTTCTTGACTTTTGTCAGATTCATTAAGATTATCCGCTAATTGTGTTTGTTCACTTTCCTTTTGATCAACTTTCCAGCGAGGATGGCCTTCACCTAATAGATACCATTCTTCAAAAAGCTCTTGCCAGGTTGATTGTTTTTGTTTGACTTCATTTCGTAAATGAGGATGTCGCTTAACAAACTCTCTAAATTGTTCAATTGACTGTCGTTTTTTTTTAGCCATTATTCTCACCTCACCAAGACATTTGACTATTGTAGATTATGCAACCAATCATAAAATGTGCATTAAAAAACGAGTTCCATCCGGAACCCGTTTTGTCTACCTATTTAGATATAAAATTTTGGGTGTAATATTTTTCGTATACACCGACACCCAAATAAGTGAATTCTTCATTTAATAAAGCATCGCGATGCCCTTTACTATTCAACCAGCCCTCCATGACAGCAATGGCATCTACATAATTGGCTGCAATATTTTCTCCGGCTGAATGGTAGGTAACATGACCAACTTCTAAACGATCTGCCAAGTCTCCCTTTGTTTCAGATACATGTGAAAAATAATTAGCATCAGCCATATCTTGACTATGAAGGTAGGCTACATTTGCAGTCGGTTCATCCCATTTTAGTGGGTCTACATTAAATCTATTTCGCATGATATTCGTAATATCAAAGATTTGTTGCTTATTTCCCGCTTCTATTTTAGCCCAATCTTCATTTGACAAAACTTCTTCAGGCATTAATTCCCCACGATATATTAATTCATAGGGCTTATGTTTTAATAATGTCGAATCATCTAAGAAACGCACACTTGAAAGTGTGCCCGTAAACTTATCTAGATAAAGCTGAGCATATTTATCGCCTAATTCTATGAGTGGTCTCATATTCATATCCTCTTCTGATAATTCAAACCTATAATTGCTTCCATCTGCTTCAATATCAACAGATGTCTCCGCATACAAGCTTGAATAAATTTCATCGATAGACTGGCCAATTTTAAATGGCGCTATATTCACTTGATCACCAATTCCATAAGCAGAAACTACTTTTCCCTTTTCAACTGCTAGCTGAAAATAGTTATCTTCTTTTTGATTATAAATCCACCAGTCATATCCATATGCCGAAGGATCAATTCGAGAAGGGCTACCATAAATCTCTTTAATCTCTTTTTCTTTTTTACCTATTGTTGCAGCAAGTCCTTCAACTTCCTTGGTACTGTCTTTTTTTTCATCCACATGATTTGTCTGAAGCTCACCTTCATATGAGCTCATCTCTTTATTCCCTATAAGAATTGAATGCAGATCATCCTTTTGACCAATATTAAAGAAAATCCCTATAACAAAAAATATAATAGCTAATAGCAAAACTCTTATGAAATTTTTCAGAGGATCACTTCCTCCCATTTATATTGCAATAATTATATCATTGTTATTTAGTATAAAAGACTGAGTTTTTGTAAAAACTAAATGGATTTATCTTAACGAAAATTACAAAGTAATGTAAATTTTGTTAATTATGTAAAATTTACCTGTGTGTTATTTGCAACTTCATTCAATTCATACTATTATAAATAATAAGGTAAAATTTTCTATAATATACTATTTACTTTCATTTTTTACATAATTTTCAAATATCATAAATAGATTTTATTGTAACCATTAGGAGGTACCATTCATGAAATTTGAAAACTCTGGATTGCAAAACGCTACAGCCGACCTAAACCATCTAGATCATTTATTACCTAGATACGGTTTAATTCGTGCAGAGCAATGGGATTACGAAAGAGTCAGTTACGATCGGAAATTTGAATTGCCGGAGGGAGTTTATTACCTTAGACTGCTTGGTTATGCTACTGAAGGGGATGTAGGCGCTCATAAAGCAACCATTAAATTCCTAGTACCACTATTAGGAAAACATTATTACCCACACGGTGTTGAGTATGGTGAAGGAGAATACTTCCCTGTATCACTAGTAAAACAATGCGAAAAAATCTTAGCAGATGTCAAAAAAGAATTAGACGAGTTTAACGGACTTTAATATCTCTTGTGCTAGGGTGAAAAAGTCAGATCCTAGCACATACGCAAATTTTTACCTTCTAATCAACGGTCGATTGACTTAAATAATTGCCAGAGATTACTTGAAGCATGACGCTTATTTTTAGTTGTTTTCACCCTTATGGCTTGATGAAGGACATTTTTCTTATTGCTATACGAGATTCTGTCCTTCATTGCCTTGATAAGGACTTTTTCCTCCGTGCCATACCAAGTTTTGTCCTTCATCGCCTTGATAAGGACTTTTTCCTCCGTGCCATACCGGGTTTGAACTTCATCGTCCTCCAAGTGTTTTTAGTCAAAGTGATTAAATCAATCAAATTTTCCCACTATCACCCAAAATAACGTTAATATCTAAAAAGGACGAAATCATTTAGAATTCGTCCTTAAATTAATTGCATTTTCATCAATACCCTAATATGGCTCTAAACACGGATACGGTTTCTCCTCCATGATAAAACACATATAAAAGTAAATAAACTGCTACACCTGTAATACCAGTAAAAAACCAAATGATACTTGTTCTAGGACCCCATTTACGATGATAAGCAAAATTCTTTTTATATCCAGTAACAAGCATCGTAATTCCTAAAACTGCGCCAACAGTAGCTAGAATAATATGAAAAATCAAAAAGATTGTGTAATAAAGTTTAATATGATCAGGTCCACCAAAGGATGTATTCCCAATAAATACTGTTCGGGATACATAAATAACAAAGAATATTACAGCAAATACTGCTGCACATATCATCGTCTTTTGGTGTGTTTCTCGTTTTCTTTGTTTAATTTGATACCAGCCAATGGCAACAGTAATAGCACTGAGCACAATAAAAGCGGTACTTATCGTCGGTAGAATTGGTAATGACATAAAATATGTAACGTCCTCTCTATTTTGTATTATTCTTTCATTTTATAGGAGGATATAGTAAAACTCAATAATACAGTAGTAATATTAACAAAATGCTCACTTTTATGAAATATTTACCTGTATTTAAAATACTGCTTTTAGTCTACCGTTTTCCACTCTGTTGGAACAGGATCAATGGCATTTTCGCCACCATTCTCTTTTTTAAACCAGGTAAAAAAGATAACACCTAATACATAACCTAATACAATTTCTTGGATAATTTTCATTAGTACTCCACCAAGCTGTTGATCCTCAATGGCTGGTAAACCACTAAACACCTCAGGTCCACTTAAATGTAAATCAGATAAAGTCGAAGCTGGCACGCAGAGCCTCATGGCGTTAGCCCAGCTTTCTGGATTGGTAAAGGTACTATAAATCGGGCTGCTAGCAAAAATAATAAGTGCACATGCAGGTGTCATTAATATTCCGCTTACAAAGATGTAAGCCACTTTCTTAACACCAGAAAGACTATCTTTCTCAGGTATCTGATTCACCAATGGGAACCACATAAATACAGCTGTGATAAATAAAAGTACCGTATAGCCAGCATGTAAAATCATACTTGATTTTATATGATCAAACACTAATGGCAAATGGTAAAATGAAAACAGGATGTTAAAAAACAATAACGCAATAAGTGGTTTTGTAAAAAAAGAAAAAATAACTTGTCTACTTTTTCCTGCCAAGATTATTCCCCATATCCCCTCTGGGATACTTATAATAAATAACGGTGGAATCACAAGATAAAGAATCGCCATCTGTGTCATATGAGCACTAAACATAATATGACTCAGTAAATCGATGGGTGATCCTTTCACCACATATAACAAAAACATGGCCAATAAAAAATAAAACACTTGTCGTTTAGTTAATACGAAGCCTTCGGGTTTTCTCTGACGATACCTCGATACTAACCAGAAATAGCCTATCGTAAAAATAATAAGGACTGTTAAATAGTAAGGGCTCCATAACGCACGAAAACCAAAAATACTAATAGACATTTCATCACCTCAAATTAAGTTTAAAAGAACACAGAATTAGTCTCTAGTGGGAGCAAAAGTCAATGTACCTATAGGAACTCTTTTATTATCCATTCATACCAATCCATATAGAAAAATAGAAAATCGGCTAAACTTAGCCGATTTTCTATTTTCACCTAAAGCCAGACAATCGTGATAAAAGTTAACACCGTCAGTAGCCCAACTAGTAAACCCGAATACAGAAACAATGTAACCATTCCATGGCCCTTATGCTGCATATGCATAAAATAGTAAAGTTGAAATATTACTTGAACAGCCGCTAGCAATAGAATAATCGGTTTTATAAACCATTCAGAAAAATCAAACCATACAGCCGCGAAAGAAATTAGAGTAAAAATAATCATCATAATAAAGGTAATAACCTGATGCTTCATTTCTTCCGCATTTTTTTTTCGACGATACTTTAAGCTTAGTCTTGGGTTAGTTGAATTTGACTGAGAGTTATCCATTCTGCTATCCCACCATTCCCATTAAATATACAACTGTAAAAATAAATACCCAAACAACGTCAATGAAATGCCAATATAAACTTGCAATATAGAACTTTGGCGCATTATACAAGGTTAATCCCCGACCCGCATTCCGAACCATTAGAGTAATAATCCACAATAAACCAAACGCAACATGTCCTCCATGAAAACCAACTAGTGCATAAAATGCAGAACCAAACGCGCTGCTCGTAAAAGTATGATGAAATTCATGTACATAATGATTAAACTCATAGATTTCCGTTCCTAAAAAGCATGCTCCCAAAATGACTGTGATTAGTAACCATGCTTGCATTCGTTTAAAATCATGATTTTTCATATGATACATAGCATAAACGCTTGTTAAAGAGCTTGTTAATAACAGCATGGTCGATAATAAAGTTAACGGAAGTTCAAATAAATCCTTAGCGAGTGCAGCATCCCCATTAGGCACTTTATCCTTTAAAGCTAGGTAAGTCGCAAAAAGTGAAGCAAAAAGGACGGTTTCACCACCAAGAAAAAACCAAAATCCTAAAAATTTATTCTTCCCTTCTAAAGTGGCTTTTTCAGGAGCTGCTGGCCATGTCGTATCAGTGAGCTTTTCATTGATTTCCATTATACCTTGACCCCCTTGTCATTAGGATCTTCCAATAACTCCTCTTTATGAATATGGTACCCATGATCGTCTTTAATAGATCGAATGAACATTGACCCAAAAGTAATTAACAAACCAATGATAATAACAGTTGTCGTCCATGTTTTATCTTGATCTTGATGATATAGTGCCCCAAATGCGGCTACAAACAAACCAAAAGAAATAGTCAATGGCAAAATAGAGGAGTTTGGCATATGAACATCACCTATGGGCTCTGCTGGTGTCATTTCCGTTTTTCCCTCCATTTTTTCAATCCAGTAAGCATCTAATCCACGTACAAGTGGAAGCTGCTTAAAGTTATAATAAGGTGGTGGCGAGGAAATTGACCACTCTAACGTACGACCATCCCCCCACGGATCATTTCCAACCTTTTTATTTTTTACTGATGTGATAATAACATTAATCAGCAAGACAATAACCGAAAAGGCCATTAAAATGGCACCAATTGTACTAACCATATTTCCTGTATTAAGCCCCTGATTGTCTTGGAATGTAAAGATACGACGTTGCATCCCCATCAGTCCTAAGAAATGCTGAATAAAGAATGTCAAATGGAAGCCAATTACGAATGTCCAAAAGGTGACTTTTCCCATAGCTTCATTCAACATGGTACCAAACATTTTTGGCCAATAGAACGTAACACCAGCTAAGAGACCAAAAACCACTCCACCAACGATTACATAATGAAAGTGGGCCACAATAAAATACGAATCATGATATTGATAATCAGCTGGCGCTACAGCATTCATAACTCCCGTTACCCCACCCATTGTAAACGAAGGAATAAAGGCAACTGCATACAACATAGGTACCGTAAACTTCACACTACCGCCCCACATCGTAAACAGCCAGTTGAAAATTTTAATTCCTGTCGGTACCGCAATAGCCATTGTAGCTACTGCAAAAATAGCATTAGCTATCGGTCCAAGACCCGTTGTAAACATATGATGTGCCCACACCATGAAACCTAAGAAACCAATCAACACCGTTGCAAATACCATCGAGGAATAGCCAAATAATCTTTTTCTTGAAAATGTGGGTAAAATTTCCGAAAAAATTCCGAAAGCAGGTAAGATTAGAATGTATACTTCGGGATGACCAAATATCCAAAATAAATGCTCCCAAATAATTGTATTTCCTCCAGCAGCCACTTCAAAAAAGTTAGAACCAAACATTCGGTCAAACATCATTAAGACTAAGCCAACTGTAAGTGGAGGGAAAGCAAATAAAATTAATGCAGAAGCAACAAATGTAGTCCAAGTGAACAGAGGCATCCGCATATACGTCATTCCCGGGGCACGCATATTAACAATTGTCACTAGAAAATTTATTCCTGCAATCAAGGTACCGAATCCTGATATTTGAAGACCTAATACATAGAAGTCAATTCCATGACCAGGTGAATATAGTGAGAGTGATGCATAAGAAGTCCACCCTGCATCAGGAGCCCCTCCCATAAACCAGGAAAGATTTAAAAAGATTCCTCCAAAGAAAAATAGCCAAAAGCCTAATGCATTTAAAAATGGAAATGCTACATCCCGTGCCCCAATTTGCAAGGGAACTACAGCATTCATCATAGCAAAAACCAGAGGCATAGCGGCCAGGAAAATCATAGTCGTTCCATGCATCGTTAAAATTTCATTGTACAATCCTGCACTTACGAAATCATTATTTGGTATGGCAAGCTGGATTCGGATTAACATCGCTTCTAAGCCGCCTAAAACGAAAAACAAACCACCGGCAACAAGATACAAAATGGCGATTTTTTTATGATCTACCGTCGTTAGAAAATCCCATAACACTCCGCCAAAACTTTTTTTATTAGCGTACGTATTCACAATTCAACCCCCTTACTGTATCCTATTTTTGTTCCACTTTCAGCTGCATTAAATACGCTGTCAGTGCATCAATTTGTTCATCTGAAAGATTGCCGTAAGTACCAGTCATCGAATTTCCTGGTTTATATTTATCAGGACTCTTTAGCCACTTTTTTAAATTTTCATCGGTATGATCTAATACGCCTGCAATTTTTTGACGTTCGCCAAATGTTGCTAAGTTCGGAGCGGTACGTGCAGCTTCAGGTCTAGCGTCATTTGGAGTAACCGCATGACAGCCTATACAGCTTTTATTAAAAACATCCTCTCCCTGTTTAGCTACGCTTCCTACTACTGCAGATTGCTTAACCGCTTTCATTTCCTTTGCCCAAGCAGCAAATTCACTTTTTGATTTAGTGACTACTTTAAAATCCATTAATCCATGTGAAGGCCCACAAAGCTCAGCACATTTACCATAAAATACATCTTTTGCTTCGTCTGCTTTCTTACTATCAAATACTAAAAACAATTGATTGTCACCTTCTGGGTTCGCATCCATCTTTCCACCAGCAGCAGGAACCCAAAACGAATGTTTCACATCTGATGCCTTCACATTAAAATACACCTTTTCATCAGTTGGGACGACTAAATCTTGGCTTGTTATAATTCCTAAATCCGGGTATTCAAACTCCCACCAATAGAGATTAGCACGAACATTTATAACAAGAGCATCTTTTGTCTTTCCATTCTCATCCTTTTTTTCCATTGCATTTGTATCAGCTAGATCAAATGTCGCTTTAATTGTCGGAATAGCCAGAATTATCAAAAGAATAATCGGGATAACAGTCCAAGCCATTTCAAGCTTATGACTTCCTTCAACTTGTTTAGGAATGGTCTCGTCTCCCTTTCTTCGACGGAAGCGGAACAACACCATAAGAAAGATAATTGAAACTACAATTACCACTAATACCATAATCCATGTACTTAACATCATTAAATCATACTGAGTTTGAGCAACATCACCTGCTGGTCGCAATGAGGATAAAGAAGCAATCCCACAACCTGACAAAACGAACATTAAAACCCCTAATAATGGTAGCCATCGCCATTTGTGTAGCTTTCTTTTCATAAGCTTAGTAACCCCTCCTCTTTCGTTAAAATTTTTCACAAATCCCTTTTGTGTTTTTAAAAAAATTCTTCCTATATTTAAATTTCTATAAAAAGAAAGAACTCCAAATAGGAAAACGGATGATGCTTAGCAGGCTAGTTTCGCAATGTTTTGATTTACAAAACTAACACTAGTATCTTAATTCATCAAAAAGTAATCATCACCAATTTTGTAATAAAAAGGAATGCAACCGTTTGTTCTAATTTTGCTACTTATCGATCTAATTGTCAACAAATAGGGCTATTCTTATGTATATGAGAAAAAACTATTAATCCATTCTAGTTAACTGCAGCCTGTTTATATAAACAGGCTGCAGTATCATACTATATCAAGGTTACTATAACCATTGCTACAAACAAGATGGTCATATAATTTAGAGAATATATAAACATTATTCGAGCCCATTTTATATCATCTTTCATTGTTAGCCCTTTTAAGGCTAAAATAAACCACCCTGCACCTAAAATAGCAGCCAGAACGACAAGAGGTGTCCCTAAGGGTGTTAAAAAGAATGGAACAATAAGCAGAGCAGTCACCCACGATATTATGGAGCGTTTAGTCGCTTTAAATCCCTTTACTACTGGTAACATAGGAATATTGGCAGCTCGATACTCTTCCACACGTTTCATAGCTAGTGCATAAAAATGAGGTGGTTGCCATAAGAACATGATTGCAAATAAAACCCATGCCAGTACATCTAAATTTGGGTCAATCGCAGCCCAGCCAATTAAAGGTGGAATGGCACCTGAAATGCTACCTACAATTGTATTAGAAACATATCGACGTTTAGTAATCATTGTATATAAAACAATATATGCAAAAACCCCAATAAACCCTATTATTGCAGTGGTAATGTTTGCAAGCGTCAACAAAACTAGTCCAATAGCAATTAAAATAAAACTTAATGTTAACACTTTTGAAGAGCTAACTTTTCCTGTTACAGTTGGTCTATTTTTTGTTCTTTCCATAAGGTGATCAATATTTCTATCATAATAGTTATTAAAGCTACAAGATCCAGCAATAATAAAAACAGAACCCGCTAGAGCAAAGAATACTAAATCAAGATTGTGTAAAAAGCTCATCCCCGTAAAATGTAAAGCTAACCATAGACCAGTAAAAGTGGTAATCATATTAGAATTTACGATTCCTACTTTAATAAGAGCAAGAAAGTCTTGCCAAGCTGATGTTTCCTCTATTGTTGAATGCACGGACGCTTCTCCATTAACAGTTTCCGTTGCAGCCCTTATGTTAGACATGATTCTTCCCCCTTTAATTCTTAACGCAACAAAAAAGATATATCATCATTATTTCATACTTTTGAATTTTTGTAACCTATGGCGCTTTCATGAAATGTAATTTTATCCCTTTTTTTGTTGTGAAAATTCCATTATTAAATACTATTACCTATTTTGCTTAAGAGTATCACCTCTTATTATTTGTAAATAACTTTTCCACTTTATATATAGTGCATTATTTTTAATTAAATCATACTTTTATCAAAATTTATGAATTAATTTTGTATATCTTTGACGATATTGTGACTTATATCATCACATAGAAGTTTAACAGTTTTTTTTTATTTCACAATCCACCATTTATCTTATATTAAAACAAAAAATAACAAACTTGTAAAATCATGCTATTTTGTGTACTATCAAGAAAAAGAAGGTGAAAAATAAGTGAAAGAATCTCTTAAATGGTTTTCCGTTCTTACTTCTATTGGAATGCTTTTTGTTTTATTGGGAGGGGCATTAGTAACAAAAACAAATTCCGGCTTAGGCTGTGGACGTTCTTGGCCACTTTGCAATGGTGAGATTTTTCCAAATGAACTCAATGTTGAACTACTGATTGAGCTAACTCATCGCCTTGTTTCAGGCGGAGTAGGAATCATGGTTTTGATCTTATCAATCTGGTCATGGAAAAAGATTGGACAGATTCGTGAAGCTAAACTACTATCTTTGATTTCTATTGGTTTTCTTGTTCTTCAAGCATTAATTGGCGCAGCCGCTGTTAAATGGGCTCAGTCCGACTTTGTATTAGCCCTTCATTTTGGCATTTCGCTTATTTCTTTTTCCGCGGTTTTATTATTGACATTACTAATATTTGAAGTAGATAAAAAATTTGAAGCCGAAAAACTAATCATTGACCGTAGAATGAAATTTCATATAATTGGTATCGCCATTTTTAGTTATATCGTTGTCTATTCCGGAGCATTGGTTCGACACACAAAATCTAGTTTGGTGTGTAAAGATTGGCCTTTTTGTACAAATAATGAGATTGGTATACCTGGCAATCTATATGAATGGATTCAAATGGGACATCGTGTTGTTGCTGGACTAATCTTATTATGGGTTTTCGTTACGATGATTATAGCCATTAGGCATTATAAGCATCAAAAAATCATATATATTGGTTGGACTATTGCGTTTATTCTAGTTCTATTACAAGTTACCGCTGGAGCTTTTATTATTTTTTCAAGACAAAATTTGTACATAGCATTAGCTCACTCCTTGTTTATTGCCTGTTTTTTTGGAGTTCTCTGCTATTTACTTTTACTTACCTCAAGAAGTCGCAAAAATTTCATCGAGCAAAAACTGGAAAGTCTATCTACAATCGATTCCTCTCAAGTTAAAGATCAATCTACAGTGATTTCATTACAAGAATAAGTTAAACTTACTTAAAGTACAAAAAGAAGGACTCCCAAAAGATTGTTAATTAACAATCTTTTGAGAGTCCCCTTTATTTTCGAATAATCATTATTTGCTAATTTCAATTAACAAATCACCAGTACTGATTGCTTCTCCATCTTTCACATAAATATTTTGAACCGTACCTGAGAATGGTGCTTGGACAGTTGTTTCCATTTTCATTGCCTCTGTAATAATTAGATGATCCCCTTGCTTCACTTGATCACCTTTTTCAACAACTACTTTGATAACTGTTCCAGGCATAGTTGCTCCTATATGGTTTGCATTTTTTGGATCAGCCTTAATTTTTGTCACAACAGATGATTTAATATTTTCATCTTTAATGATAACTTGTCGTGATTGACCATTTAATTCAAAGTAAACAACACGCGTTCCATCTGCCAACGGTTCACCCATTGATATAAATTTAACGATTAATGTTTTACCTTTTTCAATTTCTACTTCAATTTCTTCACCTAATCTCATACCAAATAAGAAAGTTGGTGTATCAAGATTAGAAACATCACCAAAACGATCTCTTGTCTTCACAAAGTCTACGAACACTTTTGGATAAAGTGCATATGCAAGTAGATCTTTATTTGATGGCGTGCGTCCAATTTCTTCCGTTAATTCTTCTCTTAATGCATCAAAATCAACTGGCTCTAGTAACTCACCAGGACGAACAGTAATTGGTTGTTTTCCTTTTAAAATAACTGTTTGCAGTTCTTTTGGGAAGCCTCCTGAAGGTTGTCCTAAATAACCCATAAATAGTTCAATGACAGAATCCGGGAAGTCAATCGTTTTTCCTTTAGTTAAAACATCTTCTTCGGATAAATCATTTTGCACCATAAATAAAGCCATATCGCCAACTACTTTAGAAGATGGTGTTACTTTTACAATATCACCAAACATTACGTTTACACGACGATACATTTCTTTTACTTCATCCCAACGATCACCAAGACCAACAGCTTTTGCTTGTTGTTGTAAGTTACTGTACTGACCACCAGGCATTTCATGTTTATACACTTCAGTATGTGGTGCATTCATGCCACTTTCAAAGTCACGATAGTATTTACGAACTTCTTCCCAATAAAGAGATAATTGCTCAAGTGACTCGATTTCAAATTTAGGCTGTCTTTCTTTTCCTTCTAACGCATAATATAGAGTTTGCGCACTTGGTTGTGATGTTAATCCAGCTAAAGCACCAATAGCCGTATCAACGATATCAACACCAGCTTCTATTGCTCTAGAATACGTATAAATACCATTACCACTTGTGTCATGAGTGTGTAAATGAATTGGAAGAGAAACCGTGTCTTTCAATTCAGAAATCAAACGATAAGCAGCTTCTGGTTTCAATAGACCTGCCATATCTTTAATAGCTAAAATATGTGCACCTGATTGTTCTAATTCTTTAGCCATATTTTTATAATATTCGATATTGTATTTTGCACGACTTGGATCATTGATATCTCCAGTATAGCAGATGGCTGCCTCCGCAATTTTTCCTGCTTGACGAACAGCATCAATAGCCACTTCCATACTTTTTACCCAGTTTAAACTGTCAAAAATACGATAAACATCGATACCTGATTCAGCTGATTGTGCTACAAACTCACGAATTACATTATCTGGGTAATTTTTATATCCAACTGCATTGGATGCTCGTAGTAACATTTGGAACAGCGTATTCGGTACTCGCTTTCTCAATTTTTCTAAACGCACCCATGGATCTTCATTAAGGAAACGGTAGGCTACATCAAATGTTGCTCCGCCCCACATTTCCATTGAAAACAGGTTTGGAAGTAATTTTGACGTTGGTTCAGCAATATTTAATATGTCATTTGAACGAATTCTTGTAGCAAGTAATGATTGATGGGCATCACGAAACGTAGTATCTGTTACCAATACTTCTTTTTGTGTTTTAATCCATTCTACAAGACCATCTGCACCTTGCTTCTCTAAAATATTCTTTGTACCAGCAATAAGTGGTAGTTTGTTTACTTTTGGGATAATTGGTTCATCAAATACTGGTTTTTTATGCTTTTCTACACCAGGGAAACCATTTACAGTAACATTACCGATATAAGTGAGCATTTTTGTTCCACGGTCTTGTCGTTTTGGAAAATCAAATAATTCCGGTGTAGTATCAATAAATGATGTATCATATTCCCCTGTTAAGAATTTTTCATTTTGAACTACATTTTCAAGGAATGGAATATTTGTTTTAATTCCACGAATTCTAAATTCTCTTAAGTTTCGTAACATTTTAGATGCAGCATTTCTAAACGTTGTTGCATGAGTAGAAACCTTTACAAGTAAGGAATCATAGTAAGGGGTGATTACTGAGCCTTGGAAGCCATTTCCTGCATCTAAACGAACTCCAAAACCACCACCTGAACGGTATACATTAATTCGTCCAGTATCTGGCATAAAGTTATTCAAAGGATCTTCAGTTGTTACACGAGATTGAATAGCAAAGCCGAGAGTTCTAATATCAGCTTGTTGTGGGATAGCGATTTCACTACCATGCAAATTATGACCTTCTGCAATAAGAATTTGCGATTGAACAATATCAATTCCTGTAATCATTTCAGTGATGGTATGTTCTACCTGTACACGTGGATTTACCTCGATAAAGTAAAATTCTCCATTAGAAACTAAGAATTCCATTGTTCCAGCATTCACATAATCTACATTTTTCGCAAGTTTAACAGCTGCTTCACAGATTCTTTCACGTAACTCTATTGGAAGAGATACGGATGGTGCGATTTCAACAACCTTTTGGTGACGTCTTTGTACTGAGCAATCGCGTTCATACAAATGCACAATATTTCCATGAGTATCACCTAAAATTTGAACTTCGATATGCTTTGGATTTTGAATATAACGTTCCACATAGACTTCATCATTACCAAAAGCTGCTTTTGCTTCTGATTTAGCACGATCATAGGCTTCTGTAACTTCTTCTAGACTGTTCACAATACGCATACCTCGGCCGCCGCCGCCAAGTGAAGCTTTAATAATGATTGGAAACCCGTTTTGTTT
Source organism: uncultured Bacillaceae bacterium (assembly GCA_963751845.1). Lineage (GTDB taxonomy): Bacteria > Bacillota > Bacilli > Bacillales > DSM-1321 > Peribacillus. The sequence goes on from CAVVWH010000003.1 coordinate 227,001, forward strand.
TCCAAAATTGATTACTTCTTCAACACTTGTCACAGGACCATCTGAACCCGGAATAACCGGTATGTTGGCAAGTTCTGCTTGAGTTCTCGCTTTAACCTTATCTCCAAACATGTCTAAATGCCTTGATTCCGGACCAATGAAAATAATTCCTTCTTCTTCACATCGTTTAGCAAAATCAATATTCTCTGAAAGGAATCCATAACCTGGATGAATCGCATCAACTCCGCTCATTTTCGCGATTTCAATAATTCCTTCAATATCTAAATAAGCATCAATTGGTTTTTTACCTTTCCCAACAAGGTAAGCCTCATCAGCTTTATAACGGTGATATGAGCCGTAATCTTCTTTTGAATAAATGGCAACCGTATCAATATCTAATTCTGTACATGCTCTAAAAATCCTAATCGCAATTTCCCCTCTATTTGCGGCTAGAACTTTATTAATTTTTCTTTCCATCATATACCACCTTCTTTATGTATTTTTAATCTATATAGAAAAAAAACGTGATATCTACCACTGCTTTTTATTCTCCAATATATCTTATAATTATCTTTTTACAAACCCATTTCAGGAATCGATTCTATTATTTCAATATATCTTTTAATCATACTGTCAAAATTCTGCAAATAAAAAATCTACAAAATGCATATGTAGAAAAGGTGTTTTAAATCAATGCTTATATTAGATTATTTTCTGTTCATTCAATCTAATTTATAGCAATAATAAACAATAAACCATAAGTATTTATTATATATTACTATTACAATAATACTATTTTCAGATTTATTCAATAATAAAATAAAAAATTCGTTTTAATTTGATTTTTCATATAATAAAAAACTCAAACAATCATCGAGGTTTGTTTGAGTTAGTATATGTTATTTCTTAATGTATGCCTCATGTAAAATGGATAACTCTCTTTCCAATTCCTCTATCAATGCCTTCCCCTTAGTTGCTTCTACTAAACCTAAACGGACCGCAAAATCAATTTCACGTGATAAACCAAACATTTGCGTATCAAGAACTTCTTCATAAAGAGGACATTGAGGCATGGTTAAATTATCAATTTGTACTTTTATCAATTTTAATATCTTGTCAGCATCTGCTTTTAACAAAGCAAAAGCTTTTTCCCGATGATTGACAAGCATTTCAGATGCCATGTTAAATCCCCCCGCTCAGAGCGATTAAATCTTATCTTTAAATTTTACCCTTACTTGTCTAAAAAAGCAAGAATCTTGACAGACAATTTAAAAAAAGGAAAAAGAACTACATACAACATTACTAAATCCAGTCCCCTAATGTGACAATTAAAACAATATTGCTTATACTAATAAAAGCGGAACCGGCTTGGTTAGCTCGCGAAGAAAATAGGAAAAGACCCGGAAGGCGCTTTTTGCCTTACGAGGGCTTTTATCTTTTTCACAGTGAGCTAGCACTAATAAAAGTGGATCCGGCTTCGTCAGACATGGATTTAGACAAGTAAAAAGCAGAAGTTATACAACATTAAGGGGATGAATACTGTGGAATCAATTATATTTATTAAAGGAAAAGTGAAATTTCCGATTACCATTGATCCTTTAGTTTGGATTTTCGATGATCGAAAAGTTGAAATTGATACATATTTTAGCAATCAAAAAGAGGAAATTGATGAAATAGAAGACTACACGAAAAAGGCTGCAGAATTTTGGCAAAAAGAAATCCAAGAAGGTGCGACGTTGCCTCCTACATTAAAAACAGAAAAATCATTTAAAAAGGTTCAATTAATGACTGGTTCATTTGGTATTCCTTTAAAACCATTTATAGAAAATGCTGAGCCAGAAGCAGATGTAACAGAAGTTATCGTTACTGCAGATGGAAAATTCTTAAGCTTTCCTATAGAAAAAGCAAAAGAGTTTTTCATTGGCTTCTCAAAAGATGGTAAACCTCTTTCAGAAGAAGAAGGTGGCCCAATTCATATTTACTTTGGAGATGGTTCAAACCGCGAGAACCCACTTACTAAGATAAAATCTTTTACATTGAAATAATTTAGTACAGGCTGACTCAAAAGTATAGATACAATCCATTTTATGTAGGGATTAAATACTTAAAGTCAGCCTTTATGATTACAAAAGGTTTGCAGCTAATTGTGCTAGCCCTGATCGTTCTCCCTTTACCAACTTCACATGTCCTGAAATTTTTTCCTGTTTAAACTTTTCGACCACATAGGTTAATCCATTGTTAAACTCATCTAAGTAAGGGTGATCAATTTGCTCTGGGTCACCCATTAAGACAATTTTACTACGATCCCCAACTCGTGTTAGAATCGTTTTAACCTCATGCTTTGTTAAATTTTGTGCTTCATCAATGATAATGAACTGATCAGGTATGCTTCTACCTCTAATATAGGTCAATGCTTCCACCTCTATGGAGCTCATCCCCGCTAAAATAGCATCTAATTCCCCTGGCTTTTTTGTATTAAATAAATACTCCAGATTGTCAAAAATCGGTTGCATCCAAGGTCGCAATTTTTCCTCTTTCTCCCCTGGCAAATATCCAAGGTCTTTACCAACTGGTACGATTGGTCTTGCAACAAGTAGTTTTTTATATAATCCTTGATCCTCAGTTTGCATTAGTCCCGCCGCCAGGGCAAGCAAGGTTTTTCCTGTCCCTGCTTTACCTATCAACGTCACAAGCGGCAAATCAGATCGCAGTAAAATTTCAAGCGCCATCATTTGTTGTACATTTCTTGGTTTAATTCCCCAAATATGCTCCCCATCGTATCTTAATTTTTTTACAAATCGATTTGCCTCATCCACAATTCCTACTGCCGATGAGGATCCACCAAGCTCATCTTTTATTAATACAAACTGATTAGGTAAATATGTTTCTTTCGATAATACGTTTAATGCTAAATATCCCTTCACATAAAATTGATTCAATAAATCAACAGAAACAAATGCTTCTTTAAAACCAGAATAGATATGATCCAATTCAACAACACGATCATTGATAAAGTCTTCTGACTCAAGACCTATTGCATCCGCCTTTACTCTAACAAGCGTGTCTTTACTTACTAAAATTACTTTTTTCCCATTTTGCTTAGTTGCTTCTTCTAATGAGATGTTCTTAGCTACTGCCAATATACGATTATCATTTGTTTTTTCAATAAAAATTTCTTGTAATTCATGAAATGATCGATGATTCAATTCAATTCGTAATTTACCTCCATTGTGTAGTGGGATTCCATCATGTAGCTTACCAATTTCACGAAAGCTATCGATTAATTTGGATACTTGCCTCGCATTCCTTCCAATTTCATCCATATAGTGTTTTTTTGAATCAAGCTCTTCAAGAACCACTGCTGGAATGATAATGTCATTTGCATCAAAGGAATAAATGGAATACGGGTCCTGTAACAGGACATTTGTATCTAAAACGTAGATTTTGCTCAATATGATGCCCCCTGCCTACTTTTCGGTATTTTTCGTACCCTTTAGACTACTTCTAAGCAGTTTATGTAGCGGACGAGACTGTTGATAAAATATATGTTTCATTGCATAAAGATAGAAGAACATTTGCAGACTATAATCAAAATGTCGAAGATGGAGGTTAACATATGAAAAAAGTTGGATATATCATCCTAGCAACAATGATTATTGGGGGATGCTCCCAAAACGAGCAAGGCCAAGGGGGCAACACAAAGCAAGGTCCTAAAGTAACAGAAGTAAAAAATACGAATATACAACAACCTACTAGAGAATCAGGTCAACAAATTGCTAGAAGACTTAGTGACTTAGCGGTGCAAGTGCCACAAGTAAATGATGCAACTGCGGTTGTTCTTGGAAATTATGCAATTGTTGGTATTGATGTTGATAAGGATATTGATCGCTCTCAGGTCGGTACCATTAAATATTCTGTGGGAGAAATTTTACAAAATGATCCCTATGGTGCTAAAGCTACCATTGTCGCTGATCCCGATATGTATGAACGAATTAAAGAAGCTGCAGCAGATATTCAAAATGGACATCCAATTCGAGGGATTTTAAATGAGCTAAGTGATATCACTAGCCGAATTATTCCGGAAGTACCAGGTGATCCATTAAAACAATCACCTACCAAAACAATAAATCAACAAAAGCAAAGCGTGGATAAGAAGGACAAACAAATGCTCGAAAAAGAACAAAACAAACAGTCTAATGGTCGTAAAAATAACATTACGGATTAATCAAAAGTCAGGAGTCTGCTGTCACAATATGAATCCTTATCAAGTGTAAATATCCAGCTAGATAGGACCTTCATGTGATAGCAGCTCCTTTTGCTATTTTTTTAACTACTCCATCTTCGCCAATTATGACAAACATGGTATGATATAAGAAGATAAGCTGAATGATCTCCATTTATCGGAGCTAATCATCCACTTCTTGCTTATATATTTAATAATTGAAGTTTAAAGTGAGGGTTAAACCAATGAAGGTCAAATGTGTTATTTGCGATCAAATTGAATCCATTCCTGATGATTCACCAGAAGCAAAAAAACTGCGTAATCGTCCGATCCATACATTTATGTGCCAAACTTGTCATACAAGAATTGAAAATCGTACAAACGAACGAATCGCTACAGGTAATTTTCATTTGTATCGAACGATCACAAAAGATGATGAATGGTAATAAGAAAAGCGGAGCCGGCTTGGTCACGCCGGTGGAGCTAGACACCAGTACACTTCGAAAATTGCAAACTTTCTTATCTTTTAAAAAAAGCCGTGCATATGTTATGCATGGCTTTTTTTAAAAGATAAGAAACAGGTCAATCATGCCTGTTCCTCTTTTTTAATATTTCTTGCATTTCTTAAACGCAGTCTATAAATAGCTAGAACCAATACAGCAATAATCAGTCCTTCTGCCATAGGAAGGAATACTCCCATAAAACAAAGAATGGTACATCCAAGGGCCATAATTGCATAAATCACTATGTTTTTAAGCAAAGGAAGCTTTTTGGCAAAGCCCAACTGGTACACAACAATACATAATCCAAAAATCGTTAAATAAAGGTACCACATGCCTGCTTGAGGATTTTCATCCACTCGATATAGTGCTGCAAAAAACGACAATCGCTCTTGGATATCCATACTTTATCCTCCTTAGAACTTATATTGTTTCTGCTGATTTATTTCTTTTCGCTGATTTTTCACGTTCATTTTTCTCAAGAATTTTTTTACGTAAACGAATAGATTCTGGTGTTACTTCCAAGTATTCATCATCATTCAAATACTCTAACGCTTCTTCAAGAGACATGATTCTTGGTTTTTTCATTGTAGATGTTTGATCTTTATTGGCTGAACGCATATTTGTCATTTGTTTTGCTTTTACAATATTAACGGTTAAGTCGTTCTCACGATTATGTTCACCGACAATCATACCTTCATATATTTCAGTACCTGGTTCAACAAAAATCGTACCACGATCTTCTACACCCATAATACCATACATTGTACTTTTACCAGATTCCATAGAAACAAGAACACCTTGACGACGTCCACCAACTTGACCTTTTTGCATTGGTTGATAGCTATCAAACGTATGGTTCATGATACCGTACCCGCGAGTAAGTGTTAAGAACTCTGTTGAGTATCCAATTAATCCACGTGCTGGTACGTTGAAAATCAAACGCACTTGACCGCTACCGTTATTAATCATATCAAGTAATTCACCTTTACGTGCACCAATCGATTCCATGATTCCACCTGTATGTTCTTCAGGTACATCAATTTGAACGCGTTCCACTGGTTCACAACGTACACCATCGATTTCTTTTACGATAACTTTTGGCTTAGATACTTGAAGCTCAAAGCCTTCACGGCGCATGTTTTCAATTAAAATAGATAAGTGAAGCTCACCACGACCAGATACCGTCCATGCGTCTGGAGATTCAGTAGGGTCTACACGTAAACTTACATCTGTTTGTAATTGTGCTTGAAGACGTTCTTCAATTTTACGAGATGTCACCCATTTTCCTTCACGACCTGCAAATGGACTATTGTTCACTAAGAATGTCATTTGAAGGGTTGGTTCATCAATATGAAGAATTGGAAGTGCTTCTTGGTGTTCCATTGGACAAACTGTTTCCCCAACGTTAATATCTTCCATACCAGAAACAGCTATTAAGTCCCCCGGGAATGCTTCTTCGATTTCAACTTTTTTCAAACCGATATAACCAAAGATTTTTGTTACGCGGAATTGTTTAGCCGTTCCGTCTAACTTCATTAATGCTACTTGTTGTCCAACATGCATTTTTCCACGGAATACGCGTCCAATACCAATACGACCTACATAGTCGTTATAATCAAGCAAAGCTACTTGGAATTGAAGTGGTTCATCGCTATTATCTACTGGTGCCGGAACAGTTTTAATAATAGTTTCAAATAATGGCACCATATTTTCTTCTTGTTTCGCTGGATCTGGATCCGTACTTGATGTACCTGCAATAGCTGAAGCAAAAATAACTGGGAAGTCTAATTGATCTTCTTCAGCACCTAATTCGATAAATAAATCAAGAACTTCATCTACTACCTCTTCTGGGCGAGCAGAGTCTTTATCAATTTTGTTTACAACAACGATTGGAGCAAGTTTTTGCTCTAATGCTTTTTTCAACACGAAACGTGTTTGTGGCATACAGCCTTCATAAGCATCGACAACAAGGACAACACCGTCTACCATTTTCATAATCCGTTCAACTTCACCGCCAAAATCGGCATGTCCTGGTGTATCCATAATATTAATACGTGTGTCTTTATATTGAACAGCAGTATTTTTGGCAAGGATTGTGATTCCGCGCTCTCTTTCAATATCATTAGAATCCATTGCGCGTTCTTCTACATGTTCATTTTCACGAAATGTACCAGATTGCTTCAGCAACTCATCTACAAGTGTTGTTTTACCATGGTCAACGTGGGCAATAATGGCTATATTTCGAATATTTTCTCGTAATTTCAAAGGTTTCACTCCTATAAAAAAAATTGTTTACTCGTATCTTTATCTTTAGCTTTCATATTATATCACAAACATAGTAGAAACAAATAAAGAAATTATGTACAATAGAACTAATAGGGGTGAAAGTTAATGAAAATTAAATGGAATTTCTTAGTTTTAGCGTTATTAGCCACAATTTCAATCGGTTCAATTGGTGTCTTTATTGCTGAAAAAAGCTGGATTGGCATTGTAGTTGCCATTGTTTTACTTTGTGCAATTATGGGCTTTGGTTTTTCAATGAAAAAAAAATTACGTGAAGCTGGAAAGTTATAATAGACACGAAGGAAGGCCGACTAAGAATCCGTCGGCCTTATGACTTCGTCAGCATGACCCCATCGTGTGGGCCTAAGAAATTTAATAAAGATTTTGATTGTGCTTTTTGCCACTCATAGTCTTTTATCTTTTTCACAATAAGATAACCGATGGAGCTAGACAATGAAATTGATCACGCTATGCCTATACGTGAAACAGGTTTACTTCAGAGGTGCAAATAATTTAATATCATAGTAATGCACAGGTGATTTTGTCGATAAACTCTCTTGTGCATTATTTTTTATTTACTTTGAAAGGATATATTTTTCTAAAACGGCTTCATGTAACCCTGGTTTTGCTGCAAAAAATGAACTTCCATTTACCAAATCCAATGGTTCACCAAATAAATCGGTTACTTTTCCGCCTGTTTCCTCAATAAGAATCGCTCCAGCAGCAAAGTCCCAAGGTGCTAACCGCATCGTAATATAAGCATCCAATCTTCCAGTAGCTATATAGGCCATTTCTAAAGTTGCTGAACCGTAGGAACGGGTCCCTCTAACATCATTCACTAGCGCAGCTAAAATCTCTGGATTAATTGTCTTATTCTTTATGACCCAACTGGCATTTATAGATACAATCGCCTTGTCTACATTTACATTAGGTAACAGACTTAACTTCGTCTCGTTTAAATAGGCACCTTCACCTTTTATAGCATGATACAATTCATCATGGACAACATCATAAACCATTCCAATTTTACCGATACCATCTTCGTAAACGGCTACGGAAATAGCAAAATTTCGTTGTTGATGGATAAAATTCATCGTACCATCAATCGGATCAATGATCCAAACAGTACCTTTTAAATCTTGTATATTATTTCCCATTCCTTCTTCACCAAATATACGGTGTTCTGGAAATGTTTTTTTTATTTTGTTTACAAAATATTTTTCAGTATCTTTATCCATATTGGTTACTAAATCATTAGGATTGGTTTTGGTTTCTATATTTAATTTTGTTTCAAAGGACGCTCTTATTTTTTCACCGGCTTCTTTAACCCAATGTTTTGCGTAATTATCCATTTCTTTAATCGATGCCATGTAAATCCCCGTCCTTATCTCTTCAACTTAATCATTTAGATAAAATTCTTTCTAATTTTTAACATCTTATCGTTTAATTTTGCCAAATATTCTAACTAAGTGCAAGTACCTTGATTGTTCCTTTTGATTATGTATGTGAATAAAAAACGAAAGACGGACACATTTACTTACGATAAGGTGTCCGCCTTTCTTTCGTATATGGATTTATGGGCAACGTCACTCATGTTATTTACATTTAGCTCCTTTTTCAGTAGCTTTATTCTTCATAGGTAGCTTCATTATAGAGCTTTTAGCTTTAATAACTCTAATCTAATTCTTTCAAGCTTTTGCTTGCATTGCGACTTTTTATCGTCATTTTTTTCTTCAAGTGCTTCGAAAAGAGTTGCTAATTCATAGTCCATTTCCATTCGCAAAACCGCTGCTCTGTGTCTTTCAACTTCTTTAGCCTTTAACGCTTGGTTCATGACTTGTTTCATAATTAACATTCTCCCTTCCTTAATTCACAAAATTTTCAGATTTGTTTATATATTTATCTTATCATATGATGTCCAACGATAAATAGCAACCATTTTATCTTGCGAGCTCAAAGAATTTTTTTTTGTTTCATGCTAAAATAATGGAATACTAGTTGTAGGAGAGATGCTCGTGTGTAAGGTACGTTTTACGGAAGAAGATTTTAGTGTTTTTAAAATTGAAGGTTTTCAAGACAGAATGGATGCATTAATTGAAACGATTCGCCCAAAACTACATGTTTTAGGTGATTACTTCGCTCAACAATTATCAATCATGACCGGAGAAGAAATATATCCTCACGTAGCTATGCATGCTCGTAGAACAGTTAATCCACCTAACGATACATGGGTTGCCTTTTCAACTAATAAACGTGGATATAAAATGCTACCTCATTTTCAAATTGGCTTATGGGAAACTCACCTATTCATATGGTTTGCTATTATTTATGAAGCACCAAATAAAAGGGAGTATGGAAAAAAACTTGAAAACAAGGCAGCTCAATTAATAAAAATGGTACCACAACATTTTGTTTGGTCAATGGATCATATGAAACCAGAAGCTATCCCTCATCAAGTACTTAAAAAAGAAGATTTGATTTCAATGTTCCAACGACTTCAAACCGTGAAAAAAGCGGAAATACTCTGCGGCATTCATATTTCTAACAAAGATGCAGTGAAGTTAAATGAAGATGAATTACTTGATACCATTCAAAACACATTTAATTCATTGCTACCTCTATATCAATTAAAATAAGAAAAGCATAAGATGAAAAATGGGCATCCAAACAGATGCTCTTTTTTTAACTTTACAAATCAATATTATATTAAGCAGCTATTATTCAGATACAACTGTAGAACCTTCGTTATTATGCTTCCGATTGACAATTTCATCGACGATACTTCAGCAAAATCTTCATAAGTTATATAACTTTCACCTTTAAAATGAACTAATAAATTATCTCGCAGCGACTTCTTCTTCAATCCTTTTATTTAATTCCATTAAAAATAACTCTTCATCGAGCGGAATCTCGACTTCTTTACCTAACCAACTCGATAAATGTATGGCGTTTGCCAATATCACCTCGTTAATCCCATCGCTACCTGGTGCAAGTAAGGGTGTACCCTCCAGAATATGTGCAGCGAAGTTTTCCATAATGAGTATATGTTGAGCACCCCATACACTATTAAATTCAAGCACTTCCTCACTATATATATCCTTTTCATTTTCCCCTAAGAGTATCTTTACAGAATCTGCCCAACTCATCGTAGCATTCATTTCAGACTCAGAGACATGAAGACGTTTGATTGTTAATGTCTTGCTATTATCCACAATGATTTTACCCTTATCCCCTAAAATTTCTAAGCGATCCGTACCAAGCGCATCATGTGTACAAGTGATTAGAGTTCCCGTTGCACCATTCTCGTATTGGAACATAGCCGTTGCATCATCCTCCACTGTGAGCTTTCGTTGGTAGCCATATTTTAAATTAGAATACACTTTTTCAGGCATTCCACAAATCCACTGAAGTAAATCTATTTGATGAGGTGCTTGATTAACAATAACACCACCGCCTTCTCCGCTCCAAGTGGCCTTCCATGTACTTTGATTATAATAATCTTGTGGTCTCCACCATGTAGTAATCATCCAATTTGATACGGCGGATTTCCCCAATTTCACCACGATCAATGATTGCTTTGACTTCTTGAAAGAGTGGATTAGCTCTCTGATTGAGCATAATTCCAAAAGTCAATTCTGGTTTTGTTGCGGCGAATTCATTTAATTCTCTAACCTGTTTAGAATAAACACCAGCTGGCTTTTCTACCAATACATGGATGTTTCTTTTTAACGCATTCATGCTCATTTCTGGGTGTAAATAGTGTGGAACACAAGTAATCACTGCATCCACATCACCACTTTCAAGCATATCTATGTAATTTTCATAAAAAGGAATTTTCGAAAATCTTGCAGCACACATTCTCTTCCTTGCTGGGTCAATGTCACAAATCGCCCCAAGCACCATGTTCTTTACTTTTCCCTCTGTTAAAAATTTTGCATAAAGTTCAGTTTCTATTCCTATTCCAATAATTCCTAATCTTACGTTTTTCATTAGCTTTTTCCCCACTTCCTATATTGAAAACGATTGCACTAAATAAAAGATTAAACTTACATTTTGTGAAGTTATATTTAAATAATATATGAAATCGTTTTCTTTTTCTATTAAAATTTGTGAAAGAAATATTAAAACTCAAAAGTGCGGTGTACAGATGATCTGTACACCGCACTAAAGTTTATTTTTGAGCGATCGTTTTCGTGGCTTGAATCAAATCGATAATATCTTGTTTTCTATCATTTTCTAAACTATCAACAACTTTACTTCCAACAATAACTCCATTGCAATAGGTTGTGGCATTGTGCACATGTTCTGGAGTAGAAATTCCAAACCCCGCTAGAACAGGGACAGGACTAATTTCTTTCACTTGTTGTAAATACTCACCAACTTCGCTACCAAAAGAATCACGGGTACCTGTAATACCTGTCACGGTAACAGCATAAATAAATCCTTGTGCATCTTCAGCAATTTCAGCAATTCGTTCCTTTGAGGATGTTAATGTAACAAGACGAATCAAAGGAATACCTGCATCTTTTAATGGAGCAAATAATGTTTCTTCTTCCACTGGCACATCTGGGATAATACAGCCGTCAATTCCTGCTTTTACGCAATCCTCAGTGAACTGTTGAAGACCATACGCTAAAATGGAATTACTATAGCCCATAAAAATAAGCGGAATGGAAACTTCTTTGCGAATCTCAATTACTTCCTCGATAATTTTCTTTAATGTTGTACCACTTTGCAGCGCACGAATTCCTGCACGCTGAATAACTGGACCATCTGCAACAGGATCAGAAAATGGAATCCCTAATTCCACAGCTGTTGCACCATTTTGTTCAAAAAATAATAATTTTTCTTTTAAGGTAGAAAGTCCACCATCTCCAGCCATAATATAAGGAATAAATGCCTTCTCGCCTTTTAGCTCAACCTGTTGAAGCGCTTCGGCTATACGATTACTCATGCTCACTACCTCCTAATCTAGCTCTAACTGTATTGACGTCTTTATCTCCACGTCCAGAAAGACAAATAACCATACCTTCATCTGCTTTCATTTGTTTTGCTAATTTTAAGCCATACGCAATTGCGTGAGAGCTTTCAAGTGCTGGAATAATCCCTTCCTCTTTTGAAAGTAACACAAGAGCTTCTAATGCTTCTTCATCCGTTACAGATGTATAAATAACTCGATCAATATCCTTTAAATAACTATGCTCAGGTCCGACACCTGGATAATCAAGTCCCGCTGAAATTGAATGGGCTTCTTGTACTTGGCCGTCCTCATCTTGCAGCATATACATATAGGCACCATGTAGCACACCTGGTTTCCCTTTTGTTAGGCTTGCCGCATGTAGACCTGTATCTAGACCATTACCTGCTGCCTCTACACCATATAATTTAACGGATTCGTCTTCAATAAATGGGTAAAACATCCCCATAGAATTACTACCACCACCGATACAAGCTACAAGAGCATCTGGTAAGCGTCCTTCTTCTTCTAAATATTGTTTCTTTGTTTCATTCCCAATAACGCTTTGGAAGTCACGTACAATCACTGGGAATGGATGTGGTCCGAGAACCGATCCCATAATATAATGAGTATCTTCAACATGGGCAACCCAATAACGAAGTGCTTCATTTACAGCATCCTTAAGTGTTCCACTACCTTGAGAGACTGAAACGACTTTTGCTCCAAGAAGCTCCATGCGAAACACATTTAATTTTTGACGTTCAATATCTTCACTGCCCATAAAAATGATACATTCTAAGTTAAGTAGTGCACATACAGTTGCAGTAGCTACTCCATGCTGACCAGCACCTGTTTCTGCGATAACTTTTTTCTTACCCATCCGCTGTGTAAGTAAAGCTTGTCCAATTGTATTATTTATTTTATGAGCACCCGTATGATTCAAATCTTCACGTTTCAAATAAATTTTTGGGCCTCCACCAAGTTTTGTTAAATTCTCAGCGAAATACAGTGGAGTTTCTCGACCAATATATTTCGTTAAATAATAGTCTAATTGTTTCTGAAAGTCAGGGTCTTGTTTTGCTTGTTCATACACTTCTTCTAATTCAGTAATGGCATGCATTAGTGTTTCTGGTACAAAGCGACCACCATACACACCAAAATGGCCTGTTGGATCTGGCTGTATATATTTACTCATAATTCATTTCCTCGTTTCTACCGTGGTTTTGGTTTTGTTTTGCTTGAGCAACAAAAGCTCGCATCTTTTGTTCATCTTTCACGCCATCCGTTTCTACTCCACTTGCCACATCTACGCCAAATGGCTTAACTATCTCAATGGCCTCCGCTACATTTTCAGCTGTTAACCCACCAGCTAATATGATTTTTTCAAGTGGTAATGAAGCGACTGCAAGGGCACTCCAATCCAATGTTTTCGGCTTATTTTGTTGCGCCTTTGGACTCTTTGGTAAATCAACTAAAAAATAAGTAGCCGGATAGTTTTCTAACATTTCTAAGTCTTGATTAGACTCAATGGAACAGGCCTTTATGACAGGTAACGGCATCTTGCTTGCAAACTCCGCAGTTTCTTGACCATGCAGTTGGATAAAATCAAGACCTACAATAGATACGATTTCTTTGATTTCTGATTCACTTTGATTCGAAAAAACGCCAACCTTTTTGATATGAGTAGGCAGCTCCTTCGCAATACTTGCAGCTGTATTAACATCAATCTTTCGACTGCTCTTTGCAAAAATAAAACCAATAAAATCCGTTCCAGCCGAAGCAGCTACCTTAGCTGCTTCTAGTGTCTTAATTCCACAAATTTTTACAATCATTTTGTTCTCCTTATAGAGGTAATCGAAACTGTTTTAATGTTTCTGTTACATCTTCCGCTTGCATTAACGTCTCACCAACAAGAATACCTCTTGCGCCTGCTTTTTTCACACGTTCCACATCCTCGACGGTCTTAATGCCACTTTCGCTAATAATAAGGTGCTTAGTAGGGTCGAGTCTGCTTGCTAATCTTTCCGTAACTGCTAAATCTACGACGAAAGTTTTCAAATTACGATTATTAATGCCAATAATTTCAGCATCAATTTCTAATGCGGTTTCTAATTCCTGTTCATCATGAACCTCAGTTAAAACATCTAACCCCTTTTGTTTGGCATAGTCATATAAAGATTTTAATCTTTCTTTTGACAGTGCTGCCACAATTAATAAAATAATCGTTGCACCTGAATTGTAGGCACGATCAATTTGAATTTCATCAATAACAAAATCTTTGCACAATCTCGGAATTTGTACATGTTGGCTAACATTCTGTAAATCTTCAATCGATCCTTTAAAAAAGGTTTCATCAGTCAACACAGATATCGCTATAGCACCAGCTTGTTCGTAGGTTTGCGCCTGTTCAATAGGATTCACGTCTAGCTTGATTTCCCCCTTCGATGGAGAAGCTCGCTTAATTTCTGCAATGACCGCCATGGATGTTGCTTTTCTCAAACGATCAGCTAGTGAAGGTCTTGAAACCTGAAGTGCAGGAGTTGTTACTCCTGCTTCCTTCAATTTTGGTACTTCAATCTCCTTTTGAGCAATAATCTTAGTTAATATATTTGCCATTTATTTTACCACCTTGTTCGTTTGACTTTGTGAGATAAGAGCCTCAAGCTTTTCTAATGCCGCCCCACTATCTATACTATCTTTAGCAATATTAATACCTTCTTGAATCGTTCCGGCATTTCCGTATGCATACATCCCTAATCCTGCATTTAATAATACTGTATCACGATATGCTCCTTTTTCGCCTTTTAAAATTCTTAAAAGGATATCGGCATTTTCTTTTGCATCTCCGCCTCTAATTGTATCATTAGTATATACTGGTAAGCCTACCTCTTCAGGATGTAATGTTAAGTTCGTAATTTTTCCATTATCTAAAAGTACAATTTTGTTTTCACCTTGTAAGCTAGCTTCATCCATTGATCCTGCTCCATTTATGACTACGGCACGTTGTCTTCCTAATTGGTGCAACGCCTGTGCAAATGGTTCAAGCATGTCACTTCTGTTAATTCCTAATAATTGTGTATTTAATTCAACTGGATTAGTTAATGGTCCAATATAATTAAAAATCGTTGCAATCCGAAGATCTTTTCTTACTTTTACTATTTTTGCCGTTTTCGGATGAACCGAAGGAGCAAATAAAAAGGTTATTCCCAAACTTCCGAAAATTTCTTCCATTCTTTCGGGTTCAAGATACAGTTCAATTCCAAGTTCCTCTAACACATCAGCACTACCCGTTTTACTTGAAATACTGCGACTACCATGCTTTGCTACCTTAACCCCTGCACCCGCTAGAACAAAGGCTGATGTTGTACTAATATTGAAGCTTTGCGAACCATCTCCACCTGTTCCACAGTTATCCATTACATTTAAACTTTTTGTTTTCACGATTCTTGCTTGTTCTCGCATCACTTTTGCTAGACTAGCAATCTCTTCTGCTGTTTCACCTTTAGATTTCAAACCAAGCATGAACGCTGCGATTTCACTATCTGTCACTTCATCACTAAATAACGTTTGGGCTGCTTCTCTCATCTCTTCTGCTGTCAAATGTTGACCCTCTGCTAACTTCTCTAAATATTGTTTCATCCTAAACTCTCCCATTCGTTTTTTTATTTATTTACTCGCGTTTATTTGATAGCAATTTTATAAAAATCATGTAAAAGCTGTTTCCCTGTTTTTGTACCAATCGATTCTGGATGAAATTGCAAACCATACAACGGATAATCTTTATGCTTCAAGGCCATGATTTCATGATCATCTTGTGAAGTCGCTGTAACTTCCAATTCACTCGGTAAGCTTTCTTTTTCTACTACTAAAGAGTGATAACGCATCACGGTTAATGGATTTTCTTGCCCAGTGAATAAGTCAGTTCCAGTATGATCAATTAATGATGTTTTACCATGCATGATTTGTTTGGCACCAATTACATTTGCACCAAATGCAGCTCCTATCGCTTGATGTCCCAAACAAATGCCTAGAATTGGTATGGTTTTATAGAATTTTTGAATGACTTCCATGCTTATTCCTGCTTCTTCAGGTCGTCCAGGACCTGGAGAAATCACAATCGCTGTAGGGTTTAATGCTTCAATATCAGCAATTGTCATCTCGTCATTTCTCTTTACAATAATATTTTCTTCAACTTCTCCTAAATACTGATATAAGTTATAAGTAAATGAGTCATAGTTATCGATAAGTAAAATCACTTTTTGTTCACCTCCATCAATGCTCTCGCCTTATTTTGTGTTTCCTCATATTCTTTAGTAGGATCCGAATCAAAAACAATACCTGCTCCTGCTTGAACATATGCTGTCTTGTCTTTAATAATCATTGTCCGAATAGCTAAGGCCATATCTAAATTCCCACCATAACTGATATATCCAATGGAACCGGAGTAGGCGCCACGCTTCGTACTTTCAAGTTTATTAATGAGTTGCATTGCTCGAATTTTCGGAGCACCTGAAACCGTTCCAGCAGGCAACGTTACCGTTAACGCATCTAAACTTGTATAACCATCACGCAATGTCCCAACAATTTTAGAGGCAAGATGCATAACATGCGAATAACGGACAACTTCCATTTCTTCTGTTAATTGAATCGAACCAATTTCACATACACGACCAAGATCATTTCTACCTAAATCTACTAACATGCGGTGCTCTGCTAATTCCTTTTCATCAATCAATAAGCTTTCTTCCAAATCTTTATCTTCTTCAACTGTTTTTCCTCTTGGTCGAGTACCTGCAATCGGATTTACACGGACCGTTTTATCAGAAACACTAATTAAACTTTCTGGTGAAGAGCCTAATACCGTATATTCGCCAAATTCTAAATAGAACATATAAGGTGACGGATTGGCTAATCGAAGACGACGATATGCATCAAATGGTTTCCCGTTAAATGGAGCTTGAAAACGTTGAGATAGAACAATTTGGAATATTTCACCTGCAATAATGGCTTCCTTGGCTTCGTTAATCATCTTTTCAAATTCAGCTTGGCTAAAATTGGATGAAAACTCCAAAGATTCCGTTGAAATATCTCCGGTATGAATATTCGGTTCAGCAATCAACTTTTGCATATTAGCGATACTTGCATCATAATCGTCTTCGCCTGTAAGCAAATGAATTTTTTGCAATAAATGATCAAATACAATCAGCTGTTTAAAGAAAAGAAAATGAGCATCTGGCATATTCAGTTCATCCTCTGGTACTGCACCAATATTTTCATATTGACGAATCACGTCATAGCCAAGATACCCCATAGCTCCACCGTTAAATGGAGGTAATTCCACATCTTCAGCCTCTACCTCAATAAGTAATTCCCGCTTCAAAAATTCAACTACATTTAATTGTTCTTCTCTTGTTTCGCCTGTTTCATGATTAGTGACCACCACTTGCTGTCCTACCGATTTGACCTCTAAATAAGGATCTGAACCAATATATGAATAGCGTCCATTATCTTGATGGGAATGGGAACTTTCTAATAAAAATTTCTTTTCACCCTTCAGCTTCTGAAATATTGCAATTGGTGTATGGATATCTCCTTCTATTGTTTTCCCTCTAAACCGAATTTTTTTATCTGCATATTCAGTCATTTTTATACCCCATTTCAGCTTCTTTTCTAAAAAAAAAAATCGTCCTCTACAAACATAACAATTTACGTTTGTAGAGGACGATTTAGACCGCGGTGCCACCTCAAGTTGGAAAAACGAGTTTTCCCTACTCAACAGTATGAATATAAAGAAGACTTCCATCAGTAGAGATTTTCTTCATCCCCACTGATGGTTAGTCGCACTTATCAGGTCTTTACGGGCTGTTCATCCCTACCTACCATTCAAAGTCTTGAGGTAGTGGCCTTGCTGCCTGCCCGTTATGACGTGATAAGCTATTCATACTTCTCCGTTAACGGTGGAAAACCGGATTTCCCTACTAACATTCAAGAAACCACTCATAAGTCCATTCATCTTTATCTATCGTACCGGATTCCACCATTCCCGGTTCTCTGTACCGCTTCAATAAAGATTACTACTCTTAATCATCGAGTTAATTATTTCATAGTCAAGCGATTAGATCGCCTTGTAGCTAGATATCAAAATATATTGAAAAAGATACACTTACTGATTATTATATAAAAACGCAAAAAGGGCCCTCATCCAAAGGACGAGGAACCCGTGGTACCACCTTAATTAGCTCAAATAAGCTCACTTTACGGCATTCATTAGAATACCTATCTCTATTAACGATGAGATGAATCGCCAAAGCCTACTCCTAAACGTTTCGGTTTGGGGCTCGGAAGTCCATTCACCTAACTCCGCTCACCAGTTTGCACCAACCACTGGCTCTCTTAAGAACGTTATTAAGATACTACTCTTCGTCTTTGCCTTTTCATTTACAATTCTTATTTACAATATAAAGTATTCTTATTTTTCAGTCAAGCTATTTTCTAAATTTTTTAATTTTTCAGCTATAATTCTATTTCATTTGAATCCAGCTAGCCTCTTCTGCTTCTTTTGCCTTTTTAACAACAAGATACCCAGAGTAGCCACTGATTTCTTCAAATTCATCAGTATATTTTTTTTCATCCGCTTTTCCCGGAACGATTTCTTTAAACCGACGATATGCCTTCATGATATCTTCTTTTAAAATTTTGCTTTCATATGCTTTTTCTACAGCTTGAAAAAAAGCAATTACATCAACAATTTCATTTGTTAACCAAGTATAATCTACCGGATATTGATATTCCATATGATCTGCACCTCTATATTTATAAGTAAAATTACGCCTATTGTTACTCTGCCCATTTCTTACGAATCGCTTCAGCTTGACTGATGATTCGTCCAAAAAGCTCTTCTGTTGTAGGGATATCATGTATCAGACCCATTACTTGACCTGCCCACGCAAACCCTTCTGTTTCTAAACCATTATGAATATAACGAGTATTTGCCTCACCACTTATGTAATCCTTAAGCTGCTCATATCCACCATTTTCTTTTTCAATTTTCAAAATCTTATCAGTCCAGCTATTGGCGATAGCCCGGGCTGGTGCACCAATCGAACGCTTAATCACAACCGTGTCATTTTCGTTTCCAGAAACTAAAGCATCTTTATATAATTCTGATGCGTCAACACATTCTTTTACAGCAATGAATCTAGTTCCCATCTCGATACCTTCTGCACCAAGAGCTAATGCTGACATCAATCCTCGTCCATCACCAAAACCACCTGATGCAATGACTGGGATTTGAACAGAATCGACCACTTGAGGGATTAGAACAGATGTTCCGATATCATCACGACCAAGATGACCTCCACCTTCTTGGCCAACAACCATCACTGCATCAGCCCCTAGTTGTTCAGCTTTAATCGCTTGTCTTCTAGCAGCAACTAGAACTAATTTTTTGACTGGAGTATCTTTTACAAAATCTAAAAAAGGAGCAGGATTACCTCCAGTAACTGAAACAGCAGCCACTTCTTCCTTTAAAGCGACCTCAAGGAAATGTTCATATGGACGTCCATGATTACCAATCGCAAAATTAACACCAAACGGCTGATCAGTCAAAGACTTCGTTTTACGTATTTCATCTCGAAGTTCTTCAGGCGTATTTAAGCTCATAGCTGTTACTTGGCCTAAACCGCCAGCATTAGAAACGGCTGCAGCCAAATCTGCATAAGCTAAATAAGCTAAGCCTCCTTGAACAATCGGGTATTTAATTCCTAGTAGCTCTGTTACACGCGTATTCCATCTCATTTCATTCTCCCCTTTTACTATTTAAATAAAGTGAAACTTCCATCAGTGGGGGTTTTCTTCATCCCCCACTGATGGTTAGTTGAGGCCCACACGATGTGGGTCACACAGACGTTGCAACAGGATGTTGCGTTCTTAGTCTGTGTTCATTGATACGGGCACAATACGTGCTGTTGATCCCCCACTTATCTCCTTTGGATACTCAAAATCTTGAGGTGGGGGTCTTACTGCCCGTTAAGGCGGGATAAATTCCTCTCCTATGTAATAATCAAAGGTAAAAAAATCCCCCTGATAACTGAGTAGTCTATTGTATTATGACAAATTTTTTAATACTCTTCAATTTTTAGGGAATTATCAAATTAACTATGCAATGACCTCTAAAACATGCTATAATTCTCTTGTTTTATGCGAATTTTTATCACCATGATTTGCGAATAAACTCTTCCTATTAATGGAAGATTCGTAAATAACATTTATATTAAGTAGAAAAGAGGCCACGAAAGAATTGTCACAATACGAAACTCCCTTATTTACTGGCTTAGTTGAGCACGCTAAAAAAAATCCGATTCAGTTTCATATTCCTGGTCATAAAAAAGGAAAAGGAATGGATCCAGAATTTCGTGAATTTATTGGTGAAAATGCATTATCCATCGATTTAATTAATATCGCACCTATGGATGACCTCCACCAACCAAAAGGAATTATCAAACAAGCACAAGACCTAGCAGCCGAGGCATTCGGTGCTGACCATACATTTTTTTCAATTCAAGGAACTAGTGGAGCAATAATCACTATGATTATGACAGTTTGCCAACCAAAGGATAAAATTATCGTTCCACGAAATGTGCATAAATCAGTTATGTCAGCGATTATTCTTTCTGGAGCCATCCCGATTTTTATCAACCCTGAAATTGATAAAAAGTTAGGAATCTCGCACGGAATTACAATCGATCAAGTAGAAAAAACCTTGCAAGAACATCCAGATGCAAAAGGATTACTTGTGATCAATCCGACTTATTTCGGAATTGCTGCCGACTTAAAACAAATCGTCGATACAGCTCATTCCTACCATATTCCTGTGCTTGTCGATGAAGCACATGGCGTTCATATTCATTTTCATGACGATCTGCCACTTTCAGCGATGCAAGCTGGGGCTGATATGGCAGCTACAAGCGTCCACAAGCTTGGGGGCTCCATGACACAAAGTTCCATTTTAAATGTAAAAGAAGGGCTTATTTCAGTAAATCGTGTTCAGTCTATTCTTAGCATGCTAACAACCACTTCAACATCATATATTTTACTTGCCTCACTTGATGCTGCTAGGAGACAGTTAGCAACAAAGGGACGAGAAATGCTAGATGAAGCAATTAAATTGGCTAACTATACAAGAGATGCTATTAATGAAATTCCTTATTTATATTGCGTTGGAAAAGAAATTTTGGGAAAGAAAGCGACCTATAGCTATGACCCAACTAAACTTATTATTTCCATCAAAGGATTAGGAATTACAGGTTATACCGTCGAAAAATGGCTTCGTGAACATTATAATATTGAAGTAGAATTATCCGATTTATACAATATTCTTTGCCTTATAACACCAGGTGATTCTCAAACAGAAGCCGATATATTAATAACAGCATTAAAAGAATTGTCAGAGCAATATAAAACTGAAGCCATCAGCCATGCCCCTATTCAAGTGATGTTACCTGATACTCCAGAGCTTGCTTGTACGCCACGTAGAGCATTTTATGCAGAAACTGAGGTCGTACCTATCGATGAGTCAGCTAATCGAATTAGCGCAGAATTCATTATGGTCTATCCACCAGGAATTCCAATTTTCATTCCTGGAGAACTAATTACAGAAGAAAATATTTCATATATCAAAAAAAATATGGAAGCAGGGCTTCCGGTTCAAGGTCCTGAAGATCCAGACATCAAATATTTAAGAGTGATTAAAAACGTTAGGACATTAAATGATTATCAAGCCTAATTAGATAACAACAATTCTGGCCAATACAAATACAAATAAGAAGCTTGGGTAAACCAAGCTTCTTATTTGTATTGGGAAAAAGAAAAAGGTACCTCCATTTACAAGGTACCCTTAATTTATATGATATGATTTATTTTTCTTCTTTAGTCGTTGTATCGCAACTTGTACATTTGTGATCAGTAGCGTAAAGGACATTCACTTTTTCATCTTCGAAATAACCTACTGTACTATCGCAACTTTGACAAATAATTGTTCCCATTTCTACAACTCCCCTTAGTTTATAAAAAATGTTGTAATCGCTTTAAATAATTGAAATGATTATTTATTATCTTTTTTTCTTGTTTCTTCACAACAACCACATTTGTGACTAGTTCCATAAAGAACAGTTACCTTTTCATCTTCATAGTAACCTAAAGTTTTATCACAATTTTGACAAATAATTGTTCCCATTTTCCAGTTCCCCCTAGTTGTGTGCTTGAAAATAATTTTGTAATCGCTTTATATATATATAATAATATAGCACATTTGAAAAATCAAGCTAAATAGTATAACCTATAACCGAAAAAGTGTTGAACATATGTCCCGCTAGCATCTATAAATGTCCCATGAGTTAAAAGACATGCGTATTATTACACTCAAACCACTTATTTTTATTATATCTATATAACATTTCAAAAAAGCTATATATTTTATTATTGACTATTTAGGACCATAACCAAGACCTTCTAGACAGGCATAATTGTCATCAAGAGTAATTGTAATGCTACATAACAAATTAAGCTTACAGTTGTAACCATTAATGTTTGCTTTGTTGACTTTAAAATAATTTTTCCAATATAAATTGCTAAATAGCTAAAAAGGAAAAACATCATACATTTGAAAACCAGACGATCATACACAGATAACCATTCTGCTAGTGTATAACTACTCCAAACCATTAGTTGAAATAGAATGACTAGATAGCTTTTCAAATTGTTCACCTCATTCATATACATAATCGTGATGATATACTGTTTGTCTTATAGCATATGTAAAATTAATTATTCCATTTCTAAAAATACTGCTTTATTACATAAATTATTAAGAAAAAAAGTACCATACATATATAAAATAGTAATATGAAAGGGAATATATGTAATTTAAGGTTAGTATCATGGAAATTAAAAGTTCCGACGGGTTAATTTGGAGACTAAATGATGTTGTTTCATTAAAAAATTGGTAAAGAACCAGAAATAAGCGAGTTTGGAACATTTATTTGGATTTCTGATCCAGAAGGGCGTTGGGTTGAAATTTGGGAGAAATAATCTCTTAGATTTAAAAAAGTGCCAACGAATAACAAACGTTATTCATTGACACTTTTTGTGAGCTATGTGATTATTCTATAATCTCAATCGAACGATTATTTAAGGACATGTATAGGAGTACCTAAAGCTACTTCTGCAGCTTCCATTGTAATTTCTCCTAATGTTGGATGTGCATGAATAGTCAAGGCAATATCTTCTGCTGTCATTCCTGCTTCAACAGCAAGACCTAATTCAGCAATAATATCTGATGCATTAGCACCCGCAATTTGCGCACCAATCACTATTCCATCTTCTTTACGAGTAATAATTTTTACAAAGCCATCAGTGGCATTAAGAGAAAGCGCACGACCGTTTCCTCCAAATGGGAATTTAGCAGCAACAACTTCAATTCCTTCTGCTTTAGCTTGTGCTTCATTATATCCAACAGTAGCTAACTCTGGATCAGAGAAAACAACAGCTGGAATTCCTAAATAGTCAATTGCAGCTGGTTGTCCAGCGATTGCTTCAGCAGCAATTTTACCTTCGTAAGATGCTTTATGTGCTAATTGTGGACCAGCAACGATATCACCAATCGCATAAATATTTGATATATTTGTACGGCATTGGTTATCAATTTCAACTAAGCCTCTATCTGTTAGTTTAATACCAACTTGTTCAAGTCCGATTTCAGCAGTATTTGGACGACGTCCAACAGTAACTAATACATAATCTGCTTCGACTTTTTGTTCTTCGCCTTTTACTTCATATGTTACAACTACACCGTTTTCAGATTCTTCAACACCTTTTGCAAGGGCTTTTGTAACAATTTCTGCGCCTTTGCTTTTTAGGTTTTTCTTAACGATTGTAGTCATTTGTTTTTCATAAGCACCTGAGAAAATATCTTCAGTTCCTTCAAGAATCGTTAATTTTGTACCCATATTCGCATAAGCTGTACCAAGCTCAATTCCTATAACTCCTCCACCAATAACAACAAGAGAAGATGGAACTTCTTCAAGAGCTAGTGCTCCAGTAGAATTGATGACACGTTTAGAATATTTGAAAGCAGGAATTTCAATTGGTGAAGATCCTGTTGCAATAATCGCATGTTTAAATGTATACGTTTGTGATGATTTTTCAGTCATCACACGTAAATTATTTGCATCAACGAAATATGCTTCGCCATTAACAACGTCTATTTTGTTTCCTTTTAATAAACCACTTACACCACTTGTTAATTTCTTTACTATTGAACCTTTCCATTCTTGTACTTTTGAAAAGTCTATTTTCACGTTCTCTGCAGTAATCCCCATCATATCTGAATGCTGTGCATCATGAAAACGATGACCTGCAGAAATTAAAGCTTTAGAAGGAATACATCCAACGTTTAAACAAACTCCACCAACTGCTCCTTTTTCAACAACTGTTACTTTTTGTCCAAGTTGTGCTGCACGAATAGCTGCCACATATCCCCCTGGGCCAGCACCGATTACTATAGTATCTGTTTCAATTGGAAAATCTCCTACTACCATTTTTTACGCCTCCATTAGCAATAATTCTGGATCGTTCAGTAACTTCTTAATATGATTTAAAGCGTTTTGACCTGTTGCACCATCAATCATACGGTGGTCAAAGCTTAAAGACAATGCCAGAACTGGAGCAGCAATAATTTCTCCGTTTTGTACAATCGCTTTTTCAGCTATACGCCCAATCCCAAGAATGGCTACTTCAGGGTGATTAATAACTGGAGTGAACCATTGACCGCCTGCGGAACCGATATTTGAGATAGTACATGATGCTCCCTTCATTTCTCCTGGAGCTAATTTACCATCACGTGCTTTAACAGCTAACTCATTAATCTCTTGCGAAATAGCAAAAGGTGATTTGCGATCTGCATCTTTTACAACTGGAACGAGAAGACCTCGATCAGTATCTGCTGCAATTCCGATATTGTAATAATGCTTATGGATAATTTCACTTGTTTCATCATCGTATGATGTATTAAGCATTGGAAATTCGCGTAATGCACTTGTTAAAGCTTTAACTACATAAGGAAGGAAAGTAAGCTTAATTCCTTTTGCAGCAGCAACTTCCTTGAATTTTTTACGGTGAGCAACAAGTTTTGTTACATCTACCTCATCCATTAATGTAACATGAGGAGCTGTATGTTTAGAATTAACCATTGCCTTAGCAATTGCTTTTCTCATTGCACTTAGTTTCTCACGTGTTTCAGGATATTGCCCTTCTGGAATAGCTACTGTTTGAACAGTATTTTCTTTCTCACTATGTTGTTCAGCGGTTTCTTGACCTGTTACTGCTGTGGAAGCTTGTCCACCGTTTAAGAAAGCGTTAATATCATCTTTCAAAATGCGGCCATTGTCTCCAGAGCCAGCAACTAGAGCAATATTTACCCCTTTTTCGCGTGCATACTTTCTCACAGATGGCATAGCAATAATACGGCGATTTGGATCAACAGTTACCTCCGCTTGAGCTGAAGCATTTACTTCTGCATGAACAGGAGCTGATTCTTGAGATGCTACAGCTGCTGGAGCTTCTGCTTGGGTATTATTGTTTGCTTCTGCTTCGTCTCCATGATCCCCTTTGAACTTAAGGTCTTCATATCCAGGAGCGTCAAATGTGACAAGAACATCACCAACTACTGCAACCGTTCCCTCTTCAACAAGAACCTCTAACACCGTACCTTCGACTGGTGATGGAATTTCAACAACAGATTTATCATTTTGAACTTCACATAGGACGTCGTCTTCTTGCACCTTATCTCCTGGCTTAATAAACCATTTTACTATTTCACCTTCGTGTATACCTTCTCCGATATCAGGGAGTCTAAATTGGAATGCCACTGAATTCAACCTCCTATATTAAATCACACTTAAACTTATGAATAAAGTGATTTATCTCTAATTTCTGATTTATATCTTTTATTTATACATAAAATCACTTTACTCATTTTCAAGAGTTATTATTAAAATTTTAATACTTTCGTTGCTGTTTCAATAATATCTTTTACATTTGGTAACCAAACTGATTCTGCTTCTGAGAATGGGAAGATTGTATCTGCTGCCGCTACACGCAATACAGGAGCATCTAAGCTTAAAATAGCACGTTCATTAATTTCTGCCACTACATTAGCTGCAATACCTGCTTGTTTTTGTGCTTCTTGAACGACAATAGCTCGTCCTGTTTTCTCTACAGAAGCAATAATTGTTTCGATATCTAATGGAGAAATAGTGCGTAAATCCACGACTTCAACTGAATGGCCATCCTTAGCCAATTCTTCTGCAGCTTTAAGAGATTCTTGAACCATAGCGCCATAAGTAATAATAGAAAGATCTGTTCCTTCACGTTTTACATCCGCTTTTCCTAATGGAATTGTATATTCTTCCTCAGGTACCTCTTGGCGGAAAGAACGATATAACTTCATATGTTCAAGGAAGACCACTGGATCATTATCACGAATTGCTGAAATTAACAATCCTTTAGCGTCATATGGAGTAGACGGGATAACCACTTTCAGTCCAGGTGATTGAGCCATTAATCCTTCTAAGTTATCAGCATGCATTTCTGGTGTATGTACACCACCACCAAATGGTGAACGAATCGTTACTGGAGCATGATAATGTCCACCAGAACGATAACGCATACGTGCTAATTGACCAACAACAGAATCCATTACTTCAAAAACAAAGCCGAAGAATTGTATTTCTGGTACTGGGCGGAAACCTTGTAGAGAAAGACCCACAGCAAGGCCACCAATACCAGACTCAGCAAGAGGGGTATCGAATACACGCTCTTCGCCAAATTCTTTCTGTAAGTTTTCAGTTGCACGGAAAACACCACCGTTAAGACCAACATCTTCCCCAAAAACTAATACATTTTCATCATTACGTAATTCTGTACGTAATGCATCTGTAATTGCTTGAATCATAGTCATTTGAGCCATGGTTTACTTCGACTCCTTCTCTGTATAAATTTCAAATTGTTCTTTTAAGTTGTAAGGCATTTCTTCAAACATATGTGAAATTAAATCTGTCACTTTTTGTTTTGGTGTTTCATCAGCTTCTTTAATAGCCGCCTTAATATCTTCTTTTGCTTTTTCAATCGTTTCATTTTCTATCTCTTCATTCCAGATACCTTTGTTTTCTAAGTACTTACGGAAACGAACTAATGGATCCTTTAATTCCCATTCATTATCAAGATCTGCCGTACGATAACGAGTTGGATCATCACCAGACATCGTATGTGGTCCATAACGATACGTTAATGTTTCAATTAAAGTTGGTCCTTCACCATTAATTGCACGCATGCGAGCTTCTTTTGTTGCAACATAAACAGCTAATGGGTCCATTCCATCTACTTGAATACCAGGTATTCCAGCAGCAACTGCCTTTTGTGCTAAAGTTTTAGCCGCTGATTGTTTATCAACTGGTGTTGAAATAGCAAAGCGGTTATTTTGAACAATGAAAATCGCTGGAGCTTTAAACGCACCTGCAAAGTTAATTCCTTCATAGAAGTCACCTTGTGATGTTCCTCCATCACCTGTGTATGTTACAGCAACAGCCTTCGTTCCACGTTTTTTCATTCCAAGTGCGACACCAGCTGTTTGAACGTATTGTGCACCAATAATAATTTGTGGTGAAAGAACGTTTACACCTTCAGGAACTTGATTTCCTTTAAAATGTCCACGTGAGAATAGAAAAGCTTGCGCAAGTGGAAGACCGTGCCAAACAATTTGTGGCACATCGCGATAACCTGGTAAAATAAAATCTTCTTTTTCAAGTGCATAGTGAGAAGCAATTTGTGATGCTTCTTGGCCAGCAGTAGGTGCATAAAACCCTAATCTTCCTTGACGATTTAATGAAATAGAGCGTTGGTCCAAGATTCTTGTATATACCATACGACGCATTAATTCCTTAAGCTCATCATCGCTTAAATCTGGCATGGCTGATGCGTTAACAACCTCACCTTGCTCATTTAATATTTGTAAGGTTTGGAACTGTTCCTCAATTGCTTGAAGCTGTTCCTTAACATTTAAATTTTGTTGTTTAGTTTTTGGTGCCATCTACCATCATCCTTTCGTTAAAAGGTTATCCATTTTTTTCTATAGAATTAAATATATTCTATAGCACTATACAAACTATCTTCCCCTTATCTTCTCTCGGCAAACATGATTGATGATAATCTATAATATTTAAGTCTGTATCACTAAAATAAAAATAATTATTAATACAATCATCTTTCACATTTCAAGTGTACAGGATAAATATTCTAGAAGTCAATCCCCTATTCACCCTTGTTTAATAGTAATATCCATAAAACGTTAAATAGTGATAATGATTTTCATCCAATCTGTTATATATTACAAGAAAAACCTGTTTCATATTATATTCGTTGTTCAACAACGCTATAATGATGTAAGATAATTTTTTCTTTTCAGACAAATGGGGCAGAACTCCTATATATCCTTAATTATCAATAATATTTTCATTAATAATAATATTTTATAAAAATAATTAAACGTTTTCAGTTGAACTAACTGTGTTAATTTTTGGGTATTTTATTTTTTTAGTACAGTTAACTAAAAGAAAAAACACAAAAAAATTTTTTCTATCATTTTTCTTCCTTTTTTAACAAAAATTTGAACTTGATTATGAAATGTTTGAGAGAAATTGATGTGAATTTCCGGATTTGAAGATTCTTTTTCTATAGAATTTGCTAAAATAATGACAGATCTAAAAAAATTGGGGTGTTAAATATGTTAACGACTAAAGATATTATTAAAGAAGGTAACCCTACCTTAAGACAAATAGCTGAAGTAGTATCACTACCTGCATCAGAAGAAGACAAACAAATTTTAGCAAGTTTAATGGAGTATGTTCAAAATAGCCAAAATCCAGAGCTTGTACAACAATACGATCTCCGTCCAGGTATTGGACTCGCCGCTCCACAAATAAATGTTTCTAAACGGATGATTGCTGTTCATTTAACTGATCAAGACAAATTGTATAGTTATGCACTTTTTAATCCTAAAATCATCAGTCATTCAGTAGAAAATGCCTATTTAACCGCTGGTGAGGGATGTCTATCTGTTGACCGTGTTATACCGGGTTATGTTCCACGTCATGCAAGAATAACAATAACGGGTACAACACTTGAAGGTGAAAATGTGAAGCTAAGACTCAAAGGACTGCCCGCTATTTGTTTTCAACATGAAATCGATCATTTAAATGGAATCATGTTTTATGATCATATTAATGAACAAAACCCTTTTGCCATCCCACCAAACGCCATTGCCATCGAACGTTGAACAGCAGAAGTGAAAGATTGGCTAAAGTCGCCACGACTTCATGTTTTAGCTGACCTGACCTACATCCTGCGTACATCAATCAACGGCGTATGGACTAAAGGCAAACCACATAGACGAAGACATCAGGACGGTGTGGTCCTTATTCATTCCTTTAGGCCGGTGACATAAAGTAGCCCTCCGTGAATCACGGAGGGCTTAACTATTTAAATAAGCTTTAATTGTTTTAGTCCGTAAAGAATTCCCTCATCCGCAACATCTTTCGTTATGTAATCAGCTTGCTTCTTTACGATTGATGAAGCATTTCCCATCGCGACACCATGTCCTACAGCTTGCAGCATTTCAATATCATTTAACCCATCGCCAAATGCATAGACTTCATCTAATTGAAAGCCAACCCGATCCATAAGAATTTTAATCCCCTCTGCTTTAGAACCACCACTTGGAAGCACGTCCGTTGAATATTCATGCCAACGAATAAAACGAAATTGGTCATATTGGCTAGTAAACGGCTTTTCTTCTGCTTCTGTGCAAAATAGTAAAGCTTGATAAATATCAGATTCTTCATAAAAGTTGACTTTCATTTCAGGATGTGGAAACTTTAAACTTCCAATTGCTTCTTCTACTCGAAGATTATTTGCCACGCTTGACTTCATCGTTGCTTCATTCATAAATACTATTGGGGTTTGATTATATTCCTCTGCGGCTTCATGTAAATTTTTTATATCCACGGTTTTAATCGGATTTCGATAGATTACCTCATTTTCAAAAACGACATATTGACCATTAAAACTAACAAATGTATCAATGCCTAACTCTTTTCTTAACGTTTCAAACATAAAAGGAGATCGCCCAGTAGCAATTGCCACAAAAACTCCATTCTCTTGAAGTTGTTTAACAGCTGATTTTGTAGCGCTTGGCAATTTCTTTTCATGATCTAAAAGCGTCCCATCTATATCAAAGAAAACAATCTTCATATATGTTCCACATCCCATTCTATCTTTTTACTCTACTTTATTCTAACAGATATGAAATCCTGTTCGTAAAATCCAAGTCGTACAATTATAAAATTTATATAAACTATCGTTAAATTTATTCTTTCCAGATGAAGTAGCGTAAGTTTTTCACAAAATAGCATATACTTCTAATAAGAGGGTTCGTGTTCTTCTCATTTTACACCTGACATAATTACAAAATTTATTCACTTTTTTCTAAAAATTGGTCAAGTACGCTTAAAGATATATTTACATTATTAAATATTGCTATACAATGAAAACAAGGGAGTGTGATCGCCATGTTAAAAAAGCTGCGTAAAAAGCTGCTGAAACAATGGAAAGATCTTATGAGAAAAAAAACAATCGCCTAATGTAACAGTCTTTCTATCAGTGTCTTTTTACTTTCGTAAACATGACAAAACGCGATATTTTTCTCGATTGCCCTTCTAAAACTTGCGAAGGGCTTCTTCCTTATTGTAAAGTTCTATTTAAGTATGTTTTTCGCGAATGTTTAATCTACCTATACATATGTCTTACAAAACCAAATAGATTTTAACCATATATTATACAAACATAAGACTTATCACCCATATTAACAGATTTCTTGGTCTTGCGTTTTTAAAAGATGTAAGTAGAAAAAACCTAATCTTAATACATTAAGGTTACGATTATCGATGTTGTAAAACATGAAAAATTTATTGTTTTTATATATAATGAAAAAAGCAATGTAAACAAATGAGGAGAGATAACTTATGATTTTCAAGGTATACTATCAAGCAGTTGCAACAGAAGTACCAATTAGAGAGAACACAAAAACGCTTTATGTAGAAGCGAAATCCGTCCGAGAAGTACGTCATTTTTTGAAACAAGAGCCTTATAACGTAGAACGCGTGGAAGAAATTTCAGGGCCTTATTTAGAATATGAAAAACAGCAAGAAGATTATAAAGTATTGGAGCTAAGATAATTTATGAAATTTGTCAAAAATGATCAAACTGCTGTTTTCGCATTGGGCGGTCTAGGCGAAATCGGTAAAAACACGTATGCTGTTCAATTCCAGGATGAAATAATCGTAATTGATGCCGGAATTAAATTTCCAGAAGATGAACTACTTGGTATTGATTATGTGATCCCTGATTACAGCTATTTAGAAAAAAATGTTGATAAAATTAAAGGGTTATTTATTACGCACGGACATGAAGACCATATCGGTGGTGTGCCTTATTTTCTTCGTAAAATAAATGTTCCCGTTTACGGTAGTAAACTTTCACTTGGTCTGCTGCGTAATAAATTAGAAGAACACGGACTTTTACGTCAAACTCAAATGATTGAAATTGTCGAGGAAGATGTGATCAAGTTCCGAAAAACATCCGTTTCTTTCTTCCGTACAACACACAGTATTCCAGATTCTTATGGGATTGTTGTAAAAACGCCACCAGGGCAAATTGTTCATACAGGTGACTTTAAATTTGATTTTACACCAGTTGGTGAACCTGCAAACTTAACAAAAATGGCTGAAATCGGTAAAGAGGGTGTGCTTTGCTTACTATCAGATAGTACAAACAGTGAAGTACCTACCTTTTCAAAGTCTGAACGTCTCGTTGGTAATACGATTCAAGATATTTTTCTTAAAGTAGAAGGGCGAATTATATTTGCTACTTTCGCATCTAATATCCACCGTTTACAACAAGTTGTGAATGCGGCAGTGAAAAATGGTCGTAAAGTTGCTGTATTTGGTCGCAGTATGGAAGCAGCCATTACCATCGGACAAGAACTAGGTTATATTACTGCACCAAAAGAAACCTTTATTGATACGCAAACCTTAAATAAAATGCCAGCTAATCGTGTGACCATTCTTTGTACGGGTAGCCAAGGTGAACCAATGGCGGCGCTTTCTCGCATTGCAAACGGTACTCATCGCCAAATTCAAATTATTCCTGGAGATACGGTTGTTTTTTCTTCATCACCAGTCCCAGGTAACACGGTTAGCGTTTCTAGAACGATTAATTTATTATATCGCGCTGGAGCAGATGTCATATCTGGACCATTAAGTGATATTCATACATCAGGGCATGGTGGTCAACAAGAACAAAAGCTGATGCTTCGCTTAATTAAGCCTAAATTCTTTATGCCTATTCACGGTGAATATCGTATGCAAAAACTTCATGCACAGCATGCGTTAGATTGTGGCGTACCTAAAGAGAATTGCTTTATCATGGATAATGGTGAAGTGCTTGCTTTAAGTGAGAATACAGCTCAAGTAGCTGGAAAAATTCCTTCAGGATCAGTGTATATTGATGGGAATGGGATTGGAGATATCGGAAATATCGTCCTCCGTGACCGTCGTATCTTGTCTGAGGAAGGATTAGTTGTCGTCGTAGTTAGCATAAATATGAAAGAATTTAAAATTTCTGCTGGACCAGATATAATCTCTCGTGGATTTGTGTATATGAGGGAATCTGGAGATTTAATTAATGATGCACAATCCTTGATTTCGAAACATTTAAATAAGGTCATGGAGCGTAAAACTACACAATGGTCAGAAATCAAAAATGAAATTTCCGATACATTAGGACCATTTTTATATGAAAAAACAAAACGCCGACCAATGATTTTACCGATTATTATGGAAGTATAAGAAAAGCGCAAGCATCATCATGATGCTTGCGCTTTTTGCTTTTTCCACCAGTAAGTCTTTTAGCTGCTATAGCTTTATGATTCAGCAGGTAGTTGGTACGTCGTGTCGCTGAACGAGTCGCAATTTTCATACAGAACTGGCAGCATTTAATAGAAATGCAGTTAACAATTAGGAATATAGCAAGGGGAATATTCGCTACCCTATTAATTCAATTTAATATTTAGCTTATGAAGAACATTCTTGTAGCTGCCTTATGCGGGATTGTCCTTCTTTAGCGTTTGAAGGACATTTCTCTAGCTTTCCTATTCAGTTTTGTCCTTATTCTTGGTTTTAAGGACATTCCACTTTTCACTCATTGAACGATTTTCTTTTCAAAACGGCTAATATCGGTATCAGCTCCGATTACAATGAGGATATCACCTGTGTTGATCGCATCACCGGCTTGTGGTGATACATTGATCTCATTCCCTCTTTTAATAGCCACAATATTGAGACCATATCGTGCCCGTATATCCAAATCAATAATAGACTTCCCGCTCATTTTCTCACTTGCTACAATCTCAACGATTGAGTGGTCTTCAGAAAGATCCAAATAATCTAATATGTTATTTGAAACAATATTATAAGCAATTCGACGTCCCATATCGCGTTCAGGGTGAACAACGGTATCAGCTCCAATTTTACGCAATACTTTCTCATGATAATCATTTTGTGCCTTAACCGTTACATGATTCACACCAAGCTCTTTTAACATGAGCGTGGTCAATATACTTGCTTGTATATTTTCCCCAATCGCTACAATGACATGATCAAAATTACCAATACCAATACTTTTCAACACATTTTCATCTGTTGTATCTCCTACAACGGCGTGTGAAGCAATTTTAGCATATTCATTTACTCTTTCCTCATTGTAATCAATAGCTAATACTTCCATGCCATCTTCTACAAGGGTCTTGACAATACTTCCTCCAAAACGCCCGAGACCAATTACAGCAAACACTTTTTTCACATTACGACCTCCAACATTTGCATTCCAATATGTCCATTTTAACATACTCTATGCTGCTGAAGATACTAACCATCAGTAAATTAGAAAGTGAAAGATGCATCAATTATATAAATTATTCAGCTTTTTCACTTTCATCCAGAACTCGATTCACACGTTTTTCAAGCATTTTCATTCCGCCTCCACCTGCTTGGAAATGGCGAAGTTGTCCATCTTTATCAAACACATAGTAAGCAGGAACGTATTGATTTTCGAAGATCTCATTTAACTTCATTTCACTATCTACATAAATTGGTTGCGTAATATGATGTTCCGCGGCCACTTCTTTAATTTCATCTAAATTAAGATCTTTTTCAGAACGTGGCATATGAACAGCAACAACATTCAATTGATCCTTGTATTTATCTTTGAATTCATTCACTTGTGGCATTGCTTCTTTACAAAGATGACAGCTAATAGACCAGAAATGGATTAGAGTTGGCTTTTCACCAACCAATTCCTCTTTATGAACTTCACCGTTTAACCAAGCAACAGCACCATCTAATTCAGGCATTTGTTCACGTAATTTCATTTATTATCCCTCCGTTGATATCTTCTAAAAAAGACCTAACTCGAAGTTAGGTCTTTTCGATGATGAATCAAATTCATCTTGTTTTAATAGAGCGTAACTTGATTAAATACTATTACACTTCAAGCGTTTTTTGACCTGGTTTCCAGTTTGCTGGGCAAAGACCACCTGTTTGAAGTGCTTGTAGTACACGTAATGTTTCATCAACATCGCGACCAATATTATTATGATTTACCACTTGATATTGAAGTTCACCTTCTGGATTAATGATGAATAAACCACGAAGAGCTACACCTTCTTCTTCAATAAGAACACCATATTCACGAGCAACTTTTTGGTTATGATCAGCTGCAAGTGAATAATTTAATTGACCAATACCATTTTCTGTACGGTCTGTATTAATCCAAGCTAAGTGAGTGTGAATTGTATCAGTTGAAACACCAATTACTTCTGCATCAAGATCTTCAAATTCTCCAAAACGATCTGACATAGCTGTAATTTCAGTTGGACATACAAAAGTAAAATCCATTGGATAGAAAAATAATACTGTCCATTTGTCATTTTTCATGTTTTCTTCAAGACTAACTTTACCAAATTCTTTGTTTGGTAATACTGCTTCCATTTCAAAGCGTGGTGCTTGTTTTGCTACCATACGTTCTGCCATCATAATCCCTCCATTAATATGTAGTAATTGAGAAAATTAAATAAAATTCTCAATTAATAACTCTTACTATAATCTATTGTATTAGTAAATCCTATTGAGGTCAAGAATTTAGTATCATTTTTATAAATATTAGTATCTTATAATTATTATGAATTACCTTTATATGTTAAATATTTCACTAAATGACTTATTGCTAAATTAATCGCTTCTTCATTTGGATTTATTTTTGAATGATGTAATCCATATTCAGATTGAACACCTAACCAAAACATAAAACCAGGAATTTCTTTTAACATATAACCGAAATCTTCCCCCGTCATCGCCTCCCTGCAATGGTAGAGATTTACTCCATCTGACTCATCCGTAAATTTCATGAACTCTCTTGTTAATTGTTCCTCATTATCCACTTGATAATACATCGCTCCGAAATCTATTTTAGCTTCACATTCAAATCCTACTTTAATCCCTTCAACAATGGCACTAATTCTTGATTTGACTTTATCCATTGATTCCGCATTTAACGTACGGATTGTCCCTTCTAATCGAGCTTCTTCAGCAATGATATTTTGAACAGTACCACTTTCGATTTTTCCAATTGTAATAACCGCAGAATCGAGTGGATCAATATTACGAGACACAACAGATTGCAGTTGTCCAACTAATTGACAAGCTGTTATGACCATATCATTCGTTTCATGAGGATAAGCAGCATGTCCACCCTTTCCCTTTAAATCAATAAATAACTCAGATGTATTAGCAAATAGTAAACCTTCTTTAATGGCAATTGTACCCACAGGATATTCTGGTGCGATATGCAGAGCAATAATCATATCAGGCTTCCATTTTTTCATAGTCTCTGCTTTCAGCATTGGCTCTGCTCCACCAGGACCTTCTTCAGCAGGCTGGAAGATAAATAGTAAATTATCATCTATAGGATTTTCGACAAAATGAGTAAGTACACCAAGGGCAATACTCATATGAAAATCATGACCACAAGCATGCATATTGGTTTCATGCTTTGAAGCAAAAGGGAATCCAGTTTGTTCTTTAATAGGTAGTCCATCAATATCCGTTCGATAACCGATCGTTTTTTTAGGATTCTTTCCAGATACTCTAACAAAAATTCCGGTTCTCCATGTTTCTATTTCAATTCGATCCTTCGGAAGATTATTTAAATAATTCAATAAATAAGCCTGTGTTTTAAATTCTTGAAATCCTAATTCTGGTATTTGATGTAAATCTCGACGAATTGCAACAAAAGGACTAAGCTGTGACATTTATAAATTCCTCCCTTATTAAGAATAGCGTAACGCGCTATATTGCCTGATTGGCTATGTTCGCTACATTCTATGGCAAATCTGGCTCTAGCACTTCCTTTTAAGTCGAAACTAAACAATGAAAAGTGAAAGGCACCTATACAAAGTCTTATAATATTTACTAATCTTCTAATAAAAAGCGCGGATATAATATCCACGCTTTTCTTAAAACAATTAAAGCTGACGAAGTTCTTGTAAAATTTCCGTTTTTGATTTTGTTTTTTCGTCGATTTGTTTAATAACACGAGCTGGAATACCTGTAGCTACAGAGTATGGCGGAACGTCTTTAGTTACAACCGCACCTGCACCAACTACAGAGCCTTTACCAATTGTTACACCTTCAAGTACAACAACATTGGCCCCGATTAAAACATCGTCCTCCACAATTACTGGTTTTGCTGAAGGTGGCTCAATTACACCAGCAAGAACTGTCCCTGCACCGATATGAGCGTTTTTCCCAACTGTAGCACGACCGCCAAGAACTGCGTTCATATCAATCATTGTACCTTCGCCAATTACAGCACCGATATTAATGGTTGCACCCATCATGATTACAGCATTATCACCAATTTCAACTTGGTCACGAATGGTTACGCCTGGTTCAATACGGGCTTTGATGCCTTTAAGATCTAATAATGGAATCGCTGAATTGCGACGATCATTTTCCACTACATAGTCTTCAACTTTGCTACCAGCAGCCTCGATTACTGCTTTAAGTTCATCCCATTCACCGAAAACAACCCCAGTATTTCCGTTAATGAATGTTTTAGCTTGACCAAAATCTATACCTTCTAAATCACCTTTAATATAAATCTTAACAGGTGTTGATTTTTTGCTATTTGCAATAAATGAAATAATTTCGTTTGCATCCTTCATACCCATTTCTCTTCCTCCTAGTTATGTATAATGACTTGTTATTAATTTATCAAACAACCGTAAGTAAAACAAGCTGAATGTTTCAAGAAAAGCGAAACCGGCTTGGTCAGCTCACGAAGAAAATAGGAAAAGACTCGAAAGGCGCTTTTTGCCTTACGAGGCTTTTATCTTTTTCACAGTGAGCTAGCCGGTAGAGCTAGACAATAAGAAAAGCGAAAACGGTCTGGTAGAAAAGCTTGAATACTAATCAGCATATTTCTCCCTCTGCTCATAAATATACTCTTGTACGACTTCCCTAAAAGCTTGAACCTGCTTAAGCTTAAAGGCTGATTCATAGCCACATAACCAAGTATCACGCTCTAGTGAATGTTTTCGACCATTAACAAGTGGAATTTTAAAAATATTGGTATCTTTATCATGAAGCGTAATCGCAGGCAGTATCGCATAACCAATGCCATTAAATACCATTTGCTTACACGTCTCAATTTGGTCTACGACTATAGTATTTCTGGGCACGATTTGAAATTGACGATGCCACCAATCTTGAATTTCCTGATAATAATTGGAGTCACTTTTAAACTGAATAAACGGACGATTCGTTTCAAGCACTTGATCTAGTTCTTGCATTTCTGTATCGACTAAATAAAGCATGTCTGTAAATAAATGCTGCTTAATCCCCTTCCAATCAGGGGCCCCCCTAATAATCCCCACATGCACCTGGCCTTCATACAGGGATTTCAAAATTTCACTACTCCATCCAGTAATGAGTGAAATTTTTGCATAAGGATACTTTAGCACAAATTTTTTTAATACTTGTGGTAACCAATTTTGTCCAACTATTGTCGCACAAGCAATTTTTAATGTTCCGTATACCTCGTGATCCATCGCTTGAATACTCTCGCGAACTTTTTCTTCCTTTTCCCGTACTTCATTTGCAAATCGAATCACAGCTTCACCAGCTGGGGTTAAGGATAATCCCTTTTGTGATCGTATAAATAATTTAGTTCCCCAGTCCTTCTCAATCGTTTGAAGTCGTTGTGACAATGCAGGCTGTGAAACAAATAATCGCTCTGCTGCCTTCCTCATATTCATTTCCTCAGCAAGGACGGAAAGTAATTGATATTCAGAAAATGACATATAATATCCACCTTGATTATTTTTTCTACTTCATTTAGAAAAAGCTATGTTTACCAACAAAGTTCAACTAATTGTTTAACAAAGCTTTAACCCTTTTCCTCTAATAAACTGGCCCCCAAATATGGGGGCCAGTTTATTTACACTTTAAGATTGTAATTCTTCACTATATACATTTTTTAACAAAGCTCTTCTTGTTAGAATTCCTTCAAATACACCTTCATCATTTTCTATACAAATAAAAGGATGATCAATAAGTAATTCTAATCCCTTTTTCAGCGAATCATCAATATGAAGTCGAGGTATATTCTGAATCATGATTTCCGAAACCTTTTTATTCGCTAAGTTATCAAATTCAATTCGTTCTAATCCTAAAATGGATTCAAGAATAACAGGTGTACTAATTAATCCATGTAACTTATACATTGGATCAAGTACTGGAATCGCCGTATAACCACTTTTAGTCAAAACTAAAAGTGCATGTTCAAGATTGTTGGCTACTTGCACGTGGGCGACCCGCTCCGAAGATATCATCAAGTCTTTTACACTTGAATCTAATAAATTCCCATCATGAGTACCAATCATGTAAAAAAACCCCTTACCTAATAAATATTAAATTCCCTTCCTTTCCAGTTTAACATAGGTAAGAGAAAATCGCTTGCATAAAAAGCCTTGATTTTAAAGAAATGTAAACGTATTCAATTATCCTTTACTTGTTTGAATATTTCTTTTTACATGCCCGCATTCTCGACATTCATAAATCACATTTTGATTAGATTGAGCAGTTAACACAATTTCTATATTCTCTTCCTTTAAACAACTAGGACACCTCACCATTATTTTATCCATAGAATCCCTCCAACAGTAGCATGCCCCAAAAAGAAGGTTTTTTTTAATTGACTTTTGGCTCATTTCTAGCTTTTCAGCATAGCTGAAAAGTGTGTGAGACTTTAGTCTCACACAAAGTGAGCCAAAAATCGTTTGATCACCAAATGACTACAAATCCCAAAAAGAAAACCGCACCTCATAAGGTACGGTTTTCATTATTTGAATTAAGATTGTAACAAATCAAAAATTTCAATGGTAATCATATCAATATTATCAAATTGATATTTTGAAGACTTTCCTTTTTCACTATACACTTCAAGTTCAAACATATCCGTTTTGCTAAAATATGTAACCTGACAAATCTTAACTCCATCTATTTCAAAAAAACGTTGAGCAGACTCTGTTTCCTTTGCTTGCTCTTGAAGATTTTTCAATCGGGTAAGAATGCCTTGTAATTGAGACATACTATCCCTCCTTTCTAAAATAAAAACCTTTTCGATAGGTTTCACTATATCATACTTTTCTATCCAGTAACCACGAAGAAGTAAATTCAGAATACTAAAAATAACATTCTTAACATGGAACTATTAATAGCATAAAATAACGAAATGAATTTGTACATGAAAAGTTAACTGGTTCCTTTATATTTTTACACCTCTCCATATAATGGAATATCCTCGAAAAATAAATTGAACTAAAACTACAAACAAAATTCTTTTAAAATAACTTATTTCTCTTTAATATAGACTATGTTAAACACTACTGTTGATATTTTGAGAAAACAGATCCAAGTCCTTCCATTACTATTAAAAATCAACAATAATGTTTAACACAGCCTTAATATAAGACTTATTAACTCATATTGGAGGTAACAAATGAAAAATGTCACGCTTTACACCCAACCGGATTGCCCTCCTTGCCAAATCATGAAAATGTTTTTCAAGGAGTATGATATATCCTATGACGAAAAAAACATCCAAAAGGACAAAGCCGCATTAAATGAATTAACTAAAAAATACGGCTCCTATTCTACACCTACTGTTGTCATTGATGGAAAAGCAATCATTGGCTTTGAAATCGAAGAAATTAAAAAAGAATTGGATCTAGAATGAATAGCACAAAGTTCACTATTGAATTGATTGAATTGACCGAGTGAACCCTGAATACCAAAATGAAACAAGGACAAAAAGTAACATTTGTCCTTGTTTCATTAAAATGCATAATAAACGATAATAAAGATAAAAACGACTGCCAAAACGATATAAGAAATAAAAATAGGATTTCTTAAGTAAGGACGTTCTTGAACCTTTTCATGAATTGGCGCGTCAAATTCCTTTGCTGTTTTCTGGGACCTCGCAACGACAAGAGTATAATACAGTGAATATGCAACAATACCTGCCATTACAATCACTAACATCCAAATATATATACTCAAAATATGCCTCCTCCAAGCTTTTTCACTTAGGTTGACACATCTCAAAAAAAATTATTCATTAAAGCAATCCATCATTTTCATACAAATAGCTGTAGGATAAATCAAGGAATACATATTCCCTATTATTAATCGGATAGGAGAAGGTACGAATTGTTTCACCGGTTTCAATATCGGTATACAAGTCAGATAAAATACCTCTTTTTTCATTTCTCATTTTCAGGATATTTTCTAAAAAGTAAGGTCTCCAACTCCAGTTTCTATTTAAATACTTATTTTGTGTAATCCATTTACCATTTTGATAAATAATATTTGGAGATTTTTGGTATCCTTGTTCATCACATACGTATAATCGGAAACAAATATTTTCTAACTTATTAGCTAAGACTTTTAGCATTTCTTCATGAGATTCATAGCGATTCTGTAATTTTTGAAATTCATGTAATTCCTCATTGAATAATTGTGTTTTTTTATATACAATTTCCAATTTCTTCGTTTCATACGATATAAAATTTTGACATTCCTTTTGAAATTTTTCACGTAATAAGGCTTTATCAATAAAACTCCTATCAGGTTTCGCTAGATAGTAGCCTTGATAATACCGTCCTCCATTTTTCCAAGCAAATCGGAATTGGTATCCGGTTTCAATATTCTCAAATAAAAGACTAGCTCCAATCTTTCTAGCTAACATACTCAAAGAAAACAGAATGACTTGATAGGAATCCCCACCTGACAATCGAATTTCTTCTACATTCACCTTCAATATATGAGGTGATAACTGAGCAATTTTATCTAATTGGCTATGTTCACCTAAATGATCAAACGCAATCTTAATTCCATACGTCCGATAATAAGCTAGAACATGCTGTAATGGTTCAACATTATCCATTTTATGAATGGTATCTGAAAGCTCTAACACAACTTGTGGAAGTTCATCTGGAGTTAAATGACGCTTTAATGTTTCCAAAAACTCCTCACCATGATCATACATCAGTAAATCTGGATCACGATTAATAAAAATTTTAAAGTCCTCTCCATTGCCTTTTATTTCTTTCAGTGCTTCATCTAGGATATAATTATCCACTTCGTTTCTGTATTCCTCTGGAATCGATTCATCATATATGAAAGGTTCGAGACTAGTGTATTTAGATTGATCCTCGATACGACCTAAGATTTCATATCCTATAACCTGATGAGTATCTGCACTAAAAATGGGCTGATAGAATGGAACTACCTGTTTAAGGTTGGCCAATATTTTATCTGCATCCATGAAGTATTCCCCCTACTACGAAACATCAATATTCGTATATGTCACTTTTTTATTCCTACTTTAACACAAAAAACAAAAGTCGAATCAATTAAAATGGGAAAAACATTGGAATTGCAATAACTAAAACAACTCCTACAAAGGCTTGAAGAGATAATCCCATAAAAGCAAAGTCTTTCTTTCGATACTCTCCAGCTGTCATAATTAGTGTATTACTTGAAGAAGCTTTAGGTGATGATAGAGCTAAACTTGCAGCTATAGCAATACCCATTAAAATAGGGATCGGACTTACCCCAATACTCTCCGAACATAATAAAGCAATTGGAGACATGATAACCGCTGCAACCCCATAAGGTATAAATGAACCTAACAACATGGTTAGTAAGTAAAAGCCAGCTAATAAACCATAAGGACCTGTATTTTCAAAAAACAATACGAAAGAATCACTTATTAATCTTACCCCACCTGAATTGTCTAGAGCTTGCATGATTCCTAATATTGCTGCTATTAATATCACTGGTTCCCAATTAATCTTCTGATAAGCCTCTTCCATCGAACGAACGCAACCTGTAATGATCATTAACAAAGCAGCCGTTACGACAGATAATACAGCTGGTATCGTTTCAAATGACAAAAGTACAATCATTAAAATCGTGATTAAAGCAGCCATTATTGCTTTTGATTTTGAAGGTGATTGACTTTGATCAGTCTTCGTTTCAGTAGAAGCGCTCCCAATGACAATCACATCTTCAAGGTCTGCCGAAATTCTCTCAATATTCTTCCATTCACCATGAATAAGTAAAGCGTCACCAGGCTTTAATTTTTCTGTTCCAACATCCGCTTGAATATATTCACCATTTCGATTAATCGCTAAAACGTTACAACGATATTTTTCACGAAAATGCACATCCATCAACGTTTGATTTTCAAAAATTGAATGAGGCATAATTAAAATTTCAGTCAGCCCAAATTTACTACTTACAAAATATTTTCTGATTTGTTCAGGAATAAAATGCTTATATTCTAGCTCATAATCTACCGTTAAGCGTTCGACATTTTCTTCCTCACCAAAAACTAAAATAATATCATCAGGGTGAAGGACTTCATCAGCTTTTGCCGAAATGACAATTTGCTTTGGTAGTAATGATAATTGCTTTTCTTTCACTTTCCGTTTAATTTCAATTAATGTGATTTCATAATTAACGGGAAGTTGTAAGTCTACAAGCCTTTCTCCGACCATATCAGATCCTGCTGGGATATGTAAATAATGTAAGCGATCATACACCTTATACATTCCCGCCAGTTCACCTGCTGACAATCCTTTAACACTATTTTTTGCAACAATTGAATCTCGCGGCAATAGCGTTCGTCCAACTGTCAT
Source organism: uncultured Bacillaceae bacterium (assembly GCA_963751845.1). Classification (GTDB taxonomy): domain Bacteria; phylum Bacillota; class Bacilli; order Bacillales; family DSM-1321; genus Peribacillus. The sequence goes on from CAVVWH010000003.1 coordinate 270,437, forward strand.
CATAAATAGAACACCAGCCATAAATGCAACTAGACCAATCGGCGTAAAGTCAAAAAACGATAGATTTACAATACCTTGATTTTGCAAAAGATTACTTATATAAATATTTGGTGCCGTACCAATTAATGTTAAAACAGCACCGAGACTACTCGCATAAGCTAACGGTAACAAATAGTGGGAAGGACTCATTTTTTTCTTAAGTGCCAAGCTCATCACGATGGGGATTAAAATAACAACAATTCCAGTTCCACTTAAAAAAGCACTTAATAGTCCACCAGTGAGCATGACAATCAATAGTAAGTTAGAGTCTGACCTATGACCGAACCCTAATAAATAATTACCAATTTTGTCCACAAGACCACTATTAAAAATGCCAGCACTAATCACAAAAAGTGCAGCAACAATGATTACGACTGGATTAGCAAACCCTGCTAGCAACTCCTCCAAAGTCAGAATTCCAGTTAGGCCTAGTACGACTAATCCTACTAGTGCAATCAAATCTACTCGATACTTGCCTTGTATAATAAAAGCAATTGTGCAAACAAGTATGAGAAACGTTATAAACAAAGGTTGATTCATGATAAACCTCCGAATAGATTAAATAAGAATTCATCTATATAATATTTTTTTCAATGTATACATTATAGCAGAAGTTAATAAAACAGGCTCCTTTCCCCCAACAAACCATATACTATTAAGAAAGCGGAACCGGCTTGGTTACGCAGTAAGAAAGCGGAAGGCACCCGTTCAGCGCCGAGCAAATCCATATGTACAATGCCTCACGTAATTGCGTCAAAGCTGGCACAAATACACATAAAGTGAAACTTCCATCAGTGGGGGTTTTCTTCATCCCCCACTGATGGTTAGTTGAGGCCCACACGATGTGGGTCACACAGACGTTGCAACAGGATGTTGCGTTCTTAGTCTGTGTTCATTGAATCGGACACTTTACGGGCAGTTGATCCCCACCTATCTTCTTCGGATACTCAAAATCTTGAGTTGGGGGTCTTACTGCCCGTTAAGGCGGGATAAATAATCTTCACCCCTGTTTTTAATCACATTAAAGGAGGCTACATCATGCAAACCTATTACCACCCTTCTGATGCCTATTATCCTTTCTATCGAGAAATTCCAATGTACCATGATAATGATCAAAGATTTTTCCCTTTTTTACTACCACTTTTAGCTGGCGGTATAGTTGGTGGTATAGCTGGCGCAGCTATTAGTCCATGGTTATTCAACCGACCATTTTATCAACCTTATCCATACCCATACCCACTCCCGGTCCCATATCCTACCCCTTATCCAACACCTTATCCAACACCGTATCCTATCAACTCTGGGTATGCAGGAAATCCTGCATTACAACAACCATACTCAGCACCCCTACCAATAGCAGATCCTACTAATTTTTATAATCGATAAGCTATATCACTCTGTTGATTTTTGGCTCATTCCCTTACCTTTCAGCTTCGGTTCGGTATCAAACGAATGAGCCAAAAATCTCCTTATCGATAATATTATTTTACATAGTCAATCGCTATGAATCGAACCGTATATTTCATCTTTTTAAAGATGATTCAGCAGGTCGCCTATTGGACGTTTTTTAAATTACCCTTTTCTTTTTTCGAACAAATTTAATATGGACTTCCTTAAATATTGTGAAGTGGTATAATATGAATAAAAATAAATATGTTAACGGTTTATTAAGTTCAAACATCCACTAATTTACGAAGAGCATACAGCCTCTTATGAAAAGGAGTTCTTGAAATGAACGATACGAAAGGACATTCTGAAATGAATGAACCCTCTACTCACTCCCTCGCTCAAGCCATTTTCATCGTCAATAAGCATGCAAAAACGGCTTTAGAACCAAAAAATCTATATAACTTAAAGCGTCTCGCCTTAAACAAACTATTGGAAGAAGGTCAAGCAAAGAAGTTAGGACTCCATTTTTCGGACAACCCACGCTTTGCAGCTCAACAATCAGACGTCATCATCTCATGTGATGCATATGTCTTTCATCTTCCACCTACAAAGGAAGATTTGAAAAAGCTACCTCATCTTGGAAACCGCTCTAGCTTCATTCGGAATCCCAAAGCTGTCATGTCGTTATCTAAAGCAAAGCAAATTTTACAGACATATGTCGGACAAGCAACAGACATAAACCAAAACAATAAGCATAAAAATATGAAAAAAATTGAAAGCGTGGACAAACCGAAGCAACGCTACCACAACCCATTTCCTTCATCATTTTTAGGCAAAAGCTCTAAGTATTAACAATAATAAAGCGCAAGGGTCTAGTTCAGTTATCTATGACTGAATCGCTATAAAAAATGGGTTGAAAGGTTCGTAACCTTTCAACCCATTTTTTATAGACTATACTTATCAATTAATTTAATTAATTCTGTAATTTCAGGCTTACTAATTTGTGCATCCGCTCCTACAACCTCGCCTTTATGAAGAAGACTGTCCGTAATAAGGGATGAAAAAATAATCACTGGTATTTTTGATAAGAGAGGATGCTCCTTAATTCTCCTCGTCAAATGATGTCCATCCATTTGAGGCATCTCAATATCTGTAATAACTAAGTGAACTTCATTTGTGACATCCGCCGATTTTTCAGCTAAGTTTTCCAAATAATTCAACGCATCTAATCCATTTTCAAAGAATTCTAAGTAATGGAAACCAGCTTCTTCTAGTGTGTCATGTAGTAATTTACGTAATAATGGAGAATCCTCAGCAATGACCAATCTTTTTTCTGAATTTGGACGTTTCCCAAGTTTCTTCACCTGTTGAACGCTAATACCCGTGTCTGGGTTTATTTCAACTACTATTTTCTCAAAATCAAGTAACAAAATCATTTCACCATTTAATTTAATCACACCGATAATTTGACTATCCTGCCCTTGATACATGTCAGAAGGCTTTTCAATTTGTGTCCAAGATATACGGTGAATTTGCGTTACAGAGTGAACATGAAAAACGACTTTTTGTTGATTAAACTCTGCTACGATGAACTTATCCTGTTGTGGATTTTCTGAAGGAGGAAATCCTAATGCATCTGCTACATTTACCACAGGAAGTACTTCTCCACGTAATTCAATAATACCCTCTACAGTATGATGAGCATGTGGAACAACCGTAATCGGTACTGGATTAATAATCTCTTTGACCTTTATAACATTAATACCAAACTTATTATTTCCAATTCCAAATTCAACAATTTCCAGTTCATTTGTTCCTGTTTCAAGTAAAATTCCTCTATTTTCTTCCATATGTATCGTCCCTCCTAGTCTAGGATGTTTCTTAATAATTAATATATCATGTTTAGCTATGTCTACGTATCAATTTTAGTGAAATTGTCCTATTCGAAAAACCAGTTCAGTATAAAAACACCTATACTAAATAATCGGAAATTTTACCTAAATATTAATAGCGGAAGCCAAAATAATTGATATACCTCATTCCATTTTGACATTATTTCTTTTTCTTCTTATTCCCTCTATGTAACCAACCTTTTTTCACAAAAAAACGAAACATCATTAAAGCAATGAGTGCCATAACCGCCCACACAAAAAAATATCCATAACGCCAGCCTAATTCCGGCATATGCTCAAAGTTCATCCCATACACACCAACTATGAATGTAAGCGGCATGAAAATCGTCGTAATAACGGTTAAAGTCATCATCGTTGTATTCATATTATTCGAGTTAACAGATAGATAATTGTCGCGAATGTCTGAGGAAAAATCACGGTATGTTTCTAACAATTCCGTAAGCTTTAATAAATGGTCGTACACATCATTGAAATACAAATGCTGTTCTTTTAAATAACTTAGACGCTCTGAATTAATCATTCGATACAATAAGTCACGCATCGGTAAAATCGTCCGTCGTAATCTTGACAAATCAGCTCGCAAATCAAATAATTGATCAATCAAATCTGCTATTGATTCATTTTTCGTATTATCCTCAATTGCATCAAGTATATTCTCTAGTTCATATACTGGCGGAAAATATTCATCAACCATTTTATCTATTAATTTATGCATAAGAAAAAATGGGCTATGCTTTATAGTTGAATCACTTATTATACTCTCCCAAACTGCAGAAAGCTCCCGGATTTCTTCTTTATGAAAAGTGACGAGCCAATGATCCCCGACAAACAAATCCAATTCAATTGGTCGAAAATCTTGTTGTCTTAGTGCATGAATGATAATAAATTGATACTTTTCATAGAGATCAATTTTTGGTCTTTGAATTAAATTATCCAAACAATCTTCAATAGCAAGGGGATGAAAATGAAAGAACTCAGCTAGATGCTTAATCTCCTCTTCATTTGGCTGAAAAAAATCCACCCAAAACCAGGAAATACTTGAATTTTGCATAGCTTCTAAAGATTGATTTATCAACAGCTCATTATTTTTAGTTATAGCGCAAATTTTTATCATAAAATCAACCCTTTTGTTTTTACTCTATTAAACCTGACTGTTGATTTACGCTGCAGGCGCTTCGCTTTCCGCGGGCGGTGCGGGGAGCCTCCTCGTCGCTTCACTCCTGTGGGGTCTCCCCTGCTCCGTACTCCCGCAGGAGTCTTCGCGCCTGCAGCGAAAATCAACAAAGTTGAAATTCAATATCTGCCTTTAACACAGCCATTGTTTTAGAGAATATGTATTATTATACCGTTATTTCTTATTTTTCGTGAAATCTGAATAATGAAAGTAAGATTTCTTTTTGATTATAGCAAGTGAAGTGGTAGAATATATGCATATCTAAAGGAGGAATTTCACAAATGGAGCATATACTCAATCCTCTAGTAAAATCAGTAGAAATATCAGGTATCCGTAGATTTTATAATATGGTAGCCGATATTGAAGGAACAATCTCTCTAACGATTGGACAACCTGATTTTCCTACGCCACTGCATATTAAAGAGGCAGCAAAAAAAGCAATTGATGAAGATTACACGGTTTATACCCATAATGCTGGTTACATAGAATTAAGAGAAGCCGCTTGCGATTATGTTAAGCAAAAATATAATCTTTCTTATCATGCTGAAAATGAAGTCATTGTCACTACTGGTGCCAGTGAAGCAATTGACATTGCCTTTAGAACCATTTTACTTCCTGGAGCAGAGGTTATTTTACCTGGACCTGTTTATCCTGGATATGAACCTATTATTAAAATGGCTGGTGCCGTACCTGTGTATGCGGATACAACTGAGAATGGCTTTAAAATGACAGCTCAGATTATCCAACCATATATTACAGAAGCTACACGATGCATTGTTTTACCTTATCCATCCAATCCTACAGGGGTTACATTAACTAGCAAGGAACTACAAGATATAGCTGATCTTATTCGAGATAAAGATATTATCATTATTGCTGACGAAATTTATAGTGAATTAGTGTATGAACAAGAGCATGTATCCATTGCAAGTTTCTTAAGAGAGCAAACTATTGTATTAAACGGATTATCAAAATCACATTCGATGACTGGATGGAGAATCGGCTTTTTATTTGCTCCAGCAAATCTTTGTCAACATATTTTAAAAGTTCATCAGTACAATGTCACCTGTGCTTCCTCTATTTCTCAAATGGCAGCGCTTGAAGCATTAACGAATGGTTTCGATGATGCTCTACCTATGAAGTCTGAATATATGAAACGCAGAGATTATGTATATGAACGTCTTCAAGGCATGGATTTACAAGTTGTTAAGCCTGATGGTGCCTTTTATTTCTTTGTTAAACTACCTGAAGGATATCATTCATCCCTTGAGTTTTGCCTAGAACTTGTAAGAAAAACAAAGGTCGCTTGCGTGCCTGGCGATGCATTTTCCGTACTAGGAAATGGTTATTTTCGAATTTCCTATGCATACTCAATGGACACATTGAAAGAAGCATTAGATCGAATAGAAACCTTTTTAAAATAAATAAAATAACAACCTTAAACACACTCGATTTCACATATGATTTCGAAGTGTGTTTTTTAATGTGATTCTTATTTGTAATATTTATATAAAGCTTGCGTACCGCTATTTTCTTCGCCTGCTTCTGCAAGTTGGTCATACATGGATTTACTTAAAGCAAGTCCAGGAGCATCCATTCCCATTTTATCCGCTTCTTCAAGAGCGATGGTCATATCTTTAATAATATGTTTAATGTAGAATCCAGGTTCGAAGTCTCCATTAATCATTCGTGGTACAAGATTTGAAAGCGACCAACTACCTGCAGCACCAGAAGTAATACTTTGTAATACACGTTCAGGATCTAATCCTGCTTTCTCCGCATATACTAGTGCTTCAGTAACACCAATCATATTGGAAGCAATCGTAATTTGATTGCACATTTTCGTATGCTGTCCTGCTCCGGCTTTACCTTGATAGACGATTTGATTGCCCATAACTTCTAAAATCGAACGAATAGCTTCAAAATCCTCTTCTTCTCCACCAACCATAATTGAAAGCTTTGCATCCCGCGCACCAATATCTCCACCCGAAACTGGTGCATCAATTGCAGCAATTCCTTTTTCCTTTGCTTCCTTATAAATCTTAGCTGCTAAAGATGGCTTCGACGTCGTCATATCAATTACATAGGTACCCGGCTTTCCATTCGTTACTAGTCCTTGCTCACCAAGATACACTTCTTCCACATCACTTGGATAACCAATCATTGTAATAATAACGTTGGTACACTCTGTCATTTCTTTTGGAGTCTCTACCCATTTAGCACCAGCAGCTAGCAACTCTTCTGCTTTTGCTTTTGTTCTCGTATATACATACAATTCGTATCCTGCATTTAATAAATGCCTTGCCATACTTTTCCCCATAACACCTGTTCCAATAAAGCCAATCACTGTTTGATTTTTTTCTAAAGCCATCTTCAAACCTCCACTTTAATAATATAAGCTATTAATCCTATTATAGCTTTCCACTATGAAAAATAGGAAATATTTTCTCATATTTTGTAATTTTTTCTATAGCATCTGATTACCCTAATTGCAAAAATTCATGACTAAAATACGACCAAAAGCCTTCACTACTTTACTTAAACGTACATAAAACACAAAGAAGTCATCTACAAAGATGACTTATGTTCACGAAATTTAGTTAATAAGGATTTTTGTACAAATTCCTTCACAACTTCAGCAGATTCCATATCTAAAACCTGTTCGGCTATTTCCTTCATTTCTACTAATGAAAGTTGATTGATATACGAACGTACCTTTAATATGGACGCGGCATTCATAGAAAATTCATCTAAACCTAAACCCAATAAAATGGGAATGGCCACTTTATCCCCTGCCATTTCACCACATAAGCTAACCCATTTTCCTTCCTTATGAGCAGCATCAATAACCATTTTAATCAATCGAAAAATGGCTGGATTATATGGTTGATATAAATACGCTACTCGTTCATTCATTCGATCCGCTGCCATTGAATACTGAATAAGGTCGTTCGTACCAATGCTAAAAAAATCCACTTCCTTGACAAACCTATCTGCCATTAACGCAGTAACAGGTACCTCTACCATGATACCAATTTCAATAGATTCATCTATTTTTACACCATCATTTTTCAATTCAAGCATGACTTTATGTAAAATTTTCTTTGCGGCACGCAATTCTGGCAATGTCGAAACCATAGGAAACATTAGTTTTACATTTCCATAAACACTAGCCCGAAGTATCGCCCTTAATTGTGTTTCAAATGGAAAAGTTTCTTTTAAAGAATAGCGAATAGCCCGGTAACCAAGAAATGGATTCTTTTCGAATGGAAGCTTCAAATAAGGAATCATTTTATCACCGCCCACATCAAGTGTTCGAATGATGACAGGCTTACTATCCATATCAATTAAGATATTCTTATATATCTCAAACTGTTCATCTTCAGATGGCATCTCTGTACGTCCCATAAACAAGAATTCTGTTCGAAATAATCCAATTCCCTCAGCCCCATTAAGTAGCACATTCTTTCCATCTTTTGAAGAAACAATATTAGCTGCTAATGTCAATTGATATCCATCTTTTGTTATCGTCGGCTGATCGACAAATTTACCCCAATTCCTCACTTTTTCTTCTTGCATGATTTGTTCAGATTCATATCGTCGCACCAATTCAGGTGTTGGATTAATATGCACTTGCCCCCTGTACCCATCAACAATTAAAAAATCACCTTGTTCAATTAAATGAATAGACTCTTCCATCCCAACAATCACGGGAATATTAAGTGATCTTGCAATAATCGCTGCATGAGAAGTACTTGCTCCTCTTTCAGTTACAAATCCTTTTATGTATTGAGGATTCAGTTGTGCAGTTTCTGATGGTGTCAGATCCTTAGCAATGATAATAACATCTTCAGCAATTAAACTTAAATTAGGAACATATATGCCAAGCAAGTGCGCTAATAGCCGATTTTTCACATCAATAATGTCAACAACACGTTCCCTCATCCATACATTATCACTATTTTCCAACATATTCGCGAACACGGATACTGTTTCCGATAGAGCAAACTCTGCATTCAGACTTTCAGTTTGAATTTTTTTTACAATGGGTGCCAAAAAAGCCGAATCTTCTAAAATAAGCAAATGGGCATCAAAAATCGCTGCTTGGTCTCCCCCAATCTCCTGCTTCGCTTTTTCACGGATTATTGTTAGCTCAGCCTTCGATTTTTCTAGTATTTCCTGAAAACGACTAACTTCTTCATCACAATCCTCAATCAGTCTTCTTTCAACTAATAGAATAGGTTCGTCCATTCGATATGCTTTAGCCATCGCAATTCCATTAGAAGCTGCGATTCCACTTATAAGCGTGGACATTCCTTATGCCAATCCTTCCCTTTTCACTGTTTCTGTAAGCGTGTTTAAGGCATCTTTTTCATCGCTACCTGTAGCTGATATAGTAATTTCAGCACCTTTACCTACTCCTAAAGACATGACACCCATAATCGATTTTAAGTTTACACTTCTTCCTTTATATTCTAAAACAATTTCTGAATCAAATTTTCCTGCTGCTTGTACAAGTAAAGTAGCTGGACGTGCATGAATTCCTGTTTCCGCAACAATCTTAAATTTTCTCTCTAACATAATAATCAAACTCCTTCTATAGATGATAAAAATGTACATTTAAAATTCCAAGTTAAACATCAAATTAGCTTCCTACACATCAGAATAGCACTACTAACCCTTACAGACAAATCAAAAACAAAGAAAAATCTAGTTTATTGCTAAAGATTGACCAAATCTTTACATTATACGAAATTTAATCATAATTACAAGTGAATCATTTACTTACTTAATAAGGGAATGCTCTTTACTTTTCTCTCTCATTTTATCATTTCGGGCGAGAAGACCCCTTCCTCAAGGAGTGTGAAGGGAGTCAGCCCAACGAGTAGGAAGGGGATGAATCGCCTTTCCGTAGGAAAAGTTTTTAGTTGATACAAGAACATACATTCTGTTATAATGGAAGTATTAATAGCACGAAAGGAGCATGAGTGATGGTAACGAAAGCCTATTTTTCTGTAAGAGTCTATAAAAATACACTCTCAAAAGAATATCGTGTAGCCATCGCCCATGCCATTCTGGTTTTCAATCGTGCAAAACAATTTGCATTCAGTACATCTATAAAAGAAAAGCGTTCTGGCAAAAGCAAACGTTCTAAGTCCATGCATCTTACGGTAAAGGATCTTTTTAGTCTGGATGATTATTATGCTAATAGCGCTGTTCAAGAAGCGAATGCTATTCAACAGAGCTTAATTGAGTTAAACAAACTATACAAAAAAAATAAAGAAGAACAGGTTAAATCTGTTAAGAGTAAAATTAAAAAAGTAAAGTCTCGACTAACCATATTGACAAAGATTAAAAAGTCTTTTGTAAGTGGTAAGCACTCTTTCCCTAAGAACTCGAATATTAAGATGTTGGGGAACTTTTTTGTTGTGCAATTTAAAAAGAAAACAGACTTGTATTACCATGCTTATCATTTTGAGCATGGCTTTTTGGATACAGAAATTAAGAAACTAGAAAATAGAATTGGTTTTTTAATTTTTAAACAAAATCGATTCGAAAAAGAATTAAACAGTTTAAAAATGAAGATTTCAAGTGTCGTTTTTGGCTCAAAAAAATTGTTCAAATCTCAATATACGAAAGATGAATATGTAAATGACCATTCAGCTTGGGCTCGAAAATGGAATCGCTCTCGATACAATCAAATGATGATTTCTGGTCGCAAAGATTCTGGGTCAGGCAACTTCGTATTTAAATACAGCTCAGATGAAAAAATATTGAGATTTAATACGCCGTCAGGCATAAATATACAAATAGAGAATCTTGTATTCCCTTACGGTCAAGAAAAAGTTGAAGCTGCCATTCAAAGACAAATGAACTGTAAGGATAAGAAAAAATTCGGAAGACCGATCGGTTGGTCAATGGAAGACCATGGAGAATACTATATTTTCAAATGTATCGTGAATGAAGAAGAAAAGGAGTATATCAATTTTTCGAAAACAGATGGAATCATTGGGATTGATTGCAATGTAGACCATTTTGCTATTTCAGATATGAATGCTAAAGGACAACTCGTCTCTTCTTTTTCTTTAGACTTTGATATTTACAATAAAACATCAGGTCAAATTACGAAAATTATCGAGACTGAAGCCATTGAATTAGTCAACATTGCTTTGAATAGAAATAAACCCATTGCGATAGAAAAATTAGATACTACAACTTCTAAGGCTTCTAATCGATATGGGAACAAAAAGGCAAACTTCAAAATGAGCATGTTTGCTTATAAAAAAATGATTTCGGCAATTAAATCGAGGGCTGAAAAAATGGGCATTGCCGTTTTTGAAGTGAATCCTGCCTACACAAGTCAAATTGGAAAAATGAAATATATGAAACGTTTTGGAATCTCCATTCACGAGGCAGCGAGTTTTGTGATCGCTCGTAGGGCGATGGGATTCAAAGAAAAACTTCCACCAGTGTTGAGTTCACTACTACCAGAGAAGATAGTTGGTACTCATCATTGGGTGCAGTGGAAGTATGTTACGAAAATGCTGAAAGAGATACGTACGCACTCGTTCTACCTTTCAGAGCTTTTTGATATAGACAAGTTTCGCCTAACAGGTGAACTCTTCTTACCAGGGTCGCTTTCAGACTTGGAAGTAAAAAGTTTGTCGAAGTTGAAAAGTGGAAAAACCGTATCCTAGTTGAACGGGATACGGTCATATGCCTATAGCATGTGTCTTTTTTCAAAGGAATCCCCTTCTTCAAGCGAACCGTAAGGTTGGTAAGGAGGGGTAGTTC
>CAVVWH010000004.1:0-70343 GCA_963751845.1 uncultured Bacillaceae bacterium
TGATAAAAATGGTGTCAATTGTAATACCTAAAACTCCTTCCCACTATTGAAAAGGAGCTCAAAAAGCATTGATGTCTATCTCTAAAGTAGGTTCCTGAGATGTGGTTTTATTTTTTAGTAACTTTAAAATTTCTATCCGGTTGGTAACTTCATTTTATCCATGATTTTTGAAAAATAATTTCTGACAATTCCATTCGTGTTACTTGGCTGGTTAGAGGTTTCATTTGTGATTTGACCGGGCAACAGTTCTGGTTTGTTATCGCTAGAATCCATTAGTTCAGGGGAATATATTTGCTTTCCACCGATAATACTGCGAATGGCGCGGGCTAATTCCTCACTAGGGCTGTCTTTTAATAGATACCCTCTTACATCGGCATTTCGTGCACGTTCAAAATAACCATTCCTTGCAAAGGTTGTTAAAATAATTACCTTACATCCTGCAGGCATTAAAGCGTCTGCTGCCTCAAGTCCGCTCATTTCAGGCATCTCTATATCCATGATACATACATCAGGCTGTAATCGATGCACAAGAGTAAGAGCCTCTTCCCCATTCCTTGCCTGACCGACCACTTCCATATCCTCTTCTAAATTGAGCAGGGTACCGATTACCCCTAATAGCATTTCCTGATCCTCAGCAATAACAATTCGAATCATTTAGGTTCTCTCCTTATCTCCGAGCCTACTATTAAACAGAGACTCCCTAATAAAGGAGCCTGCCATAGATGGGTGAAGTCACAGTTCAGGTTTAACTTGAACGGAAATTTTATTTTCAGCCAAAGCTTTCACGTCTTTAAAACTCACGAAATTCTTGTTTTTCTCATCCCATAGACGAAAACGGAGAGACTTCAAACTTGTAGCAAGGGAAATCGTTGGTACGTTTTGCAATGGTGGCGTATTTTTGTGTGCCGCTTCTAGTTTATAGTTAGGAACCCTTGGGCTTAAGTGATGAACATGGTGAAACCCAATATTCCCAGTTAAGAATTGCATAAGTTTAGGAAGCTTATAGAATGAACTTCCTTCCACTGCTGCTTTCACATATTCCCAATCTTTATCTTCTTCAAAATAAGAATCTTCAAAAGTGTGCTGTACATAAAACAGCCAAATGCCTGCTGAACCTGAAAGGAAGAAAATAGATCCATGTATTAGAAGAAATGCCTGCCATCCAACTACCCAAGTGACCAATCCCATCAAAGCAACGATCAGGACATTCGTCAAATAAGTGTTCATACGTTCCTTCTTTTTGGCACCTTTACGGTTAAATCTATTCTTAAGTGCGAATATAAAAATGGGTCCTAATCCGAACATAACCAATGGATTGCGATAAAATCGGTAGGCCAAACGAAGTCTACGTGGTGCTGCTACATATTCATCTACTGTAAGCGTCCAAATATCTCCTGTACCGCGTTTATCCAAGTTTCCACTCGTCGCGTGATGAATGGAATGCTCATGCCCCCATTGATCAAAAGGGAAAATAGTTAAAACACCCATGGCTGTCCCAACTATTCGATTGGCACGGCGGCTTTTAAAAAAGGAATGGTGGGTGCAATCATGAAATATAATGAAAATTCTTGTCAAAAATCCTGCAGCTAGCACAATGGGAACTAAGGCTAACCAATAAGAGACGGACAGGCTTATATAGGCTAGGTACCATAATGCAATAAATGGCACGACTGTGTTGATCATCTGCCAGATGCTTTCTTTTGTCGTTGATTTTTCAAATGGAGTCACTTGTTTTCTCAAAGTTCTCGTATTTTTTAGGGTCATTTATTTAAATTCCCTTCCTTGTTTGTATCGTTATTTCCAATTATAAGGTAAGAAAATTGAATTTGTTAGTAGTAGGCGTCATGTATACGGCATGACAAATGTCACATACAGGTTAATCTCAAAGACAAAACGTCTGACCACTCCCACAAGCTAAAGCCGATGGGGTTCTTTCTCACAAACACCTCACTTACCACCTTCCAGCAGAAGAGGCAGAGGCAGAACTTTTAGTGAGCAACTCTTGAGAGAAGGACACTCTTTCAAGAGGGCAAGGTCGGTGCCTACTACGCCACTCTACTGGCGATACTTTTTTCCTTTTTCGGTTGATCATGGGGATGTTTCGTTTTTTGTCTTCGTTCCTCGGACAAAAAACGTTTATACCACACCGGTTGCTTATAGACCACCGAACAAAGAGGTTGAACGCCCATCGTATATTTTTTACGAGCGATATTTTGCGCTCCATTTACATCCCGATGGATTTCTGTTTTATGAACAGAACATATGAACCTTCGTCCCTTAGCTTGGTGCCTTCCCGCGCAAAATGGACAGTCTTGGGATGTATAGCTTTCTTCTGTTTCTTCCACGATGGTGCCTTTTATTTTTGCTTTATAAATTAATTTTTATTCCACTTTTCCTTGATTCCAAAGGGATAGTTGCTGTCTTCTTACTTTGTTATTCTTTTGCTTCTTTTTTTCATTTCTCTTTGTATGTTTTTCAATTCCAGATACCTTTCCAATCACAAAATTCGTCACGTTTTCTTCTTCTAAAAATAGGACCACTTCTTTTGTCGTTTTATGTTCTAGTGCTTCGAGTCGATTTTTGCTCGTTTGACGAATGCGATGTTTGGCTTGTTTATACTTTTTCCATAATTCAGACTTAGATAGCTCAATTACCCCGATTCTGATGTATCTTCTAAAGTTTCATGCCATTACAAAAAAACGAAAGCTACATAATGTCATCTAGTTATATATGTTACTTTTTATAATTTAGGCTTTGTTATACGACTTTGTTGATTTTTGGCTCATTTCGTGTGAAACCTCGGTCTCACACACCTTTCAGCATAGCTGAAAGGTTGCCCTAACTTCATGTAACGAGAGAGAAAGCTCGCTTTCTCCAATCGTTTCATGAAGCTAGGGCTAAAATGAGCCAAAAATCGTTTGATCAACATTGTTGTCTAACAAAGCCTAAATTTAAAATAAAAGACAATTCGTCTGGCATTTCAAGTATAATGAACCATGTTCAGATGATGCATATGATATTTCTTTGAGAGAATCCTATACAAAAGTCAGATAATACAAAAAATGAGGTAAATACATGAATGTAAAAAGTTTTAATGATTACAATTTAAGCGAAGAAATAACAAGAGCACTTGCTGTATTAAAATACGAAACTCCTACAGAGGTTCAGAGTAAGGTACTACCATTAGCAATGGAAAATCAGGATCTTGTAGTAAAATCTCAAACAGGCAGTGGCAAGACTGCATCCTATGGTATACCTGTTTGCGAAATGATTGAATGGGAAGAAAAAAAGCCACAGGCATTAATTCTTACACCAACTAGAGAGCTTGCAGTTCAAGTTCGAGAAGATATAACGAACATTGGACGGTTTAAACGAATTAAAGCGATGGCCGTTTATGGAAAAGAACCTTTTGCAAAACAAAAAGAAGAATTGAAACAAAAAACACATGTTGTCGTCGGTACACCTGGCCGTGTCACGGACCACATCCAAAGAGGAACCCTCATTTTAGACCAAATACAGTATTTGATAATAGATGAAGCTGATGAAATGCTTAATATGGGTTTTATCAAAGAAGTAGAAGCGATTATCAAGGAACTTCCTTCAAATCGAGTAACGATGGTCTTTTCAGCTACATTACCTAAAAATGTTGAAGATCTCTGCCACAAATATATGAATAATCCTATTCATATCGAAATTGCGTCTACTGGGATCACGTCGGATACCATTGAACATCGTGTAGTCGAAGTGAAAGAACGAGAAAAGATGGTACTCCTTAAAGACGTTACAGTTGTTGAAAACCCAGATAGCTGTCTCATTTTTTGCAGAACTAAAGAACATGTAAATACAGTGTTTACCGAATTGGAAGAAGCCAATTATTCTTGTGAAAAACTCCATTCAGGATTAGAACAAGAAGATCGATTTGCCGTTATGGATGGTTTCAAAATGGGGAATTTCCGTTATCTTATAGCCACCGATGTAGCGGCGAGAGGGATTGATATTGATAATGTGTCACTTGTCATCAACTATGACGTGCCAATGGAAAAAGAGAGCTATGTCCATCGAACAGGAAGAACCGGTCGTGCCGGCAATAAAGGAAAAGCGATTACGTTTGCGACTCCTAATGAAGGGAAATTCCTAAGAGCCATTGAAAGGTACATTGGCTTTGAGATTCCCGTAATGGAAACTCCTAATCCAGAGAAAGTGGAAGCAGGAAAAGCCGCTTTCGAAGAAAAAATGAGTGGCCGCCGAGTTGTTAGAAATAATAAAACCGCACGAATCAACCAAGATATCCTTAAACTCCATTTCAATGGCGGAAAAAACAAGAAAATTCGAGCTGTCGATTTTGTTGGAACGATTGCAAAAATTCCTGGAGTAACAGCAGATGATATCGGAATTATAACCATTCAGGATACATTGTCATATGTGGATATTCTTAATGGAAAGGGCTCACTAGTCTTACAAGCCATGGAGAATACGACCATCAAAGGAAAGAAACTAAAAGTGAGCAAGGCCATCAAATAATACACAATTCAACACAACAAGGATGATCACGGCAACTATAATCATCCTTATTGTGTTGAATTGGAATGTGTATGATTATTTTGATAACGACGGTGATTGTAATGCGAATGATCTATCCATTGAACAGCACAAGTAGATTATTAGCAAATTTTTCATTGCAATCAAACTAATAAACTGATATTATTTAATTTAATTAAATATTTACTTATTTCAATATTTTTTGAAGTAAGGATAGAGGTGCAAAGACCATAAGTACACAATAGGAGGATTATGAGGTCCAAGGATGATTGTAGAAAGGGGAATTTGCCGAAGCGGAAAGAATCTCATATTTCTGGAAGCTGGTTCTGTTATTGAATAAATACTGAACTGTCATATAGAAAACTATATGGAGGGCTATCTTACGCACAGAAATAATCTATGTTACATTTTGTTTCTACTGCAGCAGCGTGGCCTCGTTGTTGCTTTTTTGCGTTAATTTGCTAATTGCCCTTCTCCTCTATTACATAAAAATAACCAAGGATGTGGAGAAGTAATGAATTTCGGACAAATTTTAACTGCAATGGTGACCCCGTTTGATCAGAATGGCGACATTGATTTTAACGCAACAAAAAACTTAATCAATTATCTAATTTCCAATGGTACCGATGGTTTAGTGGTATGTGGGACAACAGGAGAATCTCCTACTTTAACGACGGAAGAAAAAGTCGAATTATTCAAATATGTGGTTGAGATTGTCGATGGAAGAGTACCTGTCATTGCTGGTACGGGCTCCTATAGCACAAGGGCCTCTATTAGCTTAACAAATTTAGCAGAAAAAACAGGGGTCGATGGAATTATGCTCGTTGTTCCCTACTACAACAAACCGTCTCAAGAAGGATTATTTCAACACTTTAAAGCGATTGCTGAGTCAACATCATTACCGATCATCCTTTATAATATACCAGGTCGAAGCGTTGTTAATATGTCTGTTGATACCGTTGTTCGACTTGCAAAGATTCCAAATATCGTTTGTATTAAAGAAGCAAGCGGCAATTTAGATGCGATGGCTGAAATCATAAGACGAACACCTGAAGATTTTTCATTATACAGCGGTGACGATGGTTTAACCTTACCAGTGTTATCAATTGGCGGTGTAGGAGTGATCTCGGTTGCTTCCCACATTATCGGAAATGAAATGCAAACAATGATTTCAAACTTTAAAAATGGGAATCTTCAAGAGGCAACTCAAGCTCACCGTAGCCTCCTTCCGATTATAAAGGCACTTTTTGCTGCACCAAGCCCAGCTCCTGTAAAAGCAGCATTAAATCTAAAAGGGATTCCTACTGGTGGTCTTCGCTTACCAATGGTTCCTCTAAATGATGAAGAAATTCGTACATTACAACAAGCACTACAATTAAAAGGAAGCACCATTTCTTAAAACAGCTTTTTCTAGATTTTTGTTAATAATTCAAATAATTGCTTCAATCAAAAAAAGGTGCTGAATCCCGTGCATGTAGACTTTACTATACGGGATTCAGCACTCTCTTTTTATATTAAGTTATGTTAAACATTATTGTTGATTTTTTAACAGAAGTGGAAGGCGGAAAGCCCGTAGACTCCTCGAAAATGCTACCGCATTTCCTTCGTGCGTGGGCGGATTCAAGGAAGCTTAATCAATGTCCTGCGGGATAGCGAGAAAGCCAAGATGAAAGGTCGATAAAATCTACCTTTCAACTGCTTAAAAGTGTGGACTTTTTCAGTGGCCTCAACGAAGTGACGAGGAGGCTTGGCGCTCGCCCGCTCCAATAGAAGGGCTTGGAGCCATTTTCTCAAAATACCAACAGTAGCGTTTAACATGGCCTTATATTATTTGACTTCTCTATAAAGGTTAATTTCAACACTTTCTCTTAGCTTCTTTAGTTCGGGAACAATTTTTAAAACATGCTTACTATTATTGTGTTGGGTTATTGCCTCTTCATCCACCCATTCTTCAATCATTGTTACAATAGATGGGTCATTGATTTCTTGATGAACAACGTATGATAGGCAACCTTTTTCTTTATTCGTTTCAATAGCGAGTTCTTTAGCAAATTTTAAATATTCTTCTACTTTTACATTTGGCTTTAATTGACCTTTAGCTACAATTTTAATCATTTCATTAGCTCCTACTCTTCGTATAGTTAGTCTAGTTATCAGTCGAAATAACGAGATGACATACTGATTATTAACGCAAGGATAGATTTTGTCAATTCAACGCATTAGAAATTATTTGTTTAGGTTTAAGAAATTGCTTTTGTTTTCATGAATTGATAAACTCATTTTGTAAAGTCAAAATGAAAGTAAGGGAGATTTACATTGATTAATAAAATTGGAAAAATTACTGTATATGTAAATGATCAAGAACAGGCAAAAGACTTTTGGCTAAATAAAATCGGCTTTGTTTTAAAATTCGAAAAAGCAATGGGACCAAATGCTTCTTGGATAGAAGTTGGACCAAGTGAAGAAGAATTTACCACTCTAGTTCTTTATTCTAAGTCAGCTATGGAACAGCATAAACCTTCTGCGGTTGCCCATCCATCCATTCTTTTCAGCACAACTGATATTGAATCAGCTTATGAAAAAATGAAACAAAATGGAGTAGAAGTAGAGGATATGTTAAGAATGCCATTTGGAACAATGTTCACGTTTAAAGATCAAGATGGAAACGATTATATATTAAGGGAAGACAAGTAGGTAAGAATACACTGATCTTACTCGATTTCTTACATAATTTACAGATTTTGCCAAAAGGAAGCCCATTACGGTGCGTTAGCACCCCTTTTAAGGATAGGGATGAATTTTCGCTCAAGAGTTGCTCACCCAAGTCTCGCCTCTGCCCCTTCTTATGGAAGATGGTAAGTGGGATGTTTGTGAGAAAGAACCCCATCGACTTTAGTTGTGGAAGTGGTCAGATCTACTTAAATAACAGTGTTAGCGAACTTCTCCCATTAGAGAGAGAAGGTTTTTATATTCCTCACTTTTTCTTTATTATCAAAAAAGCTTCAAGTGGGACATTGATATTATCCAAGCATAATAGAGCTTTCCATTAGCCATTATTTTTTTTATTAATCCATCCACAAACTACAATGTAATGGCTGCTTTCTAATTAATTAAAGATGGAATATCACTTTTAGTCCTGTTCCCTTCTTTTCTGAGTTTCTATATGATAAGCAAGATAGGTAACCCCTAATAATCCAACTATTCCAAAAATTAATGCTACAATATCTTGTTTTGAAAATGTAAAGCTAGTAAAATCAAAAATCAATTTTACCACTAAAAAGATAAATAATATCCAATGTATGTACTTAGACAAAAATTTTTTCATCACACTTACCTCCTACAAAAAACTTCTCATCTCTATCTACATAGAGTAACATACTTCCCTAACGTTTATGAAAGTAACCTACTTCAAAGAATAATTTTCAATAGAGCGAATATAAACAGAATAGGAATATAAGTACTCACTTTCTGGTGAGGTGAAGGGAGAAATATCATGAGTAAACTAGAAACTGATTTGTATGAAACGAGAAATAACCTAGTTAAAGAGATTACTTTACTAAGTTATGATGAATTTAACAGTAAACCAGATCTAAATAAGTGGAGTATAGCGCAAGTTTGTCATCACTTACTTTTAACAGAAAAGGCAACAACAAATGCCATTGTTTATGAATTAAAAAAATTCAACAGAACTAAAAAAGAACGTAAAGAAGTTCACCTGCTCTTGGATCGAACGAAGAAGCTAAAGGCTCCAAGAATCGTTGAACCAGATACAACACCATTCGAAGTTCAGCAAATACTTGATTTGTTAAACCATGCGAGAAAAAAATTGCTGACTCTTTACAGTACAATAGAAGATAAGTCCATATTGGCGGAAAAATCAGTGAAACATCCTGCCTTTGGTGAATTACCTCTTGATCAATGGTTTGAATTTTTATATTTACATGAACAGCGGCACATAGAACAAATTAAAGAGATAAAATTACTTTTAACTGCGAAGCACTAAACTCACGGCCATAAATGAATTCTTGATTAAGGGTGCTTTGCTGGAACAACAAGTAAAACCCTTTTTTTGTTAATTATAGTATGCAGGCTTGGTTAAGGGGCCCAACCGACTAAACGCAGATAAAACACTAACCAAATTTCAACCTTAAAAAGTCGATTTTCATCTCATGAAATCGACTTTTTAAGGTTATTCTTGCTCAATAAAATCATTAGTTTAATAAGGAATGGTTATTATAGAAACCATTCACCTCGAGCAATTTTTACTACTTTACCTCCTACATAAACGTTGATTTTTCCATCAACTTCATCTGCTTTTAAAAGCAATAAAGAAGGTCTTTCAATTTCATATCCTTGTTCCACTCGAATATTAATTTCACTTTTTTTGAAATATTGATATTTAACTAAGTAAGCAGCTAAACATCCATTAGCACTACCAGTAGCTGCGTCTTCGGGAATACCATAATAATCTGCAAAGTCTCGAACATTTACATCATTTTCCGAATGATATGCTTCAGGAGAAAAAACCATTATTGCTTTTGCATCAGTATGTTCAATTAATTCAAAGTATTTTTCTTTATTTATCCTTACTTTTTTAACGGCTTCTAAAGATTTTAAAGGTACAATAATCACTGGAAGTCCAGTTGAAACTTCTTGGATAGGAAATCGATCATCTATGTTTTCTTTATCAATATGTAAAACATCAGAAACTTTATTAGGATCTAAAATATTACCAAAAGTAGGTTCATTTTGTTTCATCCATAGAACTTCTTCTTCATTATTGAATGAAACCGGTATTTGACCACCTTTAAAATTTAAAATAAGTTCAGTCAAAGGTTCCTCTAATACTTCGTTTTGAATGATATATGCAGTTCCTAAAGTAGGATGACCAGCAAAAGGAACCTCTTCATTTGGTGTAAAAATGCGAACATCATACCCACCATCATTTTTTGAATCTGACAAGATAAAAGTAGTTTCAGAGTAATTAATTTCTTTGGCTATTTGTTGCATTTCACTATCAGAAATATTCCCAGCGTTTTTAAAAACTGCAAGTGGATTTCCTGTATATTTTCCTTCTGAAAACACATCAACAATAGAATAATTCAATTTCTCCATAAGACTCTCCCTCGTTTACTTTCTTTATTTTAACCAACATACCAATTATTGCATTTTAATTATACAAAGATAAAGACAAAGCTTGTTCAACTATCCTGAATCTTTAGTAAAAAACGTCTCTACTTATTGTAGAAACGCATCCTTTAGTGAATCTAAATTTAAACTTCTTCTTGATATTTTTCTGATTTTATATACTTTACATTCAAAGGTGCTGACTTTCAGCATTCTTAATCGTAATCATTACAACACCTCCAATATTAAATTTGTAAAATGAAAGGGTTTTCTAGTGAAATTTTTCATTAAATCATGTATTATAGAGAATATCAATCTATAAAATAGATTAGATTAATCTATAAATTATATAAGGAAGTTGGGGGGAGCGACGATGTTACAAACAAAATATCGAATCGAAAAAGACTTTCTAGGTGAAAAGGAAATTCCTGTGGATGTTTATTATGGTATTCAAACACTACGAGCAGTTGAGAATTTTCCGATTACAGGATATAAAATGCATGAAGAATTGATTAATGCACTAGCAATCGTTAAAAAAGCTGCAGCGATGGCTAATATGGATACAAAGCGTCTTTATGAAGGCATAGGCGATGTGATTGTTCAAGTTGCAGATGAAATTCTATCTGGAAAATGGCATGAATACTTTATCGTTGACCCTATTCAAGGTGGAGCTGGCACTTCAATGAATATGAATGCCAATGAAGTTATTGCCAACCGCGCACTAGAACTAATGGGAAATGATAAAGGTGAATATAGTAAATTAAGTCCAAATAGCCATGTGAATATGTCACAATCGACAAACGATGCATTTCCTACTGCGATTCATATAGCGACGCTAAATTTACTAAATAAATTACTAGTAACTATGAATGATATGCATGCTGTATTTCAGCAAAAAGCACAAGAGTTTGACCCTATCATTAAAATGGGACGTACACATCTTCAAGATGCTGTTCCGATTCGTCTAGGACAAGAATTTGAAGCGTATAGTCGCGTAGTAGCAAGAGATATTAAGCGAATTAGCCAAACACGTGATAACTTATACGAAGTAAATATGGGAGCAACAGCCGTCGGAACAGGTTTAAATGCAGATCCTCGTTATATAAACAACGTTGTGAAGTATTTAGCTGATATTAGTGGATTACCACTTATTCACGCGGAACACCTTGTTGATGGAACGCAAAACACAGATTGTTATACAGAAGTATCTGCAGCACTGAAAATTTGTATGACAAACATGTCCAAAATTGCAAACGATTTGCGTTTAATGGCATCCGGTCCACGCGCAGGACTTGGTGAAATTAGCTTACCTGCACGCCAACCTGGTTCTTCCATTATGCCTGGTAAAGTGAACCCGGTTATGGCAGAAGTAATTAACCAAATTGCATTTCAAGTAATCGGGAATGACCATACAATTACTCTTGCTTCAGAAGCAGGACAATTAGAATTAAACGTCATGGAACCTGTTCTCGTATTTAATCTACTGCAATCAATTAGTATTATGAATAACGGTTTCAGAACCTTTACCGATCACTGTTTATCAGCCATTGAAGCAAACGATAAGCGTATGAAAGAATATGTGGACAATAGCGTCGGTATTATTACTGCAGTCAATCCTCATTTAGGGTATGAGGTAGTATCACGAATCGCACGTGAAGCGATTTTAACAGGAAAACCAATTCGAGAACTTTGCCTGCAGTATGATGTACTAACAGAAGAAGAACTGGACTTAATTTTAAATCCATTTGAAATGACAAAACCAGGTATTGCTGGAAGTTCACTTTTTGATCGAGAATAAAGGGCATCTTCCCCCAATTGAATATAAAGAGGCTGTCCCCCATAGCCATCAAGTTAAGGTTCAAAAGCTTTCAGCTTTTGAACCTTTTATTCATGATGTATCGTTTAAGCAAGTATAAAGAATTTAAAGTATTACACCTGAAAAATCCCCTTTTAATACTTCTTTTCCATTCTGATTTTTACATAAAAAGGATGAAATAATAGCTGTTCTATTATTTTCTTGCCGTTCGTATTTTTCAATTTTAACTTCACAAATTATTGTATCTCCCGTAAACACAGGTCTTAAAAACTCAAAATTCATAGTACGAGCAAGTACGTTATAATCTCCACCTACTTTTGTTGGTAGAGTTGCCGTTAATAATCCTTGAATGACAAGCCTTCCCTGTTCATCTGGGGTTCTATGATGAGTCCCTTCATCACCTGAAATCTCTGTAAATAATTCAACATCCCTTACTGTAAAGGTCCGTTCAAACGAAATGATATCTCCTACTTTTAATGGCATATAAATCTCCCCCTGAAGGTTTTATACTGTATGGTTAATAATAGCGGAATATTCCAATAATTCCAAACCTATATTCATCTATCCTGCGCCGTTAGTAAAGAAGCAACTGTTCATATTGTAGAAACGCTCACTATTACTTTAAGTACATTACTTCAATTTTAATGATTGGGGACAATAGCTACTGCGCTTATATTAAACTCTTGTACGTTACAATGCCAAAATGAAAAGAACTAGTGTCCATACACTAGTTCTTTAAATGAAGATGATCTTTTTGATGCGGAAATATAGAATGGTGATTTTTATTAAATAAATTTTCTGTTTGAGAGATTTGACTAATAATTTGACTTAAAGCCTCGTTGACTGGGATAGCTGGACGACCAAGAAGTTTTTCGAAATCACTACTTTCAAAATCCAGTGACCCTTCACGGATGCTTTTTTGGATGTCTACAAGGATTGGAATAACAAAATCTGGTATGCCAGCATTTTTCATAATTTCAGCATAAGCAGCATCATCAACCTGTTGAACAGTTACTTCTTTACCTAGTATACTGCTAAGAATAGAAACAAATTCTTCCTGAGTCAATGGATTACCTGAAAGTTCGTAGATTGTATTTTCGTGTCTTTTACCAGATAATACCATTGCCGCAGCTTCTGCATAATCTTGTTGTAATGCCCAGCCTACCTTGCCGTTTCCTGCTGATGTTACCCAAGGAGCTCCTGCTAGGACACCTTGAATGCTTGGAATTTCATTCTCCAAGTACCAGTTGTTGCGTAAGAAGGAGTACGGAATTCCTGTTTTTAAAATAGCTTCTTCTGTTGCCTTGTGTGTTGGAGCAAACAAGTTTTTACTTTCCGGTGCATTAGCCAAACTTGTATACGCAATGAATTTAACTCCCGCACGCTCTGCCGCCGCTACAGCATTGGAATGCTGGCGAATTCTTGTTTCATTATCTCCATCCGCTGAAATAATTAATAAGCGATCAATACCAGCAAAAGCAGAATCTAATGTTTCTGGATCATCAAAATCTCCTTGTCGCACTTCTACTCCACGAGCCCGTAATCCTTCCGCTTTCTCTGGTTTACGAACACTGACAGACAATTGACTGGCTGGTACAGTCTTCAATAACGTTTCTACAACTTTAGTTCCAAATTTGCCTGTTGCCCCAGTTACTAACATTTTCATCGCCTAATTCCTCCATAAATGTATCTAATGAATATCATGCTTTTTGAAATTACCACCTTTAACTTCTGCTACGTCATATACCGTAACAAAAGCATTTGGGTCAATTTCATGAATGATTTCTTTGATTTTGCTTTCTTCTAAACGGTTTATTACACAAGTAATTTCTTTAAATTGTTCATTTGAATAGCCGCCGTAAGCCTCTTTATACGTTGCACCTCGACCTAAGCGATCGCGAATTGTCTCTACCATTAATTTGGGTTGCTTTGTGATAATTTTAAAGGTTTTAGAACCACTTAAACCTTCTTCAACGATGTGAATAACTTTAGAAGCAATAAAGTAAGCAATTGCCGAAAGAATAGCCCCCTGTAGCCCGAATACTGTTGAAACAATAATAAAGACAAACAGGTTTAAGAAAAGAATTAGATCACTTGTCCCAAAAGGTAATTTTCGAGAAAGTAGTACGGCTAACATATCAATACCATCTAATGCGCCGCCATTACGCAAAGCTAACCCCATACCAAAACCGATGATAATCCCACCAGCAACAGTTATTAACAATGTATCCCCATGAATAATCGTTGGTACTTGATGCATTAGTATAGTGCCTACCGCTAGCGAAACAATACCAATAACCGAATTTATAGCAAAACTTTTTCCAATTTGTTTATAACCTAAAAATATAAATGGAATATTTAGTATCGCGATTAGAAGTCCTAATGGCATTCCAAATAGATGTGAACCAACGATACTCAGACCTGTCACACCACCATCTGATACGTTGTTTGGGATTAATACCGCTTCTAATCCATATGCTGCTATAAATGCCCCAATAATAATTACTAATACTCGTAGTGCCCTTTTTAGCTTATTGGGCTTTTGCTTTGTGATCGTACCCATACAATTTCCTCGTTTCAAACTATTTTATATATTTTAATCATGGTTCTAGTATATTTCTCTCCATTCCTTTTTTAATCGTAGCATAATTTACTTTCAATTACGAAAAAATGGAACTTTATACTAGAACACTCTCCTTCATTAGAGTTGAAGTGAATTAAGATACTATTCTAAATACATTTAATATTATTGCTTTTTCCATTCTTATAGATTTCACAATTTTGAATGGTTATAATACAGGATATTATTTAATAGGAGACAACTATGAATACACTTACGTACAAAGAATTAATCTTTATTATTTTTATGTTATTTTCAATGTTCTTTGGTGCAGGCAACTTAATCTTCCCAGCCTTTTTAGGTAATTCTGCTGGTTTAGAAATGTGGGTTTCCCTTGCTGGATTTATCATTACAGCAGTAGGTTTACCTATTCTTGGGGTAATCGCAGTTGGGAAAGCCGGTAGCTTACATACCCTCTCGACTCGGGTTCATCCGTGGTTTGCACTTATCTTCCCTTTTTTAATCTATCTTTCAATTGGTCCTGGTTTAGCTATTCCGAGAGCAAGTACCGTTGCTTATGAAATGAGTTTGAAACCATTTTTATCTGAAAATTTATCGGATAATCCAATGATGTTGTTCATTTATACCATCGTATTTTTTGTGATTGTTCTATGGTTGAGCCTATCACCATCTAAACTTGTCGATCGTTTTGGTAAATTATTAACACCTATTTTATTAATCCTCATTGCCATTATATTTATTAAAGCGATCGTGACACCAACTGAATCTTTCGCATCAGCAACAGAAATATATGCAGATAATGCTTTCTTCCAAGGCTTTTTAGATGGCTATTTAACAATGGATGCACTCGCTGCACTTGTTTATGGAATCGTTGTTGTGAATACGATTCGTTCTAAAGGAATCCATGATAATTCATCGCTTTCAAAATATATGCTTTTTGCTGGTCTTGGAGCGGGTATTTTATTAGCGATCATTTATAGTATTTTAACTTATCTCGGTGCTTCTGTTTCTTCAATTGAACAATTAGATAATGGTGCAGAAGTATTAACACTGGTCATGAATGAATTATTTGGACAAACTGGAATCGTTTTATTAGGTGTGTTATTTACGGTAGCTTGTTTATGTGTTTCAATTAGCTTAGTTATTTCATGCGGTGAGTATTTCTCCCACCTTCTACCTTTCTTATCTTATAAATCATGGGCAACAATGATCGCACTAATCAGTTTTGCGGTAGCAAATTTAGGGTTGAATCAAATTTTAGCGATTTCTTCACCAATATTAGGAGCAATCTATCCATTAGCGATAGTGCTCATTACACTCGGTTTACTAAATCATTATGTGAATCACTCTATTTACCTCTATTCGATCATTTTCACAGCGATCTTTAGTATTATTGACACAATTAATACAACTTTCCTAAGTAATTCAATGGCTGGTATATTAGGCTATATCCCACTTTACGACCAAGGTGTGGGTTGGATTCTACCTGCAATTGTTGGGGTTATTGTTGGAGCTGTCGTCAATAAGCTAAAAACTCCGTTGAATGTGGAAAACGATTAAAATATGTAGTAACGGCATAGCAAAAGTACCACGTTGGAATTTGTTTCTGATGTGGTACTTTTATTGATCTTCGGCGGCTCTTGCACTCCGTTAGTCAAAAGTCATTGTATTACTCATTTCACCAATCTAATGCCATAATAGATAGTAAGATATATACATATAACTGCTGCTGTGAATAATATGATAGATGTACCAAGATTCCTCCGTAATTTGATGCCATAAGCACAAAAAAAGATAGCAGCAGCTAATTTGGATAAGCTCTGATAAAAAGCATTACTCGAAAAAAATGAACTGCTAAAAATAATAGAACTAAGCAAAGTTGTAAAGATTAATATTTTAAACCACAAAGGCTCTTTTAGGAATTGTTTCAACATAAATTTTATCCGCCACATGAATATATAACCCCTCCAAGATACTATTAACTTTAATAAAGCATATGGTGAGTCTTTCAAAAGTTACACTTTCTGTAATGAAGATAGGTTAAATAATTGTTCTTTTTGTTATATTCTTCGTTTGCTATCTCTAGCTGCCACTCTGTCTCTTCCATTACGATCTCATGTCTTTTTAATTCGGCATCATATGGAGTTTTGACTGCTTGTTTTTCCCATACCTAATTTAGCTTTTTCCAATTCTTTCTCATGAAATATATTAAAACCCATTACCTCTTCTGAAACTTATTTTGAATTTACACCTCATTTTTATAAATTGACTACCTGCCGATTGAATAATAACATTCTATTTTGAACAATCAAGGTAATATAGAAAAATGCATCTCTACTTATGTAGAAACGCATTTAAAAAGTAATATGTAATATGGATCACCATTCTTGACAACATTATCGTTCAATTTTTATGGCTCTACAGTAACAAAGTATCCATTGTTGATTCCTCCGTAATGAATGTGGTTTCAACAATAATAAATTCATTTTGATAAACATAGGTGAGCACCTATCCCAGCTGTAGATCAGAGAAGCGAAAAAGGATTGGCTACTCAATACCATTCATGACAATATAATCATAGCTCTCTTTTAAACATTCAAAAGGATCCTTCTGCCATCTCTCCTGTTCAGCAAAAGCATATCTCACATCTGTGTCTAGGCAAGCCTGAAATATCTTGTTCCATTCTATACTGCCTTGTCCAACTGGCATCAGTACTTCATTCCCATCCGAATTGATAATTCCATCCTTGAAGTGTATCAAATCATTTCGACCTTTCACCTTATAAATCCATTCAACAGGATCCAAGCCAGCAAGCACTATAGAGTATATATCTAACAAAAATTGAAATTCACCCCTTGTATTTTCCAGAATGATTTCAAGAGAATTTTTATCACCAAATTGCAACACATCCATATATCTTGGATGAAAATTCAAAATTTTCCCCTTTGTTTCCAGCAATTCTGATAGTTTATTCAATTCTTGAGCAAACTCCAAACACCCTTCATAAGAATGATATCGCTCTGGGATACCGCTTACACAAATGTAAGTTCCACCCCAAAGATCGTTTATCTCAATTACTTCATCCAAATGAGAAACAACCACATCATAATGGTCCTGTGTTCCTACGCATTTCAGCTGTGTTTCTTGTAAGGCATCACGAATAAAATCCATTGGGACATCAGGTGAAATCCATTGAATCTGAATGGTTTTATAGCCAATCTCACTGACTTTTATAAAGGATGCCAAAACATCTTCGGGTGTTTGAAGATAATTACGAACGCTTGAAATCTGTATGCCAAGCCCTGTCATAGTAAACCTCCCTTTCAATCATCTATTCCTTTTTTAGAAACTTCACAATTATTAAACACATTAAAATTATATCGAAATAAAATCAAGACGGATATATCTTTTAAATGATTGTTATAAAATTGTAAAAACTCAATTGAAATTGCCTATTCAAGTAGTATTTTAGAATAATCAAATAATAGGGGATCACTCCTCGACATAGAAATAGGTAAGAGATGTCTTTTACTGGAGCATATTACATAGTTAGGTTTTTGTAAAAATACCTATAGGGGTTGATTTGATGTGGAAAAGTACTAAGTGGAAATATATCCTGAACCCTTAACTTGATGAAGGAGACAGTCTCAATCATGTGATTTTAAGACCGTCCCCTTCATAAGCTCGTTATACAGTTGATGTAACAATTCATTTTTATTAACTATTATTTTTTTGTTCTCTTGCTGCTTTTTTTCTTGCTTTTTTACTTTGTGTAAGCTCGCTTCCAAATTCCGTATCGGTTGATTTACTTCCTCCAGTATTTGGTTGATTGTTATTTCGTTTTGCCATTGGTTTTTCCTCCTTTTTCATGGTATTGTGATCTTCTCTTATACCCTAAATCACAATTGATTTAGTTGCTATTTCTACTTACCCTATTAAAGTTCCCTGTTTAATAAAATAATATTCAGATCTTTGTATTTAACTTACTGTCCTAATGCTTTCAACTCTCCAATGACTACCTCTGAAATCCGTGGATAACCAACTGTACTATTTGGATGTATGCCATCTTTTAAATAGCTACCGCCATTGATTTTATTCCATCCAACCTTCGAATGGAGATCAATGCAAGGTAACGAGTAAAAAGCTGCTACGTCCTTTACTACTTTCGCATAATCAGATGTTAACAAACCTGCTTTATTTTTTGATTCATACCTTCCATTGTGATATCTGGGGATTGGTGTCATAAGAATAATCCTACAATTTGGTACCCTTGCTTGTATTTTTTCTATCATTGAACACAAACCACCGATAAATGTAGATTCTTCTAAAGTGGGGCATTCATTTGTGGGTAATCCTGTTCCTAAAGGAATACTTACTCCATAATCATTTGTTCCACCCATAATCGTTAAAACTTGAGTATCCAGAGGAATCATGGCATTAATCCTCTGACTATTACACATACTTGATAAAATTTGTGTGGTCCCTGCTGGTTGAGTTGCAGGTGGTCTAGCCCTATATCTCCCCTCTGCATCTATCCAAGCTATTGACCCTCTTTCTGCTATTGTTGTTCCACCTATTCCTCTCTTAATATGTATTAAACCTAATTTTGCAGCTACTGCCGGCTGCCAACCGTTAGAGGCAGTAATACTATCACCATAACTTACCCATTTTTTAGCTTTTTGATTAGTTCCTAATTTACCTTTTAGTCCAGCTACATTGAATAACATAGAATTATATAATTGTTTTACATTGCTTACTATTCTCACCATTCGGATTCTCCCCTTTATTTAAATCATTTCTACAATATGAGGAAACTCCACCGAATAGTTATAATTTGCGAAAAATCATTAGCTAAATCCTGTAAAAAAATAAAAAAATCGAACCATTGACATGCCATAAGACATACCTGGTTCGACCTCATTCTCATCCCAACTCAAAAAAGATGATTATCATATTCGTAAAAGTTTTTATTCTTCATATTTTTTAAATACGACAACAGCATTATGTCCCCCAAAGCCAAACCCATTGGATAAAGCAATGTTTATATCTGTTTCAACTGCTTGATTTGGCACATAATCAAGATCACATTCAGGATCTGGATGTTCATAATTAATCGTAGGAGGAGCGATATTTTCTTCAATACTTTTCAATGTAATAATCGCTTCTGCCGCCCCTGCTGCCCCAAATAAATGACCTGTCATCGATTTTGTCGAACTTACTTTTAGATCATAGGCATGAGAGCCGAATACTTTTTTTATCGCTTTTGTTTCAGATTTATCACCTTCTGGCGTACTTGTTCCATGAGCGTTAATATAATCGACATCTTCAGGCTTGATATTTGCCCGTTCTAATGCGATTTGCATGGCTTTAGCAGCGCCAGTATAGTCAGGTGAAGTAATATGATAGGCATCCGTTGTTGAACCATATCCAATGATTTCCCCTAGAATATGAGCCCCACGCTTTTTCGCATGTTCATATTCTTCTAATAATAATACGCCTGCACCTTCAGACATAACAAAGCCATCACGATTCGCATCAAATGGTTTACTTGCTTTTTCGGGGAATTCATTTTGTGTGGACATCGCTCGCATGCGCGAAAATCCAGCAAAAGCAATCGGTGTAATAACTGCTTCTGAGCCACCAGCTAATATAGCATCAGTATAGCCATGTTTAATATTTAAATAAGCTTCACCAATTGCTTGGTTACCCGTTGCACAAGCAGAAACTGGAGCGAAGCTTGGACCACGGAATCCTGTTTTAATCGAAATAATCCCAGCAGCCATATTGCTAATCATCATTGGGATAAGAAAAGGAGATACTCTTCTAGGACCTTTCTCCAATAGTTGTTGATGGTTATTTAATAGAGTTTGTAGCCCACCAATTCCAGAACCAATATAGACCCCCATTCGATCCTTGTCCACTTGATCTAGGTCTAATCTGGATTGATCTAAGGCTTGCTTTGCAGCAGCACAGGCATATTGGGTAAATAAATCATACTTCCCTAGTTCCTTTTTATCGAGGTAATCTTCTCCATGAAAATCAGTAATGTATCCTGCATTTTTTACGTTTATATCTTTGAATTCTTCAGATGTGAGTGATTTTATTCCCGATTTTCCATTTTTAATATTCGTCCAAAAAGTTTCGACATCATTTCCCAAAGGCGAAATAACACCGTAACCAGTTAATACGACTCGATGTTCCATCGTTGTATCTCCCTCTTCCTCTTTATGTCATTATTTTATTTCAAAAATTTATTGATACTTCTGCCAGATTAATGCACTATTTTGACCGCCAAAACCAAAGGAATTGCTTAGTGCACGTGATATATTTTGTGATCTGTTTATATCTGGAACAATATCAACTGGAGCATACTCTTCTTTATTCTCACAATGTAATGTCGGTGGTACCTGACTATTACAAATTGTTTGAATACAGGCAATGCTTTCAATAGCACCTGCTGTTCCTAGCATATGTCCAATTGAACCTTTAATTGAACTAACAGGAATGTTATCTAAATGATCACCAAATAATGTCTTGAGTGCGATTGATTCAGCCTTATCTCCGTTCATTGTTGCAGTGGCATGTGCGTTTATATAATCAATATCGCTTGGGCTAAGCATTGCACTCTCCAATGCATTTCTCATAGCTAATTGAGCACTAACCCCTTCAGGTTGAGGGTTTGTTTCATGATAGGCATCATTAGATGTACCATACCCGATCAGTTCAGCGTAAATATTCGCCTTTCTTTTTAAAGCATGTTCAAGAGTCTCAAGTATTAATATGGCTGCGCCTTCCCCCATAACCATTCCTTTTCTGTCTTTATCAAAGGGACGCGACCACGTACTGAAATCGTTAGAACCTTCTACAGCTAGAGCACCTGCTGAACGTAAACCTGAAAGAATGGCGGGACTAAATAAACATTCGGTTCCTCCCGCTACTACCATATCTGCCTTACCAAGCTTCAACCAATCACCCGCTTCACCAATTGAGTTCGAAGAGGATGCACAGGCAGTAGAATAGGTCATGACCGGTCCATGTATACCATATTGCATCGCAATGGCTGCGGCTGCTGCATTCGGTATAGCCTTGGGAACTAGACGTGGAGGTACTTTTGTTGATACACCTTTTGTAATTCTTGTAGATCCCTGTTCAAGAGATTGAACTCCCCCAAAGGTGCAGCCAATGGAAACACCAATCCGATCACCGGAATATGTTTCATGTAAGGCATCAGGATTTTCCCAACCAGCGTTTTGCAATGCTTCTTGTGCTGCAATCAACCCTAATTGTGTAAATCTGTCTGTCTTTTGAATTAATTTTTTATCCAGCGTTTTGGCTGGATTAAAGTCTTTGACTTGTGCTGTTACTGGAGCCCATTGCCTAAGGTATGGATCTTCCGTCTCTTTAATGGCCGATTGTCCCGAAATAATTTGATTCCAAAACAAGGACACTCCTTCTCCAAATGGAGTAACAGCCCCCATACCAGTAACAACAATGCGTGTATCGCTAGACATATTGCCACCTCGCATTCATAATGATAACTTATTTATAGAAAATCTCGAATGAAACACTCCAGATTAAATCTTTATTGACTACTAGATGATCTTTCCAAACTGCTTATTGGGCCTTTTTGCTATTTTCCAATTCAGATTGCAGCCAATGACGTAACTCTTTATTTTTAATCTTTCCTGAATGTGTTAATGGTAATTTCGATAAAAATTTCAATTGATCTGGATATTGGAATTTAGCTAAACCATTTTCTGCTAAAAATCCCCGTATTTCAGGAATAGTGAAAGCTTGCGCATGATCCTTTAATACAATACATGCTACTGTTTGTTGACCTAGTGTGTCATGAGGAGCCCCCACAACGGTAACTCGTTCAATATCTTGGTGAGCAGCTAATACTTCTTCCAATGTTTTTGGATCGATTTTAGTGCCACCACGATTGATAATGTCATCCGCTCTTGAAATAAAAACATAGCGACCATTCTCATCTTGTTGTAATAGATCCCCAGAATGAAACCAGCCTTCATGATCCCATTGTTGACCAGCAGCTGCTTCATTTTCGAAATAACCCGCACAGAAATTCGGTCCTCGTGACCACATTTCTCCAGGTTGCCCTGGCTGTACTTCATTTCCCTCATGATCGACTAAACGAACCTCAATGCCTGGTATAACATGACCAACTGTACTATTTATAGCCTCAAGTGGATCATCAGGATGTGTAGCAGTGGCAACAAGTCCCTCGGACCAACCAAACATAGCCCCTACTTTTATACCGGCATTCGATTGCAAACTTTCTAGAACAGTACTTGGCACAGGTGCACCAGCATAAATAAACAAGTTCACACTTGATGTATCAGCTGTCTTAAGGTTTGATGCATTAGCGACATGGATTACATGAGGAGGTGCACCAACTAGAAAAGACGGTCTCTCATCCTCAATCCATTTCAACGCACGTTTTGCTGAGAAGCGGTCTAAAAGTAAAATTCGTCCGCAACTTACAATAGTCATTATGATACCAGCAAGCATGCCCGTTTGATGGCTAATAGGAGCAAGATCAAGTACACCTTGCCCTGGTTTATATCCAAAGTTTTTTGCATAGGCACGTGCTGCCCATATGTAATTGGCATGAAGATGAACAACTCCCTTTGGAGAGCCAGTCGTTCCAGATGTAAATACAATTAAAAATGCATCCAGTGGATCTGGATGATTAGTCATAAGTTCTACTTCAGAAAGTGATGTATCAGTACTCCGTAAAGCTGTAAATGACAACACATCTTCTTCAATATGACTGATATTGCCTTGTATAATAATATGTTGTAAATAAGGGACTTCATTTTTCACTTCTAAAGCTGTTTGAAAAAGAGATTGTCCACGATAACTCTCTACTACAATCAAAGCTTTTGCTTCTGATCTTACTAGACTTTGAATAAGAGCTTGCTTACCAAGGTCCACTTGAAGTGAAACACCAGTCGCTCCAATTCTAGCTATACCGAATACAGCAACCACGTAATCTAGCGAGCTTGGTAATTGAATGGCAACCTTATCTCCTTTTCGAATTCCCATTTCAAATAATGAGGCTGCAAATGCTTCGACTTCCTGCCACAATTCTCGATAGCTAATCTCTCTGTCAGCATCTTTATGTGTAAGCTCCGGATGCTGATTTACACTGTTCTCTAAAATATCTACCATCGTTTCTTTTGTCCAAATTCCACTATTAAAATACTGTTCCGCTCGATTTTCATCTAAAATATTACCTGAAAATTTAATCATTCCTTATTTACTCCTTCTTATGTAGGTACTGTTGTTATTTTGGGAAAATGGCTCCAAGTAGTAAAAAAGAATATTATTCAGCTAAGCGCTTTTTAATATATTCCACAACAGTCGCTTTCGTTGTAAGTTGGTCAAAGTCAGCGTCTGGAATATCAAGTTCAAATTCATCTTCAAAAGCAATAGTTAGCTCTGTTAAGTCAAGTGAATCTGCACCTAAATCATCTGTAAAAAGACTATCTGGTCCAATTTCTGATTGTTCAACTTGCAATTGATCACTAACAACCTTTATTACTTTCTCTTCTATTTCTTTTTCAGTTAACGTCATAGTCGTTTTACATCTCCATTTCTCATTTTTCACAAGCATCATTTACATAACATAAATATGTAATAACAAGATCTTTCTACTTTTGCGCAAACGTTAGCTCAAGTTGTCATCAAATTTCACGATAGCTTTCTTATTTTACATCCAATATGCTTTTATATTTTTCATTAGAGTAGCCAATCTCCAATCATTACCTCCCATGTAAAATAGTGCTTTGCATTTGGGGACACAGATAAAGACTCGAGAGACTCGAGTCTTATAGATCAAAGATATACCAAATACGCTTTAGTTGATTGAGCAAAGAAAACGATAGTATTCTATCTAATCATTATGTCTCTATAATGCAATGAATCTCCCTAATTTTCTGTTTCTATTATTTTACTCTACTATTTTCCTAAATTCTATAAATTTGCTTTTAATTAAAAACTTATATTACCTATTATACTTCTTCTAACGCTATACACACTATTCCTTTTTTAAATTAAACTTATGCATTATTGTAATATCATAACTTATCTATCTAACACTCAATTATACTTCTTTAGAACATCTTTTTCCTGTATGATCCAATGCTGACATCCACTTTCTTTTATATGACTATTTAATTAATTTGAAAGGTAAAGCCTGAACATCATAGCTGTTCGAACCGATATATGCGACGAATGCACCCGAATCACTTTTATATTGTAAATCTGAATGATGATAGCGCAACTGCTCTTCTGTAATGGTGAAAAAGACCGTTTTTGTATCTCCAGGGTGTAGCATCACCTTCTCAAAACCTTTCAATTCTTTCAATGGACGAACCACTTCTCCGACTACATCTTGAATAAAGAGTTGAACAATTTCCTCTCCTGATACATTCCCGTCATTTGTTACATCAACAGAGATGGTTAAAGGAGCTTCAACCGTCATGGTTCCATAGGATAGCTTTGCATGTTTATAAGAAAAAGTAGTGTAGCTTAAGCCAAATCCAAATGGAAATAAAGGTTCATTAGGAATATCCAAGTACTTGGAAACATACTTCTCTTCTGCATTAATCGTATTTTTAGGTCTCCCTGTCTGAAAGTGATTATAGTAAACAGGGATTTGACCAACGTTATACGGAAAAGACATACTTAATTTGGCAGATGGATTCTTAGCACCGAACAAGAGATCAGCAATTGCTGCTCCACCCTCAGTTCCTGGAAACCATGCTTCAAGAACGGCCTCTACCTCATCAACGACACCATGAAGGTCAAGTGGACGACCATTAAAAAGAACCGCTATCATGGGCTTATTCGCCCTCTTTAATTTTTTGACTAAATCAAGTTGAACCTGTGGTAAGCGAATATCCGCTCTACTTGCTGCTTCCCCGCTCATCTCGGAGCTTTCCCCGAGTGCAAGAACAATAACATCCGCTTTTTCTGCAATCTTTAGTGCAGTATTTTGCTGCTTTTCTGTTCCAGCTTCAATTCCACAGCCTTCAGCATAAAGAAGAGACTTGGCTCCAACTTTTTCTGTCATTCCATCATATAGCGAAATGGCCTCATCTTTTGAACCTAGCCAAGACCAAGGTCCCAATATATCATTGTTCTTCACAAACGGACCAATAACAGCAATCTTCCTGTTCTTTTGAAGCGGAAGGATGTGATTTTCATTTTTTAAAAGGACGATTGATTTAGTCGCCAGCTCTCGGGAAATTTGGCGATATTGCTTACTCAAAATGATTTTTTTCTCTAACTCTTCATTTGCACCCCGATAAGGATTTTCAAACAAACCAAGTTTGTCTTTCAACCTTAAAATTCGGAGGACAGCTTCATCAATCATCACTTCATCTACAACTTTATTAGCAACCAACCCCGGTAAATTGTTTACGTAGGCTGCCGTCATCATCTCAATATCGATACCAGCTTGAATCGCTTTATAAGCAGCTTCAGCCTCATTAGCTGCTACTCCATGTGGAATCAGCTCCTTGACGGATCCCCAGTCGGAAATGACGACACCATCAAAGTTCCACTCACCCCGAAGTATTCCGCGCATGAGCTGCCGATTTCCAGTGGCAGGAATTCCGTTAACCGTGTTAAAAGAAGCCATGACCATTTCGGCACCCTCATCTATTGCAGCCTTGTATGCAGGCAAGTAATACTCCCGTAGCTGTCTTTCCGACATATCGACTGTATTATACTCACGTCCTCCTTCAGCAGCTCCATATGCTGCAAAGTGCTTTACGCAGGCTGCCACCCAGTATGAGTCGTTCTCGAGCTTAGACCCTTGGAATCCACGAACAAAAGCCTTCGCAAATTGTCCATTTAAGTACGGATCTTCTCCAGTTGACTCCATCACCCTTCCCCAACGTGGATCCCGGACTAAATCAACCATTGGTGCAAACGTCACATGGATACCGGATACGGATGCTTCCCAGGAAGCAATCTGAGCACTCTTTTCAGCAAGATCCAAATCCCATGAACATCCAATTGCCAGTGGAATAGGAAAAATGGTCTTAAATCCATGAACAACATCAGCCATAAATACTAATGGAATACCGAGCCGATTGTTCTTAAGATATTCATTCTGAATATTGATAATCTCCTTTGCTCCTGAAGCACCAATAACAGAACCACTGTTTTGAACAATTTCTTCGCTGATACCTAATTCAGTCATCGGACCCGTTATGTCACTTTTATCGTTGGAACCTTCATAAAAACGGGGAACTAATTGAATGAATTGAGCGATTTTCTCATCCAATGTCATCTGCCCAAGTAAGGATTTAAGCTTATCTTCACTCATCTTCTACCCATTCCTTTCGCCTCTCTTAAGTCACAAAACGCAATGTGAGACACAGTAGAGACGGTACTTGCGTTTCCATAGACGAGGAAAGTGGCGCACAAGAACCGTCCACACGTTACTCCTAAGCTATAAGTATTCATTTTAATTTACTTTGATTTAATCATTCTATGATTTTTGAAAAAATAACTGATTATGATAATCTGGTACAATATTAGAGAAAGGTGGATTTAATAAAGCTGCTGAACATCTCGGCTATGCACAATGCTTCAATCACCACGCATGTTAAAGAATTAGAAGATGAACTAGGGAAGCCTTTATTTGATTGGTTAGGGAAAAAAGTAATGTTGACTAATTACGGACAGCAATTTCGGAAAAATTAATTTCTTTGGCTATTTGTTGCATTTCACTATCAGAAATATTCCCAGCGTTTTTAAAAACTGCAAGTGGATTTCCTGTATATTTTCCTTCTGCAAATACATCAGCAATTGAATAATTAACTTTCTCCATAAGTTCCCCCCACATACTGCTGCATCATCTCCTAAGCACAAGAAGTGCCTGTTCTTATTGAAGAATCGCGCCCGATCATTGAACAAGGAGAGTTCGCTTTTAAGCCATATTATCTTCGGAATATGAAGTAACTTATTAACATTTTATTCATAAAAAAACATTCCGTATTTATCACAAATTTGGTATAATACCCCTTATGTGTATTTTCTGAAAAGGAGTATTTTTATGGAAACTTCTCAATCTCTTATATTAACCCCGAATGAGCTGCTGGCTTATATTGAATACTTAAGAAAAAATCTAATTCACATAGGTTTAACATGCGGTTTTAATCATAAACAAACAATAGAAGCTAGTCAGGAACTAGACTACTTTATATTTGCATACCAAAAGATGACTAGTTTATCTAGTAATTCTGCTTAGTACACAATTGTTTTGATCAATTAAGCATCACAAAACAATTAGATTTCTTATAAAGTTCACTATGATAATTAAAAAAGACACAATTCCTTATACTCAAGGATTGCGCCCGTTTGTTTAATAAGCACTCTGTTACACCATTAAGGTTGGTATAAACTAAAAACCTCATCCCAGTTCCAGTGTTCGTCATACAATGTTCCTAAATCAATTTTCTCAATCCAAGTTCTCTGTCAAATTTTTACGGAGCTTGTCTAAAGCCCTATATAAAACCGTTTTTGCCATACCCAAGGGAATAACTAATGTTTCTGATATTTCTTTAATAGTTAACCCTTCGTAAAATCTTAAGATAACAATACTTTTTTCATCTTCATTTATACGCTCGCTTTAGTCACGTACCGTCATTTCTAAAATCTAATTGAATGAGATGGTTACCCTTCAGCGCTTTATCAATACGGACAAGTCACCCTCAAAAACTTTTTCTTCTTTATCATTGAAAGTAGATAACAATACAGTAACGATACCCGTTTCATTTTTTTTTGCTTTCTTATCAATAACCTCAACAATGGTATGTAATTCATCATTAGGATACACAGGCTTTATAAATTTAATATTATTCATCCGTGTTCCAGCAATGACATCATCACCATAGATACCTTGTTCAACCCAAAGCTTAAATGAAATGGCTAGCGTATGTATACCAGAAGCAATGATTCCATTAAACCTTCCCTGATTTGCTTTTTCCTCATCCAAATGCATATATTGAGGGTCAAATTCTCCTGCAAACCTCGTAATATCCTCTTTTGTTAATTTGAATGACTTAGTTGCGAACACCTGTCCAATTGTAAACTCATCTAACTTCATAAATACACCTCTATTCATTAATCATTGTACTAGTTTATATTAGGATAGTATCACATACTCATCAAGTTAAAATAGTAGTCAAAGCCTTCTTTCGTTAACCTGGCCGTTGTTTTAAGTGAATAGTTTCACAATATTTGGAATCTCTTTCTCAAGATTCGTCCTCCTAATATTAGGTAATTTTACCATTGTGCTTTATAATATAACTATCAAAATCTGTATGTTTTGCCCCATCATATGAAAGCATCGTGACAATTAAGTTATTAATAGTAATGAATGTTAATGAAAAGAGAGGATTGTATTGATGAATAAAAACATTGCAGGGGTCATTGTTTTAGTTTGCTTAATATGGGGATATTTATGGGTACCGATTAAAATTGGATTAGAATACTTACCACCATTTTTATTTTCTGCAGTAAGACTGATCTTAGGAGCATTCGTTTTAATTGTTGTTCAATTATTCCTTCGTAAATCCATATTCCCTAAAAAGAATGAATGGATCAACCTATTCATTTTAAGTCTATTGATGTGTGTAGGATACTACGGTCTATCTACTTTTGGAATGCAATTTGTCGATTCCGGCTTATCATCTGTATTAGTTTATACAATGCCAATCATGATATGTGTACTTGCACATTTCTTTGTAAATGAACGATTAACAACCAATAAAGTGGTTGGGCTTATTATGGGTACTATAGGTCTTATCATGATTATGTGGCCGCAATTGATTGATTTAAAATGGAATCTACAATTAATTGGTAAAATTTTAATCTTGTTTTCTGCATTCTTCTGGGCAAGTTCTAGTCTATATAGTAAAAAGGTATTTTCAGACTATGACAAGGTTAAGTTAACGATTTGGCAAATGTTA
Organism: uncultured Bacillaceae bacterium; assembly: GCA_963751845.1. Lineage (GTDB taxonomy): Bacteria > Bacillota > Bacilli > Bacillales > DSM-1321 > Peribacillus. The sequence goes on from CAVVWH010000004.1 coordinate 29,075, forward strand.
ATAGGTGGAATCTTACTTTTATTTATTTCTATTTTAAGCGAACCAATACCCACCATTCATTTTCTAACACTGGAGTCGATCCTGTCGATTTTATATAGCTCCGTTTTAGGAACAGCTGTTGCTTTTGTTGCATGGAACTGGGTATTAAGTAAAATTGAAGCTTCTATTGCTTCTATATCTGTTATGGCTGTCCCCCTTCTTGGTCTCTTCTTCGGTTGGATTCAATTAGATGAGGAAATTACAAGAAATATTATCTTTGGAGCTGTTTTTGTATGTCTTGGTATTCTCTTTACCTCGATCAAGTTGAAATTTACTGTTAAACAAAAAGAAATATATAAAGATATTATGTGATTATTTAACAGAGGAAAGTTCTCTACTATTTTAATATAGTATTAGTTGAAGGGCTGAATGGTGTCATTATTGCTATATCCGTTTCATTAATTTTAGCTTTATGCTGTTTATAGTTGATTAGAAAAGTTCGTCAACCATCTTAGAATATAAAGCGTGGAGCCTTTTATTTTTTGAAAAGTTTCACGCTTCTATTTTATTCTTTATTCGCAGCATTATCACTGCTCTATAACTAAACTGCACCTTATATACGGTATGATTTTTGACCGTATTCATCGTAAATAACGAAACAAAAACAGCCTATTTTCTAACCTCTTTTTGTAGGTTTCTAACTTAATAATATAGTTTATTGGTCAAAAAGAAAGACTTGAGACTTGAGAATTCAGAATCAATGAATTGATTACAGAATTGTTCAAACTTTTCTATATTTATGACTTCATTCTGATATACAATATCGCCTCTCTTTATTGCTTCTTCCGACCCATATGCTCCGTTTTTGGAACAGCCAGTAGTGATAAAAACAAATAAAAAAGAAATTACAACAAATAAAAATCTATTCATTTTATCACCTCCTAAAAGCGAGTTGCGCTGAAAACAAATAAAAATCTATTCATTTTATCACCTCCTATGTTATAGAATCTTCTCGAAATATTACACTACATGATTAGTAACTTCACTTTTCTTTTCTTCTTTTTTCATAGATTGGAAGTATCCATACGTTAATGATCGCCATAGCCATTCAAATGGGCCAAATCTAAAGTTTTTCAACCATACATAACTAAATCCAATTTGACAGGCATATATTACAAGGCAAATCAATGTGCCTGTCACGAGGCTAACTTTTCCAAAATAATTCAGTCCAAGGAATATAAATGTTGAAATGAATGTCTGTGTTAGATAATTGGTTAACGCCATTTGCCCTGTAAAGGCGAGAGGACGAAGTAGCTTTTTCCACAATTCTTTCCTGAGTAACAACATAATCGATGACGTGTAAAAAAAGCATAATGTCAAACCGCTTAAACTGGTGAATAATTGAATTGCATTTTTAGTGTATACCCCATAATCAATAATGTCACATTTCAAACAGGCTAGAAATGTGACAAGTGGGATACTTAATACTAGCGTTATTCTCCATATTTTCTTTATCTGCGGAAGATAGGCTGTAGCGTTCTGGAATATCCCTATTTTCCCTGCATATAACCCAAATAAAAACATAGCTAAGCCAAAAAGGAATGAAAAAATCGTATAAAATTTGGTTTGAACAAACATTTGTAGAAAAAGATCTAGCCAAAAGTCTGATCCAGTATATTCTGGATACGAAATCATAAACACTGGTGAATGAAAGGCAACCATATTCACTAAGAAGATTCCAAGTAAGGCAAAACCTCGAATAATATCTATCGGGACAATCCTCTCTTGCTTGGAAATAGGGGCAGATTTCATTGCATTCATCTCCTATTACATAATTTTTAAATCAAGCTGATCATCACAACATGAAATGGGCTCTTTACCAAAATTTGTTTCACCTAAACTAGGTATTATCATAACAAGAGAATTCGATAAATATAAGTACCATAGAGTCATATTGTTGATATATGACTTTTATGACTTTGAAGTAACGATTTGTGAACCGATAAAAAAAGTATTCTATTGTGGACTAATCGCTTAAAAAATATATGTATTAGAGAGAAGGTAAAGTGAAATGGAAACATCTAAAAAAGTTACAGTAGAAAAGACAGTTCAAGCACCAGTAGAAAAGGTATGGAAATATTGGACAGAGACAACTCATATAACAAATTGGAACAGTGCTTCAGATGACTGGCATACACCATATGCTGAGAATGATTTAAGAGTCGGTGGGAAATTCCTTTCAAGAATGGAAGCCAAAGATGGCAGTTTTGGTTTTGATTTTGGTGGAATTTATGATGATGTGATATTACATGAGGTTATTGCTTATACACTAGGTGATGGAAGAAAAGTTACATGCACTTTCAAAGGTCAAGAAAACAAAACCGAAGTAATTGTAACTTTTGATGCTGAAACTGAGAATCCAATTGAGTTACAACAACAAGGATGGCAGGCAATTCTAGATAATTTCAAAAAATATGCAGAGCAAACAACCATTTAAAAAGGCAAAGAAGAGATGCTCTAGATATCGTTTTTATAAGGCACCAAAATAAATTAGTGGCGTGTGTCTATGACTATGATTATTCAATAACCACGGATACTGTCATTTTTTATTTTTATGATTATCGTAAGAAGGTTGGGGTCAGCTAACCTTCTTGGATCCACACCGCTCTGATTTTTCTATCCAAACTTAATCAAACCTATCTAAATTAGTTAGATGGATCGAATTTGTTCACACCTTGAAAAATCTTCTCTCCGTTCAAGACCATGGATCAGTGTGACGATCTTGTTGGCAGAAATAACCTTTTTCAGGTACAAATGAGTACCATCCTACTTTCGAATGGGAAAGTATGTTATTCACAAGTTTAGTTAGTCCAAACGCACAATCCTATGCTCCTAACTAGCCTGAGCGAGGCAAATTAATAGTAGGGTATAGTCAACGTTACCTTTTTGTTGAACACTGCTTCTCCTTTATGGGTGAAGCATTTGAGTTTTTCTTTATATTTGTTTAGATCCAAAAAGTACCCCACTTTTTTGGCAATATTGACAGCTGCATTGCTATCTCTCATGATGGTCGTTTGACAAGAAATACACGTGAATATTCGAAGATTGGGTTCTTTCTTTTCTTTATGACCACAGACGCAACATTCTTTGGTTGTGTTCCTTTCATTCACCAGTAAAAAATGATTGCCGAGTTTTTCAGCCACCCATTTTACGATTCTTCGAAATTCGCCGATTTTTTCTTGGTTCAACATGCTTCTTTTCATATTCTTAAAAGGAGCTGTTCCATTCGTAGGTGTATAATCACCAATCATGATCAAATCATAGTTTCTATATAGTTCATGTGCAATGGAATACAAGCACGTCTTTATCTGTTCTCGACGTGTATGATACGCCTTATCCAAAGCATGGTTGATTCTATTCCATCGCGGGCTATGCACCGTATAGGTGTTTCCATGTTTCGTTTTTTTCTTACGATATGTTTTCTCACAAACATCCCGAAGAGATTTCAGCTCGTCTATCTTTTTATCCCAGTATGGAATCATGCGAAGTTTTTGAAGCTCTACAGAGTTTCCTTTGTGATCTACTCCGACAAAAAAGTTTTTATGATTGGGATCTAATGAAATCCATTTTACATTTTTAGGGATTTCTTTTTCGTCTGATTCAAGTGTTGGCTTTATTGGCATTTCTCTATTTTCTTTTTTTGCTGCATGTACTTCTTTCCGATAGATAGACATATCCTGTTTAAACTTGAGCTCTTTTGGCGTACACCTTTCCACTGTGAAGATGCCATAAAACTTATTTCCTTGTTGTTTAGTCAGCATAAATGTTTTGATGATCTCATTTTCTTGTAACTTGAACTTTTCATTCAATTTACCAATGATAGAAGGATTTCTTTTTCCTTTTTCCTTCTTCATCCCTGGGATATTTCCCAACGAAACAGAGATACTTGTACCATGATTAAGAAGTTCCCACCCTTTATTCGGTTCATCAAATACCAAGCTGAACCATTTTTTCTTCCAGCTTCTAAACTTAGGGTAGCCCCCTTTTTTATCAAAGAATTTTTGATAAGCATTAGACAATCGATTCGCTGGCTCTTTTAAAACAGAAGAAAAAACCGTCTTTAAAAAAGGATGTTGTTCCTTTAATGAAACTCCGTAATCACGCAAGTTCCTATCTGATAATAGCTGCTTGGAATTATGATTTTCTTTATAATCTTTTATACAGGCATCCAATAAATGATTGTATAACCAATTACAAATTCTGCTTTGCCCATCTAAGATCCATTCGTCTTCTTTTGTAAAGGTAACTTGAATTTTCTTATTATATAGTAGACTCATCTTCCCCCCCTATCAAGAACACCCGTTCCCTTTATGGTTAATATTACTAAATAATTGAACACTTTACAACTCTAATGGATCATTACATGTAACTTTTCTAAAAAATTAAGAGGCTGGGACAAAACCCACCTCTGAGATGAAAAAGCCGGTGAAATTTTACGACGAGTAAAATTTCACCGGCTTTGATTATTTTTTGAATAAAAATAAGGACCACTTCTGATAAAATAAAGTTACCACACAAAATTTCATCCGAAAGAAGGATCCCTATGTTTAAAAATTATAACATGAATCAATTAGTTTTACCTTTAGATTTTGAAGTGAAATTACAAAATAATGATATTGCCTTCCATGTCCATCATTTAGTTGAAAGTATCCCTCATGAAGCGTTCGAACCATTTCTGCGAAATGAGGGCTGTCCTGCCTATCATCCACGCATGATGCTTAAAATTATCTTATGTGCCTACACGCAATCTGTCTTCTCAGGGCGCAAAATTGAAGCCCTATTAAAAGACAGTATCCGTATAATGTGGCTAGCTCAAGGGTATGAACCAAGCTACCGCACAATCAACCGATTCCGTGTTCAATCAGAAGTGAAAGAATTAATTCGCCAATGTTTCGTCCAATTCCGTTGCCAATTGATCGAAGAAAAACTAATCGATCAAGAAGCGGTTTTTATCGATGGTACAAAGATTGAAGCGAATGCGAATAAATTTACATTTGTCTGGAAGAAATCGATTGAGAAATATCATCAAAGTTTAATTGAAAAGTCAAACCAGCTATACAATGAAAAAAAAGTTGATAGATCTTGTCTTACGAAAACAGAAATACCAAAGAGACTTTGAAATCTTTGGCACACGTAATAGCTATTCTAAAACAGATCCGGATGCGACATTTATGCGAATGAAAGATGATTATATGCAAAACGGACAATTGAAAGCTGGTTACAATGTACAAATCGCCACGGAAGGTCAATACGCGCTTGCCTATAGTTTATTTTCAAACCCAACAGATACACGTACGTTAATTCCATTTCTAGATGAGATCGAGCAACATTATTTCGAGTTACCGAAGCACATTGTCGCAGATGCGGGTTATGGTAGTGAACAAAACTTTAATGATATCCTTTCGAACAGAAAACGAGAAGCACTTATTACGTATAACATGTATTTGAAGGAACAAAAGAAAAAGTACAAACAAAACACATTTAATCCCGACAACTGGCAGTATGATAAAGAAACAGATACATATACATGCCCTAATCAGAAACGTCTTGAATTTCAATATCATTCTGTCCGTAATGACCGTACAGGCTTCCAACGGAAGTTCAAAATCTACGAGTGCGAAGACTGTTCGAGATGCCCATTCCGTTCATCATGTACAAAAGCAAAAGAAGGCAATAATCGAAAACTAATGGTGAATGAAAAATGGGAACAGCAAAAGGAATATGTAAGAGCAAAGCTTTCAGAGGAGAAAACGAGTGCCATCTATCGAAAACGCAAAATCGATGTGGAACCAGTTTTTGGATTCTTGAAGGCTAATATGCGTTTCACTCGATTTTCTGTACGAGGAAAATCGAAGGTAGAAAACGAAATGGGCCTCGCGTTAATGGCAGTGAATTTAAGAAAATTCACTGCCAACAACTAAGGTAATAGAAGAATTTACACGTAAAAATAGAGAAAGGTGAATTTGAACGTACTCAAATTCACCTTTCTCACTATTTGAAGCTAGTTATGTCCCAGCCTCTTTTTGAATAGATATAAATAGCTTTAATTAGATTTATTTATACTGTTTTTATACCCCGATGCGAAGCTAATTTTTAACATCTTACATATTTGCGTTTGAAACCAATCTTCCCTTTATCGACTACTTTTTGAATACTTTCAGAAGCGTTTAGGAAACTGCTTTTTTTCTTGTCCCTTTTAACTTCTACTGTACCTACAGCCTTTGCGGTCTCGACTGCCTTTTCATGGAGCGGCAAATATGAAATTCCCACGGTGTATAGAAAGTTATTCATAGCAGATTTCGATCTTTCTGACGAATCGTGAATCGTATTTTTCACAATATCAAGCATATTGGAAATCTTGCTTTCGGAAAATTCAACATCTAGACGATTCCCTAAAAGCCAACAGTAGCAACTCCAGCCCGCTGACATTCTCAGCTCTTCACCACTTGCGATCCATTTATCAGCAACGTCTTGTGCAATATCTGACTCTGATAAAGTTACTGCCACTACAAAATCGGATAGCATATAAAAATACGCCGCATCCATCCAACGATCAAAATCCGACTCAGTCATGGCTTTTGGGTCGGCAATAATGCCTGCAAAGTACATAGCATCGTAGTTTCCTGTGGCATAAAGCTCTTCAGCTAAACACTGATTTATTTTTATTTTCTTTGCGATTGGTTTCATAGCGCCTGTAGCCACGCCAAAAAGCGGCTCGTGCGCACCATTGGATATGTATATTTTTTTCGTTCGTTCCTTGCCGAGGGCTTCAAGCTCCTGCATAACCATCTCTAAATTCATCGTTTAGCACTTCCTTTTTTTTGAAGTTTCTCCCCTAAGTTCAGCTTATAATTTAATTATTTTATAGTACGAAAAAAGAGGGATGCTGAGTATCCCTCCTTTGCATGATTTTATTTTTTAATCAGTTCTAAAAAGGAACAAATCGTTAAGATGCCTTTATCAAAGTTTTCTAAGTGAAAATGTTCATTCGGAGCATGAAGATTTTCACCTGGTAAACCGAATCCCATTAAGACAACGGGAGCATTTAGTAATTGGCTAAAATCCGATACAATCGGAATGGAGCCGCCTTCTCTTTTGTAAACAGGTGATTTCCCGTATACATTTTTATATGCTTCGGCAGCTTTTTGAATCATCGGACTGTCAATCGGAGTTAAAAATGGATTTCCTGTATCTCCAAGTGACACCTTTACTGTGCATCCTTTTGGTGCATGTTCTTCTAGGTGCTTTTTGACCAATTCCTGAATCTTTTCAGGATTTTGATTATTGACTAGACGGCAGGTGATTTTGACATGTGCCTCATTTGGGATGACGGTTTTTGTACCTTCCCCTTGAAATCCTCCCCATAAACCGTTTATTTCTAATGTCGGCCGGGAACTGATTCTCTCACGGTAAGGGTACATTTTTTCCCCTCCAGTTAATTCCGTTAACCCTAATGATTGTTTTAGCTTTTCTTCATCAAAACCCAAGGCTTCAATTTCTTTCTTTTCAAAATCTGTCAGTTCAATGACATCATCATAAAAATGGTCAACATTCACTTTTCCGTTTGCATCGTGAAGGGTAGAAAGCAACTGTACCAATAGGTGGTTGGCGTTCTGAACTCCGCCTCCATACATGCCCGAATGCAAATCAGAATTAGCTGTTTTAATGGTAGCTTCCAGTGCACATAGACCTCTTAAAGAACAAGTAATGGCTGGGACTCCTTTATCCCACATATCAGTATCGGAAATAAGGACCACATCACAGGATAACTTTTCTTTATTTTCGGATAAAAAGTGAGGAAGATTAGGGCTTCCGATTTCTTCTTCGCCTTCAATGCAAAATTTTATGTTTACGGGTAATTTCCCACTTGATTCCATTAAGCTTTCAACGGCTTTTATATGTAGGAACATTTGTCCTTTGTCATCTGTTGCTCCTCTTGCAAAAATCTTTTCATCACGGATGGTCGGTTCAAAAGGAGGGGTTTCCCATAAATCAACAGGGTCCACTGGCTGTACGTCATAATGGCCGTATACTAAGACAGTGGGAGCATTCTCCTGATGAATCCAGTCGGCATAAATAATGGGGTGGCCTTTTGTCTGGATGATTTCAACATGTTCCATTCCGATGTTTTTTAATTTATTAGAAATCCATGATGCTGCTTTTTGAATGTCCTCTTTATGTTCAGATAAGGAACTGATGCTTGGAATGCGGAGTAATTCTTTTAATTCCTCGACATTTTTAGTTTGATTATTTGATACAAGCTCTGATAATTGACTCATTTTATCACCTTTTCTATTTTATTTTATATGCTTATTGTATACAAAAAAACAGATATACACATAAAATACGAACCATTTACTCCTTTTTTCTATTTTAGAATTTAGCATTTCAATCCATTTTCAGATCAAATGGTTGGTGTTTTTCACCAAAACTGCTCATAAATGACCTCCATTTCTATATGTTATTTTCCACTTATTCTCATTCAACTATCCTCCCCGTTTGAATAAGAAAAAGGCAATCCTTGAGAATCGCCTCACCTTCCATTAAACATTTTCAAATACCCATCATCATTTTTTAACCCGCTTAGTTCTCGGCCAATTCCTTAATTTTTGGAAGTACCTTATCCCATATCTCTGCACTAAAATCCCGATATTTCTTACCGTCTTCCATAGGCGAAAAATCTCCTTGCAAAATATGAAGCGTAGTTTTTCCGTTCTCCTCAGCTAGTTCAAACGTGATTCCATCTTCTTCATTTGCATCGATTTTTTGCAAACTCCTAACATCAAATACGGTAAATCGTAAAAACTTGTTTTGTTCGTGAGCCGTCACAATCCCTTCCACATTGACAACACCGTCCTCGCCCTTCCAATAGATAGGGTTTCCAAGTTTCCAATCTGATTCAATATGAAATTGAGGGCCACCGCTAGAAAATTCAATTGCCCACTGATCGGAGTTTTCACGTTTGGTAATCGCATCCCACACCTTAGAAGCTGTTGCATTTATATCTATCTTTTTGTCTACGAATAGTTTTGTCATAATGACCTCCAATATGTTAAATAGAATTAGATTTGAGAAAATATTTGACTATCTCAGTAAGAGATTAAATCATATATTTTTTGATAACCGAAAGGTAGAATCCCAGCTATGAATAAACCTATAATGATGAAAAATGATATTGATATAATACACCGGCTATAAGTTATCTCTTCTCTTTTATAGGCAATAATCAATACTTTGATAATAAAAAACACCGTCATACATATAATGAAGGTTGAAAAGATACTTGTTAAAATGACAGGCATATTGCTCCCCTTTATTTCATAATCCATTACTAAATACAGAACTTTTATCTTCTGTGTGATCCATAACTATTACTCCTTACATTTAGTTTTAATTTCTTTTGCGATAGTTTTGAATAATCTCCAAGTATTGTGTATCCCCTAGCCCATAATCTTTGAAATTTTTTAGTAACGAAAGCATAAGTTCTTTATCTGACATCTTTTGATACTTTTCAATATACAACATAAGATCACTGTCTTTTCTTAGATAATTCAAATATAGTTCAACTCCTTTCTTCAAAGGGGCTAGACTAATGAAATTAGGAATCATTTTATGAATTAAAACTTGTTTGTAAATGGCATAATAACCGTTCGGATTTAGTATGTAATTTTCCAAGGGTTCAAACTTATCCCCAACTATATGAAGGGTAAGAGGACTTTTATGATTTGTCTGGTCTAGCCAAGCAAGAATGGTTAGCAGATTGATTTGACAAAACATATCAGCATCAAACCATAATTCTATACGGGAAAAATTCTTACTAAAAAGTGTCTGCAAAGGTTTCAACGTGATTTCAGCATATTGAACTGGTGATACTTGATGAACCTTTGCACGTATATCGACAAATTCATGTGAAAATAAATCTTCAACCGTGTTTCCATAACACATTGCTTCATTAAAAGGAATCATCATTTCTTGTTCAAGAAAATCTGTTTTATTGAAATAATCATACATCGCTTGTCCATTTAAAATATGTAATGTATCTTGTAGCAGCATCGTTGAAAACTCCCTTCCCTTTAACTTAGCTTTGGCACGAAGTTATGCAACTACTAATGAACTAATGCTGCTCTCAAATTATTGAGACCATTTTCCAAATAACCCTTTAGACAAGTTAACATATATACCCAACCCTCTTTTTGTCCTATCATTTTGTTTACTATTTCAGGGTCGTCTTCTTTCAATCCTGATTCGTTTACTTCAATAATTGTACTCGTATGATCTAACTCATTTATTGTTATTGTTACAACTGTTTTTTCATCCTCTTCCCCCCAGGAGAAAACGATTTTCCTATTGTCCTCGACTTCTAATACATTTATAAACCCTTCTGCGTTGTATTCATCATATCTCCAAGTAATCGTCTTGCCTTGTTCTACTCTGTCTGTTCCAGATGAAAACCAATAATTAGACATTTTTTCGGGGTTTACTATCGCCTCAAATACTTCATTAGCTGGCTTGAGTATTTTTAATTTCGTAATGACTTGAGTATCCATAATTAATCAACTCTCTTTCGATATGATCATTCTCCACCTTTTGAATTTCAGCTAACAATTCTAACTCCTCCTCATAAGGCAATTAAAGAATTGACATTCTATTTAGATACTAGCACTTCAAGATATATGTTTTCATGAATTTATATTACCATACGGTTTTATTTTCAAAAAATTATATTCCTCACCTTTTAAAATAATTAATAGACCATCAAAAATGTTATTAGTTTCACTAAAAGGCAAATTTACAGTAATCTTTTTATCAGTAATCATGTACGGGCTTTATTTTTTTGATGGATATTCTTCATATTTGATAGAAAAACGCAGAGATATAAGATAAAAACAATAGAGTTTGTCCCTAACCTTGACATCATTTCCATATTGGGGGACAGTCACTTTACTACAAAAAAAGACTAATCTCTCGCTTTCAACACTGAGAAATTAATCTTTTTGAACTAAATAGTCCTTTTATTAATAATAGACATTCATAAATGAAGTACAAAGCTACGACTTTCCAGTTATAATTCTAACCCCTGTCGGTTGATCTCGATTAATAATTCATTAATTTTACGGTAATCAGGAGTTTTAGGTAGCGTGGATTTTTCAAGTGCTACCTTTAATTGATTATCATACATTTCAACCATTTCTAATGCTTCTTGAAAGGTGAACTTTCCGTTTCTACAATCTAACAATAGTTGGCGATTGGGTCTGTATGTACTGAAGTCTCCTGTTTCCAATATCTCAATCGCACTTGTTAACAGGCGAATGCTGTGCATAAAAAACTTCGTGTCAAATTCAAAAACCTCAATTAAATCTTCCCTTCCTGTTCCATTAGACTGTTTATTTTTCAATTTCTGAATTTGTGAATAAGCGTAACCCCCAAACTTCTTTTGCAGATGTTTCGATAAGAATAAATGACGATGATCAATGAGTAGCTGTCCTAAAGGAGTAACTTTTAAGTAATCCTCTTGTCTGACAAACAGGATTTCAATGTTATTTGGCACTCCTTGCATTGCATCTTTTACGAATTTATTAATATGAATGATATTCACGTCCACATCATCTTTTGTGTTGCGAAAGTTCTTACCACCACTCGTATTGTATTCATTAAAAGATTCTAACCCCAAGTAGTATTCAATAGGAGGTATGCAAACTCCCTTAAAATCCTTATCTGATGTTTCTATATTTGTACCATAAGCATAACTGCCTGTTGGAGATAAGATAATCGTTCTTTCTTCAAGCCATTCTACATTTGATTGGTCTAAGTTTAAGTCTGTCATTCACTGTACTCCTTTCTGAATCGCACAGTTTATATCTGGGATACCTAAATCAGTTCATTGAGTTCTGACTATAGACACACCTTATAATCTTCAACTTAGACATAGGTAGTTATACAGGGAAATGTTCATTGCTGAGTACGACCTTTTGTTTTACCCGATCATCCGGTTATATATTGTTTACCATTGGACATACTTAATGTTGTTAGTACTGGAATTAGTATCTTTGTTTTAACCAAAGGAGGAATCTACTATGTCTAATGAATTTGATCTTGCTCTTCAAACGAAAATGGAGAATTTTTTCAACAACACTTGTGGATCATGGCAAGACTGTACGGAATCTAACATTCAGACATTCTTAGAAGAATGCGAAGAAAATAATATAGACCCGCAATTTTGTATGAGTTGGGTGGAACAACATAAAGCACAAATACCTGACTGGCAATCCGTTTCAAAAGTATCTCTTGACTGGGTTAATCAACATACTTCAACTGGATCTCCCATCTCATTTACTGAACAGGATTCTTATTAAATAGTGGAGAGAAGATTCCATTTTTTAAAATATTCTTTAACACTTTTAATTGATATGTTATTCATCCTCTTCTTTATATAATATATGTAAAATGATACCACTTTTTTCACTTAAAGACTTTATTAGTGATGTTCTGCTAAACAACCCTCTCTTTTCAAAGCTTTTTACGCAATCACAAAAGGCGACATTTATATTAATGAAATGTCGCTTAAGCATGATAATTAGGAACTCACGCATATATATCTTTATTTTTAGTAGACAAGGCAAAGCAAGCATATAGTCAGCTTTCTTTTTGTCATTTTCTATTATGAGCAAGTCGTGATGCCGACGCTGCAGCAAGAGCTCCGACAATATCATCTAAAAAGGTATGTACTTTCCCACTACTTTTGTCATTCAACTGCTTCAAAATGCCAGGTTTTAACCGATCGATATAGCCATAGTTGGTAAAACTGATGCTCCCGTAAATATTTAAAATGGATAGAGCTAACACTTCATCTACACCATATAAACTATCGTCAACCTTAATGATATCCTGTAGCGGTTCTTTTGCTCCTCCCGCTTCTACTAAACAATCTAATTGAATGCCCGTTAAGATTGTATTTTGTACTTCTCGTTTTTCTAATACGTGATGGATTTGCTCTTCACAATCCGCTTCTGTTAGACCTGGGAAAAAATCTTTTTGTAAAAAGTAAACAAGCTCGGCAATATCTTTCATGGTTACTCCACGTTCTTCTAAAGAAGCAATAGCAGCATTCCTAATCACTTCTACGCTATGTTTCGTATCTACACCCATAACTTTCATCACCTTTTTACTAATAGTGTTTCACGGACGAATGAAAGTATGTGGTTATTCTTGCAACTAAATTATAATCCCTATTTCGAATAGTCCTATCTTTAAGTAAATCATCCCAAAACAAAATACAATAAATGCAGATAAAGCTCCAATTTCAGTTTAGTCTATTTTAAAAATTCAGACAGTTCTTTTTTAAGAATCTTTTTCACAAGAGAATGATGTGTATTTACTCTTACAAAAAGGACCGTCTTTTTGACGGTCCTTAAGCAAACTAACGCAATTATGAAATTCAGCATTGAGATCTTTTTATCGTGGTAGACATATCGTAAATGTTGTACCTTTTCCAATTTGACTAGTTACTTTGATTCTGCCATTTAACTCCTCAATCACACGATAAGCAACCATCATACCAAGCCCTGTTCCTTTTTGACCTTTTGTAGTAAAGTATGGTTTTCCTAATCGCTCAATTTGTTCAAGACTCATTCCGACTCCTGTATCTTTAATGGAAATCTCATTCATACTTACATTAGAATTCATACATATTACTAATTGCCCACCGTTGGGCATAGCCTCAATTGCATTTTTAAAAATATTTATAAAAGCCTGTTGGATGACCTTTTTTTCACCCTGAATCCAAAAAGGTAAAAGATCCTTCTCAACTTCGATGGAATTCATATTGGAAAGAGGACTCATTAATTCAATGATAGAATTAATCAACTGCTCCATATTTATATTTTCTATCTTTTCAGGAGTAGGCTTAGCAAAGGTAAGGAAATCGCGAATAATAACTTCTGATCTTTCTATTTCTTCCAATGCAATACCAATATATTTCTGCTTTTGCGAATCACTTTCAATTTCCTTTAAAAGTTGCATAAACCCTTTAGCACCAGTTAAACCATTTCTAATTTCATGTGATATGGATGCACTTAAGTGGCTTAGGATTTCCATCTTCTCAATATCCATTACTTTATTTCGAATTTGGTAATTCAACTGGATTCTTTCAATAGACAAAATCATAAGCATAATACATGCAATTTTGATAAGACCTCCAAGTATCATGATGCTAAATGGAGTATTTGAAACAAAGATGTCATGATAAATGAAGTAAGCAAATAGCAAGTGGAGAACGGCAATACTCACAGATATCAACAGTTTTTGTCTATTTTGAGATGTAATAAATCGTTTATGCAAAACAAAAATTAAAATCGGTACTAATCCATAATTCAAAATAGTACCCCAAAAGCCGAGATCTACACCTAAAACAAATCGATAAAAAATAATAAACAAATATAATCCAATACTTGCAAAAGGACCACCATACAAACTTGCTATGATAAAAGGAACTACTCGAATATCAATAATAAATCCTTCATTTACAGAGAATGGAAAAGTCATACAAAAAAAGATTGTAATCAAACCTGCAAAAAACGTATAAATCGTTATTGACTTTCTTGTAAGCTTTTTTGTATAAACTCCTAGAATATGTTGTGTGATAAGCAGCACAACTAGTAGAAACAAAGCATTGATGAGAATCTCTTTCATTTGTACTACTCCTAATATGTGATAGTTAGTAATTATATCATATACCAGGCATAATTCTTCTACTAGTTTAGAACAGTTTTATTTTGAAAAGTTTTTTATATTACCCAAACTAAATACCTTATAAAATCAACAAAACGACGTGTACCGTCACACGTCATTTCTACTATTATTTGATAAAACACTCAACTACAATCATTGCTAACACAGACATTACTGTGACTGGCGGACAATATGATCTGCCATTCGAATGGCCAATGCAGAGCCTGTAAGAGTTGGACCAGCCGCAGTGAGTCTTGGAAGTACACTGTTATCTGCCACATATAACCCTTGAACCCCATGTATTTGACCATGACGATTGGTAGCTGAAGTTGCCGGGTCATCACCCATTCGACAGGTGGAGGCTTCATGCATATCAGAACCCGGAGGCCGTAGCACCATACTAGATTCATCAAGTGTTACTCCCATAGCAGTTGCGGATTTTCTAATTCCTTGTGCAACTTGGTTGGCTGTTTGGCGATCTTTGTCGCTTAAAGAATATTGCACCTGGAATACCGGTACCCCGAATTCATCCCTTTGAGACGGATCAACGTACACTCTATTCTCAGCACGAGGCTCAACCCTGCCAAAGGCAGCATAGACCACCATAAGATTATCTTTAAGTTCCTTATCTTCAAATTGTTGGTATGAAAAATATTGATCAGGCCCGAGAATTTGAATTTGATAAGGAGATTCATCTGTCTCAAATTTCAAAATAGATAGATTGCCAAGCTTATCAGAGAATTGTCTTCGACTTACGGTACCTATACCAATAATGGATACATGCCCTGTTAAGTAACGCCCAATTGCAGGCCCTTGGATTCCAGAACTTAGTAATATACGCGGAGTCTCTAAAGTACTAGCAGACAATACCACATTTTTTGCTCGAATCATATGAGCTTTTTTATCTAGAGAGATCACCTCGACACCCGAAACTCTCCCATTCTCTACAATTACTCGAGATGCATTAGCATTTACTCCGAGGTCATAAGGTCGATCAAACTGAGCAGCAGCCAATGCATTGATCGAACTATACCAAGGATTGGAATGGACTTCTCCTTGATGGGAACCTGTCATATCAAATGCCAATGGCATATCATTTGCCTCGAGAATCCCATTTCCATGAAGCCGCTTTAACATAATATTTTGCATCGATGAACCTTTGGCATAAGACCTCGTCGTGTGCATTAGTCTCTCTGCCATGCCATAATACACATTCAACTCTCTAGAATGAATCGGCCATTTATTCAATTCAGAGCGAATAGGTCTCGGTGTCGCTGCATTCCAAAACAACGACCTACCTCCAAGCGCGTATACCATTCGGGCACCTGAAAATTGCGGTACACGTTTTTCGAAAGTCGTTGAATTATCTGGGAGTAATGCATCACGTGCAGTATTTACATTCTGTGTTGGGATATTAAGTGAATGGGAATGAAATAACTTATCCCCCTTGTCAATAATTCCAATCTTTTTAGCTCCTTGGTTTTTCCATAGTTCACAAAGTCTATACAAAGCTGCCCCTCCGCCAGGACCAGTTCCCACAATGAGGACATCATAATTTGTCTGTGACATTTCTTCAATCGTTTTTGTCGGAATCCAATTATTCTTATATTTCACCATAATCGTCACTCCCTTCCAACATACTCATGTCGGTTAAGGTTATGTTCTACTGCTTGGACTATATAACAAAAAAATAGGGCAACCAATTAAGGAAGTCCCTGATTTTTTATCGTTGGACATATGTACTTAGCGGTTAATTAAACGCTGGAAAATAAATCTTATCATGATTGAAGAAAATTTGTTGATACTATTTTTAAAGAGTATCACATTTCTATACTCGAAAAGTCCGTTTTATTGGATTATTACTACCATTTTATGTTTATCATTTTTTAAGTAAATGGAGATGTTGGCGCATGGACGGTATTAATTGCGATTTTTCACCATTGAAACAACAATTGTCAGAAGGAATCCAACAAATTACAAATGAGCTTCAGCATAGTTTATTTGCTCTAGGCAACGAAAACTATTGCCTCCTAGGAAATCTTGAAGCAATAAAGGAAAAATTTATTCAAATAGAAACGGTTGCAGCTTCCTTTTATTTAAACTGTTATTTATCAGCTTTTACAGATAAATATGAAGAGCTATCCATCAGTGCTCAACGATTGTCCAATCATAATCATGGGGCACTCATCGTGGTAGAACGCCAAGATTCTCTTGATTCATTTATCCAAAAAGGAACAAGTGTAGGAGCTCTTTTAACCCCTGCATTATTAGAAGCTATCTTTTATCCAGGTAACCCACTTCATGATGGAGCCGTGTTAATTCGTGCTGACAAAATAGTTTCAGCAGCAAATGTTCTTCCTCTCACAAAAATGGTATATAACGGAAGGAAACTAGGTACTCGTCATCGAGCTGCTCTAGGTTTAAGTGAGCAAAGTGATGCATTAGTTCTCGTTGTTTCTGAAGAAACCGGTAAAATTTCATTTGCCATCAACGGCAAACTATATCCCATACAAATGCACCATTCTCTTCATTAATTCAAGAAGCAGAAAAATGCAAAAAAATAGTTTTGCAAGATAATAGTACCCTTGCAAAACTATTGAAGAAATAATCAACCTCCGTAGTAAAAGCCGGTTTCTTTTAACGTTAATGGTTCACCTTCACGATGTACACCAGCGTTAATGACTTCGCCAATATATATAAAATGATCGCCTTTTTCTACCTTCTCCACAACTTTACATTCAAAATAGCTGATGGCATCCTTGAAAATTGGGCAACCTGTTTCTTCTAAAGTAAATTCATATCCTGCCAACGTATTACCTTCAGGTTCAAGTGAACGGAAAAAAGCAGTAGCCATTTCCTTTTGACCAGCTTCCAAAACATTGACACTGAACACACCACTGCTAGCAATTTGTTCTTGTGAACGTGTGCCTGCTTTAGCAGCAACAGCAACCATCGGTGGTTCAAATGATGTTTGTGTTAACCAGTTTCCTGCAAAACCATTTACACCATTTTCATCTTTGGTTCCCACAACGTACAAGCCATATGTAATTCCACGTAAAGCCGTCTTTTTTGCCTTTGGATCCATTCAAACCATCTCCCCTTTTTAGTAACAAAGCATAAGTATATTTTACATATTTTCCTAACAAAATTATTATATCGCAACTTTTTTTGACTGTCCATTTCAACGATTCACGAAAATTTAACATATAAATAAAATATATCTATTGAATTTTTTTAATTATTCCCCCATAATAAAAGAGATTTTGGGATATAGGTGATGCGTGATGATAATAACTGACATGTCAAACGAAAAACTTGCATTTCTGTACGTTACATGTAAACGTCAACTTAAAATCTACAAACATCGGCAATCGATTTATGATCTCAATAAGTGTCTAGAAATGAAGAAGCATTTATCCATCATAAAACATGAAATGAAAAATCGTGGGCTAAAGAAAAAAGTCGCCAAAAAAATTGCGAGCTATTAATATCCACACTTACCCACTTTTTTATTTTCTTAGTAATGGCAGCGGTTGCCTGAAGAGTTGAAGCAATTGAATGAACACTTTTGGAAGGATGAAATCCCAATGGTTTCATCTTTTTTTATTCACCCTTAACTTTAGAAACTGAATGGTTGAACCATTTTTTGAGGAATTTCACCCTAACTATATAACAAATGTCGTTCCAATTCCCCTGTTATTGCATGTGAAAGTCGTGTTGCTGTAGGGTGAGGATGATTCGTTCTCTTGAGATTTTCGTGTTATCAAACTCAACCTTTACTTCGCCATCAGCCGTGTCAACTAAGACTCTTTCGATACCATCCAATTGATTTAGCAGGCGTTCAATTTTTTGAATCGGTGCCCAAGATGTCGCTTCATTAACAAAAATTGTTTCTTCAACCATTTATCCTTCCTCCTTTTAAACAGAAGTTCTATTTTCATACTTATTTTCCCCTAAATTTCTCTCATCAAACATTCAAAGGAAAGAAAGAATACGAGCTCGAGTGGCAAATGTCCCTGATAGTGACTCACTTTCAATGAAGGACAAACTGCTAAATGATTAATCCAATACATCTATTCGAACAATATCCTCAAATTTTATCTTCATTGTATATTTTTCTTCATCACTCAATTCTAAATAAATTGTTTTACTTAATGAATCAATTTTCTTAACGATTCCCAAATACCCCCAGTTATACCCATCTTCCCATGTTGTAAATTTCATTCGAAATGAATACTCGATTGCAAGATTAATCTTATTTTCAAATTCTTCAACTTGATATTCATCTAAAATTGGTTTCTCTGTACTGTAATAATCATTTAATAAATCTTTTAATGATGAAACTCGTTCTGGTAAAAATGCAGCAGATTGCCATTTAATAATTCCTCTATCTTTAAGTGCCAATGATATCATCTCCTATCAACTATATTTCTATTATAGAACAAATGTTCCCTTTTGTGTTAATAAAAAAACATTCAATAAAGAATGTTTTCTTATAAGTTCATGATTTATTTCACTTTAAAACATTTCTAGAGTATCAAAAATTTTAACAGCTTTCCGAAAGAATTCCCCTTCTTCAATTATGTAAAGGGCGAAGCCCAATAATAAGGAGGGGATGAATTTCGGTTAGTGTAAGCCAAAATATTTCCAATCTTTTCAGTTTTTTTGTTATAATTAAGACAAACATGCTCTTTGAAAACTGAAGATATAAGGTTTCGACAGGAAGAATGCTCTGTCGTGTAAAATCTTCAAGCCATCAAAGAACTAGCCAACATGCTAATCTGTAGGGCAAGGTCGTGTCCGAATTCACGCCTGTGGAGATCATGTAAGACTTGTTAGAACACTCTGATAAGCAAAGGTCGTTGAAACAGGAAGCCCCTTCTTCAACGAAGTAAGGAGGGGTCGTTCACCAGGCCTCATATTTGCTACTTGCAAAATTCCTTAATTTCAGCTAATGAATATTTTGAGCTAGTTCAACCCATGTGTAATTACAGAAAGACTATCCGCAGATGCAGCGACCTCTTCAAAGGCTTCCCCTAACTCATTCACTACATGTACAAAGGAAACCCATTCATTTTCAATCTTATTATTTTGAAGTTTTGTTTCGTCCGTCGTTTGTAAAATTTCTTGGAAGTGCTTTTCCGTTTCTTTCATGCTATCATTACCTACTTTTACTGCCCCTCTAATCTTTTCAATGGATAGCGTTAACTTTTCTGCTTGAGCATTCATATCTAGAATTAAAGTTGATACGTTAGTTACAGATTGTTTCGTTTGTTCTGAAAGCTTGCGAACTTCTCCAGCCACAACAGCAAACCCTTTTCCAACATCACCTGCACGCGCTGCTTCAATTGCTGCATTGAGAGATAATAGATTGGTTTGATCCGCAATACTCTTTACAATATTTATAATTTCCTGCATCCGTTTTGATATTTCAGATAAAGCCTGTATATCGACTGATATCATATCAATAGTCTGATGCATATTTTCCATGTTGGCACTTTGTTTGCTTAGCTGTTCTTTTCCTTTTTCAGCCCGTTCCTTGGCAAGGACTGATAATTCTGCCCCCGTGTTTACTAGCGCAACAATTTCATTTGACTGAGCATTTAATTGTTGAAATGATGCATTAGTTTGCTCAGTGATAGAAGCAAGATTTTCAGAAGCATTCGCAACGCTATCTCTAATTATTATTTTCTCTTCTTCACCTTTTCTTTTCATTCTTTCAGCTTCCGCGTCATACTCTTCAAGGACGATTTGTTGCTCGAGGTTAAAGATTTTTGTGACAGCCTTCACTGCTAGAAAAGATTCTTCTTTATTTTCCACCTTTTCTTCAATCAGGTTAATTAAGGATAAAAGAAGATTCTGAAAGGCACACATATACCACTTTGATTTGAGACCGATTCGAACATGAACATGAGCAATACGAATTCTTTTTTCGTAATATTGTTGGTTAATCACTCCGTCGAACATTTCAGCAATATGTAATTTAAGTGTCGTTCGTAACCTATCGATTGTACTGTTGTTATTAATTATATGTAGTAATGAAGACTCATTAACTATGTTTTCATAAAATCCAGCTACAATATTTTCAATTTGATCATTAACTAATGGTTGTAAAAAATTTAAGATTTGAAGATCTTCTTGCGTTAGACCAATCATTTTCACCTGTTTTTCTATATCGGCTCCTGTAGGTATGTCTAATCCTGCTTTACCTTCATTACTTAATACCATTTGCTTTTTTTCGTTACTTGTTTTTTTGAAAAACATCGATGTACCTCCTACTTTTGCATATGTAGAACCTTATTCTTTTAAAAGATTCCGACAACTCCCTACATTCATCTTTTTGATTTTTACTGAACTGAATGTCTCAAATCAATTTTTCTTACTGAAGTTAAGTTGTGAGGATTGATTTATACTTCTCGTTTATTGTCTTAAGATAAAATAGTCCTATAATATATAAAAATTACATTCGAATTCGTACAGAATAGGTAATTTGAATTATTTAACATTTAATTATAATAACAATTGTAAAATTTTATCAATAATAATCAATCGACAATTAATATCATTAATCGACATTTCGTATATAATGATAGGAAATAATTTGTTATGTAGGCATACAGGAGGAATTCCAAATGAATTTTCTATTTTTTTTACTGAAGGATTTGTGACTTGAGGGTGATGAGGGTTTAGGTTCTTATTTCCTGTTCAATATAGGAAACAAAACATAAGTTTGAGGTATGCATTAGAATGAAGATGCATGTCATTTTTTGTCGAAAATTTATATTATAACAAAATACTATTTTACCAGTATAATGTCCTAGTTACTTTGGCTGAACAAGCACCTTTTTCCCTATTTCATCCATTCGTCGCACCGTATAATTTATTTTCTATATCTATGCACACCGAACGATATGTGTGGGCATAGCATACCAATAAGTTTATTCTTATACCCAACAATAGAGGTGAAGAAAATTTATGGTATCAAGTTTGGATTATACATCACCATCTACTCAATATGCTTTTGATGTAAATAACAGCCCCTTTTTCAAAAAAGATCCTGAAAACTATATAAATATATTAGGAATAAAACAGTTAAATACACTACAAAATGTGTCTCTGCTAGACATTTTCCTGAGTACAAGTAATATCGTCGAACCACATTATCACCAAAATGCAGCCGAATTGGTTTATTGTATATCTGGTGCTGCTGCTGTATCCATGCTGAACCCTTATACAAAACAAGTTCTCAACTACTCTATTACACCTGGACAAGTGGCTAACGTTCCACAAGGTTGGTGGCATTATGAAATAGCTACAGTTGATAACACTCATCTTTTGGCAATATTTGATGCACCTACTCCAGAAGTGATTTTGGGTTCGGACATTTTAAAATTTACTCCAGCTCCTATCATGGCACATACCTATTGTCTTAATGAAAATCAATGGAAACAAGCAATTGCCCCAGTTCAGCCCTCAACCTATATAGGTCCATACAAAAACTGTAACAAAGTGGAGGAAAACATACCTCATCAACCAATAAATCAGCAGCAACCATATATTCAACAATCCCATCAAGTTCAGTACCGATCTCAGTATCGACCATATTGGGGTTAACAAAAAAACGATTGGCATGGGAAAACCATGTCTTTTTTATATTATTTTTTGTTCAACATAAAAGAGAGATGGATGTCATCTCTCTAACATATTTTCATCTCAATTTTTTGTACTTCCTATATTACTTAATTGATTACCAACTTTTCGTCTCATTCTAAATAGATTTCTCTAATCTATTTCCACTCTTCTCGTAGCCCGACCTTCTTTGGATGTTTCATTAACAACAAGATGAATGATTATATCCGTTCAAAACGAGACCCATTTCACCATTCTCTTCTTCTACCTCAAGTGTCACACCGTTCAATTGATCTTTCATATCTGGTTCAATGGCGATATTTAGTCCGTTCACTTGCTCTACCACATCGTTTTCTTCAGCCACTTGTAAAGAAACGCCTAAGTTCACACCACAGCATCCGGGAATTCCGAAAAAACGTAGGGTAGAAACTTGATTTTCCTGCATAGCTTGTTGGATATATTCTTTTGCTTGATCGGTTATGTTCATTTGTAAATCCTCCTATTTTGTTTGTAAATTTAATAACTGGTTCAAACCTTCAACACCCTTTGGTTCTTTAATGCTCCAAGGAATGATTGCAAATTGTCCATTGGACAGTTCTTTCACTTTTTGAATCCAAACTAGTTCTTCTTGAGCTTTGTTTGCTAAAACGGGATCTTTTGTATCCGTAATATAAAAGCTTTGATTGATGACCCACCAATGGATTGAAATATTTGCGCGAAGTAAATCATCTTCTAAACGGCTTGCTTCCAATACGGGTGTTGTTTCTAGTAACGTCGTAATCACGATACTCGTATATGCATCATCTCGTAATTTTGGCAGTAAGTTTCGTACAGCTTTAGGAATCTCTCCTGAGGAACGAGAAATTTCTTTATGATACGCTTGTGATGCATCTAATAATAACAGGGTATGGCCTGTTGGTGCCGTATCAATAACAACTATTTGATCTTCAGATTGGTCCACTACTTCAGCAAATGAACGGAAGACGGCAATTTCTTCGGTACATGGTGATTCTAAATCTTCCTTCACAAATGCTAAGCCTTCTTCATCCATTGTTTCCATTGCCTTCGATAATACTTCATCTTTATAGTCCTGAACAGCTTGTTTAGGGTCTACACTACTAATTGTTAAGTTTTCATGGAGTGTATTTCCATCAAATGTCCAAGCTATATGTGCTGCAGGGTCAGTTGTTGTTAAATGTACTTTGTTCCCTTTTTCAGCCAAACCTAGAGCAATCAAAGAGGCAACTGTTGTTTTCCCTACGCCACCTTTCCCCATTGTAAAAATCACTCGATGGTTATGTTGATCATAAAAATCAACTAGTTCATGAATGGATTGATAATCAATAACTTCTTTTTCTACTAGATTGATAGAAGTCTTAATCCGATGTTCCAGCCAAGCTTCCATTTGTGAAAGACTTGAGATTGTAAATGGTGCTAATGGCAAATAGAAAATGGGATATTGACTAATTTCTGTTGGAATTGATTCGAGCGCTTTTTGTTGTCGTTCAAATAGAGCCTTTGCATACAAATCTGTTAGCGCTAAACTTTCAAATAATCCATTAATAATCACTTGTTGATTCGCAATGCCAATGTCTCCTAATTCTTGTGATGCACGAGCAGCTTCCTTCAACGGCCCTGCTTCTGGACGACTCACTAATAACATAGTTGTTTGACTTTTATCAGAAAGCACTTCAACTGCAGCATGGTACATTTGTTTTTGACTTTCCAATCCCGATAAAGGGCCTAAACATGAAGCACCATTTCTATTGTCTTCTAAAAATCCGGACCAAGCTATTGGCAATGATAATAAACGTAGAGTATGTCCTGTCGGTGCTGTATCAAACACAATAACATCATATTCTTCGGATAGCTTATGATCCGTTAATAACGAAGAAAATTGATTAAATGCAGCGATTTCAACGGTGCAGGCACCTGACATTTGTTCTTCCATTGAAGCTAGTACAGCTTGTGGCATTTTCCCTTGGTAGGGTGCAATGACTCTTTCTTTATACTCAGCTGCCGCTTGAACTGGATCCAAATTCAACGCATATAAATGTGTTGTACCTTGAATTAAAGATGGCTTATTGGTTAATGTTTGACCAAATACATCCTGCAAATTGGAGGCAGGGTCCGTACTGATTAGTAGCACCTTTTGTTTCTTTTTTGCTAATACGAGCGAAAGGGCGCTAGCAACAGATGTTTTTCCGACTCCCCCTTTGCCTGTAAAAAAGAGAAATTTAGTTTTAGGAGAGTGTTCTTCAGTAAATAATTCCATATTACTCACCAACCTTGGTTGTTTTCGTGGACAAGTGAATTCTAGGCTTTTGAATTAATTCGTTTGCAGATATACCTGTCCATTTTTCTAACTCCTCATTCGATGGATACTGCCCTGTTAACACCACATCACCATCCACAAGCACAATCGGTAACACGTCAGGACCTTTTTCGTTTAATAAGGCTTGAATTTGTTCATTATTAACAAATTGGTCTGTATCCGTTGTTAAATTATAACGTTCAACGGGATAGTCCACCTTCGCTAAATTTTTCATAACAAACGACATTCTTAGTAATTCTGGATCAATCGATGGTCCACATAACCCAGACGAACAACACATAGCAGGATCAAAAATTTGAATTTTTTTCATTTCAGACATCTCCTCATTGGGTTTCCTTCTCTAGTTTTCTTGAATGCGAGACAAATACATTCAGTGCTTATTACTCTCCAGTTTTAGCAAAACGCTCAATCCGTTCGCCCACTTCATCACGGACACGTTGGAAGACAGCCCACTTTTCTTCTTCTGTTCCTTCAGCTTTTGCCGGATCATCAAATCCCCAATGTTCACGTTTTACCGTAGGGGGAGTGACTGGACATTTATCCGCTGCGTCACCACATAATGTCACGACTAAATCGGCATTGTTTAGAATTTCAGGATCAATAATATCGGATGTCTGATTGGATATATCAATATCTACTTCCTTCATCGCTTTTACAGCATTAGGATTTAAACCGTGAGCTTCAATTCCTGCACTTTTTACTTCCCATTCATCACTTAAATACTTTTTTGCCCAACCTTCTGCTATTTGGCTTCGGCATGAGTTCCCTGTACATAAAAAGTAGATTGTTTTTTTAGACATCATGATTCTCCTTTTAGAAAATTAATAATGTTACATATAGCCCTAGTAACGTTATAAAAAGAATAGGGATTGTTAACACAATACCCGTTTTGAAATACGTTCCCCAGGAAATTTTTACACCTTTTTGAGATAAAACATGGAGCCACACTAAGGTTGCTAGGGAACCAATTGGTGTGATTTTTGGACCTAAGTCAGACCCAATGATATTGGCATAAATTAAAGATTCACGAATCATTCCAGAAGTATTCGTTTCGGCAATCGCTAAGGCATCTATCATGACAGTTGGCATATTATTCATAACAGATGACAAGAAAGCAGCAATAAAGCCCATTGAAATGGTTGTTACAAATAATCCTTGATTAGCAGCAGCTTCAATTACACTTGCTAACGAGTGAGTTAACCATGCATTACCTAAGCCATATACGACAACGTACATTCCAATCGAGAAAAATACGATATTCCATGGGGCACCTTTTACAACTGCCTTTGTATTGACTGCGCTACTTCTTCTTGCCATTAATAAAAAGAAAATCGCTATAATTCCTGCAACAATGGAAACGGGAATGTGGATAAATTCACTAGTAAAGTAGCCAATCAATAATAATCCAAGAACATACCATGAAAGGTGAAACATTTTTATATCTTTAATGGCTTCCACTGGTTTCCTTAACTTCGATAAATCATAGTTATTAGGAATACTTTTTCTAAAATAAATGAGTAACACCGATATGGTTGCAATCAGTGAAAAAAGGTTTGGAATCATCATTCTGGAAGCATATTCTACGAATTCAATCCCAAAGAAATCTGCTGACACAATGTTAACTAAGTTACTTACTACAAAGGGAAGCGAAGTGGTATCCGCTATAAACCCACTTGCCATAATAAATGGAAAGATCATCTGCTCTTTAAATTTCAAATTACGAACCATCGCAAGTACGATAGGTGTCAAAATAAGAGCGGCCCCATCGTTAGCAAATAGTGCAGCAACAATTGCACCCAAAATACTTACATAGATAAACATTTTGATACCATTACCTTTTGCCGCTCTTGCCATATGTAATGCAGCCCATTCAAATAATCCGATTTGATCCAATATTAATGAAATCAGGATAATGGCCACAAAGGATAATGTCGCATTCCACGTAATACCAATTACTTCTTTTACATCATTCAATTCGA
Source organism: uncultured Bacillaceae bacterium (assembly GCA_963751845.1). GTDB lineage: Bacteria > Bacillota > Bacilli > Bacillales > DSM-1321 > Peribacillus. Next base: position 55,784 of record CAVVWH010000004.1, read on the forward strand.
CTACTCCAGCAATTAAAGCTAAAATCGCTCCTCCACAGGCAGTCCAACCAATATTCAAGCCTTTAGGCTGCCAGATTACGAAGATCAGTGTTATTAAGAAAATCAATGATGCTAATACTGCCAATGTCAATTTGTAAACCTCCAATTAGTCACTATTTGTTGCCTATTAACAACTTGAACATTTTATAACCGGACTCACTTCGAGAGCATCAATAATGGCTTGAATATAAGGTTGTTGCACTTCATTTAAACGATAATGCTTCCATGTCCCTGCTGGTCTTTCAACAATAATTCCTGCATCTTTTAACTTTTTCAAGTGTTGACTAACAGCGGGTTGAGATATATGTAAGACATCTACAAAATCACAGGCACAAACTTCTCCTTTTTTAAGACATGCTAATAGCTTTAAGCGGTTGGGGTCACTCACAGCTTTTAACTGGTTCGACATTGATTCAAGCTTCTCCATATATGTGCTCTCCTCTCTTGTATAGGAATATGCTTATATAATAATTCACTTATATAACAATTACAAGTTGCTTTATATTAATTTTTAGTAAAACTACAATTGACTATCTAATGTAAAGGGTATGGCCCACTCGCCATAGTACAGGATTGATCGTTTATAAATATTGTCTTTTTTATCATCCCTCTTGTCCTATTATAAAAACCTTTTAAAACATTACCGACACACTTTGATCATATCGACTATTTTAATTTATAAAACTTTTTCACAAATTCGATAAATAGTGTTGTTGAAGGAGAAGAAGGTTTTACGTCATGCCATGCTATTACAATTTCACGTGAACAGATGGGGTCTTCAATGACAAAACGATGTAGATTAGCAGCCTCAATGCCAATGTAAGTAGGCATGATTGCAATGCCTAAATTTGCCGATACGAGACCAGCAATTGTTGGTACATCACTACCTTCAAAAGCTATTTGAGGAATAAAGCCTGCTTCCTTACACCAATTAATGAAAATATCGTGCATACTCAAATTTGGAGCATAGCCTATAAACGCTTCCTCCTGTAGTTCACATAAATTGATATGGTGCGTTTGTTGAAGTGGATGAATAGCAGAGCAGTAACCATAAAGTCTTTCAGATTCAAGCGTCAACCATTGCTTTCCTATAATTGGACCATAGACACCAATAATGGAAAGGTCTACATCTTCATTGTCGATACGATTCAAACAACCTTGAATAGTATCTTGAAACAGTTTGATTTTGACATTTGGGTACGATTTACGAAAAGCACTTAATAGTATCGGAACGATAGACGTCCCAAGTGTTTGAATGAAAGCAATGCGAATAATCCCATGTTTTGGATTTTGTAATTGGTGTAACTCGTTTATACCGAGTTTTAGTTCTTGTAAGCTACTTGTTACACGTTTTAAAAATAACTCACCATTTTGATTTATCCTTATATTTCTACCGATGCGATCAAATAAGGTTACACCTAATTCAGCTTCCAACTTATGTATCGCTTTTGTTAATGCTGGTTGTGATACGTTAAGAAGATCAGCAGCTTGATGATAATTTTGAGTTTTTGCAATTATTTGAAAATATCGTAATTGATGCATCTCCATATTGTGTCCCCCCTAATTTGATAAACAATAGTTATTAATATAATAATAACTCAATATTAGACGTTATTAAATAATCAGCGTACTCTATAGTTACAAATTAGGAGGCGTCTATATGGAGGAATTTGATTCATCAAAAAACACACGGATTTTATGGAGTATGCTTATAGGCAGTATTGTGACATTCGCCGTGTTATATGGACCGCAAACGTTAATTCAACAATATACAGTGGAATTTGATTTAAGTGCATCTCAAGCCAGTTTAGTTGTATCAATTGCCACATTCACATTAGCTTTTAGCCTGTTAATTATAGCGGCATTTTCAAATGCTTGGGGTAGAAGGAAAATCATGGTGGTTTCTCTAGTAAGTGCTGCAGTGTTAAATATCGCACTAGCATTCAGCCCGAATTATGAAACATTACTTGTGATTCGTGCCTTACAAGGAATTGCATTAGGTGGTTTCCCAGCGATTGCGATGACCTATTTAGCAGAAGAAATCGAACCATTGAAACTTGGTAAAATCATGGGCGTTTATGTTAGTGGTTGTGGATTTGGAGGGTTCTTTGGTCGTATTACAGTGAGTACGTTGAGTGATTTCTATAGTTGGCATATAGCGATATTAATACTAGGACTATTAAATTTACTTTGTGCCGTCATCTTTACATTGTTATTGCCAGCATCAAGACATTTTATTGTTCAAAGGTTATCGCTACATAATTGGTGGAGTGGTATTCAAACTGCTGGTAGTGATAGTAGATTGTGGTTACTTTATTGCATTGGTTTTATTAGCTTAGGTATTTATGTTGCCTTATTTAATTACATTTCGTTCCCGTTAGTAAAAGCACCATTTTATTTAAGTCAAACGATTATTGGACTTTTATTTGTGTTTCAATTAACTGGTTCACTTGGATCCTCTACAGTTGGAGCGCTGATTGGACGCTTTTCAAGAACACAATTGTTGATTGCATCGATTATCATGACATTTTGTGGAGCATTATTAACAACCGTTCAATGGTTGCCTGCCGTCATGTTTGGTTTATTTATCTTCGCAGTAGGGTTCTTTGGTTGTCACAGTATTGCAAGCGGTTGGGTTAGTATAACTGCAAAGCCGGAAGCAAAGTCCTATGCTTCCTCCCTTTATCTACTGTTTTATTACATGGGTTCAAGCTTTATCGGTTCATCAGGTGGTGTTTTTTACGAACTAAACGGTTGGTTCGGTGTCATTGAGTTAATCAGCATCTGCCTACTCTGTGCAATAATAATTACTTTGCGTATTCATTATGTGATACACAAAAATAAAGAACTTCAATTAAATAACAGATATTAGTTGAATTACTACTAATTTTTTTGAAAGCGGAACACGTCCATAATCGATAATTACGAACAAAATTTTCCTGTATGTCTCCTTGTTTAAAAGAACAATATAGAGTATATATCCATTCTTTATGTTCATCAAATTAGAAGAGGAGGCACTCTCATTACTAAAAGAGATTCCGCATCGTCGTTCATTTAGCTATGTTTTACTTGATCAAACTGGAAAGTCCATCGTCGTTGAAGCCTCTCCAAGAGAAGTAGTAGTCCACCAGTCAAATATTTGTACCAATCATTTCGAATTGCTAACACATGAGAATCGGTACAGGATGGAGGATTCTCTTCAAAGATACGAAGCAATAAAACGACAAGAAAGCAACATCATGGATTCCTCCCAGGCTTATCGAATGATGAATGATTCGGACAAAGGAGTATTCTCGAAAAAATATGGAGCCTGGGCAGGCACATTACATACAGCGGCCTATTTCCCCAAAAATATGAAAGCATGGTTTGCAATCGGAGGAGACAGGCTGCCATTTATCTTTGACTTTAATCAATGGCTCAAGGGAGAAAAGGTACATGTAAAACGAATTAAAGGTGATTTAGATACAAACTTGCCATTTGTGAATATGTAGGAAGCAATAGGACAGTGCTTTTGGAGTGGTAAATGGACAAAATGAAGTGACTGTTGGTTTAAAATCATCGTGAACACCACCTGAATAAAGTAGCGAGCCATTCTTCGATTGAATCGAAGAATGGCTCGCTTCCTTTAAAACTATAGACTTTTTCATTGTCCTCCCTTGAAGCAGAGAGATCTTGCCGGTCTAGTCCACTACGATATAAGCGATCATTGGTCCATTATGATTGATGTCATGATGGGCGGTACAAATAAGCCTATAGAGTCCCTCTTTCTTAATGTGTAAATTTAACACAGTTTCTTTGCCTTTTTTAACTGTACCTTTAATGTTTGTTCCTTCGATATAAAATGGATGTTCCTTGCCGTTTACACCATATATGCTTAGTATAACAGATTCATCCTTCGGAACATAAATTGTCCCGGGATCCCAGCGATATGCTTCAATTTCTGTTCCATCATCCCTTGTAGATTTAAATTCGCCGGTGACGATATTGATGGTGAATTTTTTTGCTGCCGTTGAAGATCCAGTTGTCTCGGTGGCTTCCGGCCTTGTCATAAACCAGCCTCCAACGAATATGCAGATGCAAATGGCTATAAATAAAAGCCATTTCTTTTCAATAAATACAATCCTCACGAAACTCCCCTCCCTTATCAGCCTGTCTTTGTCAATATGTATGTGAAAAGGAGGGAAAAGTTGTCTATTATTTTCGAATCAATCGTTCCCATAGGTTGGCGTACAAACAGTCTCCAAATCTCTTGATGATTTTTTCGTTTCTTAACAAATGTGACGTATGTCTTTTTACTAAAAAGAACAATATAGAATATATCCATTCTTTATGTTCATCAAATTAGCAAGAGGAGGCAAAATTGTGAATAATGATGATTTAACTCAATACCATGATGAAACAAATCTAAGTTTGAAAAGAAAAAAGAATGAAGAGGTATTAGAAATAAGTTCAACAGGCTATGGACTAGAACCCGTTTCAGCTGCAACAGAAGAAGAGCATCAATTAAAGAATAATAGCAATTCTTCTAACGGAGGATTATAAAAAATAGCAATTGAAAAAAACAAACATGGTACTAAGTAAATATTTAAGAGGGATGCACATTCATCTCCTTATGACCCTCGATAGATAATATTTGAATGTATTGAGGGTCCAACCAAAAAAAAGAAACAAGGAAGCGTCCCCTTGTTTCTAGCATAATTGCCGCCAAATTTCATTACGATCAGCTATTGAGCTTTTTTCCACGAGTAAGTAGGCTGCATTCGTGATTGCTTGTGCTAATGTATGACCAGTTGCGCTTACGTCATTAAAACAAACTTCAGAAACCCCATTTGTAGAATATTTAAACCCGGATTTTTCTAATCTGTCCACGAGTAGCATCGCATGGTCAATGTTTTCCTCAGGTTGAAAGTCAGACGCAGGAATAAAAGCACTCTTTTCATAATCATACCATCGATCCCATCTATTTAACTTCCACCCTAGTACTCTACGTGCTAACGATTCTGTTTTGTTCATATCCAATAACCCCTCTTCTTTGGTTTTTGTTATATAACAATACTTTAAATTATTTTTAATATATAACAGAATATCGATAATTTCCACTATTTATTTTGAAAAATTTCAAAAACACACGACTTTTTACCCATAATAGTGAATGTCGAACCTAAAATCATGGCCCTGATCTAATTAAAAATCAAATAAAAAAGATACTTGTGACCCTCGAGGTGACTCATTAGGTAGTTCATAAGCGAGTTTTCGAGGCATTGGGTTGTAATTCAATAAAAATAGGACTTAATTACAGAAAAAGCAGAAGAATTGAAGAAAGCACACACTTAATTAACGAAAGTCCACAATTACGATTGGATCAGCGGAAATTTCGAAAAAATAGGCTGTCCCATTAGTCTACTGATGGGACAGCCTTCTGAAATCACATACTTAAAATAGGAAGCAATAGAATCGTCCGAGTTCACTGAGAAACTTACCTTTTTTCAGTGAACTCGAACCCTTCCCTTGCTTTTAATTATTGATTATCATCTTCAGTTTGCTCAGTAGCCTGAGACGAAATTTGGTCTTGATTTGATTGAAAATTATTAGCCTGTTCTTGTACTTGTGAGGAAAATTGATCTTGATTAAATTGAAAATTATTAGTCTGTTCCTGCAATGCTTTAAAATCAGCCATTTGCTGAAAAAATTGACTATAGGTTGAGTCTGAGTTATTTAATTGTTCTTGGAGCGATTGAAAGTTTTCCATTTGCTGCGCAAATTGACCAATTGTTGAGTCTGAGTTACTTAATTGTTCTTGGAGGTTTTGAAAATTTTCCATTTGCTGTGTAAATTGGCCCATGGTTGAGTTTGAGTTACCAAGCTGTTCTTGGAGATTTTGGAAATTCTCCATTTGCTGCGCAAATTGACCATATGTTGAGTCCGAGCTACTTAATTGTTCTTGGAGGTTTTGGAAGTTTTCCATTTGCTGCGTAAATTGACTATATGTTGAGTCCGAGCTACTTAATTGTTCCTGAAGGTTTTGGAAATTTTCCATTTGCTGCGCAAATTGACTATATGTTGAGTCCGAGTTATTTAATTGTTCTTGGAGGTTTTGAAAATTTTCCATTTGTTGCGTAAATTGACCATAGATCGAATCTGAATTGCCTATTTGATCTACAATATCTTTATAGTCTGACATTTGTTGGGTGAAGGTGTTAAAAAAATCAGCAAGCATGGATTCACCATTTTCAGCCAGATCTGTTAGTCCTGTCATTTGTTCAATTAATTCAGTAAATTGACCAAAGAGAGATTCGGTATTGCTAAATTGATCAAAAAGATTTTGAAACGTTTTGTTCTGTTTAGAGAATTGATACCAAATATCATTTGTCATACTTTTATTATTTTTCATCATTTCATCTAACTGCACTTCGAATTGTTGTTGTTGATCATTTATTAAATCCCAAACGAAGTTGGATTGAAAGTATTGTTGATTCGTCAAGTCTAGGTCTTGTAAATCGGTATATAATACAAGCCCAGACATACCCTCATCGTAAGTAGTAGACAAAATTCACTCACTCCTTCATGATATAATCCTATAGTTTATATATATAGAAAATCATCATGTAAGTGACAGGGCACATGCCCTATTGTGATATGAAAAGCAAGTAGAAAAGATAATCATATTGCGGAGAAGAGTTAATATAATTCCCAATGTAAAAATTTTCAAAATATGAAATTGAACATCTTTCTAACTTAAAAACAACGCCCCGAAAGCTAGGCCCCCAACAATCACAAAGGCAGGATGTACCTTCCATTTCTCTAATAAAAACAGACTTAAGACCGCAATAAATAATGTTTCCCAAAGCCCATTAGAGGAATAAGAGCCCTGAAAAAAGTCAAATGTTAGTGTTCCCATTAAAACGACAACAGCTGGCAGAACAATCTTTGACAAACGCTTTACCCTTGGAGAATCCTTATATTTTACAATAAGCTTTAATAAGATAATCATTAAGAGTAAAGATGGTCCAACCGTAGCAAAGACAGCCATAAATGCTCCGAAAACTCCTCCAACCTCAAATCCTATGTACCCGGCCATTTTAGGTGCAATTGGTCCTGGAAGAGAATTTCCTAATGCTAGCACTTCACTAAATTCACTCTTCGTCATCCATTCATTTTGACTGACAACCTCATGTTCAATTAGTGGAATCGACGCTGGCCCTCCACCATATCCAAGGATTCCCGGTATGAAAAAAGCTAAAAATATTTGTAAATAAATCATAGGCTCTTCCTTCTTCTTTCATCTTGGTTTTCTGTTTTCTTTTTCTTATTAGGCATTATTAATGCCCCCACTAGTAATGCTGCAATCACGATCCCTGGATGGATGTGGACGATCTCCATTAAGATAAAACTTCCCACTAAAATAATCGATCCCATCGTCCAGCCTAATCCAGCCTTCGTTTTCTTTAAAAATTCCCACGTTAAAGCACCCATCATCACACCTACAATTGGAACAACAGCATTTGTCATGCCTTGAACCATTGGGTTATCTTTCACTTGATTAAAGGAAGTCAATAAAAGAATCATCAAGATAATGGTTGGCAAAGTCGTAGCCAGAAGCGCATTTACCAGTCCTGAGATTCCACCGACTTTGTAGCCAATATAGCCCGCCATTTTCGTGTTAATGGGACCTGGCAAGGTATTTCCTAAAGCTAAAATCTCACTGAACTCTTCATCATTCATCCATTTAAACGTACCAACAACTTCTTTATGAACGAGCGGAATGGACGATGGACCACCTCCAAACCCTAATATTCCAGATCGAAAAAAGGCGATAAATAAATTTAATTGAAGCTTCACGACATAACCACCTCTATTCTTATTGAACTACCCCCACCTACTCCACTACGTTGCGTTGAGGAGGGGGATTCCTACGAACACCAGTGTATCCACCAGTTTTTTAGTAGGCTACCTCCGCAGTCCCTGCGGTTAGAAGTCTTATCGCTTCATTTTTGAGATTGATTCCTGCATTAATATCTCTTTGGTGATAGGTATGACACGTAGGACACTCCCATTCACGCAATCCGAGATGTTTAACGTCTTTGTTTTTGTAGCCACAACACGAACAAAGTTGACTACTTGCGAAATTTTTTGCAACGGTTACGACTTCTTTCCCGTACCATTTCGCTTTGTATTCCATCATTGTTTTGAATTGTGACCACGATACTTCACTAATTGCTTTTGCAAGATGATGGTTTTTTATCATATTCGATACGGACAAATCTTCCATCCCAATCATGTCGTGGTTTTTGACAATTTCGGTAGAGATTTTGTCTAAATAGTCTTTTCGTGCATTCGCAATCTTTTCATGAATACGTGCGACTTTCCTTTTAGCTTTGTACCAATTCGCACCACCTACGGTTCGTCTACTCATGATTCTTTGTGATTTAGCTACTTTTTCTTCTAAGGTGCGGAAAAACTTTGGATTGGAATAGATGGTACCATCTGAGAGAATCGCAAAGTCTCTCAACCCAACATCTATACCAACAGCCGAATTAGTTTTTGGTAATTCGATTACCTCAGTTTCAGTCGCTATGGAAACAAAGTACTTACCAGAAGGATTTCGTCTGATCGTTGCACTCAATATCCGCCCCTCTACCTCACGACTTTTCGCAAAGCGAACAAGACCTATTTTCGGCAACTTGATATGACGGTCGATTACAGCGATATTTCCATTTGTATACTTCGTGGTATACGATTGAACAGGATTCTTTTTTGATTTAAAACGTGGCTGTTTGTTTTGTTTTTTGTAGTACCTGTCGTAAGAATCAGCTAAATTTTCAACAGATTTCTGCAAAGCAATGCTATCGACTTCCTTTAAGAAAGAATAGTGCTTTTTTAATGCAGGAAGTTCTTTGATGGTTTCATATTTGTTCAAATACTTTCCTTTCCAATTGTTAGCTGGAAGCTGACCATGTTGAACCATTTCTTCGACGATATACCAATACGCATCTTTTTCTTTTTGTTTGCCTAGAAAAAAGTTAAATACAAATCTAGAACTTCCTATGGTTTTATTAATCAGCTCCATCTGTTTTTTATTCGGATAGATTCGAAATTTATAGGCTTTATGTCTTAACACAAGTTTCACCTCAATTCGGAATAGGAATGTATGTTCTTATTTTATCATAGTGGAGAGTTTTTGGCTATCGCCAACCGGCATTCATCTCTCACCTACTCATTGGCCTATGCCCTTCCCATTCCTTGAGGTGGGAGTCTTCTGTCGGAAAATGATAAATCACAAAATTAATATCCGATTGCAGCTCCATCTCCCCTCGGATCCGCACCACCATATTTCACATTCGTCTTCTGATCAATTTTAATTATACCCGCATGACCCATAACATCAGTAAACTCTTCTAGTATTTCCAGTTGATGTCCTCTTTCTTGAAGTTCATCAAGCGTGCTTTGTTCAATTCTTCCTTCCATTTTCAAGCTATTCGATGCAGCTCCCCAGGTTCGTCCATATAGCCATCGCGGTGCTTCAATGGCTGCTTGAACATCAAAGTCATAATCAAGAAGACGTGTAATCAATGCAGCCTGTGTTTGCGGTTGCCCTTCTCCCCCCATTGTTCCATATACTACAAATGGAGAATCTTCATGAAAAATCATCGCTGGATTTAAGGTGTGATAAGGTCTTTTCCGTGGTTCGAGACAATTCACTTGGTTTGGATCAAGCGAAAAGAAGCTACCCCGATTTTGCATGACAACCCCTGTGTTCTTGGGAATAAAACCAGATCCAAATTCATGATAAATACTTTGAATGAAAGAAACAGCATTCCCATCTTTGTCCACAACACCAAACCAAACGGTATCTCCTTTTGGATCCAATTGTTTTTCGAGTTGAACCGTTTTTGTAAAATCAATTTTGTTACTTAAATCCAATCCTCTATTCACAGACAATAACTCATCCAATGGAATCGATACAAAGTCTGGATCTGTTAGCCATTTATCACGATCATGGAATGCTAGTTTTGTCGCCTCCGTAAGGATATGATAATAATCAGCCGATCCTTCATCAATGAACTGCAGATCAAATTGATTTAAAATATTCAGAATAGAAAGTGAGGCAAAGCCTTGTGAATTAGGCGGTACATTATATGCTGTATATCCCCTATATTTTACCGAAATCGGATTTACCCAATCACTACTGTGTTGAGCAAAATCATGATAGGTTAATAACCCTCCATTCGCTTGAAGATCATCCACAATCATTTTTGATATTTCGCCACGATAAAACCAACTGCTCCCCTCTGTAGCAATACCTTCTAATGTCATTGCTAAATCAGATTGTTTCATTATATCTCCAGCTTGATAAAACAAGCCATTCGTTTTTAAAAAAATCTTTCGAAATTCAGAAAAACGCTGCAAATGTCTAAACTGATTATCCGTTGGATCCAAATTCACATTCGTCCAATACTCTTGACTAGGTGTAACCGGAAATCCTTCTTTTGCATAATAAATCGCTGATTGTAGTAACTGGTCCCAATGATACTTACCACTCATATTGTTTTTAGAATATTGATAGGCTTTTTCCCAACCAGCAACTGCCCCAGGTACAGTATTAGCTGCCAGTGCACTTCTTGAAGGAATCTTGTCTAACTTCTGATTCTGATAGAAGTCAATCGTTGCATGTTCACCCGATCGGCCACTGCTATTTAATGCTTTTAATTCTTTATTTTTTGCATGATAGATTAACCAAAAATTATCGCCGCCTATTCCATTCATATGCGGATAGACTACACCAATTGTCGAAGCTGCAGCAATGGCCGCTTCTACAGCATTACCTCCGTCTTGTAAAACTTTCATTCCTGCTTGAGAAGCCAAATAATGAGGAGTCGTGATCATAGCATTCGGTGCCATTGTTGTGGCTCGATATGAACGAACAGCATTTTTATTCATTGTCTAACCTCCTGTACAAAAGTAGATGTTACTTTCATTCACTAACACTCTTTTTACTAGATTAAGAACGTTCCACGATAATAGAATTTCGTAAAGGCAAAATTTTGTAAAAGTAGATTTAATCATACCATTTTAATAAAATATGTAAATATTCAGTTAAGCTTCAAGATCATCCATAGGATATAATTTCTGCTGTACAAAAAAATCCGAGCTACTGTGAAAGATTCACAAAGCACGGACTTCTATCTGAATAAGAAATATGAGAAGGCTTTGATTTAACAATGACCAATAATTATCATAAGGCTTGTATCTCTTCTGATAACGTCTTAATTAGAAAGTCGAGATCTTCTCTTCTAATATTTAATGGTGGAGCTAATGTCAGCACGTTGTTATACCCTGCGACAGTCGCTCCATTTTTACCAATAATGAGTCCTTTTGCTCTACATCTTGAAATAATTTTATTTACAAGTTCTACTTCCAAAGGTTCCTTTGTGGACTTATCTTTTACAAGTTCTATTCCGATTAATAATCCTTTTCCTCTTATGTCCCCAACAAATTTATGCTCAATTAGGCTGGCGACTAAGCGTTGTTTTAAATACGTACCTTCTTGTTTGGATCGAGCAAATAATTGTTCTTTGTCCATAATTTCAAGGTTCTTTAGTGCAAGCGCACAGGCTGCTGGATTCCCACCAAAAGTATTGACATGGCGGAAATAATCGTAATCCCCAGATCCTTTAAAGCTATCATATATTTCCTTTTTCACTGCTGTTACAGATAATGGCAGATAGGCACTTGTCAGTCCTTTTGCCATTGTAATAACATCAGGTTTTACACCATAATTCATAAACCCAAATGCTTCACCCGTTCTACCAAAGCCACAAATAACCTCATCTACAATCAGCAGCGCCCCGTGCTTTTCACAAACCTCTTTGACACCTGCCATATATCCATCAGGTGGAAGTAAAATGCCGCCACCAGTAATGATTGGTTCCATAATGACACCAGCAATCGTCTCGCTTAATTCCCATGTCATCACTCGGTCAATTTCTTGAACGGATGCTAAATCCTCTGGTTTTGCGTCCTGTTGATCAGTACCTCGATATAAATCAGGTGGCGCTACTTTAAGAAAGCCCGGTGCCAAGGGTTCATATTTATATTTACGCTCCGCTTGACCCGTAGCTGCCAAAGCCCCCATCGAATTCCCATGGTATCCGCGATATCTGGAGATAAATTTGTAGCGGTGATGATCTCCTTTTTGCTGATGATACTGCCTCACAATCTTAAAAGCTGTTTCATTCGCTTCTGAGCCGCTATTTGAAAAAAAGATGACATACTCTCCACCGAGCATTTCATTCAATTTTTCTGCGAGTCGGATCGCCGGTTTATGACTTTGGCTCAGCGGAAAGTAGGCCATTTCTTTTAATTGCTGGAATGCAGCTTCAGCAAGTTCCGTTCTGCCATAACCAACATTCACACACCACAATCCAGCCATCGCATCTAAAAATTTCTTTCCATTATGATCCGTAATCCATGATCCTTCCGCTCTCTCAGCAATCATCGTCGCATCCGGATTATATGGCTTCATCGAATGCCAAACATAATCCTTGTCCTTTGTCAGGAAATCAACACTTTCTTTCACATCTGACATAAACTCTCCCCTTTTTTCTAATGTCTCCCTAGTTTCTTTACAATGGGTTTGTTACATTTCTATTCATATTTAATAAAAGTAAGTTTAAGACTTCATTTACCGAAAAAATCACCAGGTAAGAACGGTTTCAGAGTTCTTAATTAAGCTTATAGAGGCATACATTTTTAACCAATCAGCCAAGCTTTCAAAATATAGTTCTTCCTTTTGCTGTATCCTTTGGAGGTTCTCCCAGAACGGTATCTCCTATGTTATAATGAGATTAAAAAATACGTATACCATGAAAATGATAGTAAGGGGCTGTATTAATTATGAAAAATGAACTTATTATGCCGATAGAAATTTCCATCAAAGAAAAAAAGAAGCTTTCAATAGGGAATGTGATACAAGCCGCTGTTTTTTCAAGATGTACCGTGCTTGAGGTAAAAACAACACTAAACGAAAGTTATTACCTCATTTACTATAAAAATTCACTTATCTATGGTGAGAAAGTAGAAAAAGTGGAGGAAGGATCATTTATCGATCATGCCTTTAAGTTGGGGATCGCCTTAGATGAAGATCATCCATTTTTATCTGCTATCATCCCTGGTGAAATTGCCACAATACCAAATAAAAATAAGCTTTTCACTCATCTTCAAAGTCATTATACTCTCCAGGAAGTTGCCTTCATCGCTACGACGCTTGACTCCTATTTTTCAAAAGAACAGCTAACCAAGTTGATTTATAAAATCTTTTACCACTACAGAAGAAATGGAAACTTCTCTAAAGCCTTTCAAATCATTCAAATTTTAACTGAATTTTCCCCTGATTTAAGTTCTGCGAAGGAAATTAAGAATTCATTAGAATTTTTTTCTTACAAAGATTTTTACAAGTCCTCATCCTTAGAAACCATCCAAGAAAAGGATCCTCTTTTTGTTGAATGGCATTGCTTCAAAAATCGCTTTTCCCCTGATGAACGTAATTTGCTTGAAAATTCCTATAGAAAACAAGACTCGTACTTAGAGATTGTGTTGCTTTGGCTAGAAAATGTTGAAAAATCTTCTAAAGCGGTCTCCATCGACAAGTATACAAATATCGCACTACAATTTATGCCTATTGAAAAATGGATCTTAACTTTAGGACATTTAAAAATTAATCCATTCCTAAAGGTTCCACAGGCTAAAGCAATGATTGACAAGATGCTTCAAGATAAAAATTATGAACCCGCAGCTCTATATTTATTGAATTTTCTTGATACTCTTCCTACTACGTATGAGGACATCTTGCATACATTATGGGAAAATCTAGATGCTTCATTTATCGCCAAACATGTAGATACCTTTATTTTGCTCATTCAACGTCTTGTTCAAAAAGATGACGATAACCAATCTGAACAAAAACTGATACAGCTTATAGGTAAATTACTTGAAACGTATGACCTTAAAGCGGTTCATGAAAAACTTCTACCCATCCAAAAGTCCGTACCAAATTCTCCAGTCATTCTAAAAATAAATAAAATGCTCACTTTATTGGAGGATCCTGATCACATGATGGAATTAGGCCAATATTATGCAGATTTTAAACAATATGATGAGGCTATTGAATGTTTCGCGTGGGAAATGGAGCTCCATCCAAACGATCCAACTCCTGTATCAAAGTTATCCAAAATGTATCAAAATAAAGGGATGGTTTCAGAGGCGACTGCTTATCATCAAGTTTATACACAATTAAAAAGCAATCAAGAAGTAGGTTAAAAATAACATTTGATAAAAAAATAGAAAGAGTGAATGTATTCAGTAAATCAAAAGAACAGACTCTTTTTTTTTAATCTAACACTCCAAAACAAAGGGAATACAATTAAAAAAGAGCTGCAGAAGCAACTCACTAATAATATGAAGCCCATTACTTTTTAAAATGATTCGGAAGAATATTGTGCCAGCCTTTCTTAGGAATAAATTG
>CAVVWH010000005.1:0-67855 GCA_963751845.1 uncultured Bacillaceae bacterium
AATGCTTGAACAAAATGGCATCGCTTTTCTTATTTGACTAACGGGGAGTTTAAGTAGGGAACTGATAAAAATATAATATATTTATATCAGTTCCCAAATGAATAATAAGGGGGATAGTAGTGGCAAACCCAAGTGAAGTTTTTTTGGATATAATTGGTCTTGACAAAAATGTAAGAGATAAAGCTAACTTATGGTGTTGATTGAAAATCCTTTTGGAGAACCTAACAAAGAAATTTTGTTTAACCTATTTAACTTTATAAAAAAAGTTTATGGGACAGAAAACTGTACTATTCTCTGGTGGGATGGTCAAATCAATCCTTTAACAAAAATAGTAAATTTAAAAGATATAGAGTTCCTTCAAAAGTTTCGTATGGATTGACATGATGATAAAATAAAGGTGTTTTTTCCCTTTTTGGACGATATAAATTTTGATAACCTATTTTTTAAAGCGTGGCATCAGTTAAAAACTAAGCAGATGACAAAAAGCAAAAGCAACTACACTTTGCCCGTGTGTATCGCGTCTTATCCTTTTCTTGTTAATTTGTAATCCTTCCGAATCATGTCAATTAATGCCTGACATCCATCCATAATTAGATCATAGGTTTCCTGAAAATCGCCAGTATAATAAGGGTCCGGTACATCTTTTTTATGGTCAGTTAAGTCGAGTAGACGAAAAACCTTTGGAGAAGTTAGTTGACCAGTTATTTCGAAAATATCCCTTACATTGTTTTCATCCATACCGATTATGTATTCGAACTTCTCCAAGTCTTCTTTTACAAGCTGGCGCCCAATTAGACCCTCTGATGATACATTGTATTTTTTTAAAATGGTCAGTGTGCCTTTATGAGGTGGGTCCCCAATATGCCACGAACTTGTCGCAGCGGAATCTACCGTAATTTTATCGCTTAGCTTTTCTTTTACAAGTAAGTCACGAAACAGGGCTTCAGCCATCGGTGAACGACATATATTACCGAGGCAAACAAATAAAACGTTAATCATGTAGTCAACTCCTTTTCCTTTTGACTAATTATATAGCATGAAAGGTATTTATGGGTGTAAGAGTTTTATAAGAACAGGATGATAATATACATAAAAAAATCCAGATAAGACTAAATGGTCTCTCTGAATTTTTTATCCCGCCTTAACGGGCAGTATGACCCCCACCTAGGACTCTGAGTATTCAAAGAAGATAGGTTGGGGATCAATAGCACGTATTGTGTCCGTATCAAATGAACACAGACTAAGAACGCAACATCCTGTTGCAACGTCTGTGTGACCCACATCGTGTGGGCCTCAACTAACCATCAGTGGGGGATGAAGAAAACCCCCACTGATGGAAGTTTCACTTTATGTTTTTGCATGATTAATGTATCATCAAACCAATTTAAGCCGAAATCTAATAAATATGGACCTAATTCTGTCATTTGTTAAGCTTAAATGACTAAGAAAAATTACTTATAGATGATATCATCCTTAAGTGAAGCAACTTTTGTTATAGCAGTATCAATATCTGATTCTGGAACTCCAAAATGAGCAAGTGCATCATGGAGATGAGTAGCAATTGCTTGAAAATGTTCAGGTTGTAAATTCATTCCTTCATGCGCTTTAGCCATCGATTTGCCCGAATATTGCTTAGGACCACCTAAAGCAAAGCTAATAAATTTTGTTTGATGCTGTTTTTGTTTTTCCATATCTGTATTTTGGAAAAAGTGATTAACTGTTTCATCTTTCAAAACTAAATCGTTATAAAAATAATCCACAACCTTTGAAATAGCTTCTTCTCCGCCAACCTTTTCATAAAGTGATTCTGTCATAATCCTTCATCCTCCTAAAAATTCATTCTGGACTATTTTTCCAATATAATTCACTTTTATTCCTTTTTCTAAAAAGAAAATTACGAACACAGAAAAGAAAAATAAAATACATTTGAACGAATGTGTCTTCTTAAACGTCTAAATATATGGATAGTAAAAATTAGAGGTGAATACAATCGGTCTTAGAGGAAGGTGAAAGAAAAATGACGAATATGATTGAGGTAGCTAATGTTTCAAAGACATTTGGCACCCAAGATGTATTAAGCAATGTTAATTTTTATGTAAATGCAGGGGAAATTGTAGGATTATTAGGTCCAAATGGTTCAGGAAAAACGACGTTAATTCGCATGTTAAATGGTGTCATTAAACCTGATGGAGGAGATATTTCTATAAATGGCTTCGATCCAATCACACAAGGTGATGAAATCAGGAAATTTTCTGGAATTGTAACAGAAAGTGCTGGGCTATATCACCAAATGAGCGGAGAAGAAAATTTAGCTTTTTTTTCAGAATTATACGGAGCGACAGATAAAGATCAGGTAAAAAAATTATTAAATCTATTTGACTTGCAAGAGCATAAGGGAAAATTAGTAGGTAAATATAGTACAGGTATGAAAAAGAGGCTTGGGTTAGCAAAAGCTCTTCTACATCAACCGAAGCTGCTCTTCTTAGACGAGCCCACAAATGGATTAGATCCAGATGGGATCAAAATGGTTCTATCTTACTTACAAAAATATAATGAAGAAACGGGAACGACAATTGTCATTTGTTCACATGTTCTGCATCAATTAGAAACCATTTGTGACACTTTTGCCTTCATAGAGAATAAGACCATCGTGGAACAAGGAACTAAGTCACAATTGGAGCAACTGTATCTGAAGGAAATCACAATCAAGGTACAAACAGATTTTACTCCTTTTGGAAGTAAAGCTTTAGGTTATCCCTGTGAACAAGTAGCGGAACATTTCGTAGCTTTTACGTTACCATCAAAAGATAAGATTCCGCTTGTTTTAAAGGAAATCCTTAAAAACTATTCGGTTTATTCAGTTGAAATAATTAATAATGACCTTGAATCGATTTATTTTAAAGTGAGGGAGAAAGCTCATGACAAATAGGGCTATGAAAGCTTTAATTAAGAAAGATCTGTCAGAAATATTTCGAAACAAAACTTTATTTTCAACACTTATTGTCATTCCTATTATTTTTTCGGTAATTATTCCAACAGTAGCGCTTGGTGGGGCATTATTTTTCGATATGGAGAAAATTGCTGGTAATGATGCAAGTAAGCTTATTGATACGTTTTTAAATAGTTCAATCGAAACAAGCATTCCACTTGAAACATTTGAGCAACAATATATTTATCTGTTTATTAATTATTTGCTTCCGTCATTATTTTTATTAGTACCGATCATAACAGCAAGCGTTGTAGCAGCTAATAGTTTTGTTGGTGAAAAAGAACGGAGGACACTTGAAAGTTTACTGTTTTCGCCGATTTCCATTAAAACACTATTTGTAAGTAAAGTTCTTACATCCTTTATCCCTTCATATCTAGTATCGATTATTAGCTTTATTTGTAGTGGCATCATCATAAACGCCATGGGTTATTCTTTATTTAATGAACTGATTTTTCCATCGGCCAATTGGATTGCTTTAATTACTTGTCTTTCTCCAATGGTTACGTTCATGACTGTCTTATTAAATGTATTAATATCGTCAAGAGTAAAGACATATCAAGAAGCCCAAAACCTAGGTGGAATTATTGTTCTTCCTGTTATCGGGATGATGGTAGGCCAAGTAAGCGGACTCTTTTTAGTAGGTGTACAATTAACTCTTCTGATTTCACTGGGCATCTTCATAGTAAATATGATACTACTACACAGAATTACAAAATATAACGACAGATATATATTATTTGAAAAGCAGATTCATTAGGATATCGGCAATTGAAATTAAAATTTTTAGTAAAAACCAGGTTGACTAGTCAACCTGGTTTTTACTTTCTGGATTTAGTTTTCTTTCTAAGAGTTTTATTTTCAAAGTAGTAAATTCTCTAATTCATGAACAAGAGATTTTCCATATGAAATATAATTCTCGGGAAAGTCTGCGTCAGGATTTTCAGGCTTGGCAAATTGGTTAAACGATGCTGATAGGGTACCAGAATTCCCTTCATCATCCGTGTCATCCTCATATTGATGAGATAATAAAAAAGGACGCTGAATTTTGACAGTTACACCATCTTGATCTAAAGATCCATTAATCGCTTGAAATGGCACTCTTAAAAATTGATATCCATTACTTTGATCCATTTGATAATCAAAAGAGCCATGGTCATAATCCCAATTTCCACCAATTACATAGCCTATTGGCTTTAACTTTGTTTCTAATTCAAATAAACTAAATGTTTTTCCTTCTATTTCAGAGGTAATTTCTATCGTAATAAACACCCCATTTTACATATTTTTTTTAGTGTAACCAATTAAATAGTTCACATTCTTAAGGATCGTAATACATGAATGCCTATCATTTTATGGTAAAATTTATATATAACGCGGAAAGGAAAATGAGAAAGTATGACGATAAAAAGAGTATCAATTATTGGTCTAGGAGCACTAGGAATTCTATTTGGTCATCATTTATCAAAGAAGATGCCAAAAGAAGATTTAAGAATTATTGCTGATCAGGAGCGTATCCAGAGATATGAAACGGACAATGTATATTGTAATGGCGAACGCTGCCAATTCCATTATGTGACGCCAGAAGAATTCTGTGATCCCGCAGATTTATTAATTTTTACAGTTAAATTTAGTGGATTAAAAAATGCGATTCAAGCTGTCAAACATCATGTTGGAGAAGATACTATCATTTTATCCGCTTTAAATGGAATCACAAGTGAAGCCATTATTGGTGATACATATGGTATGGAAAAAGTCTTGTATAGTGTGGCTCAAGGAATGGATGCGGTTAAAGTAGGAAATGAACTTACTTATGATCATATGGGCATGCTTTGTTTTGGAGACCGAGAATCTGGATTACTTTCAGATAAGGCTAAAAGTGTAGCCGCGTTTTTTGACGAAGTTGGATTTCCATACGAGATAGATCTACAAATGGTTAAAAGACAATGGGGTAAATTTATGCTGAATGTAGGTGTAAATCAAACGGTCGCTGTTTATAAAAGAAATTATGGGGAAATTCAAAAAGAAGGACCAGCACGGGATACTATGATTTCAGCCATGAGGGAGGTCATCGCTCTGTCGGAAAAAGAAGGGGTACATTTGACCGAAGACGATTTACATTATTGGTTACATGTATTGGGTACATTAAGTCCTGAAGGAAAACCATCCATGGCACAAGATATAGAAGCAAATCGGCACAGTGAGGTCGAGTTATTTGCTGGGACTGTACTAGAACGAGGCAAAAAATATGGAGTACCTACACCAGTAAACAAAGAATTATATGATAGAATTCAGACGATGGAAAGTCAATTTTAAATGATTAGACAACAAAGCACACAGTCATCTAGATGACTGCGTGCTTTGCTTTATATTTTTATAATAGTTTTTTCGATGCTGCACAGAATTGACCTTTACAAGGTAAGTTACTAGCACATCATATCACTATCCTGTTATGATGAACCATAATAAAATAATTAGAATGGGGATGTATGCATGACATTAAATAGTTGGTTTGATAAAGGGCAAACGTTTGAAACCTATCGATTAAATATGAAAGTCAATCAAACAGAATTAAACAGAGTGTATGAACAATTGGAGTTGACTGAAGAAGATCTTCACTTTTTACGAAATGTAAGGTCAAGAAAATGGAGGGGCATCGTCTTAACTGCTGATTGGTGTGGAGATGCTGCCGTCAATGTACCGATTATCCAAAGAATGGCTGAAGAAAGTCAGATAGAACTGCGATTTCTAATTCGTGATGAAAATTTAGAGTTGATGGATCAATATTTAACGAATCAAACAGCTAGATCTATTCCAATTTTTATTTTTATTGATGAAGCAGGAGAAGAAAAGGCCGTTTGGGGGCCAAGAGCGGAGGAAGTACAACAATTAGTGATGACATTAAGAAGTGAATTACCAACTGTTGATGCACCCGACTTTGAAGAAAGACAAAAAAATATGTATCGTGAATTTAAAGAAATAGTGACAACTGATTCCAAAATATGGCGGACTGTTATCGAAAGCGTGAAAACAAAACTAGCTTAGTGTGACATATTTTTTTCTAAGGGCTGTCTGAAAAGGGCAAGTCCATGGAAATTTAAAAATCAAGAATGTTGAAATATCAGCATTCTTAAACTTGAAAAGGGGCATCCAATAGTCGAAAAAAATGACTTATCGGACAGCCCTTTTCTTACCTCTAGTCAAGTATTTTTAGTAAAGCATTTAGTAGCAATATTGTCGAACATTGAATTTTTGCCTACGGGCTCATTCGCATTTTTTCAAATAGGCACAACATAGATCTTCACCGCGTATGATTATTAATAAATACAAAAAGTCCTTTTTGAGGAGGCGAACAAAAATGTATTCTTATTGGAATGCCCCGCCGTATCATCCAGTTAGAAGTCATATGTATTCTGAAAGGCCTGAAAATGAACAGCTCTTACAGAGAATGGCCCAACTAGAAAATCAAATGAACCATTTAATCAAATTGATGGAACAAAATAACGAAATATTACATTCTGCTTTAGATGAGCAACAAAATAAAGTTTGTACAACTGGTGGCGGTGGTGCTGTCATTGTTCGTATGTAAAAATAGATGATCTGATATAGACACTATCATAAATTATTTTAGTGTCTTTTCATTTGTTATAAGATCATTCTTAAATTAGTAAAAGAAGCATATATTGTAAAAGTTTGTCGTTAGTTTGAATTTTTAGAAAAATTAAGATCTAACCAAACTCATGATATACTTATCTTGTAAGCGTATACAGGATGTAATTAATGAGATAAGGGGCGCATAACTATGTTATTAGATAACTTAGTACAAAAATTTATTTTAGTAAAAGAGCGTAATCCGTTGCATGCTAATGAATTACTAGATTACTTACAAAAAAGTTATATTTATGGTGAAGTTTCTATCGTAGTGTATAAAGAGCTTTTGTGCGAACTAGAAAAACGTCAAGCAGAAAAACCAACGTCATATTTTATTAAAAATCCCCCATTGAATCTAAAAAAAGTGAATATACCAGGTTAATAAAAGCGGAGAGTTCAGTTCCGCTTTTTTGCTATGTCAAGATATCAATCGTGAATGCTTTTCTAAAATTTTCGTTTCAATTTTAAGTACCATAGTAAAAACGACAAATCATTGCAAAACGTTCATGATGACTATTATAACATCTCAAAAGACACTATCTACATATTAGTGTCTTTTTTATATTTTAGGGTAAAATGAGAAGAGAAGAATGTTTTATATCGAGAGATAAGGATGTGAGAATATGTCAGAGACAGATATGTCAAAATACGAGAAGAAAATTGAGGTTCGCAACATTCAATTGGAAGACATTGATGAAATCATGGAGTTATGGAGCCGCTGCTTCTCCGGCATGGAGCCATGGAAGAAGGAGCAATTGGAAAGTCACCTTCACATTTTCCCTGAGGGTCAATTCTGTGTTGAATATGAGGACAAAATAGTTGGTTCCTGTTCGAGTCTCATCGTTAATTTTGATGAATATGACGACCAGCACACTTGGAACGCAATCACAGACAACGGTTATATTACGAATCATGATTCCCATGGATTCAATCTATATGGAATTGAAGTAATGGTTGATCCAGAGTACCGTCGTATGAAAATTGGACACCGTCTTTACGAAGCTCGCAAGGAACTTGCACGTGAATTGAATCTTCAAAGCATCATCATTGGCGGACGAATTCCAAATTATCATAAATACAAGGCTAAAATGACACCCCGTGAGTATGTGGCAGCCGTTGAGAATCACAGCATTTATGATCCGGTATTGTCCTTCCAGCTCCTTGAGGGTTTTACAATTAAGCGAATTAACACACGTTACCTTCCAGACGACATGGCATCTGATGCTTCAGCAACCTTGATGGAATGGAATAACATCGATTATTTGCCTAAATCCCGACGCGTTTATCGGGCAGCGTTCCCAGTGAGAATTTGTGCCATCCAGTATATGATGAAAAAAATTGATTCCTTCACTGATTTTACACGGCAAATTGAGTATTACGTTGATGTTGCATCTGATTTCGGTTCAGATTTTGCTGTTTTTCCAGAGTTATTTACAACCCAATTGATGTCGTTTTTAGAAGAAAAACGGCCCGATCAGGCTGTTCGCCGATTAGCCACCTATACAGATCAGTATATCGAACTGTTTACTGAACTTGCTGTACGATATAATGTCAACATTATTGGTGGATCGCATTTTGTAGAAAAGGATGGACATATTTTTAATGTAGCCTATTTATTCCGCCGCGATGGTACGATTGAGAAACAAGCCAAGATCCATGCGACGCCTAACGAGCGAAAATGGTGGGGGATTGCAGAGGGAAATGAAATACACGTGTTTGACACGGATTGTGGAAAAATTGCTATTCAAATTTGTTATGACATCGAGTTTCCAGAACTTGCAAGAATCGCTGTAGATCAAGGTGCAAACATCATTTTTGTGCCATTTTGCACCGAAGATCGTCAGGGCTACCTCCGTGTTCGCTACTGTGCTCAAGCACGAGCGATTGAGAATCAAGTGTATACCTGTATAGCGGGAACAGTAGGTAACTTGACACATGTGGAGAACATGGATATTCAGTACGCACAATCGGGAATTTTCTCACCTTCGGATTTTGGATTTGCGAGAGATGGGATAGTTGGAGAATGTGATGCTAATGTAGACACAGTCGTTGTCGGTGATGTAGATCTTGAGATATTAAGGCGTTCACGGAACACAGGTTCAGTACGACAATTACGCGATCGCCGTCGTGATTTATACAGAATAGAATTTAACAACTTAACAGTTGATTAAGTTAGGTAGGACCAAAATCATTTAGAGTTTGTCCTAGGCCAAGTAATCAGAATAAATCAACAATAGTAAGCAACCTAAGTTCTATTTGTTCAGCGAACTTAGGTTATTTTTATTTTGACTAATCATGCCAAGTCATTGATCATGATTAGTTGATAGTCATGATATTCTTTTCATGATAACATAACTAAAAAAGGATAAGGGGGCCGCTTAGTAATGAATATTTTAGTACATGGTGCAGGAGCGTTAGGTGCCTATTTTGGCGGGAGACTGCTAGAAGCAGATTTAAATGTCTCATTTTTTGTTAGAGATAGACGGTCAGCTCAATTAGCAATAGAAGGGTTGAAAATATACAGCCCCGAAGGAAATTTTGAAAGAAAAGATGTAACTGTATATACATCACCTGAAAAAGTTAAAAATATAGATTTGGTGATACTCGCTGTAAAAGGATATCATCTTGACCAAGCCATACCTCAGATTCAAACGATTGTTCAACGTACTGGAGCTTTTGTGTTACCTTTGTTAAATGGTGTGGAGCATTTGGAAAAACTACAGCAAGCTATTGGAAAAGAAAAAGTACTAGGTGGGTTTGCCTCAATCATTGCAACATTAAATGAACAAGGCCATGTAGTGCATACTAGCGGTAGTAGTGCGATAAAATTTGGAGCACTTCATGAAGGACAAATAGATATATGTGAGCAACTGGATGAGATCCATAGTCTTGTAAAAACGAACATCCTAAGAGAAGAAAATATTTTAAAGCATATGTGGACTAAGTACATATTTATTACAGCATTTTCTGGGATTACTTCAGCGATGCAGCTACCAGCAGGATTTATTGCAAGTTCAGAGGCTACATTTAATGTCGCTAGAAAGGTTATTTATGAAATGGCAGCACTTGCTGAGAATGAGGCTATTATTCTAACAGACCAAGAAGTAGCAACGATGGCAAATAGATTAAAAGGCTTCTCAAAAGAAGCGACTTCATCGATGCATCAGGATATGAGAAAAGGGCTTCCTATAGAAGTAGAGCATCTACATGGGGGAGCACTGCGTTTGGCTGCGAAACATCATGTGACTGTACCTGTTATTGAAACGCTGTACGGTATACTAAAACCATATGAGAATGGAAAACCAGATTGAAAATAATAATAAACAAAACCGCTAGTATATGTAAATCTTACTAGCGGTTTTTCTATAATTCTATTTAACTTTATTTACCAATAAACATTTGTGTCCAGTAGTTTCCATCTGCTACGTATCCTACACCAATATGTGTAAAATTACGACTTAAAATGTTTGCTCTATGTCCTGATGAATTCATCCAAGCATTCATTACTTGCTGTGCAGAAGTTTGTCCTTGAGCTATATTTTCTCCTGCTGCTCTATAGTTAATACCGAATGACTTCATCATTTGAAATGGTGAGCCATATGTAGGACTATTGTGATCAAAGTAGTTTCTGTCTCTCATATCCTGTGACTTGTACTTTGCTACTCTAGAAAGCTCCCAATCTTCTTTCAATGCAGGAAGACCCGCTTTTGCACGTTCTTGATTTACAAGAGTAATAACTTGTTTTTCTACAGATTGCTCTGCATTTGTAGGAACATTGATTTTTTGTCCTACATAAATCATATTAATATTTGGAATCTGCGGATTAGCTGAAATTAATTCTGAAACCCCTGTTTTTGTCTTCAACGCAATCTTCCAAAGTGTATCTCCGGACACTACCGTATATGAACTAGCTGCAGAGGATACATGAGGAAATAGTAGAGTTAATGCCAATGAAGGAACCACGATCATTTTAGTAATTTTTTTAAACATTAAGCACCTGCCTTAATTATTTTGACTAATTAAGCATAATAAATAAAAAGGTTTTAGTCATTGCAAAAAATTTGGTAGGATTATTGCAAATCTATTACAAAACTATTACAAAGAAAAAACCACCCGCTTAAGGTGGTCACAAATTTTTCAATCTAGTAAAGTAACAGAACGGTCTTTACATATTTAATAGATGTCGAACCGCATATACAAACCCATTGTCATCATTGGTCTTAGTGATGATATCTGCTTCTTGTTGAACATATTGGGGAGCGTTGCCCATTGCGACGGAGGTAGATGCGACCTTGAACTGTGCAATATCATTTCCACCATCTCCAAACGCAAATATTTCGTCAAAATGAAGGTTCATCATTTGTTGAAAACGTAGTAATGCTGCTCCTTTATTCGCTTCAACAGACGTGAATTCAACGTTGTTAGGATGTGAAGATGCCATCGATAATTCAAAATTCCCCTCAATTGCTTGTTTGGCTTGATCGATTTTTTCAAGTTGATCCAAACGCGAAACAGCCATGACCTTGTAGATTTTGAGATTCTCTTTTTCAAGAATTTGATCATAATCGTAATCCTTGAAAATAGGTTCAATTTCTTCTAGACTTTTATCTTGAATCTCTGGATTTCTACACGGAAAACCACCCTGATTTGTATACACCATAATCCACAATCCTAATTTCTTTAAAATCGGAAATAACTCTTTATAGATTGAAATCGGTAAGGAGGCTTCAAATAGCACCTCTCTCGTTTTTGAATATAAAACAGTTCCATTAATAGTAATAATCGGAGTTGCTAATTTTTGAACGGCTTCATATTTAATTACATCTTCAAACGCTCGACCTGTGTTAAAAATAATGCTGTGTCCTTGTTCATTCAAGTACTGTAGGACCTCGAGAGTTTCCTCTGATATTTCATGTTTTGAATTTAATAACGTACCATCTAAATCAATAGAAAAACATTTCATTTTAATGTTCCTTTCTTAATTATTCACAATGCCTACTATAACAAATATTTCATTCAGAAATAAACTAATTTTATTATTTTGATATGTGAAGAACCCATTTTGTAATTAGATATGAAGGTGATTGACACCATTACTATTTGTCAATAATATATTAAAGGAGTTAGCACGAATTCAATTAACATGAATCACAGATTTTATCCATGAAGTTGCTATTAATCTGAGAAAGAAGTTAAGGAGCTTTTATGAATACCATAACGATACGACATTTAGCGGAAAAATTAAAATTAGAAATTGTCGCTGGTGAATCTGGTCTTACTCGCGTTATTGACAATGATGATCTTCATCGTCCGGGATTAGAATTGACAGGCTATTTTAAATTTTTTCCAAATGAAAGAATTCAATTATTAGGGAGACAAGAAATTACATATTTGCATTCACTAACTAAAGTAGAACGTGATGAAAGAATCGGAAATGTCATCAAAAAACACCCACCGTGTATGATTATTACTCGTAATCAGGAGGGCCTAGATTATTTAATCAAGCATTGTAATGAAGAGGGGGTAGCGCTTCTTCGTGCAAAAGAAAAAACAACAAAAGTCATTAGCATATTGAATAATTATTTAGAAAAAGAATTAGCAAAAAGCATTGGGATTCATGCAGTTTGTATGAATGTTTTTGGAGTGGGATTATTAATAAGAGGAGAAAGTGGAATTGGCAAAAGCGAGAACGGCTCTTTCTTTAATTGAAAAAGGACATCGTCTTATCTCCGATGATTTAGTCATTCTAAAAAGGATAGGTCCAGAAACATTAATTGGAACACATAATCAGACGAACCGAGATTTTTTAGCATTACGAGGAATTGGGATGATCAATGTACCGAGACTATACGGTTCAGGTTCATTTCAAGATGAAACGATCATTAATTTAGACATTGTTTTATCCGCTTGGGATGAGAAAAAATATTATGATGCAATCGAAACATCAAATGAGACTGTTGATTATTTAGACGTATCTGTGCCTAATATTGAAATTCCAATCCGTCCTGGAAGAGACATTGCCGCTTTGATCGAAGTAGCGGCTAAAAATTGGCGCCTTGAACAACAAGGCTACACAGCGATTAGCGAATTTTACGAACGCATTCAAAATCAAGATGTATAGGAAATCATTCACTGCCTATCTTGTTATAGCAGTTTACATTTTGGTTAACCTTTGAGAATACTCATTTATGTGTTAAAATAAAATTCCTTGGCAGGGGCATTAAAGGTCAATTATGAGATTAGTTAATTGACCAATATTATGAGTAGGGATCTCTATAGTGAGGTCCCTTTTGTTTTGTACACTTCTTTAAAGGTTTAAAGTAAAGACGTGAGTGACTTCATCAGGTCATACCGTAAGTGCATCACTTCCCCATTAAGGCGAGAAGTCGCATTTTTCTAATATAAAGTATATTCTTAAATAAAGAATCATCGGAAAAAGCAAGAATTTGATAGAAAAATAGTAGTTGCTTTTTTATCCTACTTTTGAAGTACAATTTCTTCATAAGATTTGTGGTGCATAGAAATGTTTAAAATTGTTATCCGTATAATTTCTTTTTTTTACTACGTATGGTACGATAAGTGTCTATAAAGAAAGAGGACGTGAAGATTGTGATAAAGATTGATATACCTGCACCAGATCTTACGATTACAGAGCGAAAACAGATTCTTACAGAAAATGAACCTGAAATAAAGGATATCTATGGATTTATTGATTTCCATCTGATTCCAAGGGATAAAGGTGGTATTTTCCTATTTTATAATATCAATGATGAACTTCTCTTCGTTGGAAAAGCAAGAAAGTTAAGACAGCGAATAAAAAAGCATTTCGAAGACAATGTTTCTCCTATTAAGATGCATCGGG
Organism: uncultured Bacillaceae bacterium; assembly: GCA_963751845.1. Classification (GTDB taxonomy): domain Bacteria; phylum Bacillota; class Bacilli; order Bacillales; family DSM-1321; genus Peribacillus. Next base: position 13,500 of record CAVVWH010000005.1, read on the forward strand.
ATGAAGTATATAGAATTGATGTATGTCTAGTCGAAGACCCAATGGAAAGAGACATTTACGAAACATATATTATTAACAAACTTCAATCAAAATATAATATTGAAAAAGTGTTTTATAAATAAATTATAAGTTACGAGAATTCATCATTTATATTATCATTTTTCTTCTGTGTTATAATTGTTAAGGTAACTAAATCCGATTAATCTTATTAACAAACCAGTTATCTTATTATTTGAGAAAGGTCGTAATATAGATGGATTCAACAAATAAAACTGTAGAAATAATTGTACAACAAGGACAGAACGTGCTAGCGAGTATGAAGGACTTGAAACGTAGCGTTAAGAAAAAAGGGAAAGAACGTTCTGACTTATTTCAAAGAGTATGCGCGAATCAACATTCATTTGATGTGTATACCTATATCGATGCAACGATTGAACAATCTGCAGAAGTCCAAGCATTCCAACAAATGTTTGATATATTTGATGCAGACTTTCAAGTTATTCGTACAGATTTTGAAGCGAAATTAGACCTGAAGCATATAGAAGCAACTTATGAAGAAGTGTTCACTGCATATAACGCAATGGTAAATGCACTAGGCTTTCCTGATAAAATGGTAAGTGCAAATAAATTTTAAGCTAAATTTCAAACCACATACTGGTCCGTATGTGGTTTTTATATTTAGAAATTATTGTAAACCATCTTCAAAATAAACATATAACGATCAAATGAAATCGAACTTTCATTATGATGAGCAAGTATATGTTGATATTTCTGATTTGAATAATCTCGTTGTGACGGTGAAAGCTTCTCCAAATAACTAAAAGACGGTTTTACAACTAAATCTGTCATATAGGCTGATCGAGTTGCCCACGGTTTTCTCAATTGATTTAGTATATGAATGAACTGTTCAGCTGTACCTATTCCTATTCCATGCGCAAAAAACGTACCATCATCAAGAACAACGGCATTTAATCCTTTCCATTCAGGCGTATATGGATTAAAATCGGGGTTTTTAAAATATACAACATCACCAGGTAGAAAATCGACTGTATAAATGGTTTGTAATCCGAGGTCAGGATCAAAATTCCAGCTGTATAAATAGAGGTTTGAGAACAATTGATTAAAAAAATATTCACCAATTAAGTTTAAGACGGCATGATAAAAGATAATGACCATTGCGGTCGCACATTCAAACGCATATAGTGAACTGTTCATGTAAATGTCTTGAATCGCGTCAGATGGTTTTACATCACGACGTAACAGAAATCCACCAGTATTCATTAAATGCCAGAATCGGGGATTACAACGGGAACTTTCAAAAACTTCAAACGCTGCATTACTTTGATTTAGAGCTCTTGCACTCAAGATAATATTATTTCGTAACTCGAGTTCAAACGTTATTTCATCTAAGAATCTAGTTGTATGAGGGACTAAATTGGTATTTATTCGTTGATTAATCATGCTTTCAAAACTTCTAGAAGTGCTTATATCACTTTGTTGAAAAGGCATCTCAGGTTGTGAAATCATAATATTCCTCTTTTCAAGCTTAAAAATGAATTACATTATTATCCATCATATGTTAATGAAAAATAAAGGTTAATTGTAGCACTACGTATACGTAAGGAAACTAAACACGTTGGGCAAAATTTTGAACACAAAAAAGAGCTTGGAAAGTTACTCCAAGCTCTTTCCATAATACAAATTTATTTACAATGAAAAGTCTTTATTCGTACCAATTGCTTGGTTCGCTTTAATAGTAGCGAAGATATTGATAACAAATAATAGTGTACCAATAACAAGTAGCAATGATCCAATGATCGTTGCGATTGTAAATGCTTCATTACCTGTTAGTAGCATAATAAATAACGCACCTTGTTTCGATATTGCCTTTATGACATAAAAAGGCGTATGATAATATAGGATTTGTTATTAAAAGATGAAAGAGGATTTTAGATGATTACTTTAAAAAGCGAACGTGAAATTCAATTAATGGCTGAAGCTGGTAAAGTTCTTGCTGCCACTCATAGAGAAATTGCAAAGATGATTAAACCAGGCATTACGACTTGGGAAATTGAAGAATTTGTTGAAAAATTTTTAGCTGAACATGGCGCTACACCTGAACAAAAAGGCTATGAAGGGTATAAATATGCAACTTGTGCATCTGTTAATGAGGTAATTTGTCATGGATTTCCTTCAAAGAAACCTTTAAAAAAAGGTGATATTGTAACAATCGATATGGTTGTCAATTTGAATGGCGGATTAGCAGATTCAGCTTGGTCTTATGCAGTCGGCGAGGTTGATCCAGAAGCACAACGTTTATTAGATGTAACAAAAGAATCGCTATACCGCGGTATTGCCGCTGCGACTGTAGGGAATCGTTTAGGTGATATTGGCCATGCCATTCAATCCTATGCGGAAGCCGAAGGATTTTCAGTTGTTCGTGATTTCACAGGTCATGGTATAGGAAAAACAATGCATGAAGATCCTATGGTGCTTCATTACGGAAAACCTGGTAAAGGAACACGTTTAAAAGAGGGCATGGTGATTACGATTGAACCGATGCTTAATGTAGGTACTTGGCATATGAAGATTGATCCAGATGGCTGGACAGCTAGAACCGCTGATGGGAAACTCTCCGCACAATACGAACATACCCTCGTTATTACTAAGGAAGGTCCAGTCATTTTAACTGAACAGTAAGATATCGAAGAGCAACGATGTATTTCGTTGCCTTTTTTTATTTTAAATGGTATTTTATGGTAGACCTCGACAGAATAATTGATTTAACCTCTAAATTATGAATAGTAGAAACATATACTTTTAGTTATTAGGCTATGTTAAACATTATTGTTGATTTTTTAACAGAAATGGAAGGTGTAAAGCCCATAGACTCCTACGGGATAGCGAAGGGCTTGGAGCCATTTTAACAAAATATCAACAGTAGCGTTTACCACAGACATTTATGAATAAAAAATACTTCTAACATAATTAATTCCCTATATTAATCTAGCAAAGAATTCCTAAATTATAAATATTATGTAATATAATGGATATATTATTTACATTTAATGGATGATTATTTATACTAGTTTAGTAGCGTAAATTAGCTTCAAGGAGTAAACAAACATTCATCAAGATCATACTACCAGTTAAGAAGATGACTATTAATTTATTTGGGGTGAGTAGAATGAATGTACCATTAGTGTTGCCACAGTTTTTGGATCGTGCAGTTGAATTGTACGGTGATAAACAGGCTATTTTTTGTGATGAGAGAGTCTTTACATATCGTGAGTTAAATGATAGAGTGAACCAGCTATCACGTGGCTTAGAGGATTTAGGGGTTCAAAAAGGTGACAGAGTAGCATATTTAGCGCCTAATACAGTTGAGATGCTAGAAGGATTTTATGGTGTATTTCAACTAGGAGCCATTATGGTACCACTCAATACACGCTTAATTCCTGAGGACTATTTATTTATATTAAACCATAGTGAATCAAAGGTTCTACTCGTTGATCAAGATTTATATTTTTTAATCAAACCCATAAAAGATCAATTAGAGACGATTGAACATATTATTGTACAATATAAAGATCCAGATAACACGGAAGTAGATTACGAAGTATGGTTAAATAGTTTTTCATCTTCCTCCTTCAATCGTGCTGATATAGATGAAAATGACGTTTGTAGTTTATTATATACTAGCGGCACAACAGGCAATCCGAAAGGTGTCATGCTTACACATCGCAATAATTATTTGCATGCTTTAAGTGCCATGCATCAATTAAGAGTAAGCGATGATGATGTCTACCTTCATGTTCTACCAATGTTTCATGTAAATGCATGGGGGGCTCCTTTTTACTATACAGCGAATGGTGCTACTCAGATTCTACTAAAAAAGGCTACACCAGAATCTATTTTTAAAGCAATAGAAAAGTATAAAGTTTCTATTATTCATATGGCACCGACCGTCTTAAATTTACTATTTCAATTTCATGAAAAAAATCATCCTACAGTCGAAAAAAATGTTCGTGTCGTAATAGCAGGTTCCGCACCACCACCTACATTTGTGACAAGAGTCGAAAATGAAATGGGCTGGGAATTTATTCAAGTATATGGTATGACAGAATCTAGTCCATTTAGTTTAATTTCTAAGATTCGTTCTCAATTTACCCATTTACCGCAATCAGAACGATCACAATTGAAAGCAAAAGCTGGTTACCCATTTATTGGTTGTGATGTTAGAATTGTGAACGAGAATGACGAAGAAGTTGCTCGTAACGGTATAGAAGTTGGAGAGGTTGTTGTCAGAAGCCATGGAGTCATGAAAGGCTATTGGAAGAATGACGAAGAAACAATGAAAACTATTAAAAACGGCTGGCTTCATACTGGAGATATGGGAACAATAGACGAAAATCGCTATATTGACATTGTTGATAGAAAGAAAGATATTATCATTAGTGGTGGAGAAAATATATCTTCTATTGAAATAGAAGGAGCATTGTTTGAGCATCCAGGAATTTTAGAAGTGGCTGTCATTGCTGTTCCACATGAAAAATGGGGAGAAACACCACATGCTTTTATTGTTTTACGAGAACATGTAGACATTAGTGAAGAAGAAATTATTGCATTCTCAAGGGAGAAATTAGCACATTTTAAAGCTGTCACAGGGGTCACCTTTGTCGAAGAGCTTCCTAAAACAGCTTCGGGCAAAATTCAAAAAGTCCATCTTCGCAGTGAGTTTTGGGAATCCCGCGGAAATGCTATCCGCTTTGTGAATTAAAGGACGTTTTTTTAAGACTTTCAGGGATTGCTTACAAGTTCAAATCCTCATATATAACTAATACGTACTGATAGAACCTCTTGTTAATCAAGAGGTTTTCTTTTAGTAGGGATTCTATCAGTTGGTGTCGGATCGTGGGTTGCCTCTAAGATAATTAAGAAATTTTCTGTTAGAATATTAATTCAATAGAGAAAAGTTTGCCGTAATTGATTCCTTTTTACTTGAATCATGAAGACTTCGTATAATTCAAATCCCAAATGACGCCGAATGCATCTTGCACTCTTGCATATTTGGATCCCCAAAACGTATCTTGTAGCTCCATTAATACAGAACCTTTTTGACTTATTTGATCATAGACACTTTGAATCTCAGTTTCACTGTCTAATTCAACTACTAAGGAAATATTATTTCCAATTTCGTAAGATTGGCCAGGAAAAACATCAGAAACCATGAGGTAAAATTCATCTTTTTTAAACTTTGCATGAATAATTAACCCTTCAGCTTCTGGAGGTGATCTATTTTATGTAAAGACAGGATAATAGAGGTAGGATATAGACCATATGTCCTTTTCATATTTGATAGATAGTGATTGGATTATGCCTATACAGGGCCTGCTGCACATCCAATTTTAAATAATCTCGATCCACAAAGACGTGCAAAAAATGTTAAATTGGATAAACTACAGACAATCGTAAAAATTTTAATACTAACTTCTGATAATATGGAAAAAGTCGAGGAACAACTTAGCAAAATGGATGTTGTTGTCCACTCTCATGGAAGTGAGGGAGTTTTAGACATAAGTCCAAACGGAATAGATAAATGGAGTGGATTGCAACAATTGGGTGTAAAAGAAGGGGAATATATAGCATTCGGAATGACGCGAATGCTATTGCAATGTTTCAACATGCAATGTATTCAGTCATGATTGGTGAAAGTTTACAACTATAACCATTTTCATTTGAACAATTGTCATTAAGTGAGGCTACAGAAATCCTTCTAGTTCAAATACTTAGTGAATTGGGAGATATAAATTTAATAAATAAGTTGGTAACCTCATAAGAAGTAACCTATGCTTTTGCGAAATAATTAAAGCCTAATTTCTCGTTATTGTAGCGTGAAATTAAGCTTTTTTATATGCTGCATTATCTTAACGTTGTAAATCCGCATTTATCCTTACTATGTAAATCGGGAGTATTTAAAGTATTCTAAGAAGAAAAATTGAGGGAAAAGCTACTTTGAATAATTGATATCTTAACTCAGTAAACAATGTATTCAAAGTATTGAATGTAGTGATATCTTGACAAGGATAAGGCATCGAGTCCATTCTCCAGGAAGAAAAAAGGGATTCTTCTACTTCTGAAGAATGCCTTAAGGCGTTTTAGTTGCCTTCAAGGCAACAAATGGTTGTAAAAATTGATGCTGCAAGGATCTTCTTCTAGCGATGTGTTCGTGATATACACATTCATGCCCATTAAACGTTTACTTTTATCCTTCATGACAATACCTTTTTTCTTTTCACGTATCGCTTGGTTTTTCAAGCGTGTTTGCGTTTGGTCGTCGGTTAAACGATGAATCATAACACGTGCTGGAAGCTTCTGATTTTGGCCAATGTATGCCTCGGAGATTTCCAGCGTTTCACCAGGGGTTAGGCTAGACATCATTTGTGCCATATCAAGCTGGATGTATTCGGTTTGCTTTTTTAGCGTGCCATTGTTGAAGTATTCTGGCTCAGGGTTCTTGATATAAATACGTGTATTCAGCTTCAAACGCGAGATATAGTATGCCTCTTTATCGTGAATCGCTTGTAGATCACTTAAATCAAAGTAACCAAGATCACGCAAACATAGGTCTCCTTTTTCAACGGTTTCAAGACAAATGGTGCCGTATGTTTTATCATTGTTCTTTCCAGGTCCAAGCTGTACGTTTAAAAATTGACCACTGAGTAAATCGTATTCAAGTTGAATCTTTACCCCCGCAGTATTACTACTTCCGCCTGATCCTTGATAGTCAGTGGCGAAGGAATCAGGTAGTTGAAACACTGTCGCATCTAAAATCCGAATACGTTCGAAAGCAGAAATGATACGTGAAGTTAGCGATTGTGTCGCACAGAGTTTCTGTGTTAGGAGTAAAGTAAAGACTTCTCGGAGAAAGGCGACAGCTGCTGGATTAAAGCGTTGATTGAGTCCTTCTTGGCTCATGAGTACACCCGCCGAAGCCTCTAACCGACTACATAGTTGCGTAAGCGATGTGCTAGCGACTTCTTGGCTGAGCCAAACGCAAAGGGCAATGGGTTCTTTTGCCTGATACTTACTAGATCTCTGCACAAAAACAACTTGTTTAGCGATTTTTTGTTGGACTACTGGAGATAGAAAACGTTGTAATTCTTGTGAGAATAGATGTAATTCTTCAGAAAGCGAGAGGTTCATAAAAAAACGTCATTCTTTTCGAGTATTTTACTGAAAGAATAACGTTTTTTCCGTTTTTGGGATAATGAGTTGACTTAGCTTAGGCATACGATGGGATCACTAGATATAAAAATTTAAAATTCAAAGTATTCTTGAGATAACTTGTTTTCTTTTCCATATTTATGTGCCATATCATATCAAAATGGAACTCACATTCTATTTTCCCTTTAGTTTTCTTTTTTGGGTTACAGTCTTACTGTCATAAAGTTGAAATTTCTCAGATCCCAGAACGCGAAATTTTGGACTCACTAAAAAAATTATTTTTTCGTTTTAGGGGTAATTTGTTTTCTTAGCTTGATGGCAATGTGACGCTACCCCATATAGTAAATTTCAAAACCGTACTGATTATTTTAAACCTCTTTTGGTGGTTGCAATACTCAAATTCAATAACAAAGCAAAAATGATCAAATTTAATCGGTCAAGCGCCCTCCCCTATAGCGTAGACAAGCATATGTATATTTTATGAACAAGAAAGGGGGATTTTCATGTCTGACTCTTATAAAGAAATGAAAAACAAGGTGGAAGAACTTCTCGTTCTGATTCAAAAGCAGCAACAACAACAGCAACAAGCACAGGCGCAAGCTCAATCTAATACTGACACAGATACAGTGACTAACAAACTTGAAAATGTCAACAATGCTAAAGTCGATGTTCATGTCGATTTTGATTTTCTTATCTTCATTATCATCCTGCTTTTCGGTAGAGAAGATGAAAAGGGACCATCTCATCTATCTACTTCAGCAGTAGCCGATTTGATAACATCACTTAAGTCCTTTAAAAAATAAATTATAGTCAAGGAAAATATCCAAAAGCGTACATTCGTTTATTTTTATGGGAATTTCTTTTCTAACTAAGAAAGTGCCTGTAATGCTTGTACAACTATTGCATACAATACTAATGTCCAAACAAATCTTCTCCAACCTGAGATTGACTGTAAAAAGTCAGTCTTTTTTTCATCTACCTTAATCATATAATGACATTACATTTCCTTTTATAGATACATTCTGCCAGACACCTAGTATTATAGATATTTAACAGCCTTATTTGTCCATTCTTATCCTCCCTTCAGTCCGGTACATGGACAAAGCATTGTGTAGCTGTTGCTACTTATAACTCTGAAATCTATAAAAGTTTACTGAAATTCATGTAGCTTCACCCGATGCTGAGAAAATTTAGGGATTAATGTACAAGAACCTTTTTTTTCACCTTGTATACAATATATGTAAAAGGGTGATTTAACATTAAGCATTATATTGTTCCATCATGGCAAAATTCATGGGTGCCCTGTTTTTCACAGAAACAGCAAAAAGAATGTCGTGATTCACAAGATATTAAACAAAGTGTGAATGTGAATGTTAACTGCTGTACTCACGAGAAAGATAAGGAAGACCATCATAGGAAATATGTAGACTGTTGCTGTGCTCACGAGAAAGATAAGGAAGACCATCATAGGAAATATGTAGACTGTTGCTGTGCTCACAAGAAAGATAAGGAAGATCATCATAGGAAATATGTAGACTGTTACTGTGCTCACAAGAAAGATAAGGAAGATCATCATAGGAAATATGAAGACTGTTACTGTGCTCACGAGAAAGATAAGGAAGATCATCATAGGAAATATGAAGACTGTTACTGTGCTCACAAGAAAGATAAGGAAGATCATCATAGGAAATATGAAGACTGTTACTGTGCTCACAAGAAAGATAAGGAAGATCATCATAGGAAATATGTAGACTATTGCTGTGCTCACGAGAAAGATAAGGAGGACCATCATAGGAAATATGTAGACTATTGCTGTGCTCACGAGAAAGATAAGGAGGACCATCATAGGAAATATGTAGACTATTGCTGTGCTCACGAGAAAGATAAGGAAGACCATCATAGGAAATATGAAGACTGTTGCTGTGCTCACGAAAAAGATAAGGAAGACCAGGAAGACCATCATAAGAACAAGTATATTAATGCCCTTAAGGCATTTATTTCAATGTACGAAAATAACTAAATCTGTACATTCGAACCTCATAAAAAATCCGTAACGAATTAGGAGGGATTCGAATGAATATTTTTCAAATTAAAACCAAGCCGCATGGTAAAGAAAGACTTAACGATTTCATCCAAGGTGAGTTTATTGCCATCGGTTGGCCTGGTATTGGTGATCTTAATGGAACTTCCAAAAGTGAAGTGTTGAAGACCTTTGAATAACGTGAAAGCAGAGAGTATACTCTCTGCTTTTTTAGGTACGAAAATATACAAAATCATACAATCAAATCAAAGACAAAAAATGTCCTTTTTATTTGTTGGTGTTGGAACAGGTGCTGATTTGGAGTTAATTAATCCATCGGATTTGAATATAACTGCAATTGATTTTTCACCTGATATGCTAAATCGAGCAAGGAAAAAATTCAAGAATTCCTCTATTAAGTTCATAGAAATGGACGCTCAAAATATGGAGTTTAAAAATGAAACATTTGATTATGTAATTGCCAGTCTAATTCTTTCTGTTGTACCTGATGCAGATAAATGTTTCACAGAAATGACGAGGGTTTTAAAAAATGACGGAAAAATAATTATCTTTGACAAATTTGTATCTAAAGAACATAAATTATCTTTACCAAAAAAACTTCTTAGACCACTAATTAAAGTATTAGGAACAGATATTGGATTGAATTTTGAAGAGCTGTACCTTAGAAATAATACAAATTTAACGCTAAATGAAGATAAAAGTGTAATGATGAATGGTATATACAGAAAAGTAATAATTAGTAAAGTTAGTTGATTATGTTTCCAATTTTAAAGAAGATTTATCACTTGATAGATTTTATTAAAAAAGTTGTGAAGTATTTTACTTAAAATAACGGTGCAGGATAGTGAAAGAAAAATGGTATGATATTCAAAAATATTATTGGGTAAGGAGGAAGCAAATAAATGATAAATTATAATGGTCGTAGCTTTGTTTCAATTGAAAACAAAATGTTGAGAAGGAAATACAACAATTCATAAAAAATGTTAACCCCCAATAAATGTTTTACTAATTCGTAATATACTTGCATTCCTCTCATATATTTTAAAATAACACTTTGGACAAGGGGAATCTCTTTCATGAAAAAGCTTGTTACTTTACTTTTATCAAGTGTTTGTATTGGAATTGGTCTTAACCTGTTTATAATTCCCATTCATCTAATTAGTGGAGGGATATTCGGAATAAGTTTGTTAATCAAATATGTTTGGGGAATCAAGGTTGGACACACCATGATCATGATTAATACTCCCATATATCTTCTATCACTTATATATGATAAGTCATATTTCATTAATGCTTTTCTTGGATTGGCTTTTACTTCAACCATCATTGATTTACTAACACCACTAAACGGTTTGGTACATCTACCAATCATAACGAATGTAATTCTTGGTGGAATGATGATTGGAATTGGTGTTGGTTTTATGTTACGATTACATATTAGTCCTGGAGGAGTAGATTTACTAGCACTTTTAATCTCAAAATCAACAGCAATTAATCCGGGAATTGTTATTTTTATTATTGATTCACTTATAATAATTGCAGGTATCATTATATTAAAAGACTTAAAATTAATATATTCCTTAATCACAATTTCCTGTGTTGGACTAGGTGTCGGATTGCTAAATTCTTTTAAGACAATAAACTTTTATTTAAGATAAAGCAGTGCTTAATAGGGATAAATTTATTTAATGGTTAACTCAATATGATTGAAGAAGGATGGATGATTATATTGAAATATTATTAATAATATCCATTGTTTTTCAACAATCGGGCGCATGTTCAGAATAGAATTGCGCCCTTTTTTATGTACAGGGCAATTTTGCTGAATAACACTTAATAATAAAATTAGACATATATGTTAAAATATAAAGAATATTGTCAGGGATTGTACTTAAGCTATCGTAAGCAGATTAATTTAACAATTAGTAGTAACTTTATTATAAAATAAAACATATAGATTAATTGGCAAAGGGGAAAAACTGTGGAAATTAAAATTTTAACTTCATTAGAAGATGCAGAAAAATATCGTAACATTAGACTTGAATCTCTACAAATTAGTCCAGAATCATTCGCTTCCAGTTATGAAGAAGAAAAAGACTTTTCTATTGAGAAAATTAAGAACAAATTTCAATTGAATGATTCTTTTACCTACGGAGCTTTTGAGAATAGAGAACTGGTTGGAATCATTACTTTACATAAAGAAAAGTTATATAAACTAAGTCATAGGGCGCATATTGGAGCAATGTATGTTTCTCCCTCTAAAAGAAGTTTAGGAATTGGGAAAGTCTTAATGGAAGAAGCAATAAAGAAAGCAAAAGGTATTGAGGGTTTGGAACAGGTATATTTAGCGGTTGTTTCAACTAATGAACCAGCAAAAAAGCTTTATTCTTCACTGGGATTTAAAGTTTTTGGTACAGAAAAGAAAGGTTTAAGGTTAGAAAACAATATTTATTTTGATGTAGACTATATGATCTTGTTTTTATAAGTGTTATTCAAAAACGGACGCTTTAATGAAGTAACAGAAAAGCCCATTTTCTCTATTTTACTTTGCAGAGAAGTTGGGCTTTTTAATTTGGAATTATTTTATTATTTCTTCCGTTATATACCACAAGAATCTGTTATTAGTTGTCAAGCAATCTATAGACACTTTACGATAACTAGATACAACATCTCATTTACTTTACTATTTTGTGTAAAGGCAGGATAATAGAGGTAGGATATAGAACAAGTATTCTATCAAATAGTTAAAAAGAGGAAATAGGGGGATGATAAATGATGGAAAACATTTCTGTAGAGTCCATCGGATTAAGTCAGCGGGAATTTTTAACATTATATTTGCTATCTTCATTATTAAAAAAAGAAAATTATCCTCGTGCCATCTATTTTGATTTGAAGAATTCTTTTTCAGGTAAGATACATAGCTATGACTACCTATGTAAAATTGCCAGACAACTCGTAAACTCTGGTCATCTTTCCATAAATAAAAATAAAGGTCGTAATTATTATCAGATTACCGAAAAAGGGAAAGAATTATTTAAGTGGTATCAGGATAATTTTTCAGTACGATTTACCGAAGTGAAAAAGGTAATTGACCGTTTTATGCATGATTTAACAGGTTCAGGACAAAATCCACCTGTTACAAATGACCTTCCTGAAGAATATCGCTCCTATTTTTCCAAAATTGTTTCTGTTAAGGACTTAGTTCGATATGTCACTCTCAAGACAGCATTTTCAAAAAGGCCAATCTATATGGGAGAAATTGCTGATTTATTAAAACATAAGTTTGGTTGGATAGCGAGTAATGGTTATTTATATGATTTATCTCATGAAATGGAGGAAACAGGCTTACTTGTAGGTCGCTGGGAAAGTGAAAAGCGGACGAAACGCTATTTACGAATTACGGATGAAGGTCAGCATCACTATAAACAAATTGCTGACTCTGCCGCTCATCAAGTTCAAGAAATCCAAAAGTACCTTTCTAGTATTCTTACATTTTTAGAAAAGGATGAGGGTGTAGGTAAACAATAACATAATAATAGACTACCCATCAGTGGAGTTATATCTCCCTATCCCACTGATGGGTAGAGATAGAATTTCTTTAAATCATAGTTATTTTATAGAAAAAATCATAAAATGATGAAAAATATTTGTATTTTCCATGGATAAAACAAATTATTCGAATTAAAATGATACTATTTACATAGACGGCAAACAGAAGGGATGATTGAAATTGCCATTTTTTCAAAATAAAGAACAAGAGACATACATTAGAAACCTAGAACGCTCTATTCGATTGTTCTCTGAGCGTGCACAAGAATTGGATGAATCAAGAGGGTTTCCTTTTGAAAATATGAAAGAACTGAAGGAATTTGGTTATCACACATTAACATTAGCGAAAGAATATGGAGGTAAGGGTGGATCCCTTTATGACTATTTACTTGGTCAAGAAACGATAGCCACTCAATGTGGACCAACTGCCCTTGGCATCGGTTGGCATGTAGGTACAGTCCTATCATTAACCGAAAAAAGACCGTGGGATGCTGATGTATTAGATGAATTTTTTAAAGAAGTAGCAAATGGTGCCATTGTGAATACAGCGGCAACAGAGCCAAACTCTGGTAGTCCAACACGAGGAGCACGACCTGAAACCATTGCTACAAAACAGGGAAATAATTGGATTATCACAGGAAGAAAAACCTTTACGACGTTATCCCCGATTCTGAATATCATCCTGGTGACAGCTTGGGTGACTGAAGAAGATGTTATGGGTACATTTTTGATTCACCGAAATTTAGAAGGTGTGAGTATTGAAGAAACATGGGATATGGTATCGATGCAAGGGACAGGCAGTCATGATTTAGTCTTACAAGATGTAAAAGTTCCAGATAAATATTTAGTTGTTCGCAATCAACCAGGTAAAAAACAACCGGATGCCTGGTTATTGCATATACCAGCTTGTTATCTAGGTATTGCAACAGCTGCAAGAAACTTTGCTATCGAATTTGCAAAGACCTATTCACCAAATAGTCTTCCTGGACCTATTCGTGATCTTCCTAATGTTCAACGGGCAATTGGTGAGATTGAATTAGAGCTAGCTGAGGCTCGTCATTTTCTTTATTCTGTTGCAGAAAAATGGGATCAAAAACCAGAAACGCGTAATCTTTTAGGAAAAGAATTAGGTGCTGTTAAACATTCGGTTACAAATCATGCTATTTCAGTCGTTGATAAAGCGATGCGTGTTGTTGGAGCAAAAAGCTTACAACGCACTAATCCTCTTCAACGCTATTATCGTGATGTTCGTGCAGGTCTTCACAATCCACCGATGGACGATGCAACGATTACTTTTTTGGCGAAATCAGTATTGTATAATGATTGAATTCATCTCGTATCTAGCGATTTGAATCAATAATTTATATTTATTTTCGGTATGTGAAAGGAATTAAATATCTCATGAAGTATATAAAATCGCAAATGAAACAACTAATAAAGGATAATAATGAATTGCAAAAGCGCTTAAAAGAGTTAATGGGAGAACATAATCTAGAGAAAAATTTTGCTCTTAAGGCTTTGTACCATTCAGAAGTTGCTGATGGAGGGAAATATCAAAAAGCATACCAAGCACTTGACTTGCCCAAAGGGTAGATTATTTGACTTACTATGCTATACTTTCTTCAACCTTTTAAGGCTTAAATTTTTTTACTTTATTTGCTTTAGAAACCTACTCATATGTTGAGTAGGTTTTTTACGTCATTTCTAAAATCCATATGTATATTTTTCTACTATTTAATTGTAGTTTGGTTAAGTATTCTGCTTATGAGACTTTGCAATATTAAAAAGCGAAAAACTAATAGTTAATACTAGAAAGGCGCAGGTGCACTATTTATTTCATTAATAAAAAAACAGATTCTAATTAAAGAATCTGTTTGTAGATGTTAGGTTATTGTTATAATTAAGCTTTTTGAACGTTAGCAGCTTGAGCTCCACGAGCACCTTGCTCAACGTCAAAAGTAACTTTTTGACCTTCGTCTAATGTTTTAAATCCTTCACTTTGGATAGCAGAGAAGTGTACGAATACGTCGTCTCCATTTTCACGTTCGATAAATCCAAAACCTTTTTCTGCATTAAACCATTTAACTGTACCTTGTTCCATTTTTGTTGCCTCCTAGTGCTTTAAACACACATTTGTATTACTATCCTTGCCCAAAGTGATCATCAAGACGAAAAGTCGAACTTAAACTATCCTTTACACCGAACAAAAATAATTCTTTATTATCATAACAGGAATTGTTAAGGAAAGCAAATTATTTTTAATAGGGTAGCAAATTCACAAATAACTATTTAGTACATGAAAATATTCGATAGCCCAAAATACCTTCATACTTTCTTATTATATTAAAATGTTCATACATTACTGTGTAAAGTTCAGGTTCAATATGCTCTGAGTACTGGAATTCAGGATTTGGATTGTATTGAAGCATTGATTGTTTCGGCATACGAATATTTATATTATTAAAACCAGTTTGTTCCAATAAAGTGATCCAATTCTTTTCCATCAGGACGGAATCTAATCCATAAAATTGTTTAATTTCTTCCTCTATAGTTGGAGACAGAAGTTTATTAGTGATAAGCTCATTTGCAATAAAACGACCACCATTTTTTAATAATCGAAATATTTCATTAAGAGCTTTTGGCTGATTTACAAAAGCGAGGACAGATTCGGAAATAATAAGATCAAATTTTCCATCCTTTACCGGAAAATTCTCTATTGAGCCTTGAATAATTTCCACCGGTAATT
The DNA here is from genome assembly GCA_963751845.1 of uncultured Bacillaceae bacterium. Taxonomy (GTDB): domain Bacteria; phylum Bacillota; class Bacilli; order Bacillales; family DSM-1321; genus Peribacillus. Next base: position 29,063 of record CAVVWH010000005.1, read on the forward strand.
GGTATTGCCTCATTCTGTTTTTTGCTTTTTCCACCATTAAAGGGTTAATATCCAGCCCCATTACTTTTGCTCCGTATTGTGCAGCTAGATAGGCAGCTGTTTGGCCAGTGCCACAGCCTACATCTAAAATGCGAGAAGTTTTGTTAATTTCTTCATTCTTAAGTATTTCCTTAGTTAGATTAATGCCACCAGGGTGTGCTCCTCCAACACCGAATTTGGACAAAAAATCTAAATAGATCAACCTACCAATTAGAATCACCTTCTTCAATTCTTCAACTACGAAAAAGACATCGACCTTCACCATTAGGCGATCAGTCGTGTTTTTCTAATAAAATATGAAAATGCAAATAAGATGTTCATCCAGAAGAGCATAAAGATAGTTAAATTCCTACTGTAGCTTTATTGACGTAACCTACTATGTTCCTTTCAACATGAAATAGGCTCTTCAATCAGTAACAACGACCTAAATAAATCATAATTTGTTGAAGAGAGTACACGTAGTATTTGGGTCTTATATACACAAAACATAAATTACCTTCGTTCACTCTCTTTTCATGTATTTAACCTGATTATTAAATATAAAGGAGAGGAAAATATGCACAATTTTCAAAATGACCTACAAATGTTAGGGATGGATAATTATCAAGTCGGTGAGTTAATTCCTATAGATTTCCAAATTCAAGATCAGCGCCAATTTGGCGGTATGATGTGTGGAGGTATGCGTTGTGGTGGTATGATGTGTGGAGGCATGCGTTGCGGAGGTATGATGTGTGGAGGCATGCGTTGCGGAGGTATGATGTGTGGAGGCATGCGTTGTGGTGGTATGATGTGCGGAGGCTTTCAATTTCGTTGCTTTAGCTGTTTTAACTGTTGGGGAGGTTGGCAATGGTAGTTCTTCAAAAAAATTTGGTTATTTTATGAAAGGAAAGTGCCCCTGTATTGTCGCAGGGGCACTTCTTTTTTGATTAATTAGAGTATCTATTACGTTTGATACATGTTCATCGTCAAATGGAGCAACATTCTATGTTGCTTTCAACGTGAAATAGGCTCTTAAATCAGTAACAACCACCTAAATAAATCATAATTTGTTGAAGAGAGTATACGTAGTATTTGATGGTTTTATATACAAAAAACACAAATTACCTTCGTTCAACTTTCTTTTCAGATATTTAATCTGATTATTAAATATAAAGGGGAGGAAAAAATGTATAATTTTCAAAATGAATTACAAACGTTGGGGATGGATCAATATCAAGTTGGTGAGTTAATTCCTATAGATTATCAGAGCCAAAATCCGCTCGATTTTAGCGATGTGCGTCGTTGTGGTTGTGGCGGCTGCGGTCGTTGTGGTGGTTTCGGTCGTTGTGGTGGTTTCGGTCGTTGTGGCGGTTTCGGTTTCGGCTTTCGCTGTGGTGGCTGTTTTGGTTGTGGCGGTTGTGGCGGCTGTTTCGGTCTCGGTTTCGGCTTCGGCTGTTTTGGCTTCTTTATTTAGTTGTTGTGATGCTGTTGATCATTCTTCAAAAAAATATAGATTATTTAAAGAAAGAAAGGAAAGTGTCCCTGCCTGTCGTAGGGAAGCACTTGCTTTTTGGTTAATCATAATGGACAAATACAAGTACATAAAATGATAGGGAATCATTAGGAACGATTAGAATGAAGGAGGAGCTGAATGACGAAACTGAAATCAAACTCACGTCTCAAGGTGAAAAATGATACATTTTATCTACCTGATCCACAAGGTGGTGTCTATTTTAGAAATAACGTAAGCTCATTTCGAATGGAAGGCGGTACAATCTATCAATGGATTGAAAAACTGATGCCGATGTTTAATGGGGAGCAAACATTGGAGGAGTTGACAGAGGGATTAACAGCCCCGTATCGAAACAGGGTATATGAGATTGGAGAAGCTTTGTACAAGAATGGCTTTGTTCGAGATGCAAGCCAAGATTGTTCACATCAATTAAAAGCAAAAGTTCTCGAAAAGTATGATTCACAAATTGAATTTATTGAGAACTTTGTTGATTCAGGTGCGTACCATTTTCAAGAATACCGTCAGGCTAAAGTGCTAGCTATCGGATCAGGTCCCTTTATGGTTTCGTTAGTTACTGCATTAATTGAATCGGGACTTCCCACATTTCATATCATGGTGACGGATTCAGTACCTACCAATCGATTGCGGATTAATGAACTGGTGAAGCATGCCAAAAGGAATGATTCCGAGGTGGAGGTAAAAGAGATACCATTTGAAAAAGGGGAGGGAAAGAATTTTTGGCAAGAAGCTATACAGCCTTTTGATTGGATATTTTATGTCTCTCAAAATGATCAGATAACGGAACTTAGAAATCTAAATTTAGTCTGTAAAGAGGAGAAGAAGGCATTTCTACCTGCCATTATGTTTAGACCGAGTCGGGCTTGCAGGTCCATTGGTTCATCCGGAATCAGATGGATGCTGGGAGTCCGCATGGCGTCGCATCCATCAATCTACATTGCAAGAGAATCGGCAGCTACAAACCTACTCTTCAACAGCGGGTTCAATGCTAGCGAATATCGCTGTGTTTGAATTTTTCAAGAAGGCTACAGGAATTACAGATTCAAATCAGAGTAATCAAATTTACCTGCTTGATCTTGAAACACTGAAAGGAGACTGGATGTCATTCATCCCACATCCATTGGTTAAAAATAAGAGTGTATTCCCTAGACTGGTTGAAGATCTTGATGTACTACTCAAGCAAGAACGGATTAAAAAGGAACCATCAAGCAACCTCTTGGAATATTTCAGTTTATTAACTTCAGAAGAAACTGGGATTTTTCATACCTGGGAGGAAAGAGACTTGAAGCAACTCCCTCTTTCGCAGTGCTATGTTCAAGCAGTAAATCCAGTGTCAGATGGACCGGCAGACCTCCTGCCAGAGGTGGTGTGTCCGGGTTTTACACATGAGGAGGCAAAAAGGGAAGCCGGACTGACTGGTATTGAAATGTATGTGTCACAAATGATTAAGGGAGTCAGCGATCAGAAAGATCAAGCAGAAGTGAACATAACGGAAGGTTTTATCGGCATTGGTGCAGGAGAAACAATTGAAGAGGCTGTTTGTCGTGGCCTGCAAGTCTATTTAGAAGAGGAATTGAAAAGTAGAAAGATTGATCAGCGAAACACGATGTTTCGTGTACAACTAGAAAAAATAGAAGATCCTCACTGTAGATTTTATTTAAATTCCCTTACTACCTTAAATGGTACCCCAACTATCGGTTTGGATAATGAAATGCTAGGCTTCCCTGTCATATGGGTAAAGTCGCAGGGTCGTCGGTACACTAGCATAGGTCTAAATCCAACATTGGCTTTACGGAGTGCATTGCAACAAGCGTTATTAAATATTCAAAATGAGGTGAAATCGACTGATAGGGAAGCGGAGTCAACTGTTTTTCTGAAAGAAATGGAAGGTAAACTCGAAATCCCATCTTGTGAAGAAATAACACAATTGGAACTATTACAATCATCCATTCAAATCCTGAACGGAAACAGCAAAAGACTCTTCGTCTATGATCTTTCGTTTGAACCTTTTTTAAAACCGGAACTAGCAGGGGTGTTTGGTGTGCAGATACGAGGGGAGGAACCCTAATGGCTGCCCATATTCTAATTAACGGAGAGGGTTTGTTGGCTGATTTTGTCTATGATCAATTGTCCGAAAACTATCCCGTAAAGCGACAGAGTACATCAGAAGAGGTTCCTGAAGAAACAGAATTAGCTCTGGTGCTACATGATGCCTGGCATCCATCGGTTCATCAAAAAGCGGAGGAAAGATTCAGGGGCAAAGGTATTCCATGGCTTCGAGGTTTTGTTTCCTTTGGGGAAGGGATAATTGGTCCATTAGTACAACCCGATAAACCAGGATGTTCTCACTGTGCTGACATAAGGCGCATCATAGCTGGATCCGATTCCCAAGAAATGTGGGGGATTCAAATGAGGTTGACAGCAGGTGAAGGTGTACTGCGAGATGCATGGGCATCAAGGACGGGACTATTGCAAATGGCAACTTTGATAGGTAAAGAAGTACAGAGGATTCTTGAAGGAGAGCCAAGCAACTTGGAAGAAAGAGTATTCATTACTCACCTTAGAACGTTAACGAACACTAGTCATCTTTTCTCGCCTGATCCCTTGTGTCCGTTGTGCAGTTCAATACCCGATGATACATCGGAACTAGCTCAAATTAGGTTAGAATCTAGTCCAAAAATAAAGAATGGTGGGTATCGCTGCCGTTCAATGGATGAACTAAAATCAGTGCTTGTCAAAGATTATCTCGATTATCGTACGGGGATCATGAATGGAAAAATGCAGGATATCCCGCTTCCATTTGCTGATGTTTTAGTGAACATGCCGCTGTTTGGTGCAGATGAGGGAGTGGCAGGAAGATCCAATTCTTATGAAATGAGTGAGCTAACTGCCATTTTGGAAGGTTTGGAGCGATATTGCGGGATCGAACCTCGAGGTAAAAGAAGGGTAGTTCGTGATAGTTATCATAATTTAGAGAATCAAGCACTAAATCCTACAACAGTTGGTTTACATGAAAAAGAGCAATATGAAAAGCCTCATTTTCCGTTTAAATCTTTTAATCCTGATGACCCAATGAATTGGGTCTGGGGCTATTCATTCTTACAAGAACGTCCTATTCTGGTTCCGGAGTTACTCGCCTATTACAGTTTGGGCTATGGGGAGGGCTTTGTTTATGAAACCTCCAATGGGTGTGCATTAGGAGGAAGTTTAGAGGAAGCTATTTTCCATGGCATTATGGAGGTAGTTGAGCGAGATTCATTCTTGTTAACCTGGTATGCTAAGCTACCGCTTCCTCGTCTTGATCTTAGTTCTGCTAACGATCAAGAGTTACAGCTGATGGTCGACCGTATACGTGAGGTGGCGGGATATGACCTTCATTTTTACAATTCTACGATGGAACATGAAATTCCAAGCGTTTGGGCAGTGGCAAAAAACAGAAAATCCAAGGGTGTAAACCTTATTTGTGCAGCTGGAGCTAACCCTGATCCGGTGCGAGCTGTAAAAAGTGCGATTTACGAGCTGGCCGGAATGATGTATAGGCATGATGAAAAATTGGAGCAAAACCGGCAGAAATATGTAGAGATGCTACATGATTCATTCGAAGTACGTTCCATGGAAGACCATGGCATGCTTTACGGTCTGCCAGAAGCAGAGGGACGACTGAGTTTTTTACTGGATAATCGTCGACCATTACGTTCGTTTGCTGAGGAATTCAAGCAGCCGCCGGCAAATCCTGATTTAAAGGATGATCTTCAGGAGGTTCTAAATAAGTTCCGCCGATTAAACCTCGAAGTCATAGTCGTTGACCAAACAACACCTATCACTAAACGAAACGGATTATTCTGTGTAAAGGTCTTGATTCCCGGAATGTTACCAATGACATTTGGTCATCATCTTACCCGAGTGAAAGGGTTAGAGAGAGTACTTAAGGTTCCGATGCAACTAGGATATAGGAAGCTGCCTTTATCGTTTGAACAGCTTAATCCATATCCACATCCGTTCCCATAATGAAAGAGTAGGAGGACAAAAGATTTGGAGCTAGAAACATTTCTACACCATCTACACTTTGACACGGAGAAAATCGTTCCGCCAGATTGGCAGGTCGATTGGGAAGACGCACCACTTCCATATAAACTGTACCGTGGTTTACCAGAGGTTCCTCTTACCGCTGATGTACCTTTCGTACTGAATAGAAGAGAAGCTAATCTAAAACCTAGCCTGATGGAGCTTGGTCATTTTTTATGGTATGTAAACGGCCTTACTCAATATTCTCAATTCGCTTTAAATGAGGAAACAAAAGAAAAAGCTGTGAGCTTTGTGCAGTCAGTACGGAGATTTGTTCCCTCTGGAGGTGCGTTGTATCCCAATGAATTATATGTGTATATAAAGCTTGAAGATGCTCCAACAGGCATATACCATTACGATGTTGCGCATCACCGCTTGATTTTGGTACGAGAAGGAAATTACGATTCTTACTTATCAAGAAGTCTTGGAAACGGTTATCCTATCACTGACAGTTTTTGCACCGTTTTTATCTCGACAGTTTTTTGGAAAAATTTCTATAAATACAATAATTTTTCTTATAGGCTTCAGGGGTTGGATGCAGGTGTATTAATTGGGCAATCGTTAGAAGTGGCCGATCAGATGGGGTTCTCTACAAAGGTTTGCTACCAGTTTCTTGATCGGTCTATTAATCATTTACTTGGGTTATCCGAACAGGATGAAAGTGTATATGCGGTTATCCCATTATCTATTCATCCTTCCACCCATGGTGTTGACAACAATCAAAATAGAGAAGAAATTGTTTCTGCCACAGAATTGTGTCAGGAATTGCCGTTGATGGAGCATGTTTCTTATAACCGTTCAAAGAGGGTCATCGATTATCCTAGCTTGAGAAAAATGAATGAAGCATCTATGTTTGAAACAACACAGCCCTTTGTAAAGATAAGGAAAAATAATCGTATGAAACGTTCCTTAAGTACGGAGATGATCTTACTACCTGTTACAGAAAAATTATCATACGATCTCGCAACGATTTGCAGGAAGCGGTATTCTCCTAATAGCGATTTTATCATGGAAAAAGTGAGTCAAACAAAACTAGCCACATTGTTAAAAGAGACATGTTCCTTCTCGTATCAGAATGACCTTGACGACAAAAGTGGGAATATTCTTTCTCGTGTTACTTTGTACGGAAGTTTATATAATGTGGAGGGCGTTCCAAGTGGTGCCTACTCTTATGACAATAGTGCTCATGCACTTCTGGGAATAACCGAGGGAGATCATCGGCATTTTTTACAATTAGGATTAACCATGCCCAATGTGAATCTGTATCAAGTTCCACTCTGTATGCATATTGTTGGTGACAAGAATCACCTTAAAGAGAAATTAGGGTACAGAGGATATCGTATTCAACAGATGGAAGCGGGGATTCTCGTTCAAAGACTTCTCTTGATGTCGTGTGCCTTAGGGATGGGGGGCCATCCACTGCTTGGATTCGATGTGAAGCAATGTGATGAACTTTACAGAATCGATTCGAAGGGAAAAACCAGCTTGATTCAAATCCCGGTAGGTCCATACCGTCCCCGCGCCTGGCTAAAAGGGAGTTTGTAATGCGATTAAGACCTATTCAAGTATACCTTTAAAGAAATGGTATAAATTCATAATAATCTTTATTTTCAGTAAATTCAGTATTGACAACTTGAGTTTATCGATATATCATCGTATTTAATTAAATAATAACAAGCAAAGATTGGAAATAGTAAAAGGATTTATAACTTATCAGAGAGCCGATGGTTGGTGAGAATCGGTAGTTTTAGCCTTTGAACTCATCCATGAGCTACTCCCTGAACATAATCAGTAGGGGATGTCGGTTTTCTACCGTTATGAAGATAGGTGGTTATTGCCACTGAAAATAAGTGGGTTAATATTATTATGATTAATCAATTAGAGTGGTACCGCGAGCAACGCCTCGTCTCTATATTAATAGAGACGGGGCTTTTTTATTTTTTAAATAAACTAACCATTACAAATTAAAAGGTGGGAGTCAGGATGAAAAATATCGAAAAGTATTCTAGAGGTTACTTTATGCCCCCAGTGAAAAGCTTGAAATGGACAGAGAAGGAGTATATTGTAGAAGCGCCTACATGGTGTAGTGTAGATCTTCGAGATGGAAATCAGGCTTTGGTCGTCCCTATGAGTCTAGCGGAGAAGTTAGAGTATTTTCAATTGCTTTTGCAAGTGGGTTTTAAGGAAATTGAAGTAGGTTTTCCTGCTGCATCGGAAACAGAATACGCCTTTTTACGTACATTAATTGAAGAAAATTTGATTCCGGATGATGTGACAATTCAAGTTTTAACACAGTCAAGAGAACATATTATCAAGAAAACATTTGAAGCGTTACAGGGTGCGAATAAAGCAGTGGTGCATTTGTACAATTCCACATCTGTGGCACAGCGTGAGCAAGTATTTAGAAAATCTAAGGAAGAAATTATTGACATTGCTGTAACTGGAGCAAAAATGCTTAAGAAATATGCTGCTGAAACCGAAGGGAATTTCCAATTTCAGTATTCTCCGGAAAGCTTCACAGGTACAGAAGTGGAGTTTGCGCTTGAAATTTGCAACAAGGTACTTGATATTTGGCAGCCAACAGCTGATAACAAGGTAATTATCAACCTACCAGCTACGGTATCAATGTCGATGCCTCACGTTTACGCAAATCAAATTGAGTATATGAGTGACAATCTGAGCTACCGAGATCATGTAATCCTATCACTTCATCCACACAATGACAGAGGAACTGGCGTAGCAGATGCCGAGCTAGGTATGCTTGCCGGAGCGCAAAGAGTCGAAGGAACATTGTTTGGAAATGGAGAAAGAACAGGGAACGTGGACATCGTAACGCTTGCATTAAACATGTTTTCACACGGGGTAGATCCAAAGTTGAATTTTGAAAATATCCCTACCATTATTTCCAAATATGAAAAGTTAACAAGAATGAAGGTTCACGAGAGACACCCATATGGCGGTGAGCTTGTCTTTACGGCATTTTCTGGCTCCCATCAAGATGCCATTGCCAAAGGTATGAAATGGCGCGAGGAAGAAGAACGTCAGTATTGGACTGTTCCTTATTTATTAATTGATCCGATGGATATTGGAAGAGAATATGAAGGAGATATCATCCGAATTAACAGCCAATCCGGTAAGGGCGGAATCGGTTATATCCTTCAGCAAAAGTATGGAATAGATCTACCTACCGAAATGCGTGAAGGCTTTGGATATAGTGTGAAAAATGTTTCAGATTATAAGCACAAGGAACTTATGCCGAATGAAATCTATGACATTTTCATCAAAGAATATGTGAATATTAATACTCCTGTCGAATTTATCCGTTACAAATACACTCAAAATGGTCACTACGAAACAATTGTATCGATCCGTATAAATAATGAAGAACACGAACTTGCTGGTGTGGGAAATGGAAGGCTCGATGCTATCAGCAACGCTATTCAAACACAACTGGGTATCGACTATACAGATTTGGTCTATAAGCAGCATGCGCTGGAAATAGGCTCAGGATCAAACGCTATATCTTATGTAGGAATTACCGCAAAGAATGGTGCTGTATATTGGGGCTGTGGAATTGACACTGATATTATGATTTCCTCAGTAAAAGCTCTGTTTAGTGCCGTTAACAATATGGTATCCAACTTACAACTTCCTGTTAAAAAAGAATTTATCCATTCAAAAAAATAAACTAAGAGGAAATTTTGCAGGTTTACAATTCCTTCATATGCTATTAGGAGTGACTGTTCAATAAGAACTGTCGCTCCTTTTGCTAACTGGTAGTATCTTTGATGATAAGACGATGGTTTATTATGGTGAAATCGAGTTAGGAGGGATGTCGTAAATCAGCTTAATCTTAATGTATATAAAGTGTGATTTAGATTTTCTTGTCTTTGGACATTCACATTTTGACGGTCGGACCCCTAAGAGGGCTATTTTAAGATTATTACGTAAAATATAAATTTGACGTAATAATCTTTACGTTTTACAATATATTTAGAAGATACATAGAATATTAGACTGTGAGGTACCATAATGAGTAATAATACAAATCAAAATAACTTTAATAAGACGATGGAATTATTAAGTGAATTACCTTGGTATGTAGAAGAATTTATTAATCATAAAATGAGGAAACTATCGACTGCTTCATTATTAAATTATTGTCATGATTTTAAAATATTTTTTACATGGATGATAAATGAACAGATAAGTACTTGTAAAGACATGAAAGATATTTCTCTGGATCAATTAGAGAAAATGACGGTACAACAAGTTGAAAATTTTTTGAGTTTTCTTAAATATGAATTGAATAATAAAGAAATTACAGTGAATCGCAAATTGTCAGCTTTAAAGTCTCTATTTAATTATCTGCAGAATATTGCAGAAACACCTGATTTGAAATCATATATTAATAGAAATGTAATGGCAAAAATCGAATTTAATCAGATTAAAGAAAGTATGGAAACAATCGCAAACAAAATGGAAGGCAAGATTCTGCTCGGTGATGAATACGAGAAATTTAGGTCTTTTATCGCTTATGATTATGGTCAAATCTGCAAAGATAATAAAAAACTAGTTAACTTTTATCAACTAAATAGAGAACGTGATACAGCAATCGTGTCACTAATATTAGGTTCTGGCCTTCGTCTTTCTGAATTAGTCAACTTAGATTTAGATGATATTGATTTTAGCAAAAATTCGGTTAGAGTAATTAGAAAAGGCAATAAAGAACAGTATGTTTACTTCAGTCAGATAGCTGCGTCTGATCTTCAAGATTACTTATCAATTAGAATAAATAGGTACCAAGTAAACAAAACAAATAAAGCAGTGTTTATATCAGCGCCAATGGGCCCTAAAGGAAAATCAAGAAGATTAACCAATCGCTCAGTAGAAAAAATGATTGAAAAATACGCAATAGCATTTGGTAAACCCTCTTTGTCAGTACATAAACTGAGACATTCATTTGCAACCAGGTACCATTCAGAAATAAATGATGTTCCAAAATTAAGAAGACAATTGGGTCATTCATCGATACAAACTACCATGATTTATACTCATATCAGAAATGATGATTTAAAAACGGCAGTTGATAGAATGGATATGCCTAATGAGGAACATGATTGATTGTTTATTGCTGAAAAGGATTTACCAATTATTTATAAATATTCTGAACAATTTAATAAAAAAAGCAAATAAGGATAGCAAATTAGACATTATTGATAATGTTAACTAGTGATTTGAGATGTAGCGAATAACACACATAAATGTCATGTAGATCTTTAAAAATCAGATAGATTTTAGATGTTAGCTATTCTATTAGTGAAAATTATTTAAATTAAATACGAATGATGATTATGTATTAAGCTAAATTTTTGTTTGGTCTCAATATTAAAAGTATTCTTGTGTTTTGAGACTACAAATGAACTCAAAATTTTACTGCCGATAATATATATTATGTTCGGGGCGTTATTTTAACATAAAGTAAAGTAACACACACTACTACTCCACCCGATGTTTATAACTACTATTTTTCGTGTGTGTCAAATCTATAAAGTTAACGCTATACTCAATGACATCATTAATAAATAAATGATGCTGCTTAGCAAACTCTTTAACCTGGTCTAATAAATCTTGATCATAGGTAGTTTTATATTGGACACGATCTTTGGGTCTAGATTCTTTGCTATACGTAATTACTCCTTGTAATATAACATTTTGTAATCCACTCTCAATTAAATAGTTTACATGGGTGTCATTTTCAATGGCTATAGTGTTTAATTGATCTAAGATTGATTTACTAATATTTGTTCTAAACTTTACTCTTGATTCATCTGTAGTTTGAATTAACCCGCCGTTTACTTTTTTCCACATTAATATCACTCCCAATATATTTAGAAACTACTATCTCCTGAATGTCGTGTCATATATTCTTTTTTATATGAAATATAGTTATCAATGTCATTATTATATATAATCCTTGCTAGCTTAGGTAGTGTATGTTTACCCTTTACCCAGATACGGTAAATTGAATTTCCAGTCTGACTAACTTCAGATGTAATTTCTGAACGTAACCTCCATGATTGAAAGACATCTAAAAGTCCTTCTGCAAAACGTTTGCTACCTGAAGTAACATTCATGATATATCCTGTTTTTTGAACCCATCCATCACCATCAATCACCCCTCTTACAAATGACGGTAAAAATTCTTCTGGTACATCTGGAAAAGGAACACTTAAAGATTTATTTGCGATTATACCTAAGTTCTCAAGATCTTTTTTAATTTCTTTTGAATTAATAAGTAAAGTTGGGATTAATCTTGTTGGAGCTTTTGGCGCTAATACGTAATCAGCCTCCATGTAATTTGCAATTAAATGAAGGATATTTTCATCTTTTTGCGTAAAAGAAATACTATGAATCTTATTGTTAACACATCCATCTGTCACAAACATACCTAATACCCACGCCATTTCATGTGTCCACACCTTAAAGAAGTCTTCATTTACCTTATGTTTTCGTGGTTGTCCTGACGATTTCTCATGATTCATTTTCACACCATGCTTATACATCACATCACGGATGGCACGATCCGAGAGTCCAATGATCGATTTCATCTCTTTATATGACATCCCGCTTTTGTATATCTTAATGATTACCTCATCGGTTATACCAGGATTTCTTGACATATGATCTCCCCTTCTTCTATTTCAGATGTGTTTTAAATATTATTAGAGCAATCACTTACCTTAAACTTCTTCTCTCTTTTTCATTATACAAACAAATGTTCTTATTTACTAGAAAAAGATCATTTATAAATAGATGAAATTCATAGAAATGATTTAAATGCAAAAATTCCACGTAAGAGAAAAAGCCCAAATAAATGAGCTTAATCAAAATTCCACGTAGAAAAATACTTTTCAAATTATATTAATATATTTAAAAACGGATAAAATGCCAAAAGTCACTAATTTATCTACTTATAAGGGATTTTTTCGCTTCTTCAAATTCTTCTTTGGTTATTAAACCATCTTGATATAGATCTCCCAACTTTCTAATTTCATCAGCAAGACTATTTTTATTATTTGATGATGAGTTAGTTGAATATAATTTTTCCGTTGGTTTTAAACGCTCCAAAGCTTCCATCATAGCAGACTCAGATCCCCAAGCTTTTCTTATATCATTGGGATCAAGGATTCTACAATGATGAGTAAGTTTATTTCTTTGTAATTTCCAACCTTCATAAGAAGCTAGAGTATCCCAAAATACTTTCCCTCCAGCAGTGGAAGTTTCAATATTAGGCATACTTCCTATCAATTCACAAAGTCTTCCAATATTTCTAGGATCAGTTGCAAGTAAAGCTAATTTTTCTTTCAATTTAATCATCCTTTCTATTTATTCAGTAAATAATGTATCCGCTATTTATGTTATATTAATCAGGCTTAACTTCTTCATATGAGATCCTTCAGAGTCACTAAATAATATAAGTGTATTAAGTAGCTTTATATGTTAGTAAATTAAGCAGGACATATATATTGTAAATATAGAACAGGATATCCCTTATATATCCCTTATATATCCCTTATATATCAAGTGTTTTTCAAGTGTCTAGAAGAAAATGTCCTAGACTTAGTTCGGAAATTTATTTTTCTGCTCATATGTACACATTTTTATAAGTTTGAACTCCTGTTTCAAATCCTAAGTCTGCTGCAACCTTTGCACCTGCAGAAAAACATTCAGCTACTTTTTGAGAGGAAAAAGATCTTGTAGCATCATTCATCATTCGTTTATGTAACTCTTCCATTAAAATTCCTATTTCTTTTTGAAATTGAGAATCAGCTGTTCCCGCTTGAAATTGATGTCCTAGTGAAACTCCATTCACAAAATATTGGAATCCATAATCATCGACAAAACGTTGCATAAATGGACTGTTTTTAATATGATCTGCCCTAGATAATTTGGCATGGTGACGTATAGAGTTACCAATGGTATATAATATTTGTTCAAGGGCCTTTTCATATTGACTACTTACCAATTGTTCAACAGCTTTAGCTTCGTTTGGATATATGGCTTTATTTGTATTATACGCAACTTCTTTTTTTATTTTTATACTTTGTTCTTCTGTAGACCCCAATATCATTGAAGTGATTTTACTGAATAACCCCATTTAATATTCTCCTTTTAATAGTAGATAACTTTATAATTAATTGTTCCTGTTTTATATCTATTTTCCCATTAAGAGATTAAAATAGTTTTTATTAATGTAGAGTATATATTATCATCAATCTCTAAATGTTTTTTCCTATCTTTGAATTGAATAGCTATTACATAAGTGTCTTTTGATTTTACGGATAAACCAGAAATAAATAGTGGTTTTTGCTCCTGATAAAATTTTGTTAAAATCCAATGATCTCTTCTCCCCTAGATTAATTTATTTAATAAAAAATTAGTTTGGAATAAAAATACTTTTAACGATACTCACTTCCGCCTCCCCAAAGCTCACGCCCGCCTGTATGCCCTGTATTTTGGTGAGTTTCTTCATTCACTAACTGTAAAACACCCGGCTGCTCGGTATGATGCCAAACATATCCTTCAGGCGTTGTCCCATTCGCCACAGCTTGTACATCATATTGCGATAACCCTAGTTCTTTCGCTAAATCTGGATTTTCTTGAATAGATTGATAGAGCGTTTCGTTAGCAATAGTAAATTGAGTATGATCACTTTCTAGATACATTTCTTCTACTAGTACAACACTGAATTTTGAATCAAACACGGGAAATGATCCTGTTATAACCTCTCCGTTAGGCAATTCAACAGTCTTTTCCATAAAAGAAACGCCGGTTTCTGCATGTTCTAATCCATTTAAATGATCATTTCTTGTTTCAATCTCTTCTGCTTGTACAAAATCAGCTCCATCTAAAATATCAATAACTCCTATTGCAAAAGTTGTAACGGCTGCAACTTTTCCTATATTTTTTAGACCGTGAAGAATTTGATCTCTATCTTTATTTTTGAGACCATTTACGGTAATACCTGCACTTTTTACCGTGTATGTAATACCAGAACCAATACCCTTTACAGTGCGTCCAGTAGAATCTTTTATATCGGCCCATCCCTGTTGTTTATAATATTCATTTTTTCTAAGTAATCCGTAAGTACCTTGTATTGTTCCATCCGCAAATTGACTTACAGAATCAACTGCCCCTTTAGATGCCTCAATCACACTATTTCCGACTTCACCAATATATTCTCCTAACTTCTCATTTTTAGTGGAAACGGCTTTACTTATGATTTTGACTCCGCTTTTTGCTGCTCCCCCAGCAACCTTATTCACTACTTTACTAAATCCTCGAACAACGCCCATAGTATAATTGCTCCTTTTCAAAGTTAAAAATTATTTAGAAGGAAGTTTTGTTCTAAACCTATAGTAAAAATATCTAATTAAAAGAAGAAAAATTACAGACTTTCCCATTTAGTAAAAAACACAACTATATACCTATTATTATATTACTATGAATCATTGGTGAAATATATCGAAAATTGATGAATGATATAAATGCTAAAGAGGATTCAGCCTAATGACTCTATACCAAATACAAAGACTGAAGTTCCTATATCAAAAAAACAAAAGATAAATGAAAGAATTAAAATATTTGAAGATCTTTTCATAGGTAGAACGGATGTATATGCAGTAAGGTGGGAATCTAAAAGTGAAAAATCCGGTTATTCTCCTGCTTGTAAATATGAGTGGCAACCACCAATATGTCAAAAACCAACCATTAAATGTTCTGAATGTCAGCATCGAACACTACTCCCTCTAGCAAAACAAGTCGTATATGATCATCTCACAGGTAAACATACAATAGGTCTCTATCCCCTTTTACAAGATGAAACATGCTGGTTTTTAGCGGTTGATTTTGATAAGAAAAATTGGCAAAAAGATGTTCAAGCTTTTATAGATACATGTAAAGAATTAAATGTACCAGCAAGTGTTGAGCGTTCTCCATCAGGAAACCGGTGTCATGTTTGGATCTTTTTGTATCCTTTGGTACTTTTGGCGCTAATACACGTAATCAGCCTCCAATATAAGTAAAAAGCAGATGGCCTAACCCTATCTGCTTTTCTTTAACTTTTCAATTTGGTCCTTCATTTTCCTATTTAAATTTAGTAGTAAACTGTCATCCTTATTCCGCTTTGGTAACGTTCCAGAGGGTTTGTCCGTTAAAAAAGGACTTATCTTCTTTTTTTCTCCCATTACATGCATCAGCTCCCATACAAATCTTTTTACCAATATATTGTCTGTATGGTCATAATATGAGAGTTTTAATCACATAAAAAAGGCAGGCGTATCGCCTGTCCTATTATCTCACTTTGCCGAATGGCTATCTTTTAAACGATCCACAGCTTCATCGCTTCTTTTAAATAAATCCCTTGTGTATAAAGATGGAGAAGTTTGTGGAGCTGTTCGAGTATTTTTCTCACGTAAAAAAGGAGACTTAACCCTAACCCTGCGTTTTTTTGTAAGTACTGCCATTTTATCCACTCCTTCCTATCTATACTCATATTCTACCAAACTTACAATTTTTTATCTACACTATGTGTCATTCAGGTTGTTCTTCTTGAGGTTTTGCCAACCAACTATGTATCAAAGACAGATTAATGATATGATCTATATCTATATCCAGCACAGGTTCCTTTTCCGATTCAATAGAAATGACCACTGGAAATACTCTATCGAGATATGGGATGATAACGGTATGTTCGTTAATAAAAACAATGATTTTTTCATTTACGGATTGTATTTGTTCTATAGTAAGGTTTACACCAAGTACCGTTCCTACTTCTTGCTTAAAATAACTATCATCATCTTTCTTGAATACGGTGATATTTTGTCTGCAAGTTACTCCGTACGTATATAAAAAGTCTTCTAAACTATTCTGATAACTCTCTATTTCATTCCATTCTTGCGTTTCAAAAGATGATATTTGCATCATGTCCAAAATATCTGTAAATTGCAAACTCCTATTTTGAGTTTGAACAATTACCTTCTTCATTTCCTCGTTGATACTTTCCACTTCATTGACTTGTTCCATTTCAGCTCCGCCAATTTTCTTTATGGATGGTGTAAGAAACAGGGCTAAATCAACAAAAATGAACATTCCCGCTATCAATGTGTATCGTGGCCATTCTTTTACGTTAAAACCTGTATCATTAAGCATCAATACAACTCCAACAATAAAAAAGAAATACCATGTTTTACGCAGATTTTGCTGATTTTTTTTAAAAAAGTCATTAAATGTCCAACTTATGTAAAGAATGACAGCACAAAATCCAGTAAGAATATACCATTTGGTTTCTTGCGTAAAAGAGAGAATTAAATCCCCCAAAACCTTCTTTACGATAAGTAGAACTATAATGAGAATGAATGGGATTATAATTTTCAGGAACATTGTGTTTGAGTACCACTTTGAATGCTCCTCTTGGCTACTACGTTCCATAGTTCACCTCCCATCCAATTTTACCATAATTTAAGCGTAATAACTTCAAAAAAGGCGTTACTCCAACCACTTTGCAAAAACAGAGAATATCTTCTATATTATATCAATATATTTAAAATTAGATAAAATGCTAAAAATCACGACTTTTCACTTTAAATAATTTATTCTGAAATAATTTTGGTGGTGTATCCAACTTAAGTGTCTGTATTAAAACAAATAAATCTACATTTTCTGTTTTTCAAGTTGTTTCTAAAACCACCTTAATCATAAAAATTTATTAATTTGCGATATTACCCTATAATAAACATGTCACTTGACTTTTTTGTCTAATTCAATTCGTAAAAAACATCGGCCCTAGTGTTTGAATCATAAGTCAACTCCCCCCACTTACCTAACGGTTGAAGTGGGGGCTTGAAAAAGTCCTAGTTGTCTAGTCTCCGCTCTTTGCGAACTACGTTATCCTTCATGTAGAAACCTACGGATGATTCCCTAGTCTGTAGCTCTTTCGTGGCTCTCCAAACAGTTCTGAAGGGAAGGAACAGTGAACTACGATGCGAAGGTTGGATAACATGGACGAAGGGAAATCAAACTCCATAAGGAGGGAATACGTTATGGTCGTATTCGTTATCAATCAACATGGTGAACCATTGATGCCGTGTAAGCCGAGAACAGCAAGACTTTTACTAAAAGAGAAGAAAGCAAAAAATACGATTATTTAAAAAAATACATAAAAGAAATGAGAGATTTCATGAAGTTCTCGAAAAGTATAATCCTGTTCCTTTTAATGTTTAATATGTTTGTCACGTTTAACTCATTTGGACTCATTATGCCAGTTATACCGACCTATTTAAAATCATTCGGAGCAGCTGGACAGGTGCTAGGTTTCATTATTGCGTGTTTTGCCTTTGCTCAATTTTTGTTTTCTCCGCTTGCCGGAAATTTATCTGATCGTTATGGAAGGAAATATTTAATTATATTCGGACTATTTGTCAACGGTCTTTCCCAAATCATGTTTGGATTATCTACAGAAATTTGGATGTTATTTGCTTCCCGCTTTATCACAGGTTTCGGTACAGCTTTTATCGTGCCCCCTGTAATGGCTTACGCGGCTGATTTAACAACAAATAAAGAACGCGGAAAAGCAATGGGCTGGCTTGGTGCTGCTATATCACTCGGATTTATGATTGGGCCGGGAATTGGCGGTCTCCTATCTAATATTAGCATGCATACTCCTTTCTATTTTGGCGGTTTCGGGACCATTTTTGCCGGGATTCTATCATTCATGATTCTTCCAACGATCAAACCGGTGAAAAAGGAACAACAAAAGCGTGAGAACATCATCCAGCAAATCGCACGCTCTTTCAAAACGAGCTATTTTGTATTATTAATCGTTGTCTTTGTTTTCACTTTTGGCATTGCGAACTTTCAATCAACTTTAACTATGTTTTTAACGTATAAACTTCATTATACGCCAAACGATATCGCCATCGTTATGACAGTCGGTAGTGCTATTGGGGTGGTTGTTCAAGTTTTTGCTATTAATAAGTTGATTGATGTGTTTGGTGAAATGAAAATCATTTTGTTTGGCTTACTACTTGCTGCATTTAGTATGTACGGCTTACTGTATGTCAGTGGCTTTTACGTCATTTTATTGGTTGCCACCCTATTCTCGACAGCCACTACCTTAATCCGTCCAGCAGTCAATACAGTAATCTCAAAAACAGCTGGTCATGAACAAGGCTATGCTGCTGGTATGAACAATGCCTATATGAGTTTAGGCAATATGATTGGACCGGCATTAGCCGGCACCTTATTTGATTGGCATACGAATATCCCTTTCACATTAGGTACGTTTATTTTACTCGGATGCTTCTTTATCACCTTAGCATGGACAAAAAAGACTGTCGCACAGAAGCAGACTATATAATTTACGGGGATGATTCTTTTATTTGCTTCTAAGTGCAAACAAAAGGATCGTCCCTGTTTTCCGCTTAAGCAATGGTTAAACAAAAGTAGCCGTTATGGACCTTTATTCCATCTTTCAAGAATGGCCTAATCCCATTCTACAAGCTCCATATTATCCTCAATCTGATCAACTAGTAATAGTAAATAATATTGAAGTTTCCTTAACATTGTAAATCCACATTTTCCTGACGCTACACCTACTTAATCTGATACAGGTACATCCTAAATTGTAAATGTCTATTAACATATAGTAAAAGCCTGCCAATTGAGGCAAGCCTTTTATAATCATTCATTATTTTGATTATTTATTTGAGATTCAAAAACTTCTTTTGCACCTTCATGCCACCCAGTAAATTTATATACTCGCTTAGTAACTTTCCTACCTTCACCAGTTATTCCAGCAGTTATAGACTCCTCTTTCAAGTTTGCTGAAATACCTCCCTTTCCGCTTGTATCATAAAACTCTTCAATTTCCACTACTTCTGCTGTATTGATTCGAGTAGCAATTGCCAACTCCTGAGCCACTCTTGCCTGAGCTTGTGCCATTTGAGATAAAAGTTCTTGACGAGCAGATTCCATTTTTAATTCTGATATTGATGAATCAGACATACCCTGTATTTTCTCGACTGCCTTTTCAGCACCCTTTGATATTAGATATGTGCTTGGACTTAATGCAAGCAATACTTTTTCCCTTGTACTCATATTATCAAACCATTCAAACATCTAATTACTTCCCTTCATCTATATCTACTTTGTTTCAATATATATCGCACAAAACAGTAGAAAGACGTTACTATTTTCATAGTATCATATAACCAGAAAGAGGTGTAAAATACCTAAAAGAGGTATAAGTGAACACAGCAAACCAAATTATTGAATTAATCACTAACATAAGAAATGCAATAATCGACAACTTAGAACCAGAATCTATTGATGTCTATAAATTTTCACAAAAAGAATTCCACTCAACACATACTTGTTGAAAAGACCCACCTTACAGAAATGTAAAGTGGGCTAATCTAGTGATTAATAAAAATTAAAGTAATTCATTAACTTTCACAATCCCTTGTTTTTACATTGTTTCAAACCTCGTCATCCACATCGTTATTCCAAAAATCCAAACTACTCTCACTAGCTTTTGTCAAATCTTTTTAACTCCTACTTTTTTATTCCTTTACTTCTCTATTCTTCTTAAAAAAGCTATATCGATCGGTTGTGACAAAGTTACAATCAGGAACAAGTGGATTTTTTCTTAAAAGGATAGCTAATTTATTTAGTAATTGGGTTAATACCGGACGCTCACTTTCATCCATCGAAAATTCTAATCCGTACTGGTATATGCTTGGCTTTATTTCCTTCATCCAAACAATGCTTCCATACATTTTGATTGAATGGCCTAGAATCTCTGTTTCAATTTCCAATATGATATCTCGTTGAACAGCTAATCTCATATCAGAAAGAAACCGCAAACCGCCTAATCCAATATTTTCAATTAGGACATCCGTTCTGCCAAGTTCAATAGGTCTTCCATGTATTCGAGTCAGAGTCATTGATGCCCCTAAAGGAAAATCAAGTTGAATTCTGAAGTAATTACGTCTTTCTTGCTTTACAATCGTTTTATCTTCGATAGAATCTGTTGGAGTGTCTATTTTTCTCTTCTGCAAGAGAATAGCAAACTCATTAGCTGGAACAGGTTTGGAAAACAAATATCCTTGAATGTTGTTACAGTTGTACTCTTTTAATATGTTTAGTTGTTCAACCGTTTCCACCCCTTCAGCTACTACATCCATGTGTAAATGCTGTGCTAATTGAATAATAGTTTTAGTAATGAAATTAGTATCTTCCTCATCTATTGGGTTTAAACCACTAATAAAGGAACGATCAATTTTTAAGGTGTCAATCTTTCCTTTAAATCGCTTTAAGTAGGAGAGAGAAGAATAGCCTGTACCAAAATCATCCATAGAAATTCGGACACCAATATTTTTTAATTTGTCTAAAATGGAGAAAACCACTTTTTCATTTTCTAAAAGAGATGTTTCAAGGATTTCTATTTCAAGGTAATTCGGATTGAGCTTCGTCTTGTCTAGTATTTCTACAATATTATTGAACAGGTCCTTCTCTAAGAATTGGGAAGCCGAAAGATTGATAGAGACAGGAATTGCTGGTAATTCTGCATCTTGCCATGCTTTATTTTGAGAACAAGCAGTATATTTAACCCATTCATTTATTTCGGTAATAAGTCCGGTTTCTTCTGCTAAAGGAATAAATTCACCTGGGGATACAATACCCCATTCGGGATGATTCCAACGAATAAGTGCTTCTGCCCCTATAATTTGATTAGTAGTGGCACAAACTTTCGGTTGATAATATAGTTCTAATTGATCTAGTTCCAACGCTTTTCGAAGATCGGACTCCAGCGTGAATATTTTATAGGCTTCCGCATCCAGAGATGAGGTAAAGATTTGATAGGTATTCTTCCCTCTTTCTTTCGCCTTGTAAAGGGCCGAATCGGCATGCTTTAAGATCGTTTCACGGTCTTCCCCGTCATTTGGAAAAATACTAATACCAATGCTTGCGGTGATAAAAAGTTCATATTTTTCAATATGAAACGGTTCTTCCAATGATTTAATCATTGTTACTGCAAGCTCTATCACCTGTTGGGTATTTAAGATGTTGGGTAATAAAACGCCAAATTCGTCTCCACCCAATCGAGCAAGAACATCATGCCCACCAAGACAATTATGTAATCTGGTGGATACTTGTTTTAGTAATTTATCCCCTAAAGAGTGACCAAATGTATCGTTCACATATTTAAAACGATCCAAATCAATAATCATGACAGCTACTTTTTGTTGTAATGTTTTGCTGATAAGCAACTCATGATCCATTTTTTCATATATAAATCGCAAGTTTGGAAGTTCCGTTAAAGGGTCATGATAGGCCAAATATTTATTTAAATCTTCTGCCCTTTTACGTTCGGTAACATCTCTAAGTGCGCCTATAATCGTTGGACGATTATTTACAAGGTACACTTTTTTGGAATGGGCTTCTACATCTATGATTGTCCCATCTTTCTGTATCATCCGAAAAGAATGATCCACCCCATCTTCGCCATTCGTTAAGGTGCTAAAAATATCTTTCTGATTAAGTAAATCTTCTGGATGAATATAATCTAAAAAATTCAAATCCTCTTTAAACTCTAAACCTAAGATTTGATATAATTTGCGATTCCCATAACTTATTTGCCCATATTGTTCAATGATATAGACTCCAATGAAAGCTTGTTCTACCATACTACTAAATAATTTTTCTGTTTGATTCAACTCTATTTCCAAATTCATTTGTTCCGAGATATCGACTGCTACTACAAAAACACCGATTACTTGATTATCAACTAATGCAGGAAGCCCTACAACACGAACAGGTAGAGTTTTTCCTGTTTTATGCAAAAATAATGTATTAAAATGTTGTGTTTGACCAGACAGAATGTTTATAAATAATTCTTTATACAAAGGAATTTCACTTGCAGGAAGAAATCGCTTCATTGAACTTAATACCACTTCATCATTTGAATATCCTAGAATGTCTAAAAATCCGTCATTTATTTTAGCAATAATCCCTTGTAGGTCTATAAAGAAAAGAATATCTGGGCTATTCTCAAACAGTGAACGATAAAATAAATCGGAATTTATTTTTTCTGTATTACTTTTAGAGCTGTTAATTAAATTGTCATCAAGTCTGTTTTCCATCACCTTGCTCCTTTATGCCATATATTTTTATGTGTTATTAAAAATTTATTTTAAATTTCATTGAAATATTTAGTTGTTCGTATTTATTCCAGTTAGTCTTCTATATGCAATGGTTTACTAGCTGGTAACGATTTTTCCCTTTATGCTTTGCTTGATACATTGCGATATCTGCCTTTTTTAATAAAGTATATACATCTTCACCGTCCTGAGGATATAAAGCAATTCCGATACTAGCTGTGACATAAATATTTTTGCTTGGAATGGAAAAATACATAACTTCGATAATTTTATCAGCTATTTCAATACTTTCTTGTTGATTTGTTTCAGGTAAAAGAATTGTAAATTCATCTCCAGCTAATCTAGCTACTGTATCTCGTTCTCGGACACAGTTTTTAAAGATATTGCTAGCTTTTTTCAAGAGATCATCTCCGGCTTCATGCCCAAGTATATCGTTTACTTTTTTAAATCCATCTAAATCTATAAATATAATTGAAAATGTATTTTGCTTGGAGTTAACTACTAGCTGTTCCAGTTGGTTTAAGAAAGCTCTTCGGTTCGGTAGTCCTGTTAAAGCATCTTGGTAGGCTAATTGCTCTAAGATACTATCTTGTTGCTTTCTGAAAGTTATATCTCTTGCAATAACTTCCCTTGCAGGCATACCTTCATATTCAACTTTAGTTGAAGTGAATTCTAAGTCAATCACTTTACCATCTAATCTTTTAGCTTTGATTTGATGGTTTAAAATTTGATTAGTATCATCTTTAAATTCTTCTATTAAAAATTGCTCATAATTATAGTTTTCAAAATGAATAAGCTCTTTCCAATTTTGATTGAGCAATTGATCCATATCTCTAGCAGCGAGTAATGTTACTCCAGCTTGATTCGCAAAAACAATGTTTCCTTCTCTATGAACATAAATGGCTTCTGGAGATAAATCAATCAGGTGTTGAAAGTGTTTCTTTTCTTTTTTGTATTGCATAAGCATTTTTCGACCACTAGAAAATGCCCAAAAAACCAATAAAATGTATAGAACAGAAATACATGTATCATAAATGATTTCTCCAATGCCATTATTTTTAATTTTTAATAGTATTAGAAAATAATCATCAAAAATATCTGATATGGCAACTACTGTTATTAGAACAAAAATTAGTTTAATTCTAGATGTAAATTTTCTCACAATTACTTCTCTCCTTGCATAACTCGGCTATCATTGCAGTATGGCCGTAGACCTATCACTTTGCCCCTTCCTCTTTCACACTAAATAAAGGAGGGACGATTCTATTAGAAGTATCTTCGTCCACCCTATTTGACAAGTACTATACAGTTCAAAATGTCTTCACTTATTTATTACTTATTTTCTGGAAATACTGAGAAATATCTTCTCGTACCATTTTATATGGTGGAGAGCTTGTATTATTTTTTAATAGTACATTCAAAGGAGTAAGAAGTTTCGTAAGAGAAGCCTGTTCGCTTTTACTAATGATAAACTTTACACCATATTCCATTAAATTATCTTGTATTTCTTCCTTCCAAACAATATTACCTTTTACTTTGATTGTTTTATTAAGTATTTCTGTTTCAAACTCAAAAAGCATATCCTCTCTTACAGGCAATTTAAGTGTTGAGACATAGCGAAGACCCCCAATGCTTATATCGTTAATTAAAATATTGGATTTACCTAAATGCATAGGCTGACCCGCAATGGAGAGCAGTGTCATATCAGCTGCAAGTGGGGACGAAAAATATATACGATTATATTTTCGTTTTCTTTGCTTTTCTCTTAATTTTGAGTCCATTGGTTGTAAAATCATTTTTTGTAAAAGAACTTCAAACTCCCTAGATGAAACAGGACGGCTAAATAAATATCCTTGAATTTCATCACATTGCTCTCTTTGTAATATTTTTAATTGTGCTATCGTTTCCACACCTTCAGCCACTACCTTCATTTGCAAACCTTTCGCCAATTGAATTAGCGTTTTTACAATCAATAAGTCTTTTTCACTGTGAATCATACTCTGAATAAATAATTTATCGATTTTAATCACATCAAAAGGAAATTGCGTTAAATAGGCAAGCGAAGAATATCCTTGACCAAAGTCATCCAAAGAAACTTTAATACCAAGTTCTTTCAACTTATACATATTTCTTTTGGCTATTTCCTCAATATCTAATAAAGATCGCTCAGTCATTTCAAGCTCTAAATCCTGTGGACTAATACCTGATTCTCGAATGACATGTAATATTGTATTAGGCCAATCCTGTTTCATAAAATGAATAGGAGTAATATTAATAGATATTGGAACAGTATATTGCTGATCCTTTTTCCATTTCTTTATTTGATTACATACTTCTTTTAAAACCCATTCATCAATATAAGTAATTAACCCATTTTCTTCAGCTAGTGTGAGAAATTCTTGAGGTGAAATAAGACCCCATTTAGGATGCTCCCAACGGATAAGAGCTTCTGCACCAATAATTTTGTTAGAACACATATCAACTCGAGGTTGATAATATACTCTCATCTCGTTGTTTTCTATTGCTTGTCTTAAATCACGCCCTAAGCTAAAAGATTTATAAGACTCAATATTATTCAAAGGAGAGATAAGTTTATAATTGTTTTTTCCACCTTTTTGCGCTTTGTATAATGCTTGGTCAGCATTCCTTAACAATTCTAAACTGCTTACCCCATTTTCAGGATATGTACTAATACCGATACTTGCAGTGACGTACAATTGATAATTTTGTATAGTAAAAGGTTCTTGAAAAGATTCCATTATTTTATTTGCGAACGTTTTTACACCATCTATTGACGCCATTTTGCTAATTATTATACTGAACTCATCTCCACCACTTCGAGAGAGTATATCATTAGATGTTAAGTGTTTAGATAGGCGCTTAGCAATTTGTATTAACAATTGATCTCCAATCTGGTGTCCAAGCGTATCATTGATATATTTGAAACGATCCATATCCAAAATCATGACTGCAAATTTTTGGTTAGTACCAGCAAACTTATCTGTTAATTGCTGCAGTATTTCAAAAAACTTTCGACGATTTGGTAATTTCGTTAAATCGTCATGATCAGATAAGTACTCAATTTTGTCACTTAATAATTTTGTCTCTGTAACATCTGAAATTAATCCATTTAATTCAATAATTGTCCCGTTAGAATCTAATGTAGGGATTGTATAATCTTGTACCCACTTAATCTCCCCACTCTTATTTATGATACGATATTGATGGCGTATGATATTTCCTTCATTTAGCTTTTGCTGATTAGAACGATATTGCTCGACATCCCCTGGGTGTACTAGAGTTGACCATTGGGTTCCATTATTAAAGTCGTGGGTAGAAAAACCACTTATATGTTCAATTCCCTTAGAACAGTATAAAGTTTGGCCTGTTTGAAGAATAAGAGTCCAGAAGCCAATATCGGGATTGTTGTATAGTTGAGGTAACTGATTTTCCGTTTCTAATACAAAATTATTGTAGGATTTACTGTCTGTTATATCTTGACAAAATCCAATAAAACAATCTGGACGCCCTTCTTCATTTAGGATAATTCCTGCCTGTTCACTGATATATCTGATGGTTTGGTCTTTTCTTTGTACTCTATACTCTAGTTGATATCCAGTTTTATTGGCTATAGCGTTTAGAAGTATATTTTCTACTTGATTACGATCGTCAGGATGGACATATTGTAATATTTTTTTCAATGGTAGTGAAGTATTTTTCTCTTCATTCATTCCTAATATTGCCTTTAATTGTTTAGAACAATAAATGTGATCTTCAACTACATCGTAATGAAAATTTCCTATATCTTCAATTTCGTCAAATACATCCCGTTTTTGTTGCAGATAAAACAGCTCTCTTTCTTGATCTTTAATATCTGTAATATTCTTAACTATTACGAAAATATCAATGCTATTTTTAGTTGTGATTGGAACAAGTGTGACATTGATATCTATTACGTTTCCGTTCTTATTGCACCCTAACGCATTGAATCTTTGTGTCATACCAAATGTAGCTTGTTCATAATACTGTTTTTGTTCAAGCGTATAATTTTTTAAAAATACGTCTAAAAAAGGCCTTTTGAAATCTTGTTTAGTATAGCCATATTGCTTTGTAAATGATTGGTTATAAGAAATGAGATTCCCTTCGACATCTAATTTGATAACTGCATTTAGGTGATCCAAAATTAATGGATGAATGTCTTCCTCACTCACCATAGAATGAGTTGAATCTTTATTCGTTAATTTTCGGAAAAGACCTACCATTGGTTCCAACTCCTCACACTGAATGAATATATTCCAGAAAATTATTTGGCTCTATTTTGGCAAAAAAAGAAAATATAGTATATGTATAATTTTTACCAAAGTATTTACGTTTACTATTTCACATACTAAGGGATCATCTAAAACAGTCATTTTGAGTATTACATATTTTCCTATAAAAAAAGACCATCCAATAGGTGGCCATAGAGATTTAGGTAGAATATGTTCCACCTTCTTCGGCAACCTAGCTACCATTGTCATGTGACTTTAGGTCTATGGCTTTGCGTCCCTATCTTTCAATAGGTTTGCTATTATCGGAGATTAATAAAATTGAATTTCAATTAAAATACTCTATTTTAATTACTTAGTTATTGTTTTTTTCAAAGTTATTATGTTCTTATAAGATATAGTTCTTTAAGACTATATATAAAGATAAATAGATTATACTTAACTGGCGATAGTTATGCAACCAATATATAAGTATTATCTTGGAAGGAAGCGTTCATTACATGGTATGACTGCGCAGCGGCGAAACTCTGGTCTGCGCATTGGTATGACCAAGGGCAACAACTAGGTCTATCTGAGGTGGTTGAATGTTTGAAGACGATGTTCAATTGGAAGAAAGAAATTATCAACTATCAACGTTTGCGAAATACAAATGCGGCTGTAGAAGGTCGTAACAATCGGATTAAAACCCTTCAGCGTATACTTTATTTCACTCGCAATCCGTCTATCTATAAAGAACGGTATGGTTAAGTGCAACCGTGAATTAGTTTAGTTGCACTTCATTTATCAACCTTAGATTTTGGTGAAGAGCCTAAATTATTAATCTTTATTTTAAAACTACAAGAGGCATTCCCTGAAGGATTTACCTCTTATTCAAAAATCAATTGTTTCATCACTCATTACTAGCAGTTATTTTATTTGATTAATTTCCTTTTCTAATGTTTTTACAAGATTTGATCCTCTAGAGAAGGAATGGATTGTTTCAATCTACCTAGATGATATTATCAATACTGAAAATCAAACTCCAGCTGTGCCATCAGTTCGGCTTGTTTTATAACTGTTTCTACAGCCTCCTTCTGTAAATCTGGTGGATAGCCGTATTTTTTCAACAGTCTTCGAACCGTCACACGCATTTTTGCCCTTGCTGATTCTCGCAGGTTCCAATCGATGCTCATATTATCTTTAATCGACTTTGTAAGTTCGTGGGCAATGAGTTTTAGAGTATCATCCCCTAAGACCTGTTCAGCCGTTTCATGCGATGCTAGAGCGTCATAAAATGCTACTTCTTCCTTTATCAGACCAGTTTGCTCACCTCGTTTATACGCATCATCCATTTCCTTAGCCAATGCAATCAATTCTTCAATAACCTTCGATGTTTCTATGGCACGCTTGTTATATTTATTCAACGCTCCTGCTAACATCTCCGAGAATTTACGAGCTTGAATTAAATTCGTTCGCTGTACTGATTTTACTTTGCCGTTTAGCAACCGATTCAATAATTCAACCGCCAAGTTCTTATGAGGCATTGCCTTTACATCCTCTAAAAACTTATCCGATAAAATCGAAATATCCGGGTTTTCTAAGCCAAGTGATTCATAAATATCAATGACTTCCTCTGAAATAATAGATTTCGAAATCAATTGATTAATACTCGCTTCCATTTGGGCATTCGTTTTCTTCTTACTACCATCACCAATACTTTTCACAAGGCTTGCTTTCACTGCTTTAAAGAACCCTATTTCAGCGTTTATTTCTTGAGCTTCTTCTGTTGTGGCACATAATGCAAATGCCTTTGACAATTCCGTTACGGTATTAATAAAGCGCCGTTTTTCATCATCGCCGAGACCTAATATATAATCCATTGTGGAAACAATGGCTGTCATCCTTTCTGTTGCCTTATCGGATAAATAACCACTGTAATCATGCTCATATAGCAATTCTATGAGCACCTCATGTTTTTCCAACATGACATCCACTGCTACCGATGTATCGACCCCAGCCGTGCTTCTATCACTCTCTGTATACTGATGCAATGCTTCTTTCAAGCTTTCTGCAATACCAATGTAATCAACAATTAGTCCGCCAGGCTTATCCTTGAACACACGATTCACACGAGCAATAGCTTGCATTAAATTATGCCCTTTCATCGGCTTGTCGATATACATCGTGTTCATTGCTGGCACGTCAAATCCTGTCAGCCACATATCACGTACAATGACAATTTGTAACGGATCATCATTATCCTTCATACGCTTCGCTAAATATTCACGTCGCTTCTTGTTTCCAATGAATGGCTGCCATTCTACTGGGTCACTAGAAGCACCTGTCATGACAATTTTAATAACCCCTTTATCGTCATCGTCTGAATGCCAATCGGGTCGTAGAGTGACAATTTCCTTGTACAAATCAATGGCAACTCGACGAGACATGACCACCACCATTGACTTTCCAAACATCGCTTGTTGTCGTTCCTCATAATGTGTCACAATGTCTGCTGCTAATCGTTTGACCCGTGACTGGGCACCAGCTAATGCTTCTAAACGAGACCATTTAGATTTTAACCGTTCTTTCACGGACTGTTCCTGGTCTTCGGTAATATCTTCATATTCATCATCAATACGCAGATCGCTCGGTAAATCAAGTGGAATGATGCGGCTCTCATAATAGATTTTAACCGTTGCACCGTCTTCCACTGCTTGTGTCATATCATAAATATCAATGTAATCACCAAAAACAGCAGGTGTATTCTTATCCGTTGCTTCCACTGGTGTTCCTGTAAAACCAATAAACGAAGCGTTTGGCAACGCATCACGAACATATTTTGCAAACCCATACTTCGTTTCTGCATCATTTCCACGTATGGTCGCTCCAAAACCGTATTGTGAACGATGAGCTTCATCAGCCATGACAATGACGTTCGAACGGTCTGTTAAACACGGCATAATGCCCGTGTCTTCATCAGGGGAAAACTTTTGTAGCGTCGTAAAAATAATACCTCCTGATTCGACCGACAATAATTGTCGAAGTTCATCCCGACTATTTGCTTGGTTCGGTGTTTGACGTAGAATCCCACTCGAAATCGAGAACGTATTAAACAGCTGGTCATCTAAATCATTACGGTCTGTCAACACTACAATCGTCGGATTGTTCATCGCTTGAATGAGCTTTCCTGCATAGAACACCATCGTTAAACTCTTTCCAGATCCTTGTGTGTGCCAAACTACCCCAATTTTATGGTCGCCTTGTACAGCTAATTTTGCCTTTTCTACCGCTTTATTCACAGCATGGAATTGATGATAAGCAGCTAAAATTTTGTATGTATTCTCTCCATCTGTTTGAAACAAAATGAAATTACGTAAGATATCCATAAAACGACTTGGCTCAAGCATCCCTTTTAACAACACTTCTAATTGTGATAGAGAAGTTGGAGCAAGTTCTAACCCATCAATCGTCCGCCATTTCATAAAACGTTCTTCATTTGCCGTTAATGAACCGACACGAGCATTTACCCCATCACTTGTTACTAAAAAAGCATTGTAACGGAATAAAGAAGGAATGGCTTGCTTATACGTTTGAAGCTGATTATAGCCTTCCGAAATGCCTGTTGCTTCATTTGTAGCGTTCTTTAACTCAATCACGACTAATGGCAAACCATTCACGAAAACAAGTACATCAGGACGTTTATTTTGATTCCCTTCAATAATCGTAAACTGATTGACTGCCACAAAATCATTATTTTCAGGATGTTCAAAATCGAACAACCATACTTTTTCTGTTGGATTGTAACCATCTGTGCCTTGTAGTTCAATATCTAATCCGTCTGTCACCATACGATGAAAACTTTCATTATTCACAACTAAACTTGGTGATTCATTCGCTGCAATTTTTTGAACAGCCAACTCAATCTCATTCATTGGCACATTCGGATTAATCCGCCGAAGTGCATCCTTCAAACGTTCATCTAACACCACATCTTGAAAGCTCTCCCGTTCCGGATACTCTCCTTCATGAGCAATATCAGGACCAGCTAAGATGGTATAATCCATCTCAGCCAACCACTCCAATGTTGCTTCTTCTAAATCCGACTCTAAATATTTAAACATTTAAACCACCACACTTTCGTCTGGGATTTCTATTTCTCCAGAGAGTAGTTTTGGGAGTAGAGAACCTCTTAATTCCTCTAGCTTTATATTTTCATTACCTAACTCTTGAATATAACTATAATATTTCTCAATAACTGTATTAAATTTTATTATTAATTCGAATGGAGGCATTGGAAATTGGTGTACCTGTAAAAAAGAATTTAAATCAAGATTTTTTATACCTGTTGTTCCATTCTCATAGCTAAAAAAAAGACCTTCATTGTACAGATAATTAAAATACATATAAATGAAGAACCCAGTTTGAGGCATTTTAGGTCTCATAGCCCGACAAAAGTTAGTACATAAAAGCTTATCATTATATCTATCCAATATTTCTTGATTGATATATGAAACACGACCCGTTGATTGAGTAGGGCTACCTCCCGAAATTTCGATAATAGTATCATTTATCAGCAATTTCTTATTTCTATAGTTTTTTTCTAAAATAAATCTGTTCGGTACTTTTCCTGATTTACCAATCCTAATTTCTGGAATATCCGCCCCACGTAAAATAGAAACTTCACTTGTGTAATTCCCTTGTAAAGAATCCTTCCCCCAGTCTCCACCTATAGTTTCAGAAATTAAACTATCAAAAACGTCAATCAAAAATACTTCAGGTATCTCTCCTAACTCACTATCCACCATCTTGCCACCACTTGATTTATAAGCTAGCCCTTCATCATTCGGGAACTCAAAATCAATGAACCAGCGTTTAAAAAAAGTTTGAGAAAGTTGTTCAAGATTTCTAATCATAGAATCATTTATTTCAATTTTTGAATTTATCACTGAAATTAAATCAACAATTCTATTTTGAGTTGTAATATCTGGGATAGACAATGGATACTTTTTAAAATCCTTTAATACAACTCTTGGAATAGCTGAACCCGATAAATATCCCTCTCTTAATTCATTTTTAGCTTTCTCTGTACCTAAATAATACATTAAATAATATGGATTTATTTTTGTGGTATCAGGTCTCAAAATAGCAATTGAAGATAATAAAACAACTTCTCTTGGCTCTCTAAATACAAAACAATATTCTAAACATGAATTACCATCTTTAGCTATCAAAACATCATTTACTTGCGGCTGACATTTCCCAGCAACTAGCTTTAAATAGTCTGTTTCTGATATTTGTTTAGAATTATCATAATCGAAATCAAATGCCCCCATATCTTTAACTGACAACATTTTATATCCTTCAGATACAGCTTTTGGGCTAGTATGAGCACCGTCAGTTATAACTGGACATACTTCCTCTAAGGTGAACCTCTTAAAGCTCATATCCAATCCCCCCCAATGCTCGGCGAATTTGTGCTTCTAGCTCTTTCGATTTCACAAATTGCTCAGATAGTTCCGTTGTTAAACGTGTCATTTTTTCTTCAAATGGCTCACCATCTTCTTCTGCCTCTTCAAACCCAACATAACGCCCCGGCGTTAAGATGTAATCATTGTTTCGTACTTCTTCAAGTTTTGCTGCTTTACAAAAGCCTTTTACATCTCCATATGGTTCATCTAAAGTTCCACGCCATGTGTGAAATGCTATTGAAATTTTTTCAATATCAGTATCCGCAAATTCTTTATGCGTGCGGTCTGTCATTTCCCCTAATTTTCTAGCATCAATAAACAAAATTTCGCCATTTCGAACACGCTTGCCCGTTTTAGATTTATTTTTCGATACAAACCAAATACAAACAGGAATTTGCGTGGAATAGAACAATTGCCCCGGCAACGTCACAATACATTCCACTAGATCAGCTTCGATTAAGTTTTTACGAATTTCACCTTCACCAGAGGTATTACTAGACATTGAACCATTCGCTAGAACAAAACCTGCTGTTCCAGCTGGTGCTAACTTTGAGATCATATGTTGAATCCATGCATAGTTGGCATTACCAACTGGTGGCATCCCATATTGCCAACGTACATCTTCACGTAATTTGTCCCCACCCCAATCTTTAATATTGAACGGTGGATTAGCTAATATGAAATCAGCCTTTAACCCCTTATGTAAATCATTTAGAAACGTATCCGCATTATGTGTTCCTATGTTTCCGTCAATCCCACGAATCGCTAAATTCATCTTACAAAGCTTCCATGTTGTCGGATTTGATTCTTGACCATAAACGGCAATATCCCCTAGTTTTCCTTGATGTTCTTTCACAAACTTTTCACTTTGTACGAACATTCCACCTGAACCACAGCAAGGGTCATAAATGCGTCCCTTATACGGCTGTAGCATTGCAACTAGTAATCGCACGACGGAAGATGGTGTGTAGAACTCGCCGCCATTCTTTCCTTCTGCACTTGCAAATTTACTCAAGAAATATTCATACACTCGTCCTAGCACATCTTTTGAACGACTTTCTTCATCCCCGACTTTGAAAGAGAACAAATCAATCGTTTCGCCAAGACGGACTTTATCTAGAGCTGGTCGTGCATAATCTTTGGGTAGAACCCCTTGTAAAGATGAATTCTCTTTTTCAATCGCAATCATCGCTTTATCAATAATCTGACCTATCTCAGGCTTTTTTGCGTTATCTTTGATGAATGACCAGCGAGCTTCTTTCGGAACCCAGAAGATATTGTCCATGATGTATTCATCACGATCTTCTGGATCTGCATACTCATCTGCCTCTAGTTCCGCATGTCGTTCCTCAAATGTATCTGAAACGTATTTTAAAAATAACAAACCTAAAACGACATTTTTATATTCGCCAGAGTCCATTGACCCACGTAATTTATCTGCCATACTCCATAATTGTTCTTCAAAACCAATGTTTGCTGTTGCCATATGTGTAACCTCCTAGGAATCCTAACTATATGATGTCAAATTATAGGTACGATTGTAAAGCTCAATTGAAAAATCGATATGTTCGATGTGTGAATAAGAAATAACATTCCCCCTCAATCATGACACTCAATATAGTCAAATAAACGCACCTATTGAACATCATCAATAGGTGCGTTTGTTTTAACTTCTTATTCAATTAATATAGATAATCATTCAGGTGTACGGATGACTAAAACATCACAGTTACTTATTTTATACAGTCTCAGTTGTTTTTACCGTAGCTTTAGCTTTCATATCAGCTGGAGCTGGCAATTTTAAGAATATAGACAATACAATATTAATCACTGCTAATATTAAACTGATTTTAAATATCATTGATGATCCCGCTGCTGCTGCTTGTGTCAATTCATTCCCAGTTGCTAAAGAACTACCTTGTTTTGCTGAGAAAACCGATACCAATACGGCAATTCCAATCGCACCGGCTACTTGTTGGATTGTTTGAGTAATAGCAATACCATCGAATACTGTTTAGGAAGTGAATTTAACGTGTTTGTTTGGACAGAAGCAAGCACCGCCCCGATACCTAACATCATGACAACATGAGTTAACACAATCGCCCATATAGCCGTTTCTGTACCAAATGGTGCATATAAAATGTAACCAATAACTACTAAAATGGTTCCAGGTGTAATAACCGCTTTTGGACCATATTTGTCAAATAAACGACCTATTGTTGGAGCTAATATACAGTTAAGTAAGTTACCTGGTAGAAGGATAAGACCTGTTGCAAGCCACTGAATCGTTGTGGGATTGGCACTGAATATTTTACTTAAATCTGTAAAGGCAATATTTAATGCCGTTTCACTAAAAAGGCCGACAAAGCCTGCCACTAAAAGAGCAGCCATAATTGGACCTGTTTTGAGTTGTTATTGCGTTACTTTTTTACTTTGTGTACTCACTTAATCAAACTTCTTTAAATAAATTTGGTAATTGCTGAGAAATAGTTTTCAATGGTTCGCTTGATTGCTGGGTTAAACAAAGCATCATTCCACCCTCGATCGAAGCTGTCATCATGATAGCCATTGACTGAGCCATTTCTTTTGAAAACCCGTCCGCTACTAATTTGTTCGAATAAATCTCTTCCATCTTTGAGTAAAGGCTTGAACAGGCATTTCTGACTGTTTCGCTCACCGCTCCCATTTCACTCACCATGCTACTAAATGTATAACCAGATAATGTCCCTTTACTTTCAAAGTCAGCTACTAATTTCTCAATCATTGCCTGTACGGCTTCTTGAGTAGTTAGATATCGATTGAAAATTGCTTCGATGTCTTTAGTTATGACCTCTTCCATTGACTGAAGACACGCAATGAGCAATTCTTCTTTTCCATTTGGAAAATGATGATAAAGCGCACCTTTTGTCATATTACACGCTTTTAAGATTTCGTTTACGCCTACACCCTTATAACCCTTTTGCTGAAAAAGATTTGTCGCGATTTCTATCAGCAATAATTTTGTATCCATAGTTATAGTACACCCCCACATACCGACCAGTCTGTGTTTAACTTTAACAAAAAATTTATGTATTGCAAGGCTTTTTTTGGGATTATTTTTATTTAGGAAAAAGAACAATCTTATCTTTCACCAAAAATAAATATTCAAAGCCCTATTAAATAAAGAAAGAAAACGCTTTACTATATTTTTGAATTTTTTTGCTAAAAGGAATATTCAAATCATGGGACACGCTCCCTGTCCATCTGTCCTGAATTCACATAAAATTCGATCGTATTGAAGAAATCACTATGTTAAAATTTAGTTAAAGGATAGTAGGATGAAGGAGTGGGAAAAATGAATAATATATTAGAAGTTTTAAATCCCAATAATCCAATACTTTATTTACTAATTGCTTGGTCAATTATTTGGAAAGGCATAGCCCTTTGGTATACTGGACGCAATAAACAATTAGCATGGTTTATTATACTGTTATTAGTAAATACAGTTGGGATTCTTGAAATATGCTATCTGGCTTTCTTCCGAAAAAAACGAAATGATTACCTGTCATATTAATAGAATCTATATAACAAAGGGGCATCCATCAGTTGGATGCCCCTTTGTGTTGCCCTTTTCAGGTTTAGAGTTTCTTATACATAAATAGTAGATTATAGTATCATTCAGGTGTACGAATGACTAACACATCACATGTAGCATAACGTACGATTGATTCAGATGCAGAACCAATTAAGAAACGTTGAACACCACTTACCCCTGTAGCACCACACATAAGGAGATCAGCCTCTAATTTTTCAGCAAGATCTTTACTAATGATTACCTTTGGAGAACCGAATTCATTGAGTTAAACAAAGCATAATGCCACCCTCGATTGTAGCCGTCATCATTAGAGCAATTGAATGAGCTGTTTCTTCTGAATAGCCATCTGCTACTAACTTTTCCGAATAAATCTCTTGAATCTTAGTGAAAGATTGGTCACAAGCGCTTCTAACTGATTCACTCAGTGATCCCATTTCACTAACGATACTGCTAATCGTATAACCAGTTATCGTACCCTTTTGTTCAAAGTCGGCTACTACTTTTTCAATCATCACCTGTGTCGCTATGAGTGTAGATGGATATTGTTGAAAAATCACACCCATATTCCACGTAATTCGTTCACTCAATGAATGCTAACAAACAATGAGAAGTTCCTCTTTTCCTTTTGGAAAGTGGTGATAAAGTGAACCCTTTGAAATGTTACATGCTTTTAAAATTTCATTTAATCCTACACCCAAATATCCTTTTTGTTTAAAGAGGGTTGTCGCGATGTCGATAATCACCGATTTTGTATCCATTCCAGTAGTACACCTCCGACATACCAACCGGTCTGTTTTGATTATAACAAAAAATTTTTCTTAAATTCAAAGCCTTTTTTTATTAATTTTTTATTAAGAAAAGTAAAATGCTGCCAATTGTTTATTTACTTCACTCCACCAAATACCCGTATTTTTACTCGTTTATCATTACAGTCTGACTGCTTAAAAACCCATTTCTAACAGCACGTTTGAAGCATTCCTCCGCTACTTCTTACCTTAGATTTAACTTGGAATAAAGCCTTTGTCATTTTTCCATACCCCAATCAAGAAAGTATAAATAAACAATTTTAAGAATAAAGAACAAAGGACCTGCTTTTTGATATACTGAAACTATATGTCGAAATATAAGAGGTACATCTATGTTTAGATTGATAAAAAAGCTAATCAAATTGGGATTAATCATAGTAATCTTTGGAGCATGCATGATTGGATTGCTTGGCTATTACAAATATAAAGAAGCCATTTCAGAGATTCCAATTAGAGAAAAAGTGACAACTGTTAGAGAAGATGAAAATTTTGTGGCACTAGAGGAAATTACTCCTGATTTCACAGATGCTATTGTTGCCATCGAGGATCATCGTTTTTATGAACACGGTGCCTTCGATTTTATTTCACTCGTTCGAGCAGCGTTCGTTAATGTAAAAGCAAAAGAAGTTACACAAGGCGGCAGTACCTTAACACAACAGGTTGCCAAAAATCTTTATTTTAGCAATGATCAAACCTTTATTCGAAAAGTAGCAGAGCTATTTGTAGCCCTTGACCTTGAACGAATTTATAGCAAGGATGATATTTTAGAACTCTATGCCAATATCGTTTATTATGGTGATGGAAATTATGGCATTACAGAAGCAAGTAAAACTTATTTTGGAAAAACACCTGCCCAACTAAGCTACGATGAAGCAACACTCTTAGCTGGCCTGCCACAGGCTCCTAGTATTTATGCTTTAAACGCAAACTATGAAAGAGCCAAACAAAGACAAGCTGAGGTAATAGAAGCCTTAACTGAATATCGGAAGGAATACTAGGGAGAAAATGATTAATTTTAGTTTGATATAATTAAATTTTTAACAAAAAAAAGCGTGTTATTGAAAATTAATTGTTCAATACACGCTTTTTGCTTCGTTAGCACAAAAAATGATTGCCTATGCAGTCCCTTTCTTATACTGTTTCATATGCTCTTACAGGTGATTTTCCAATCCATCTTCATCAAAAGTTCTGTGTGCGAATTCTACCGAAACGATCTGTCCTTCCATTGCCATGACCATGGCCTTCTTCCGCAGCCAATGCAGCTTCTTTGGTAGTATGAACAGTACCAAATGGATGGTTAGGTGGAGCATATATCGAGTAAAGCTTTAGTGGTATATTGCCTGTATTGGTTACATTATGCCATGTTCCAGCAGGTACAAATATTGCGGAATCATCATAGACATTTCTTTCAAAGCTTAAATGATCTTTAGTCTCGCCCATTTGAACAATCCCCTGCCCTTGCTCAATACGTAAGAATTGATCCACATTCGGATGCATTTCCAAGCCGATATCTTCGCCAACATTGAGACTCATTAAAGTAACTTGTAAATGCGGCCCTGTCCATAAAGCAGTACGATACGTATTGTTTTGCTTCGAAGCTTCATTGATATTCACGACAAATGGTTTTGGTCCATTATCCATTGAAATTCTTTCGTAACCATGGGAAGAGTGAAAAGAATTAAATCTGTCTTCATATATTTCATTAGGAGAAGTCCCGTAAACAGATTCTCTTACATGGTTATACATTGGTACATTAACATAATAAGGGTATTGGTATGGATACATATAAGGAACATCGTACATTTTGCTCAATCCCTTCACAGTTTATCAAAATATCCTATGCACCTATTGAAGGAATG
>CAVVWH010000006.1:0-67856 GCA_963751845.1 uncultured Bacillaceae bacterium
ATTTGAATGGGCCTATAGCTCAGCTGGTTAGAGCGCACGCCTGATAAGCGTGAGGTCGATGGTTCGAGTCCATTTAGGCCCACCATTCCGCAGTAGCTCAGTGGTAGAGCATTCGGCTGTTAACCGAACGGTCGTAGGTTCGAGTCCTACCTGCGGAGTACGGGGAAGTACTCAAGAGGCTGAAGAGGCGCCCCTGCTAAGGGTGTAGGTCGGGTGACCGGCGCGAGGGTTCAAATCCCTCCTTCTCCGCCAGTTGGCCCCTTGGTCAAGCGGTTAAGACACCGCCCTTTCACGGCGGTAACACGGGTTCGAATCCCGTAGGGGTCATATTTAAAGGTAGCATGCAATATGTATGCTACCTTTATTTTTATACTGTAAAATAATTTTCATAAAATGTTAACAAGGATATTATGAAATTTAATCGAAATATACTTAAGATACATAACTATTCTGAAAGCAGGTGTAATATATATGTTCTCTAACAAAGAAGCATTTAAAGAGGCTTTTCTTAAGAAATTAGAAGTAACTTATGGAAAAAGCTTTGAAGAGACATCTATGCAGGATAAATTTCAAACAATTAGCACCATGGTGAGAGAATATATTAGTGAGAATTGGATTGCAACGAATGAACGATATCGTGCAGCTCAAACTAAACAAGTCTATTATTTTTCGATTGAATTTCTATTGGGTAGATTACTTGGAAACAATTTATTAAATTTAGGCATTACCGATGTTATTATGGATGGGCTCAAAGATTTAGGAATCTTATTGACTGAGATTGAGAATGAAGAACCAGATGCTGGTCTGGGGAATGGGGGATTAGGAAGGCTCGCTGCTTGTTTTCTTGATTCCTTAGCATCGTTAGAACTACCAGGTCACGGCTGCGGTCTTCGTTATAAATATGGGTTATTTGAGCAGAGAATTGTTGATGGTTTTCAGGTTGAACTTCCAGAGCAGTGGCTTCGAAATGACTATGTTTGGGAAGTGAGAAAGCCTGAATTAGCTGTTGAGGTATCTTACTGCGGGAAAGTAGACAAACATCTTGAAGAGGGTAGACTTTCTTTTAGTCATATAGATGCTGAGAAGGTAATGGCAGTTCCCTACGATATACCAGTCCCAGGATACAGAAATGATACGGTGAATAGTTTACGTTTATGGAAGGCAGAGCCCTCGCCATTTACTTATCATAAGGATTTTCTAAAGTATAAGAGAGAAACAGAGGCAATTACAGAATCTCTATATCCAGATGATACGCATGATGAGGGAAAAATCCTGAGATTAAAGCAACAATATTTTTTAGTTTCGTCAAG
Organism: uncultured Bacillaceae bacterium; assembly: GCA_963751845.1. Classification (GTDB taxonomy): domain Bacteria; phylum Bacillota; class Bacilli; order Bacillales; family DSM-1321; genus Peribacillus. Next base: position 1,311 of record CAVVWH010000006.1, read on the forward strand.
TCTTCAGTCAATTTTGAGATCTTTTAAGACGAAATTTCCAATTCATGAACTTCCTGAACGTATTGCGATTCATATTAATGATACACATCCTGTTTTAGCGATTCCTGAATTAATGCGAATTCTGATAGATGTAGAAAAGTTTTCGTGGGAGGATGCTTGGGACATAACGACGAAAACGATCTCTTATACAAATCATACAACGTTATCTGAAGCGTTGGAAAAGTGGCCTGTTCAACTTTTTGAGCCATTGTTACCGAGAATTTATATGATTGTATATGAAATTAATGAACGTTTTTGTCAGCAACTTTGGAACAAATATCCTGGTGAGTGGAAGAAAATTGAGGAAATGGCTATTATTTCACATGGATATATTAAGATGGCCCATCTCGCTCTAGTGGGGAGCTATAGTGTTAATGGTGTGGCTGCCCTTCATACGGATATTTTGAAAACCCGTGTGATGAAGCCATTTTATGATATTTATCCAGAAAAATTTAATAATAAAACAAATGGTATAACTCATCGTAGATGGTTGATAAAGGCGAATCCTGAACTGACTCACTTAATTTCAAGTGGTATTGGTGAGGAATGGATAAAGCAGCCTATATTATTAGAGGGATTGGAAGAGTTTAAAAATGATTCATCTTTTTTATCTGAACTAAAAAAGGTGAAGCAGTTAAATAAACAAAGATTAGTCAGTTATATTTTCAAACAAACAGGTATTGTCGTGAATGAACAATCCATATTTGATGTACAGGTTAAGCGACTTCATGCTTACAAACGGCAGTTATTGAATGTTTTGCATATCCTTCATTTATATAACCGAATCAAGCAAGATTCAAATTTCCGTCCATTTCCACGGACGTTTATATTTGGAGCAAAAGCCGCCCCAAGTTATCGGTATGCGAAGAGTGTTATTAAGCTGATTAATTCAGTAGCTGATAAAGTAAATCATGATCCATTAGTTAACGAGTATATTAAGGTCATTTTCTTAGAAAATTATCGTGTTACTTTAGCAGAGAAGATTTTTCCTGCTTCTGATATTAGTGAGCAAATTTCAACAGCTAGTAAAGAAGCATCAGGTACAGGTAATATGAAATTTATGATGAATGGTGCCGTTACGCTTGGGACTCTAGATGGAGCAAATGTTGAAATTCTAGAACATGTTGGGGAAGAAAATATGTTTATCTTTGGTTTAAAGGCTGAAGATGTGCTGAATTTTTATCAAAATGGAGGATATCATTCAAGAGAATATTATCATTACGATCAACGCATTCATCAAGTGGTTGATCAGCTCGTAAATGGGTTTTTTCAGGGATTCTCTGATGAATTTCGAGGAATTTATGATTCATTGATTATGGAAAATGATCAGTATTTTACGCTGAAGGATTTCGGATCGTATGTAGATACTCATGGTAAAATTGTAGAAGCCTATGAAAATGAATCTGAATGGTCAAAGAAAAGTCTAATTAATATCGCTAATTCTGGTTATTTCTCAAGTGATCGAACGATTCAAGAATATGCAGATGATATTTGGAATATTCATAGCGTCTCAAAAAGGACAAAAGAATAAAATAAAAGAACAGCCGCAATTGCATATTGCGGCTGTTCTTATAAAGATAAGTATCACATGAATAATGCGCACTCTTGTCAAGTTTAACATGACGGATTTGTTGTCAGATTAAATAACTAATAAATAAACCAATCGCCATTAACAGTCCAAAGAAGGTGTTCGTTTGGGCTGTATGCTTCATGGCAGGCATCATTGTAAGGGGTTCGGTTTTGCCAATAAAGCCTGTTGTCGCTTTAATCGCTTTTGGTAGACTTAAGAATGCCAATAAAATCCAAGCACTAACAAACCCAGCTATCACTAATCCAACGAGCCATAGGTAGGAAAATGCAAACATTATACCCATCAGGTATATCGCATGTTTGGGACCAAGTACTATAGGGAGTGTTTTTCGACCATTTGCTTTATCGCCATCATGATCACGAAGATTGTTAGAAAGATTGATTAAGCCAACTAATACTCCGCTAGGTACAGATATTAAAATCGCTAAGGTAGATACATAATCAGTTTGGATAAAAAAGGCGATTAAAATGATAAAGCAGCCCATGAATAGACCTGAAAAAAGTTCACCAAAGGGTGTGGAAGAAATCGGTAGCGGGCCACCCGTGTATAAGTAGCCAACGAGCATGCAGCAAAGTCCGATTACAGCAAGCCACCAAGAAGATTCCGCACAAATGTAGAAGCCAAGTAAAATTGAAATTCCATACATGATGAGTGCGAGTATCATAATTAGCTTCGGTGTCATACCATGGCGGACAATTCCCCCACCAATTCCGATTGACTCTTCCGTATCTAATCCTCGTTTAAAATCGTAGTATTCATTAAATAAATTCGTAGCTGCTTGAATGAGAATACTTGCTAGCATCATTGCAGCAAATAATAGCCAATTCACTTGATCTTCTAGGAGAGCAATAATGGTTCCTAGTAATACAGGGACAAAGGCTGCTGTTAAGGTATGAGGGCGAATAAGCTCCCACCAAATTTTCCAACTGCGTTTAGGCATGTGCTCCGCAGCGTTTTTTGTTGAATCAATATGCATCGTACTTCTCCTCTAATTATATATAGTTAATTTGATGTTTAGAAAAACGCGACTGAAGATTCCCATTAATGAAAGTTGATTTTTTCTTATTTCTAAATATTATACAATAGGTAAACTCCTTTAAGTATAACAAAGTCTAACCAGTAAAGTGTAGAAAATGCATGAGAAAGTGTCAATGTTTTATGTAAGGAGCAACTAAAATTTGGTGCACTTCGAGAGTAATTTATAATAAGGAAATAAGTTGTCTGAAAATAATATGAGAAGTGGTGTTTAATTGACAGTGAGTTAACTAAAGATGTATCTTTAAATAGGTTTATTTTGTATTTTAAATGTTTTTAGTGGGGGGATTTTTTTGGCTATCTCAGAGGAAACTCAGCAGCTTCAGGGACTGACTTCAGCTATACAGAAAGCGAAAGATTTAAATGAACCAGTCTTATTTAGCCATGTGAAGAAAATAGAGTTCAAGAGCCCCCTTTCATTTTATCAAGCTGGAAGAGTTCGATATGCAGGAGAACGCTTTTATTGGCAAGATCCAGCAAAGAAAATTACAATTACAGGTTTAGGCCATGTGAAAAATCTCCAAGTGACAGCAAATGCTGATCGTTATAAACAAGTGGAGCAAAATTGGATTAACTTTCAGAGGACTGCTGTGAAAACAGGAGTAAAGGATGTAAATGGAACTGGTCCTTTATTGTTTGGAGGATTTTCATTTGATTGTGAACAGAATAATACAATCCTTTGGAATCAATTTGGAGACAATTTATTTTATATCCCTGCTTTTATGCTATCAATAGTAGAAGGGGAAGCCTATTTAACAAAGAATGTTCTTTGCACACCTGAGAATCAAGAGCCATTCTCTATTAACATGATAAATGATTGGGAAGAATGTTTATTTGAAAGCTTGGAAGAAATGGAGTTTTTTGATAATCCTTTAGTGGAACAAAGAGAGATTCTTCCAACTGAATGGAAACAAACGGTAGCGAATGCCGTACTAGAGATGAAAAATAGTGACTTAGATAAAATTGTATTAGCACGAGAATTAAGGGTTGTTTTTAAAAATCGAATTGTTTCAGAGCATGTGCTGCAGAACTTAATGAAGGAACAGCCAACAAGCTACATCTTTAGTTTTGAAGCAGGTGGAGATTGCTTTATCGGCGCCACACCAGAACAATTAATTAAGAAAAAAGGAAATGAAGTATTTTCAGTTTGTCTAGCTGGTTCAATTGCAAGGGGAAAGACAAGCGTTGAGGATGTTAAACTTGGTGATGAATTATTGCATGATCCAAAAAACTTAATGGAGCATCAATATGTAGTGTCGATGATTACGGACGCTCTAAAGACGGTATGTAATGAAGTTATGGTGCCAAAAGATCCTCAGTTAATGAAAATTCGTCATATCCAACACTTATTCACACCTGTTAAAGGTGTTTGTGAAAATGAAGTTACAATTTTTGACTTTGTGGAAAAATTGCATCCAACGCCAGCAATGGGTGGATTACCAAAGGAAAAAGCTGTTGTTCGAATTCGAGAAATTGAAGGATTAGAGCGTGGTTTGTATGCAGGACCGATAGGCTGGGTAGATTCTTATGGAAATGGAGAGTTTGCTGTAGGTATTCGTTCGGCGCTACTACAAGGAAATGAAGCTTCATTGTTTGCTGGATGTGGTATTTTGGAGGATTCACAACCAGAAAGCGAATACCAAGAAACCGCGATTAAATTTAACCCGATGTTAAGTGCTTTAGGAGGAAATCTTCATGAATAATCAAGAAGCATTAACGGCTTATTTGGCTTCATTTGTCGACGAACTGGCTCAAAATAAAGTAAGACATGCTGTCGTGAGTCCAGGTTCTCGTTCGACACCGATTTCGTTATTACTTGCAGAACATCCAAATATTGAGGTTCATATTAATGTGGATGAGCGTTCAGCAGCCTTTTTTGCATTGGGATTGGCAAAAGCGTTACGGGAACCAGTTGCCATTGTGTGTACGTCCGGTACAGCGGCAGCAAACTTTTATCCAGCCATTGTTGAGGCCTACTATGCACGGGTACCCTTGATTGTTTTGACAGCAGATCGTCCGCACGAATTGCGTCATGTGGGCGCTCCGCAAGCCATTGATCAAATTGATTTATATGGAAAGCATGTAAAGTGGTCAGTAGAAATGGCATTACCGGAGAATTCAGTAGTAATGACGAATTATGTCCGAACCATTGGTGCGAGAGCGGTATCCTTAGCTGCCAATCAACCAGCAGGACCGATTCATTTGAACTTTCCAATTCGTGAGCCGCTTTTACCTCTTATGGATCAAGCTAAGGAATATCGCAATAAACAATTATTGCCAAAAGTAGAGATAGAAAAGGGAATTCGTACGCTTTCACAATCTCAGTTTGAAGCGCTTGCAAAAACGTTGACTAGAGCGAAACGTGGCATTATTGTCGTGGGAGAATTACAGGATGCAAGGGTTCGCGAAGGGATTGTCGCGCTTGCTGAGAAGTTAGCGTTTCCCATTTTAGCAGATCCATTATCACTACTCCGAAGTGGTGACCATTCACAGACTCAAATCATCGAAGCATACGATACATTTTTACGCGACGATACAGCCAAGGAAGTTCTTAGTCCAGATGTAGTCTTGCGATTTGGGGCTATGCCGGTTTCTAAATCACTATTACTTTTCTTGAAAAAACATCGTCAAGCGAAGCATCTAATCGTCGATGCAGGTGCAGGCTGGCGCGAACCTGCAGGACTAGCTACAAATATGATTTATTGTGAGGAAAATGCTTTTTGTTATGGAGTGATTGAGCAGATTAATCAGGGAGAAAATACATCATGGTTTCAGCTTTGGAAGGAAGTAAATGAAGCAACAAAACGGAGCTTAGCTTCCATTCATGATGAAGTGGAACTAAGTGAAGGCAAGCTATTTTTACTGTTAAATGAGCTTATGCCTATGAATTCAACAATATTTGTTGGAAATAGCATGCCAATCCGTGATTTAGACACATTTTTCTTTACTAATGAAAAAAATATTACAGCACTAGCGAATCGTGGAGCTAATGGGATTGACGGAGTCGTTTCAACGGCAATCGGTGTAAGTACAGTCTCAGAAAATACTGTGCTAGCGATTGGTGATTTAAGCTTTTTCCACGATATGAATGGGCTTTTAGCAGCGAAATTACAAAAGCAAAATATCACTATTTTGTTGATTAATAATGATGGTGGAGGCATTTTCTCCTTTCTCCCACAAGCGAGTGAAAAAGAATATTTTGAGTTGCTTTTTGGAACGCCACATGGGTTAGAGTTTACTCATGCGGCAGAGCTTTATGGGGCTAAATACAAAAAAGTATCAACATGGGATGAATTTCAACAAGTATTTACACAGTCCTTTTCTACACAAGGATTAAAAATCATCGAAGTCCAAACAGAAAGAGAATCTAATCTAGTTAAACATCGAGAATTGTGGAAATTTGTTTCCCAGGAAATAAAGGATGTCATTTCGTGAAATTTGATTGTCGAGAAGTAGCGTATCATGTAAAAATCGTTGGTTTTGGTGAACCATTACTTTTATTACATGGATTTACGGGTAATGTAGATACGTGGAAGTTTCTCTTTCCATTGTATTGTAATCAATATCAACTGATTATGGTGGATATCATTGGCCATGGAAAAACAGAAGCTTTAGTCGATGTCGAGCGTTATCGAATGGAGCAGATAGCTCGGGATTTAAAGGAGATTCTTGAAAAATTATCTATTTCTAAAGCGCATGTGTTAGGGTATTCGATGGGTGGGCGGCTTGCCTTAACTTTCGCAAACCTATATCCACAGTGTGTACGTAGTTTAATATTAGAGAGCGCATCGCCTGGTCTTGAAACAGAAGACGAGCGTTCAGAGCGAAGGAAGCAGGATCAACGATTAGCGGAGTGTATTATGTCAGGTGGAATGGAAGCCTTTGTGGAGAGCTGGGAAAATATCCCCCTATTTGAGAGTCAAAAAAGACTTCCACTTGAGCAGCAGTTGAACATTCATAATCAACGTCTCACTAATTCGCCATTGGGACTAGCTAATAGCCTACTAGGAATGGGGACAGGTAGTCAGCCATCATGGTGGGAGGAGCTTGAAAATATGAAAATGCCTGTATTGCTGATCACAGGTGAGCTAGATTTGAAGTTCTGTAAAATCGCAGAACGAATGCATCAGCGATTAAGAAATTGCGAGTGGAAAATAATAAATGATGTTGGACATGCAATTCATGTGGAAGATAGAGATAAATTTGGTAAAATAGTAATTGAGTTTTTAATAAAGCATAGGGAGGAAAGAAAATGACTGTTCAATGGGAAACAATTCGTGAATACGATGAAATTTTATTCACAAGATACAATGGCATTGCGAAAGTTTCAATTAATCGACCGCATGTACATAATGCTTTTACACCTAAAACGGTTGCCGAAATGATTGATGCATTTGCTAGAGCAAGAGATGATTCTAGTATTGGTGTAATTATTTTAACAGGTGAAGGTGGTAAAGCGTTCTGTTCAGGCGGTGATCAAAAAGTTCGCGGACATGGTGGCTATGTGGGAGAGGATCAAATTCCTCGCTTAAATGTATTGGATCTTCAACGTTTAATTCGTACCATTCCAAAGCCAGTAGTGGCAATGGTTGCAGGTTATGCAATTGGTGGTGGTCATGTGCTGCATGTTGTATGTGACTTAACAATTGCTGCAGATAATGCAGTATTTGGACAAACTGGACCAAAAGTAGGTAGCTTTGATGCTGGTTATGGTTCTGGATATTTAGCACGTATTGTTGGACACAAGAAAGCACGAGAAATTTGGTATTTATGCCGCCAGTACAATGCCCAACAAGCATTGGATATGGGATTGGTAAACACTGTCGTTCCTTTAGAGCAATTAGAAGCAGAAACGATTCAATGGTGTGAAGAAATGCTAGAGAAAAGTCCAACTGCCCTGCGCTTCTTAAAAGCGGCTATGAATGCAGATACAGACGGACTTGCTGGTCTTCAACAAATGGCTGGAGATGCAACTCTTTTATACTATACAACAGACGAAGCGAAAGAAGGCCGCGATGCTTTCAAAGAAAAACGAGATCCAGATTTCGGACAATTCCCTCGTTTTCCTTGATTCGAATGCATGTTTTAGAAAACAGCTTGGCGGTTTCCGTCGAGCTGTTTTTGTTAGAATAAGAAATAGAAGTATCTAGATCACACACTAATTAACCTAATAGGGTGGCATGAGCAAAGCTAGTATAGCTCATGTCTCTTTCCTTAGAGGAGTTTTATTATATGGCAGAGGATATTTTACCGAACTGGCTGAAGCAGCGTGCAGAGTTAACGCCAAATCGGCCAGCAATTGAATTCAATGGAGTTACATATAGTTTTGCAAATCTTGATTGCATGGTAGAACAGATGGCTAGTAAACTTGCAGCTAAAGGGATACAAGCAGGTGATATGAGTGCAATATTACTTCGAAGTCATATTGACAGTGTAGTATGTATCCATGCTTTGTTTTATTTAGGGGCTAAAATCGTCATGCTTAATAGTAAGCTAACCGCTCCTGAGTTAGCATGGCAATTACAAGATAGCCAAGCGAAATATCTATTATCAGAAACTTGTTTTTTAGAAAAAATAACGAAAATTACTCAGGAAACTTTTGAAACAAATGTCTATTTAAAAGAAGATTTAACAGAAGTTAAATCTGTAGATGTGGTACGCGATTTTAATTTAAACGATGTGGCAACAATTATGTACACATCTGGTACGACAGGTAAACCAAAGGGTGTATTGCAAACTTTCGGTAATCATTGGTGGAGTGCAATGGGCTCAGTATTAAATTTAGGTTTAACGGAGAATGATTGCTGGTATTGTGCAGTGCCGATTTTTCATATTAGTGGATTGTCCATCTTAATGCGCAATGTCATATATGGCATGAAAGTCGTGTTAGTGGAAAAATTTGATGAGGTCGAAGCGAATCGAAATATCATCGAAAATGGTGTGACGATTATGTCCGTTGTAACGGCGATGCTGAATCGCATGCTCAATGTACTTGGAGATAACAGCTACCCTGCTCATTTTCGTTGTTTTCTTCTTGGCGGTGGTCCTGCCCCAATCCATATGCTAGAGCATTGTAAGGAAAATGGAATACCTGTGTTTCAATCGTATGGGATGACCGAAACATCATCACAAATTGTAACACTTGCTCCTGAATATAGCTTGGAGAAGATTGGTTCAGCTGGAAAGGCCTTATTTCCATCGCAGCTTAGAATTGAAGTAAATGGTAAACAAGCAGAAGCCAATGAAGCGGGTGAAATTGTCGTTTTTGGACCGAACGTGACAAAGGGATATTGGAATCGTCATGATGCGACCAAAGAGGCGATTCAAGCGGGATGGCTACATACAGGTGATATCGGATATTTGGATGAAGATGGTTTCCTCTATGTGCTGGATCGTCGTTCAGATTTAATCATTTCAGGTGGTGAAAATGTGTATCCAGCTGAGATTGAATCAGTGTTAAGTTCCCATCCAGCTGTATTTGAGGCGGGTGTTAGAGGGATTGAAGATGAGAAATGGGGTAAAGTACCAATTGCTTTTGTTGTTCTAACAGAAGAGGTAACAGAACAGCAACTATTAGCTTACTGTTGCAATCATTTAGCCTCTTATAAAATTCCACGTGAGATTGTTTTTTGTAAGGAATTGCCGCGAAATGGCGCAAATAAGCTATTGCGTAGGGAATTAAAGAAGGAGAGTTGACTGACATGCATCTAAGCTCGGTAACGTTACGTGTGATTTCTATGCCATTAAAGAGCCCCTTTCAAACTCATTTAGAAACAGTACGTGAACGAGAAGTAATAGTCGTAGAGGTTAGAGATTTGGAAGGGACCATTGGCTATGGGGAAGCGGTGCCTTTTTCAAGTCCATGGTATACAGAAGAAACAATTAAAACGGTGTTTCATATGTTAGAGGATTTTTTGATTCCACTAACGTTGAAAAAAGAGTGGAATCATCCGTCTGAGCTATCACAGTTATGGAGCGGCATCAGACGAAATCAGATGGCGAAATCTGCATTAGAGCAAGCAATTTGGGATCTATATGCAAAGCAACAAGGCGTATATCTAGGTACACTTTTGGGAGGAGAGCGAACGGAGGTAGCTGCTGGCGTTGTCATTGCAACATCTAGCGTGAATGAGGCGTTGAACCAGATTGAGATGTATGCCAAAGAGGGGTATCAACGTTATAAAGTAAAAATAAACCGGACGAATGATATTCAACTTTTGTCAGAAATTAGAAAGGTCTATCCAGATTTGCCATTAATGATTGATGCAAATTCGGCTTATACATTAGATGACGTGGAACATTTGCAACGATTTGATCAGTTTAAGCTATTGATGATTGAACAGCCGCTAAGGTTTGATGACATTGTTGAACATTCATATTTACAAAAAGAGCTTCAGACACCAATTTGCTTAGATGAAAGTATATGTTCATTTCATGATGCAAAAAGTGCTTTGCTATTGGAAAGTGGCCGTATTTTAAATATTAAAATGGCGCGTGTTGGAGGATGGACGGAAGCTGTCAGGATTCATGATTTATGCGTGAAAGCGAATATCCCTCTTTGGTGCGGTGGTATGATTGAATTTGGAATTTCGCGGGCTCATAATGTTGCTTTAGCTTCGTTAAAGGGCTTTACAATTCCTGGTGACCTTTCATCTTCATCAAAGTATTGGGAACAAGATATTATCGAGCCAGAAATACAGGTCGTAAATGGGATGATTCCGGTACCGAAGACCGCTGGAATCGGATTTGCAGTGAAGGAAAAATATCTACATACCCTCACACAATATGAGAAAATCTATCGCAATTGAGTATGTTTAATCGCTGTCGCTAAACGGGAACCTTCCGCTTTTCTTATTGTCTAGCTCCACCGGCTAGCTCACTGTGAAAAAGATAAAAGCCTTCGAAAGGCAAAAAGCGCCTTCCGAGTCTTTTCCTATTTTCTTCGCGAGCTGACCAAGCCGGTTCTGCTTTTCGTTTCAAATTGGGTTTTTTGCCAGTTTTCTATCAATCAGTTTATTTTGTATAATATAGATAGATCAGCATGAATGAAAAGCAGGGAGAGGGATCAATGAATAAGCAGTTTCTCATTGCAGAAATTTTACTCAAAAGAGGATTGCCTGATTTTGTTGTAAAAGAGATTACCGCCGTTGCCGAACAAGATTTGTTGTATTTGAAAAAGAAAATGGGGATTGCCTGAATTCATGACAAAAATATAGCTGATGAAGAGGGAATTCGCTCATTTCATCAGCTTTGGTTGTGTGTTAATGTACTAAACGATATTTATTAACGGGACGGCCAATACTGCCGTACTGAACCTCGAGTCTTAGAAATTCTTCCTCATTCAAAAAGTCTAAGTAGCGTCTCGCTGTAACACGTGCAATACCCATACCATCAGCAACCTCCTCAGCTGATTGAGGAGCTTTTTGCTGGCTCATAAAATGCATGACTTGTTCTAAAGTGCTGATGTTTAAACCCTTTGGAATCTCTTCTTTGTGAAAAATTTTAAGTGGAACATTAGTGTCAGTTGATTTGTTTGAAAATATGACCCGATCTAATTGAGATTGTGATATATGTTCGTCTGGTTGTACCTTTATTCGAAATGCATAATACTGTTCAAGAGTGTGTTTTAAACGGTCAAATTTAAATGGTTTAATTAAATAATCAAAAGCCCCATTTTGCATCATTTTTCGTATGGTTTTTTGATCATTGGCTGCAGAAATAACGATGACATCTACATCCATTTGTTCTTTTCTAATCTCATATATGGTATCTATCCCGTTTAATGAAGGCATAAAGATGTCTAGTACCACTAGGTCAGGATGAAGAATGTTTATTTTTTCTAGTCCTTCTACACCAGTTGAGGCTGTATCAATTACCTTAAATTGAGGTAGACGCTCAATAAACTGTTTGTTTACTTCTTGAACCATTGGATCATCTTCAATTAATAGTACATGGATGATGCCGTTTTTCATGTTAATCCCCCTTGTCGCCATCCATAGGAAATGAAAGAATAAAGCTAGTTCCTTCATTTGGTGCGGATTGTACACTTATTTCTCCTCTTGATTTATTAATAATTTGAGCAATTAAATAAAGCCCAATTCCCGAGCCTTCTGCTCCTTTTGTTGTAAAGCCTCGTTGATAAATCTGATGCTGAATAGAAACTGGTATACCACTTCCGTTATCTTCAACCACAATCGTACAAGTTGTGTCATCTTGTTCAATAGACAAATATACTTGTTTCTTGTCTTCTTCAGAATGTTTGAATGCTGCAAAAGCATTTTCAATTAAGTTTCCGATAATTAATACGAAATCGTGGTGATCCATGTCGCGTGGAAAACGCTCAAGCTTCATGTTTGGATCAAAAATCAAATCGATTCCGCGCTCGCGGCCAATGGAAACTTTACTCAAAAGTAAACCAACTAAATTATCATCATGAATATGTTGTGTTAAAAATCTAGTTAATTCAGTTTGTTCTTCAGTAATTTGAAAAACATATAACAATGCTTCATCCAAGTTTCCCAACTGAATTAAGCCAGCAATGGTATGCAATTTATTCATATGTTCATGATTTTGTGCTCGTAGTGCTTCTACAAAAGCCTTAACACTTGTTAATTCCTCAGCTAGTCTTGTAACATCGGTTCGGTCTTGGAAAATAGCAACAGCACCTATTGTTTTCTCACCAATGGTAATTCGTACTCGGTTACTTAAAATATTCTTTTGTTGGACCGAAATTTCTTGGTTATAGATAGGGGCATCTTGAGTTAAGATTTCGGGCAAGAAGGTATCATCAATAATATCCCGAATATCTTTACCGATTACATCTCCAGAAATATTAAGCATTTGCTTAGCTCTTTCATTAAAAATGGTAATGACTTTATTATTGTCAATTGCGATAACCCCTTCATGCATCGCATTAAAGGCAGCCGTGCGTTCTTTTAACATTCTTGATATTTCATGTGGCTCCAGCTCAAAGGTTTCTTTTTTTATATGCTTGGCCATCATCCATGAACCACAAACTCCGAATAGAAGCGTGAGCAGCAAGATATATTGAATTTCGGTTTTAAAACTCGCTAAAGTTTCTGTCAAAGTCGGTAGAATATTACCAACGAGTACGACACCGATTTGTTCATTTTTATTATTCAAAATGGGCACAAATGCACGAACAACTGTCCCAAGCTCTCCCTTGGCCTTCGACGTATATTCATGTTCCGCAAAGGCGGCGCTTTCATCTGAGCTTTTTGAGAACGTCCCAAGCTGACTATATACAGGATGAGAATAGCGGATATGTTTCTTATTTAGAACTACGATATAATCTGCATCATGAATAATCCGTAATCTTTCAATAATTGGGTTCAATTGTTCCCAGCCCTTTGGTTCGAGAACTAACTCCTGTACTTTAGCGGATTGGGCAACGGAATGAGCCGTCACTAGAGACTGTTTGGCTAACTGTTTTTCGGCAGACGACCAACTATTACCAATCAGAAAAATACCGCCAATTATAATAGAAAATGCAACAATACCAAATGATAGCAGCGTGATTTTTAATTGTATGGGCATATGAAAGGATTTTTCCATCTTGTACGATTCCTCCATGACTTCTATTTAATAGTACCAAAGTCTAGACAGAATATCTTTACTTTTGTTTATACCTCGATCCAGGACAAATCATATTTTGAATTATGATAAAATAGGAATTAAGTCATTTGGTAACGCTTTATCATGGAATTCGGTTAGGGGATGTCATTATTGCGGACGTTTTGGGGATATTTATTATTAGTTGGTATAGGGTTAGTCATTGCCGTTTTTCTTGCTTTTCGTTCTTTTTTTCCTAATGAAAAGGTTGTAGAGGATTATGAGCAAATTGGCATGAAAAATCAAATTGTGATTAAGTTTAGCCATGTAGTAGCAGAGAATACACCGAAGGGATTAGCAGCTGTACATTTTGCTAAACTTGTTGATGAATATACGAATCATCGTGTGAAGGTGGAAGTTTTTCCGAATCAGTCATTATATAGTGATCAAGAGGAAATTCAGGCACTGTTAGATAATAAAGTTCAAATGATTGCTCCAGCTACTTCTAAGCTTACGGAGATGGATCAAAAATGGCTGTTGCTTGATTTACCTTATGTTTTTCCAAACCGCAGTGCACTTAAAGAGACATTATATGGTGAAGTTGGTACGGAGCTACTACATGATTTAGAAAAACATGATATCAAAGGGGTTGCGTTGTGGCCGAATCATTTTAAGCAAGTGACGAGTAACACACCTATTCGTACTCCAACTGATTTTGAGGGTAAAACGTTTCGGATTATGCCGAGTAAGGTGCTAAAGGAACAATTTGAGCATTTTGGAGCATCCGTATCGATGCTTGAATTTAATGAAACATTTCAAAATTTAGAGAAAAATAATACAGATAGCCAGGAGAATACGATTTCTAATATTTATTCAAAAAAATTATACGAACTGCAAAAATATTTAACGGTCAGTGATCATGGATTTTTAGGATATGGCGTTTTAATGAATGAAGAGTTTTGGAATGAGTTACCTCCGGATATTCAAGCCGACATTGAAAGAGCGATGCAAGAAACGACAGAGTGGCTCTGGGGAAAAACTGATGAAATGAATCATCAATTGCTTGCTGAAATCGAACAGAAATCCTCTATTTCAATTTATACCTTATCACCAGTAGAGAAGAAACAATGGATGGAAGAAATGACTGCTATTTACCCTCAATTTGAGCATGTAATAGGTTCGGAACTGATGAACAAAACGCTAGCTATTCGTAAAAAATATATAAAGTAAAAAAATGACCTGCTTAGAGGGAGCAGGTCATTTTTGGTGGGGGAATGTATAACGGGGTGGGTTGTTATAATCCTTGAGCAGGTTTAAATGTTCTACATCCTGTTTCATGGCTAGTATGCGCACGTTCTTCTGTATAGCTGACTACACTAATAATATCAGCGGCACATCGATCGCCATGTTTCCAAAATGTACAACTGTCAACTGAACATTTAACATCTTGAGCCATGCCAACCACTCCTTTTTGTTAATCAATCTTGCCTTAATAGTTTGCTCAGCTCGATTGCAAGCATGCGATGTGAAAATTGGTAATCGCAGTTATTTATCCCGCCTTAACGGGCAGTAAGACTCCCACCTCAAGATTCTGAGTATCCAAAGAAGATAGATGGGAGTCAACTAGCACGTATTGTGTCCGATTGGTTTAACTAACCATCAGTGGGGGATGAAGAAAACCCCCACTGATGGAAGTTTCACTTTATTGGCTGTGGTAGAGAATTTGGTTGATAAAACGATTTTTGGCCCATTCAATGAATGAGCCAAAAATTAACGGAATAACAACAACTATTTATTTAAAGCCGTTTGTAGCGTTTTGATATTTTGATTCATTAAGCTCTCATAGTTTGCGCCAGCTTTAAGATCAGCATCTGTTAACACGGATAAATTATGAAGCGTAAGTGCTTTTGCACCGATTTCATTTTGAATAATTTCGGTTAATTTAGAGCTAACATTTTGTTCAAATACAACGTAATGGAGATTATGCTGTTTTGCTGTATTAACAATGTTTGCTAAGTCCTTTTGTGATGGTTCATCGGCTCCTGTTAAACCTGTAACACTAATTTGCTTCAAGCCATATCGTTTTTCCCAATATCCATAAGCTCCGTGCGATACAATAATTTCGTTTGTTTTGCCATTTTGAATGGTATCTGCTAATTTCCCGTCAAGTGTTTGTAATCTTTCATTTAACTTGTTGTACTGAGCTTCAAAATAATCCGATTGTTCGGGCATTTTTTTCGCTAACTCATCTTTAATGACAGCAGCCATTTGTGAGGCATAAATAGGATCTAGCCAAAGATGTGGGTCAACGTCTCCATGATTGTGACCGTCATCGGCAGTATGTTTCTCTTCGGTATGAGTATCTTCTGTTACTTCATCAAGTGCAACACTTTCTCCAATTGCGATAGTTTTCACACCTTCATCTTCTAAAATTGGCTTGGCCTTTGTCACGAAACCCTCTAAGTTATAGCCAATATACAAAAAGAGGTCTGCTTCTGACATTTTGATAATATCTTTTTGGGAAGGATCAAATGAGTGTTCATCTGTACCCGGTGGGTATACAGTTTCAGCATTTACGTATGTACCACCAATTTCTTGGGCAAAATATTGTAGCGGATAAACGGTAGTAAAAATATCAATTTTGTCGTCCTTCTTGTTTGGCTGGCTGCTTTGTGAATTACTACAGCCGGATAGAAAGAGGGCCATGATTAAAAAAAGAACGACTGTTACTTGCTTTTTCATTAAATATATCACTCCTTTGAATCTGGTAATTCGTAATAATTACGATTTAAATTAAATAATGAAACGAAATGATTCCGATTTGACTATTGTATCATACTAGAAAATAATAAAGAAAGCAAGGTCATTTTTTCATGAGTTTTTTCTTTTCTCTTTTTTCTCTGGAACTGGATCAAAACCGCCTGGATGGAAAGGATGGCATTTTAGAATTCTGATGATGGTAAGCCAGCTTCCCTTTAGTGCACCATGTACCTTAATCGCTTCTATACCGTAATGAGAACAGGTTGGATAAAAGCGGCAAGTCGGTGGTTTTAAGGGTGAAATAGCAATTTGATAAAAACGAATGATTTTCATTAATAGTGTTTTCATTGGTCTTAACTCGCTTTCCGTTCTATTATTATATACTACTATATCATATTTATGAGCCTTTTACAGAATACGAGTATGGGTATTTTTGTTTAAATCCGATTTGAATTATAAGAATTAAATAGATAAAGGGTGAAAAAAAAGCAATTTAGAGGTAAAATAGGAACATATAGATTAAGGAGTGAAAAAAATGCCTTCAGTTGAAAGCTTTGATTTAGATCATAACCTCGTAAGAGCACCTTATGTAAGACATTGTGGTGTACAAAAAGTTGGTAAAGATGGTGTTGTGAATAAATTTGATATTCGTTTTAGCCAACCAAATAAAGAAGCAATGAAGCCAGATGCTATTCATTCATTAGAACATATAATAGCCCATACTATTCGTCAACATGCCGAGAAATATAATCATTTTGATATTATTGATTTTTCACCAATGGGTTGTCAAACTGGATTTTATTTAGTTGTAAGTGGTGAACCTACTGTTTCTGAAATTATTGATCTATTAAATGAAACAATGGAAGATGCACTTCAACTTACAGAGGTTCCTGCAGCAACTGAAAAGCAATGTGGTCAAGCAAAATTGCATAATCTAGATGCAGCAAAGGAATTAATGAATTACTGGCTAAAACAAAGTAAAGAAGACCTTCATAAAGTATTTGGGTAATTTTAATAAGTGCAAAACAAAAAATGTAATGGTAATAACAAAGAGCTGTCCGATAAGTCCCTAAAAAGGTAAAGCATCGTAAGGAAAACGAACCGTTTTTCTTACGATGCTTTTTTGTTTTGTATTATCAAAATTTACATCCTATGGAGGATCGTATAAGAAAAAGAAGAATAAATTGGCAGCAAGTATCACAACTTAATAAGAGATACGACTGTAGGAGTGTTTACACTATGAGAAGTAAGTTCTCGAAAAAAAGTAGAGCAAGTACATCAGAAATGAGTCAGAAGTCTCCTAATCAGATAGATTCTCAAAAAAATGGACAACACTTTTCTGGGGATGTACAACAGGATGTTCTAACAATCCAAAAGCTCTATTCATACCCGATAAATGTCGATTTCACGTTGAGAGAATTCACCATAGATATGCTGGAGAAGAAAAAGGCAGCTTTGTTTTATATTCCTTCTTTGACTGATTCCAAGTTAATAGAGGAAGAAATAATAAAACCTTTGATTATGAGCGGTAAGGTTATTGAAGATATCCCCTCATTTGTTAGTGTCAGTGCGATACACGAAGAGACAGAATTGTGTAAGGCAATAAAAGAGTTAAATACAGGGGACACTCTGTTATTAGTCGAGGGACATTGCCAATGTTATATCATTGGAACAGCAATGGCAGCAGGTAGAAACGTAGATAAACCACAAAATGAAACGACTTTATTTGGTCCAAAGGAATCATTTATTGAAAAAGCAGACGTGAACATTTCGCTGATTCGGAAAAAAATACGCAGTGAAGACTTTACCGTAGAAAAAATGACAATAGGCGAGCGTTCAAACAATGAGGTATTCATTATTTATAACAAAGCCTTAGTAAGTGATAAGGTTTTGAACGAAGTGAAACGAAGGATAGGAGTAATAAGTAAAGATGCGGTTCAAAATCTAAGTTTATTAGTTCAACATATAGAGGATCGAAAAATAGGTTTATTTCCAACTGTTTTGCAAACGGAGCGACCCGACCGGGCGGCTTCCTTTATTGAGGATGGCTATGTGTCGATTGTGATGAATAATTCCCCGTTTGCCTTAGTAGCACCAGCAACTTTTTGGGCTTTTTATCATTCTTCGGACGACCACTATTTACGTTTTATATATGGAAACTTCACGAGGTTTCTGCGTTTGTTAGCACTGTTTATTACGTTATTTATACCTGCTATCTACATTGCCGTGACTAATTTCCATATTGAGATGCTTCCCATAGATTTATTACTAGCTATTGCTGGTGCTCGTGAAATGGTACCGCTTCCCGCAATTTTGGAATTGTTTCTCCTTGAACTTGCATTTGAATTAATTAGAGAAGCTGGAATAAGAGTTCCAACACCGATTGGTCCAACCATTGGGATTGTTGGGGCATTGATTTTGGGTCAGGCTGCCGTTGAAGCCAATGTGGTTAGTCCCATTGTCGTGATTGTCGTTGCCTTAACAGGATTGTCCTCTTATGCAATTAGTGATTTGAATTTTAATTATGCGCTGCGAATTGCGCGATTTGGCTTTTTATTAGCAGCAGGCATATTCGGTATATTTGGAATCGTCAGTTGTTTTATGGCGAGTATTGTTTATCTAACTTCTATCAAGTCTTTTGGGGTACCTTATTTGGCACCACTATCGCCAAATTATAAATCTTCAGGTGATACAGTCTTTCGAAGGCTATTGACGAATGAACGGATAAGACCTGCGTATGTAAAACCAAAGGATCTAACAAAAGATACAACTCAAAAAAGGTGAAACTAGGTGGTATTTTGGTTACACATGAAAAAGATCAAATAGGATTCAAAGAATTTTTTTCATTATTATTAGTAGGAATTGGTACTAAATCTAGTGACATGACAACTAGCTTATTATATAGGGAAGGTCTAAATGCAGCGTGGATGATTGTTATTGGCTCTTTTTTACTCGTACTTCCATCACTGCTTATATTAAATCATGTGTTGAAAACATATCAATCAAAACACTTATTGGAAATTACCCAACTAACATTAGGAAAATATGTAGCGTATGGTATTGGCTTTATCATGTTGTGTTTCGTAGTAGTGAATACGGCGCTGGATTCTAGAAGTTATATGACTCAACTCTCCATTATTAACTATCCTCAAACACCATTATTTATTTTTTATCTATGTTTCTTAATCGGTTGTATCTGGGCTGCAAAGAAAGGATGGGAGTCACTTGGTTCCATTGCATGGATTATTACACCTTTCTCCATGATCTCACTAACTCTTTTACTTTTTTTAATGACAAGGGAGGGTAGTTTCCTTAGAATTTTTCCTCTTTTCGGTTCTGGCAAATGGGAAATAGCAAAAGCAAGCTTTACGTATATCTCTTTGTTTGCAGATGCTTTTGTGTTTTCAATGATGTATCCGTTTGTGAAAAATCATCAAACCTATACAAGAGGATTATTCGGTGGATTGCTATGTGCTGTGCTTATCATGGTAATCATATATATATCCTACATATTGATGTTTGACTACAGAAGCATCGGGCAAATTACATATCCATTTAATGCAGCCATTCGTACAGTTTCTTTGGGAACAGCTATTTCCAATCTTGAAACATTTTTTATTACAATTTGGCTACTTGGCGTTTTTGTTAAGTTTTCTGTTTATATTTATCTAGCATGTAAAGTATTTGGGTTTGTCTTTCACGTTCAAGAGTTTGAGCATACAATCATCCCCATTACCATTCTTATATTACTTATTGGGATGATGCCTGAGAATGATGTGGTTAATGTGTTTGTCTTCAGACATCATACACTCGTCTACTCTAAATACATCATCTTGTTGTTGCCTCCATTGCTTTGGGCTGTAGCCAAAATGAAGGGAGTAAAAGCTGGATGAAAAAGATAGGTTCTTGTTTTCTTCTTTTTCTGATTCTTACTGTACTTACGGGATGTTGGGATCGGAAGGAAGCAGAAGAATATTCATTTGTCACAGTGATTGGCTTGGATATGCCAAAAGGGATTGACATTGAAAAAGAGCAGGCTGTTGACGTCACCTTTCAATTTGCTAATCCAAAGCTAAACGTTAAAGGGGCACCACTCTCAGATAAATCTGAACAAAAGGATATCATCACATTAACAGCACCTGATCTTGTCACGGCAAAAAATACAGTCAATTCATTTGTTACGAGGCAAATTTTATTTAGTCATACGAAGGCGTTAGTTGTTTCGGAAGAATTAGCTAGAACGGAGCACTTCTTTAGGTTTCTCAGTTCCGCCATAAAGGAAAGGGAGGTACGAAGAGAAATCAGTCTAATTGTTACAGAAGGTCGAGCTGAAGAATTTATTTCAAAAAATAAGCCTGAATTGAATGTAAGATCACATCGATACTATCGGTTTTTAATTGAGCGTTCACGTGAAACAGGATTAGTACCAGCCTCAACAATTAATCGTTTTTTTTCTATTACGGAAGCAGATGCGGATCTTTTTCTTGCAATGTATGGTTCTGTGAAGGGAAAAAAGGATGAGGAATTTAAAGATGAAGACCAATACATAGCAGGACAGTTACCAAAAAAAGGGGGGGATCCTGTGCAACTGATGGGTTCAGCCGTTTTTAAGGAAGGTAAAATGATTGGCAAATTAACAGGTGAAGAAACAAGAATTTCAATCTTACTTGATAATACGCAAAATATCCAAGATATGTACTCAAGCTTTGCTGATCCATTGGACAAAAAATATAAAATAGGGGTAAGGATTGAGAAAAACGAAAAAACAAAGGTTAAGGTCAAGTTAAGAAAGGGACGACCTCCGAAAATAGATGTTTACTATCCGGTGGAGATTGAAATATTATCCATTCCTAGTATGGTCAATTATGGAGATAATTTGGAAAACCAAAGATTATTAAAGAGAACCATTGCGAGCAAAATGAAAAAGAATGCTGAGAAGCTTATTAAAAAAACACAAAAGGAATTTAAGTCAGATGCTTTCTATTGGTCATTATATGTTCGTCCGCTATTTAGCACGGTCAAAGAATATGAAGAGTGGGACTGGACCAATAAAAATTATCCTTACGCTGATATCAATGTAACAATGGATGTACAAATTATAGGATTCGGAAAGCAATTACGAGAATCTGAAATGAAAAAGGTGACAGATTGATGCTGTGGATATTAATTGTTGTCGTACTGTTCGGTTCAGGTTATAGCTTTGCACATGCTTTCTATTTATGGAGAGATCGTAATAAAGTAGGTGCATTCGGTATTATTTTAGTTGGACTATTAATAGCGATTTTTTCTTTTATGGTAGATTTACAATAGCTCTTTATTTAGATTTAGACTGTTTGGGCAAAGCCTAATGATAATTGATAATAGGAAAAAGAAAAGGATCAATAATAGCGGATTATTTCAGCTGTTATTGATCCTTAAGTTTTAGAGCTTAGATTTTCGAGTTGGTGTTGTTTTGAGATTTGTCTCCTTCATCTGATATGGGCTCAGGATCAATCGTGTGCTTATACTGATAGCCTTTGTTTACGGCAAGAACAGAAAGTAAAATGACAGCAAAGATAATAATAATAGAAATGATAATTATAAGTGTCAAATGAATGAGCTCCTTTCAGGAAAAGTAATATTTTTCGGAGTATAAAAATTTGAGATTTCTACAAAAAAATAAAGAGACACTAATAATTTTAGAAGATTTCTAGTGTCTCTTTTATGTTATACACGAAATATGATGGATGATTGTAAAGGTTGGGGGGACTGTTAGGTACATCGACTTTCGTCATTAGAGACGCAAAGTCACTTTTTTTATTCATTTTAATGGCAACGTTTTCATTACTGTTTAGCTTAATGTAGGTTGCGTGGTGGGAAATATGTAGCACTTGCTTTAAGATTACTTTGGGCGAACTTTCCTTTTAATGATTCAATTATGTATAGCCCCATTAAATTTGTTAACTCTTGGTCATCCATTTCTTGAATTAACTCTAAGATTTCTTCGCGATTCAATTGTTCTAATACGGCGAATGTAAGCATATCGATATCTTCTTCATCACCAGTCAATTTGTTTCGATACATATTGTATAAATCATCAATTAATTTCATCATTTGGCACCTCCATTTGGTAAATTTGATAATATGTATGAAAATGTTTAGTCTAAATGTTTCAGTTGCATATAGTATATGCACTACCCTATGAAAAATACTTTAATCTAAATTATAAAAATAATCCACTATTTTCGCTCGGATATGCTTAAATTTTGCATGATTTACAACATACGGTGAGACAATAAAGCTATCTATTCTTTATTGTGGGAGGGTGAAGGTATTTGTCAGTAAACCGAAAAACATATTATATTTGGTTACCAAATGGAGAAATTTTTCAAGATCGTGAAAGTTCACCATGGAATTTCAAAATTGAAGCAACGGATGATGAAGTTGTTCAACTACGCGAGTATTTTAATCATAACTATTCCGTAGAAGAGGAGAATTTTTATCGTGCTCATGTTCCTTATATAGAATATCATTATGATCGTCAAAATGATGAATATGATAAGACGCTGCAAAAAATATATCAAATGATTTATCAACTGGGTGATGAGGAAGCAAAACAACATATTGAAACCATGGGTATTTTACAAGCTAGGCCAACTGATGATGGCCTTCAATATTAATGGGTTTCCGTATTGAAGTGCATATTAACAAAATCAATTAGAAATGGCGTGTGAATTGGCACACGTCTATTTCATTGAGGGTTTTTCACCAATTTGGATGGAATATGTTTTGGAGTATAAGAACACTGATGACATGAAAAATAAAAAGGTAAAAGAAAGAAGAACACAAAAAAACAATTCTCTGTTTAATTCTGAGGATTGTTTTGTGAGTGATGATGATACTTTTCAGATAAAATCATATGAACACCCTTATCATAATTAATAGTTTTTAATTCATACATTTTGATGAAATTAATTCTTATTTTTTGCCGATCATGCAAAGTTGTTTTCCGTCCATTTCTAATCCAACCCAAAGCATTGTTAAAAACTTTTTCATAAATGTCATCTCCTTTTATAGGTTGTACAATTTTTAAAAAGTCTACTTCTACTTGCTCCATGCCTCTATTATCGTCTGCTTAATAAATCAAGAGCTTTACCGTGCATTTCTAAGCCGTATAAAAAAGATTCTACAAATTTCTTCATATATTTCATCTCCTCGTTAATTTATACTCTAATTATGCGATAATCACACAAGTTTCACAAAGTTGATGAAATCGATAACATTGGCAATGAAAACGAAAACATGTTCAATGAAAAGGGCGTCATCTACACTTTTCTTACGATTTCGCTTTTTTTCGCTGCTTTTCTCTATAAATTGATAAGATTTTCCCTTCCAAATTTAATGTTGATAGAATAGAAGAAATTTGTCGTAAAATGATTTGCTATTAAGGAGAGAATTCGACAATCTTTTTTACGATGATCGTTTAGAATAATAGATAGATAAGAATTAGTGAAATGACAATATTAGGAGGATTACTATGTTTAAAATTATGCAAACGAATCAGTATGATGGTATTTATAATATTGTTTTTACATATAAAGACGAATGTTTCTTGGCTGCTGGGGAATATGAGAATGATCAAATCCAATTAACTATACTAGATGCGATTGATAAAGAAGATATAAAAGAAAATATGCATAAAACTGATTACTTTTGCTATTATTCATTATTTCAAGATGTAGAAGGCCATGATGTGCTTCAGCATATAGATGAAGTATTATCGACAGGAATCCTATTAGATCAAGAACTAGCAAATTAATAAAAGAATATAATTCGTGCTTTCAGGCTGTCGAGAACTTCTCGACAGCCATTATTTTATTCTTTTATCCTTTTCTTGGCTCAGTTGTTCTTGTATTCTTAAGTTAGAAGGAGATTGAACGATATGATTCAATTTAGAGATGAACAGAATTGTTTAGTGGAGTTTTCATCTAAGCCTGAGTTTGGAGAGGCTTGGCATGTGTTGGTTCTATGTCGCTTTCAAGGTAAGTGGGTGCTAACGCGTAATCGAAAGCGAGGACTTGAATTTCCAGGTGGAAAGCGGGAACAAGGAGAATCGATTGAAGAAGCGGCAATTCGTGAAGTATACGAAGAAACGGGAGGCATTGTCAGCGATTTGTTATTTTTGGGACAATATAAAGTGCATGACGTTCATAAGCCCTTTGTAAAGTCAATTTATTATACAAAACTAAAAGAAATGACATTGAAACATGATTATTTAGAAACGGAAGGACCAGAGTTGCTGGAAACATTACCCCAAGATATAAAGAGTATTTCAGAATTCAGCTTTATTATGAAAGATGAGATTTTAACGCTAAGTTTAGAGCAACTAAACAATATAAAGGAACATGAATATTAGATAATACTCGATTGGAATTTTCCCCTCACTTTTTGAAATGATCACAGACTAAGAACGCATCATCCTGTTGCAATGGATGTGTGACCCACATCGTGTGGGCCTCAACTAACCAGCAGTGGGGGATGAATGAAACCCCCAACTGCTAGGATATACGTTCACGCAAATTTGTTTGAATATGCTGCTTTGATTCTTTCTTTTGTAACATTCTTATAAAAATATTATTAGACAAAAGTGAAACGATGATAAAGAACGTACCAAGAAGATCGAACATCGTTACATGATTCCCTTGAAAAATCGAAATTAAGAGTGTTGTAACAGGAACAAAGTTAATGAACAACAGTCCATTTAATGGTGATAGTATACTCACACCGATGTTCCAACCAAGCAACGCAATGACACCAGGAAATATAATCATAAACAATAAATGTGGGCTTACTGCTTTGATGTCTTCTTCTGATGGGGCGGATATATATCCTAACAGCGTTGTTCCTACTACAATAACAACGGCAGTAATCGTTCCAAGTAAACAGCTTAACGTTGAATACCTCAAAGCGGACCAACCTCTAAACTCACTAACACCCATCGTGTAAATGACCCATCCAAGAACTGCAATTAATATGAGTATGGAAGGTATAAAATGATCCGTTGCACCAAGAAATGCTTTAATATCACCTTTTGTAATGACTAACACAGCACCGATAAATGACACGAAAATACATATTAATGTGAATAGATGTGGACGATTTTTAAAAATCATCCATACAATCACAATGGAAATCATCGGCATTAGTGACTCCATAATGGATGCCACCATCACTCCTGATTCACCTAATAAATCTTCTCCCCAGAAGATGAATAGATTATAGACTGTAAACGCCATTGTACCGAAAAACCATAGGTGAAGGCCTTTACCTTCAAATCGAAAAGCCTGCTTTCCTTCTTTCCATAATAGTATCGCTACTAGAATTATCGTAACAGATCCATAACGAATGATTGTAAAATAGAAGGGATCAATATGTTTGAAAGCCGCATGTGCTACAGGAAACATTGCTCCCCATGAAACTGCAGCAATAAAACATAAAACGGCTCCTAATAGTACACTATTTCTCAATATTCCTCTTCCTCCTTCTCTAATCCGACTTATTTATCATCTATCTATTTAGTTATCTTGTAAAATGAATAAAAATAATGATTATTATCATTTCTATTGATATCATAAGGATGATGATGAAAATATTAAAGGGTGGAAAAAATAATGGAGTTTAAGGATTTAGAAATCTTTCAGATCGTTGCGGAAAAAGGAACAATTACAGAAGCCGCAAAAGAGTTTAGTTACGTGCAATCGAATATTACATCGAGAATTCAGAAACTCGAAACGGAATTGAATACCCCTTTGTTTAACCGACATCATCGTGGTATGAGTTTGACACCTGAGGGAAAAAAGCTATTAACTTATAGTAAAAAAATATTATTGTTAGCAGATGAAATGAAAAAAGTCGTTCAAAGTAAAAAAGAACCGTCTGGAAAATTAGAAATTGGAACAGTTGAAACTGTAATTTATTTACCAAAATTATTATCTACCTATATTAAGAAATATAAAAATGTCGATTTGTCGTTATTTACTGGCGTCACGGAAACATTAGAAGAAAAAGTATTAAATCATAAGTTGGACGGAGCGTTCGTTACAGAATCAGGCTTTCATCCCGATCTTGTATCACATGAAGTATTTCAAGAGGAGCTTGTTTTAATTTCAGATATGCGTACATCCACACTGGAAGAGTTGAAAGAGGTACCATTCTTATGCTTTAGTGAAGGTTGTGGATATCGAGCACGTCTTGAAGCTTGGTATAAAGACCAAAACATCACACCGCAAAAAGTGATGGAATTCGGTACTTTAGAAACAATCCTGCGTAGTGTTGTCATGGGACTAGGTGTTACATTTGTTCCAAAGTCAGCAGTCGCTCATATGGAACAAAGTGGGCTCATCCGAATGTATACACTTCCAGATCAATATAGTAAGATTAAAACCGTTTTTATAAGAAGAGCCGATACTTACTTAACTTCAACAATCGAAACATTTATCGAAACAATCGAAATGAATAAACAAGTAGCAATCGAACCACTAAGCTATTAAAAACATATTAAGAATAGTAGCACAGACCACGACCATGGTCTGTGCTACTATTTTATAACTACTCAGATTCTCTTGTAATTATTAGTAATACATTATTTACCATTTTTAGTGACTGGCTGCTCTACAAACGAAGAACAGAAAGTAGAAGTACAAATACGTGTTGGTAATGAAGAGAAGTTACTCAGCAAGGTTTAAAATGGTTACTTTTTCGCACGTCATCGATTCGATACTTTTGCGAATTCCTTGTGCTCCCATACCAGATCCTTTGACACCAATGAATGGGAAATGATCTGGACCACGCTCTGTACGTCCATTAATTTGGACCGAACCTGTTTCAAGTTTATTAGCAATCGTAAATGCTTTGTTCACGCCTTTTGTAAAGGACCATCTTTCAATCCTCAAAAAGTTCATCCATCAAATCATCAATTTCCTTCTTCAACTTACCCGTTTCTTCTTTAGCTACCTTAATCTTATCACCATCAAAAATCAGAACGTCACCTACAGTTGCGTCCTTAGGCAACTCGCTCTTTGGAATATCCTTCATCTCATCGTCGCATTCAACGACTGCAAGCTCACCCTCAAAACGATCAATAATCCCTTTTTTCATTATCTCACCGTCTTTACTGTAATTTTTGAACCTGTAGAAGTAAAAATAATATTACCGGATTTGTCTGTGCGATAAACTTTAGCTTTGGCAGCTTTTAAGCGACTTAACACTGGCGAAGTTGGGTGTCCATAGCTGTTCTTTCCTACACTAATAACCGCATATGTAGGTTTCGCTTTGTTTAAGAATGCTTTAGTTGTTGCTTCTTTTGCACCGTGATGGCCAACTTTTAAAACATCTACTTTTGGAACTAGACCTTTTGCCAACATATCGCTTTCAGCCTCTTCTTCAGCATCGCCAGTAAACAAGAATTTTTTAGTGCCATGCTTAAGTAAAAGAACACCACTCCAGTTATTCAAGTCAGATTTAGCGTAACTTTTAACGGGCGCAATAAACTTCAATGAAATATTTGATGCTTTTGTATAGATTTCCACACCAGTTTTAGCAGTCGTAATTTTTAATTTTTTCTTTTTAACAGACGTTAAAAAATTCTTATAAGCTTGCGTAGTATGACTAATTTTCGGTGCGTACACTTTTTTTACAGCCATGTGATCAATTACATATGATAAACCACCAATGTGATCAGCATCAGGATGCGTTGATACAACGGCATTCAAGGTCTTAACTTTTTGCTTTTTAAGATAAGCAACAACTTCGTCACCTTTACCTTTACCCCCGCCATCAATCAGGATATTTTCATTCCCTGTTTGAATTAAAGCAGAATCACCCTGTCCAACATTAATAAAGTGAACCTTCACTGTGGAAGCTGCTTGCGATGGAGCTGCGACTGTAAATAGTGAAGCAATTAATACAAAGACTAAAAGAATATTGATTTTTTTCATTATATAACCCTCCTGTTAATAATGTCCGTTTTATTTTTAGATAAAGGACTGATTTTTATTAACAGGTAGTGATGCATACGGTGTAAAAAGGGTAGATAAGAGCAAATATAATTCGCTTTATCTATCCTTTTGAATTAGTTAATGCTTGATTAATTTTTTCTCTAACAGTTCGACAAGTTGATACATAATCGTTGCAAATACGGCGATGATCATTAGCGAAAGCATAACGAGGGTGAAATTGAACACTTGGAAGCCGTAGATTATGAGGTACCCAAGACCTTTTGAGGAAACCAGAAATTCACCAACGATGACGCCAACCCAAGATAGGCCCACATTGACCTTTAAAGTGGAGATAATCGTTGAAAATGAAGCAGGTAAAATAGCTTCCTTAAACGACTGCGCCCGAGTTGCCCCAAATGTTTGTAATACTTTTAAGTAGTTAGAATCAACCTCTCGAAAAGCATTATAGACGACAATTGTGGTGATAATAATTGAAATAATCGCACCCATTGAAATAATCGATGTAAACCCTGGTCCCATAGCCACAATCAGAATCGGGCCAAGTGCTACTTTTGGCATGGCGTTTAATATGACAAGATACGGATCAAGAATCTTTGATAACATGGGAGACCACCAGAGAGCGGATGCAAGTAAGGTGCCAAGCAATGTACCGATGATAAATCCTAGTATCGTTTCAAAAACGGTGACATTTATATGAGACAGGAGTGTGCCATCATTTATTTTTGTTAAAAATAGCTGCCAAACTTTAGTGGGTGAACTGAAGATTAGTGGATCAATCCATTGCATTCTTGATGCGATTTCCCATCCACTAAAAAAAACAATGAAAATGACTGCTTGATAAAAGCGAACCCATCGTTTTTCTCTGATTAAGGATACTTTGAATTCATGATGAAGTTGGTTGATGTTCAAGACCTTCGAGCTCCTTCCAAATGGTTTGGAAAAGTGGAGGATATAACGGGTGATTACGGGCATCAAAGGGCTTTAAGTCTCGCAAATCAGCAGGTACGGTAAAAATTTGAGAAATACGACCTGGCTTGGATGAAAATAAGTAAATACGGTCACTCATCGCAATCGCTTCACCGATGTCATGAGTAACAAGAATCGCTGTTTTTTTAAATGATTTTAATGTTTCAGAGACGAGATCCTCAAGTTTAAGTTTCGATTGGTAATCAAGCGCAGAGAAGGGTTCATCTAATAGAAGAATTTTCGGATCTACAGCAAGAGTTCGAGCGAGAGCAGCACGCTGCCTCATCCCGCCTGACAATTGCTTTGGAAATCGTTTTTCGACACCGGTTAATCCTACATTTTCTAGTAATTGTAACGCTTTGTTTTCGTGATTTTTTACTTTCATGATTTTTAAACCCAACGTTACATTTTCCTCAATTGTTTTCCATGGAAACAGATAGTCTTGCTGGAGCATATAGCCAATTGATGTATCTTGCTCAGCTTTAAGAGACTTTTCTTCAAGTCGAATTTCTCCTGAAGTAGGTGGAAAGAGCCCAGCAATAATCGAAAGTAAGGTAGTCTTTCCACAGCCACTTGGACCTATGAACGAAATAAATTCTCCTTTTTCAATATCAAGATTAATATTTTCGAGTGCAGTTGTTGCGTTCTCTTTCGTAAAGTATGTGTGATGAATAGAATCAATTTGTAAAAACACCATCTTATTACTCCGCCACTTTTTCGGCAAATTCCGTATTGACTAAATCTTCATATTTCAGTCTCGCAGGTAATTCACCGGCTTCATCCATAACATTCTGTAGATTATTCCACTCTTCTTTGTCTAAAATTGGGTTTTCTGCAAAAGAGCCTTGTTCTTTGTAGCGATCAATAACGGTCGCCATAATGTCTAGGTCAGTATCCTCAAAATAAGGTGCAATGACCTTTGCAATTTCTTTAGAGTCCGTTTCTTGAACCCAGTTTTGTGCTTTTTGAAGGGCAAACGTGAATTTTTCAGCTGTATCTTTATGTTCGTTCAAATAACTTTCCTTTGCCATGAACACGGTATATGGAAGATGGCCAGATTCTGATCCAAAAGAAGCAACAATATGTCCTTTTCCTTCCTTTTCAAAAATGCTTGCTGTTGGCTCAAATAGCTGAACAAAGTCACCCGTTCCAGAGGCAAAAGCTGTTGCAATATTTGCGAAATCTACATTTTGAATAAGATTCAAGTCTTGATGTGGGTCAATATCATGCTTCTTTAAGACAAATTCACCAGCCATTTGTGGCATACCGCCTTTACGTTGACCAAGGAATGTCGAGCCTTTTAGCATATCCCATTCAAAGTTTTCGATTGGTTTACGAGAAACAAGGAAAGTACCATCTGTTTGTGTAAGCTGTGCAAAGTTTATGATTGGGTCACTTGTTCCTTGGGCTGTTACGTAAATGGATGTTTCCGAACCGACTAGGGCAATGTCAGCTCCATCGGATAATAATGCTGTCATTGTTTTATCTCCGCCAGCAGTGGTTTTTAAATCAATTTCCAAGCCTTGCTCTTCAAAAAATCCTTTTGCAATTGCTACATATTGTGGGGTATAAAATAGAGATCGTGTCACTTCTGCTACACGCACTTTTGTAGCTTCTTGTTTTCCACAAGCTGCTAGAGGAATCACTAATAGACAAGCTAATAGAACAAGAACTCCTGCTTTTACCCATTTTTTCATGCATCTTCCTCCTCTATGTTATAGGTATTTGCCTATACGTATCTTATGAAATCTAGGTACTAATGGTGCTTAATTGGGGATAAATTTAGTCGGATGTTTTAAAATAAAGAAGACTTCCGTCAGTGGGGGCTTTATACTTCACTGACAGTTAGGTGCACTTATCAGTTTTTTTCGGGTAGTTGATCCTCTACCAATCTTTCCTCAATTTACTTCAAGTCTTGAGGTTAGGGGGCTTATTGCCCGTTATGACGGGATAAGGGAAAGGAGCGGTCTTATGCAAGACGGCATGATTATTTCAAAGAAACGCTTCCCATCACCGCATCCGGGGATTCATTTATATTCTGTTACATACATGTCGCAAGGCTTGAAGGTAAAAGGACTTTTAGCTGAGCCAAATGACGGAAAAGTTTATGATGGTTTTTTATACTTGCGAGGTGGGATTAAAAATGTCGGCAAAGTTCGCCCATCAAGGATTGTACAATTCGCAGCTGAAGGGTTTATCGTATTTGCCCCATTTTATCGTGGCAATCAAGGTGGGGAAGGTGATGAGGACTTTGCAGGGGAAGACCGTTATGATGCGATCTCTGGATTTTCACTTTTAGCAAATCATCCTCGGGTGAAAAAGGAGAGTATTCATATTTTTGGTTTCTCGCGAGGTGGTATTATGGCGCTTTGGACGGCGATTGAATGTCCGGCAGCAGCCTCTATAGTTACTTGGGGTGGTGTGTCAGACATGTTTTTAACCTATGAGGAACGAGTGGATATGCGACGAATGATGAAACGTGTCATCGGTGGTTCGCCAACGAAATGTCCGAGTCATTATGAAAGTAGAACACCGCTTTATAAAGTGGATCGATTGCAAATGCCAGTGTTAATTATTCATGGAGTACAGGATGAAAATGTCTCTGTCCAGCATGCATATCGCTTGGAGAAAGAGCTGAGGGCGAATAATAAACAAGTAGAGTGTTGGTATTTCTCAGAGTATACTCATTATTTTCCTCCAGCTATTAATCGAAAAATTGTTGAACGTTTAACTTCGTGGATGAAAAACAGAGTGGAAAAATGATACTATAATGGTATTAAGATGAAGGAGAGTGTGATATGGGGGTTCCTTTTGAATTAAATACGATGATTGTCACGAAGGGAAATGAAATTCGTGAGGAAGAAAATATTTTTCATCTAATTAAAGAAGGCTATCGTCTCTATCCAATTGATATTCCTCTTGAAGTGCGCAAAACGATTGATTCTGAGACCAGTGCAACAGCTGTTATTCGAAGAGTCGAATGGGAGAATGGAAAAACGATGCTTACCTATCGACTCGTTTCATTGAACTCAACCAATTAAAAAACAGGCCTTGTGCTTGTTTTTTTTGTGGAGAAAAACATTATTCGCTGTTACAAATTCAATATTCGTAAAAAAACAAACAATTTTATATTTTGTTTGTATATTAGTAGTTTACAAAGGGAAATGTTTGTCATATAGTAAACATATCAAAGGAGTGTTTGCTTAATGGAAATCTCAGAAATGTTTTGGAATGCATCATTAGAAGAACTTAAACGTGGCTATATTCAACTAGATAACAATTATATATGCTTGCTCTGCGGTGAAGTCATTGAATCAGGGATTGTTTATCCACATGAAGATTTTTTGTATGAGGCTGAACGGTTTATGCGCATTCATATTGAAAGTGAGCATCAATCAGTGTTTGATTATTTAATACAACTGGATAAGAAGCTAACGGGTCTAACTGATCATCAGAACCGTCTGCTACGTCTTTTTTATCAAGGGAAAAGTGATGCTGAAGTCCAAAAGGAATTGGGAATAGGTAGTGCTTCTACCATTCGGAATCACCGTTTTGTATTGAAAGAGAAGGAACGGCAGGCCAAAATGTTTTTAACATTAATGGAGCTTTTAAAAGCAAAGGATGAATATGCACCTGCATTTGTCCCTGTTCATAAAACAGCTAGAATGGTGGATGACAGGTATAATGTAACGAATGAAGAAAAGGAAGAAATTCTAAAGAAGTATTTTCCTGAAGGTATAAAGAGTCCGCTGATAAAGTTTCCGCCTAAGGAAAAACAAAGACTAGTTGTCCTTAGAGAAATTACTCAACTCTTAAACAATGACCAGATTTACACAGAAAAAGCGATTAATCAAATTTTAGAAAACGTGTATCACGATTATGTACTGATTAGAAGATATTTAATTGAATATGGGTTATTAGATAGAAAATTGGATGGTAGCCAATATTGGTTAGTAAAATAAGATAGAAAGCAGGATTAAGTATGAATCGAAAAAAAGAACTAAACATAAAACAAAAGTTAATCAATAAATCCATAGTAAATTTGAAAGAAGAAATGGATTTCAGCGGAACTTATACTCGTCAAAATGTGATGAGTGTTTGGTATGCAAGTGAGAAATAGTATAGCCTTTTTAGTGAAAAGGAATATTAAAACCTCGAATGCTTAAAAAGAGTTATATAAAGTGAAACTTCCATCAGTGGGGGGGCTTCATCCCCCACTGATGGTTAGTTGAACCAATCGGACACAATACGTGCTATTGATCCCCCACCCTATCTTCTTTGGATACTCAGAATCTTGAGGTGGGGGTCTTACTGCCCGTTAAGGCGGGATAAAAAAGACACCCCAACAAATCTTATGGAAGGGTGTCTTTACTCTTTAAATTATTTTACTATCGGTCCACCAAGCTCGATAAATTCATTTGAGATGTTATCGAATTTTTTAATGTTTTCATGGAATTTTTTAGCAAGTTCCGTTGCTTTTGCCTTATATGATTCTTGGTCAGCCCAAGTTTTGTTTGGTTGAAGAACTTCGTCAGGTACACCAGGTACATGAAGTGGAATGTTTAGACCAAAGATTTCGTCTTTCACTGTTTCCACATTATTTAATTCACCTTCAAGTGCTGCTTGAACCATTGCACGTGTGTAAGCAAGTTTCATACGGCTACCAGTTCCGTATTCGCCACCAGTCCAACCAGTGTTCACAAGGAATACTTTTGCATTATGCTCATCAATTTTATCTCCAAGCATTTTTGCATAGCGTTGTGCAGGCAGTGGTAAGAATGGTGCGCCAAAGCATGTAGAGAAGGTTGCTTCAGGTGATGTAACACCGCGTTCTGTACCTGCTAGTTTGCTAGTGTAACCACTTAAGAATTGGAACATCGCTTGTTCTTTTGTTAATTTACTGATTGGAGGCAATACGCCATAAGCATCAGCTGTTAAGAAAACAATTGTGTTTGGATGTCCAGCAACACTAGGTAAAACAATGTTGTCAATAGCATCCATTGGATATGCTGCACGCGTATTTTCTGTTAATGATTTATCATCATAGTCAGGTACACGTGTTTCAGGATCTAATACAACATTTTCTAAAACAGTTCCGAAACGAATTGCATCATAGATTTGTGGTTCTTTTTCACGAGACAGATTAATTGTTTTTGCATAGCAACCGCCTTCGATATTGAAGACACCATTTGAGGACCAACCGTGCTCGTCATCACCGATTAATTTACGGTTAGCATCTGCAGATAATGTTGTTTTACCTGTTCCTGATAAACCGAAGAATAAAGCCACATCACCTTCACGCCCTACGTTTGCTGAGCAGTGCATTGAAAATATTCCTGCTTCGGGAAGTAAGTAGTTCATGATTGAGAAGATAGATTTTTTAATTTCCCCAGCATATTCCGTACCGCCAATAAGAACTGTGCGGCGTTCAAATGAGATAATGATAAATGTTTCTGTTTTTGTTCCATCTACTGCTGGATCTGCTTTGAAGTTTGGAGCAGATAGAATAGTGAATTCAGCTTTATGTTCAGCTAATTCTTCCTCAGTAGGACGGATGAATAATTGGTGTGAGAAAAGATTATGCCAAGCGTATTCGTTTACAACTTGAATTGGAAGACGAGTTGCTTTATCAGCACCTGCAAAACCTTTAAATACGAAAAATTCGTCTTTTTCTTTTAAATATTCAGTCACTTTTAGATATAATTTATCAAAAACTTCTTCTGAAATTGGTTGGTTATTATTCCAGTCCACTTTATCTTTTACTGAAGCTTCTTCAACAATATATTTGTCCTTTGGTGAGCGGCCTGTGTATTTACCCGTTACCGCTTTCACTGCACCACTAGCTGTAAGCTCGCCTTCGTTACGACTTAATACCTTTTCAACTAATTGAGGAACAGAAAGTTGAACTTGAGCGTTTTTACTAGCTAGTAATTGATGTAACTCATTCGTAACATCTACAGAATTCATGGATTAAGTACCTTCCTTTGTTTGGAGTTTTATTTGATGTGATTAGTATAACACATTCATATGAATAGTCTATACTAATTAAATCTTTTGGTGATTTTTTTTTAATGATTTGTACAAAATTAAGTATTTCGTCTTTTTTTCCTTCTAGAAAAAACTAAAAAAAACTTTTAAGTGTATATAACACCTGCAGCTTGTTTGAATATAATATGATATGAATAATCTATATAAATAATACAAAGATATAGATTATGTATATCAAACGGCTTAAAGCTATCTTTCTATGGGGGTGTGAACTTATTACACTTACCTTTAGTATATAGAAAAATCAGATTTTTCTCAAATTTGTAATAATAAGAGTAAGTATTACTTACTTATGTACTACTTATTGCATAGAGTGAAGGAGTGATCATTTTGAAAGATTTAGCATTATATGACGAATCATGCTCTCTTTGTCAATTATCAAAGAAAAGAGTGATGTCACTGGATTGGTTCAAACAAGTGAAATGGGTTTCTTTACAAGAATATGAGAAAAAGTCGGATCGTATCTATATCTTTAATAAGAAGGAACTAAGAAAGGAGTTACACTTGATTACTGAAAAAGGAGAGGTATTAAAGGGGTTTTATGCTATTCGTAAAATTATGTTGCATTGCCCGCTGCTTTTTATACCAGGTGTTATTTGCTATATACCGTTTGTTGATTTAATAGGAAATCGTGTTTATCGATGGGTAGCAAAAAATCGCCATTTCTTCTTTCGCAAGTCGTGTGACGATGGAAAATGTTCACTTTAACTGAAGCTTTAATTTCGGAAT
The DNA here is from genome assembly GCA_963751845.1 of uncultured Bacillaceae bacterium. GTDB lineage: Bacteria > Bacillota > Bacilli > Bacillales > DSM-1321 > Peribacillus. The sequence goes on from CAVVWH010000006.1 coordinate 37,047, forward strand.
TATTATTTCCCTAGTTTCATAATATGATTAGAGAAAACATGGTTGTTCACACGAAATGAGCCAAAAAAAGTCATAGTAAGAAGTCTAATTGATTGACAAGTTTCACCGCATTACGGTATTATTTATAATTGTACGGATTCTCTTATCCTGAGTTGGTGGAGGGGACAGGCCCTAGGAAACCCAGCAACCTGCCATATATGAACTTGAATCAAAAATGATGGTCGAAAATAAAGCCACTCATTTTTCAAGGAATTTGTGGTGTTGGTGCTAACCTGAGCAAGGTAAAGAAACCTTGAACGATAAGAGTGAAAGGATAGCTTACAAATGATAAACCTTTCCTCATAATAGGGAAGGTTTTTGTTTGTTTTTTTCACTAAGTTGGAAACAAAAAAGGGATTGAATTCCGTAAAAATCAGGCTGATGCCTACACATAACTAACTTCCAAGGGGGAAAAAACATGACAAAGAATCGCCATTTATTTACATCTGAATCTGTTACAGAAGGCCATCCAGATAAAATTTGTGATCAGATTTCAGATTCTATTCTTGATGCAATCTTAGAAAAAGACCCTAATGCTCGTGTTGCGTGTGAAACAAGTGTAACAACAGGGCTTGTATTAGTAGCAGGTGAAATCACAACCGCTGCATATGTAGATATTCCAAGTATTGTTCGTGAAACGATCAAAGGAATTGGCTACACTCGTGCGAAATATGGTTTTGATGCTGAAACATGTGCTGTACTTAGCTCAATCGATGAACAATCAGCTGATATTGCTCAAGGTGTAAATCAAGCATTAGAAGCACGTGAAGGAACAATGTCGGATGAAGAAATTGAAGCAATCGGTGCAGGAGATCAAGGGTTAATGTTTGGTTTTGCTTGTAACGAAACAGAAGAGTTAATGCCTCTTCCAATTTCTTTAGCACACAAACTTTCTCGTCGTTTAGCAGAAGTTCGTAAAAATGGTACACTAGCTTACTTACGTCCAGATGGAAAAACGCAAGTAACAGTGGAATATGATGAAAACAAAAAGCCTGTTCGAGTAGATACCATTGTTATCTCCACTCAACACGATCCAGAAGCAACGCTTGAACAAATTCAAGCAGACTTAAAAGAACATGTCATTAATGCTGTTGTTCCAGTAGAATTACTAGATTCTGAAACAAAATATTTTATTAACCCAACTGGTCGTTTCGTAATCGGTGGACCTCAAGGGGATGCTGGTCTTACAGGACGTAAAATTATCGTAGATACGTACGGTGGGTACGCTCGTCACGGCGGTGGAGCTTTTTCTGGTAAAGATGCTACAAAAGTAGACCGTTCAGCTGCCTACGCAGCTCGGTATGTAGCAAAAAATATCGTTGCTGCTGGCCTTGCTGACAGAGCAGAAGTTCAACTTGCCTATGCAATTGGTGTAGCACAACCAGTTTCAATTTCAGTTGATACATTTGGTACTGGTACAGTAAGCGAAGATAAATTTGTTGAACTGATCCGCAATAACTTTGACCTTCGTCCAGCAGGTATTATCAAAATGCTAGATCTTCGTCGCCCTATTTACAAGCAAACAGCTGCTTACGGACATTTCGGCCGTACAGATGTAGAGCTTCCTTGGGAACGCACAGATAAAGCAGAAGCTTTAAAAGCACAAGCTTAATAAAAAGTGAAGGGGCTGTCTGATAAGTCCCTAAAAAGGTAAAGCATCGTAAGGAAAACAAATCGTTTTTCTAACGATGCTTTTTTGTTTGTGTAGGGTCTATGAAAGTAGCAGGCAAAGTGTCCTTCACTTTATTTTATTCTTCCCGCATGCTTGTAATACTGCCCTTTTTCTGCATATTCACGAACGATACGTTCCATATCTTTACGATCTTCCTCAGTTAATTCGCGAACAACTTTGGCAGGACGACCAAATGCTAAAGAGTTCGGTGGAATCACTTTCCCTTGAGGTACTAAGCTGCCAGCACCTATGAATGCACCTTCTCCGATTTCTGCTTCATCTAGAATAATGGAGCCCATACCAATAAGTGCACCTTTACGAATTTTACAACTATGTAAAATAACTTGATGCCCGATTGTGACTTCATCTTCAATCACTAGCGGATTATTTGGGCTTTGGTGTAATACACTATTATCTTGAACACTTACTTTGTTACCGATGATTGTTGGTGCCACGTCTCCACGAATAACAGAGTTGAACCAAATGGTAGTTTCCTCGCCGATTTTTACATCCCCTGTTACAACTGCATTTTCCGCAATATAAGCGCTTTCAGCAATTTCAGGAGCTTTCCCTTTATAAGGATAAATAATCATATTTCGAATCAATTCCTTCCCGTAACCCATATTTTTCGGTATTATTTTAGTATACCGCAAAAAAGTAGTACTTGTTTAATGAAATGTTTAGGAGATGCGATTTTTTATTTTTACATAAATGGTTCGAAGAAGGATAAATACTTGCTATAATCAAAAAACTAATACAATTATTAATTCATGCTTTAAAAGGAAAAAGAGGAGGATTTCGTATGTGGAAATGGGAAGCAGAGGGTCCTGCAAAAGCTGTAATTGTCATGGTGCATGGAGCGATGGAGCATCATGGTCGTTATAAGTGGCTAGCGCAAATGTGGAAGTCAGCTGGTTATCATGTAGTAATGGGCGATCTTCCTGGACAAGGAATAACAACCCGTGCTTTTCGAGGGCATATTGATTCTTTTGATGAGTATTTAGATGAGGTGAAAATCTGGCTGGAGGCAGCTTATGAATACTCCTTGCCTGTTTTTTTATTAGGACATAGTATGGGTGGATTGATTTCAATTCGGCTGCTTCAAGAAGAAGAATGGGATATAGCTGGTGTAATCTTATCATCACCATGTTTGGGACTAAAACGACAACCATCTAAAATGCTGAACTTATTGTCATATGGGTTAAATGTGGTTTATCCGCAGTTTAAGGTGGATTCTGGTTTGAGTTCTGATTTGATAACGAGAAATAAGGAGGTACGTGAAGTTGATGTGAACGATACATTATATGTAACGAAGGTTTCTGTTCGTTGGTATCGTGAACTTATTGAAGCTATAAAAGCAGCCTTTGAAGAAATTCCTGATTTGCAGGATGTTCCATTATTAGTGATGCAAGGTGGAGATGATCGTGTTGTTGACAAAAAAGCGGTGCGTGAATGGTTTAACTATAATCAATTAAGTGAAAAACAATTTAAGGAATGGCCAAATTTGTATCATGAAATATTTAATGAACCAGAGCGGGAAGATGTTTTTAAATATGCACTCGGTTTTGTTGAAACGCGTTTAAGAATATTAGGCTATATTGTTTAAAAGAGTTGCTGAATTTTGTTCAGTGACTTTTTTACATGAAAGAAGAAAAGAGTCACTCAAAGGTGAAGGAATGCTTTGGAGTGACTCTTTTAGGATGGTTCTATAACTCTATTTACTTTTATACACATTTTATGGCGTTAACTCATTTCCTATGAAGCTGTATATGCTATAAACATAAACTACCTATCAAAAATCATCATCTTCCCAATTATGCGAAAAAAGGATTTCCTTTGTTAATCGATACTGACTTGGCGATAAACCGATTTCTTTTTTAAAAGTGGCGCTAAAATAATTGGGTGTATTAAATCCTATTTCCATTGCAATTTGTTCAATGGATTGGTCATTCTGACGTAAAAGCTTAATGGACCGCAAAATACGAACTAAGGTCAAATAGGAAACAAAGCTATGACCGGTTTCTTTTTTAAATAAACGGCTAAAATAGGTAGGGCTAAAATTAATTTTTGATGCAACGTCATTCATTGATATTTCTTCTGTGTAATGGCCACTTATATAATCGACACTTTTTTGAACAGAAATATTCGTTGGAATCTCATCGAAATATCGTAATGACAAATGATGCTTAGCTACGGATACTCTAGCAATTTTTGCATTCTGATAAGACTCTTTAAGCTGTAATATCTCTCGAGCAATTGATCCAACTCCAATATATAGTTGAATTCCATAATTTTCTCTTAGAGTTTTTATAGCTTTAATGATTGCTTTTTCACCTTCCTTCCAAAAGGAGGGCGAAGCAATTTTAGCTGGGATTTTCATTAGAAGTGCTGCATGCTTATGAAATGGTACATAGTAGATTTCACATTTTATTTCAGAAAACGCTTCTAAAAAAGCTTGTTGAACAACAGCTGAAGCCTCCCAGCCTTCTGTTTTCTGACAGCTTTGACTATTCACAAATCCCTGAATCACGCAAACAACATTAGGTATTACATTAGATGCAATGAGAGAAAAGGCTTGAGATATTTTCGATTCAACAGTAATTTCTCCCTTTAAAACTCTTCTCCAGAATATAGCCCGAAACGAATCACTTTCTAGAAGATTGATTTCTTGATCTAAGGATTGCTCAGTGTGTAAAAAAATTACCTTTTTTATATTGCGATAAAATGAATTTTTATTCAATGGCTTTATAAAAAGTGAGGGGAGCTGCAATTCAACTGCAATCGGTGATGTATGGATCAGCGATGGATCAAGTAAAGGAAAAATCATGATATCTGAATATTGTTTTTTTAACCTTTTAATTTTTAGCCAATCAAAAAGAGAATGAACCTCAAGGATTACAATATCATTTGAGCGAATGGGTTCCTCATGTTTTTGAATCTGAAAAATCTGTAAACTAGGATGCTGCAGCCAACTTTGTATTTTTTCTTTTTCTTCTATGTCTTCTATTAATAAATGAATATGAAACAATATCAGACTATCTCCTTTCAAAAACAAAGTAATATACAATTTTCTATATATTTTTACATAAAATAAGCAAATTTCTGTATTTTTACGACAAATTTCTGTAAGGTATACCATTCTATATTATAGTACAATCTAAAAAACGACAATCTTTACTATAACAGTTTAGGTGACAAATTTTAATAGGGGGAGTTTTATATGGGGGACAGAGCACAAGTAGAGAAAAACGAGAAAACTCCAGAAATCGATTACGATGTATTCATGGAAATGGACTCGTTCAATAGGCTCGTTAAACGGAAAAAGAGCTTTTTATTCACAACAACATTCTTGTTTATGTTTGCTTATGTTTTATTGCCAATTCTAGCATTCACGGATGCGCTGCAATCAAAAGCGTTAGGTGAAATTACTTGGGTCTGGATTTATTCTTTTTCTTTATTTTTAATGACAGTCATTCTTTGTACGCTTTATGTGAGTCGTGCACAAAAATTCGATAAAGAGGCTGAGGCAGTAATCAACGAGTATCAGCAGAAGAGAGGTGGAAGAAGATGAATTTAATAACGGTAGGCTTTTTCCTTGGTATAGTAGGTTTGACATTAATTGTTACGTACGTTGCTGCTAAACGCACGTCATCTGCTAGTGATTTCTATACAGCGGGAGGCGGTTTGACAGGCTGGCAGAATGGCTTTGCAATTGCTGGTGACTATTTATCTGCTGCAGCATTCCTCGGTGTGTCGGGTGCGATTGCTTTAAGTGGTTTTGATGGGTTCTTCTTTTCAGTTGGTTATGTTGTAGCGAATCTAGTTCTATTATATATCGTTGCAGAACCAATGCGTAATCTTGGTAGATATACGCTTGCGGATATGCTGACAGCTCGTTTTAATGAAAAACGCATTCGCGGTATAGCTGCATCATCGACAATCACAATCGTAATCTTATATATGATTGCTCAGCTTGTAGGGGCAGGTGCATTAATCCAGTTGCTGTTCGGTATTCCATATTGGGTTGCTGTTCTGATTGTTGGCGTTATGATGACAACCTATGTATTGTTTGGCGGTATGACAGCTACTTCTTGGGTTCAAATTATTAAGGCATGTTTACTATTGTTTGGTACAGCACTTATCGCTTTCCTTGTTTTTGGAAAATTTGATTTCAATATCTTTAAAATGTTCGAATCAGCAGCTACTGTTACTAAACATGGCGAAAGCTTCTTAAATCCAGGGATTAAATATACAAGCTCTATTGATTCTTTATCTATGATGATCGCGCTTGTTCTAGGTACATCTGGTCTTCCACATATCCTAATGCGTTTCTTTACAGTTAAGGATGCAAAAACAGCTCGTAAATCTATCACATGGACCACTTGGATTACTGCTATTTTCTTTGCTTTGACAATTTTCCTTGGATTCGGCGCTGCTTCATTCGTTGGACTGGATAAAATTATGGCTGCTAACCCAGGGGGCAACCTTGCTGCACCACTTCTTGCTGAATTCCTTGGTGGCAATGTGCTTCTATCATTCATTTCAGCAGTTGCTTTTGCTACAATTCTTGCGGTAGTATCAGGGCTTGTTCTGACAGGTGCTTCTGCGATTTCGCATGATATTTATGGTGAAATTATTAAAGATGGAAAACTAACGCCTAAGCAGCAGCTTTTGGCAGCACGTACAGGTTCAATCTCGATTGCAGTACTTTCTATCATTCTTGCCCTTGGTGCGCAGACATTGAATGTATCATTCCTTGTATCATTCGCTTTCTGTATCGGTGCATCGGCAAATCTGCCTGTTATCCTTTATACAATTTACTGGAAAAAGTTCAATTCTAACGGTGCGATAATAGCGATGGCAACCGGTTTGATTTCCTGCATCATTCTTGGAGCATTGGGACCGAATGTTTGGAATCCTGAAGCAGGTAAAGCAATATTTGTTGGTACACCACTTGTTAGTTTATCCAACCCTGCGATCATTACTGTTCCACTAGGATTCCTTGCAGGCTGGCTTGGGACAGTCTTGACACAGAATAAAGCAAATGAAGCGAAAAATAAAAAAATCTATAATGAAATTCGTGTTAAAGCGAACACAGGAATCTCTGTATCGGATGTATCACACTGATTCTTGCAAACACCGTACCTTCCGTTGGGTGCGGTGTTTTCTTTTGGGATAAGCAGTTTTTTTCGAAGAAATAGATGTTCTTATTAAAAAAATTCCATATTGATATTACGTCACCAATAAGGAATTTTTTCGTTAGTTGTTGCATAAAAGTCTTACCAGCTTTCATGTAACAAAATCGTATTATCTTTTTTCAATTGCTACAATAAAGGGTGGATGATTTACCTGATTCATAAATCCATAATGAAGTACATGTGCGTTGTTTTGCGGGATATTCTTCACATAATCCAGCAGGTCATCGCGTTCCACTTCTCCTTCAGGGTGACCATGATAAATGACAAGAACAATAATGCCTTCTGGTACCATTAGTTCAAGTAATTGCTCAATGGCTGAGATGGTCGTAGACCCTTTAGTGGTAATGGACTTATCACCACCAGGTAGATAGCCAAGGTTAAAAATGGCTCCTGTAAGTTTGCGAGTTTCACTAGTGGGAAGGAGTGACTTCAGCTGTTCGTGGCCAGCGTGAAATAATGTGCAACGATCTAGTAATTCTTCAGCCTCTAACCTCGCTTTAGTGTTTTGAATCGCCTCGCTTTGAATATCAAAGGCATAAACATGTCCTGTTTCTCCTACTAAACCTGCCATAAAAGCTGTATCAAAGCCATTTCCCATTGTTCCGTCTACAACGATATTGCCAGGCTGGATAGCTTTTTCTAATAAAGTTCGTGCAAAAGGTAGTATGCGATCTAGCTTCATAATGTAGTAGCACCTCCAATAAAAGTAAACGCGAATGAAATTCGTTAATAGAAGGCAGCTCCTTAATAGGCTCAACCTTTCACGTAAAATTTTCCTTGCCAGCTGTTCCGACGAACTAACTCGTCATCAATTGCGTTTAATACTTCCCATTTATTCACGCTCCACATCGGTCCAACCATTAAGTCAATCGGACCATCACCAGTAATGCGATGAACAATCATTTCAGGTGGAATGATTTCTAGTTGATCGCAAACAAGATTTACATAATCCTCTTGAGTAAGAAATTGGAGCATGCCTTTTTCATATTGCTTGACCATTGGTGTTCCTTTTAATAGATGCAAGAGGTGAATTTTAATCCCTTGTACATCAAGTTTTGCAACTTCACGGGCTGTTGTCATCATCATGTCATAGTCTTCTTGAGGCAGGCCATTGATGATGTGTGAGCAAATACGGATTCCATGTTTGCGCAATTTATTGACACCGTCTTTGTAGCATTCAAAGTCGTGAGCACGATTGATGAGGGTTGCTGTTTGTTCATGAACAGTTTGCAGCCCTAATTCTACCCATAAATAAGTGCGTTCATTTAGTTCTGCTAAATATTCGACTACATCATCTGGTAAACAGTCAGGACGTGTTGCGATGGAAAGTCCAACGACACCTTCTTGTTTAAGAACCGTTTCGTATTTTTCCCTTAATACTTCAACCGGTGCATGGGTATTCGTAAATGCTTGGAAATAGGCGATATATTTGCCATCCTTCCATTTATGATGCATTTTTTCACTAATTTCCTTAAATTGAACATCAAGTGGCTCGACGCGGTTTCCAGCAAAATCGCCAGACCCAGCTGCACTACAAAAAGTACAGCCTCCATGTGCCACTGTACCATCACGGTTCGGGCAATCAAAGCCACCATCAAGTGCAACCTTAAATACTTTATGACCAAAATGGTTGCGTAGGTGGTAGTTCCAAGTGTGATATCTTTTGTTGTCACTTGCATATATAAACGGGTTTATCTGATTCAAATCAGAAACCTCCTATGTTGAAAATTTAGCGCAATGCCAAATAACATTATACATGATTTTGGTTAGAAAATAATGATAGGAAGATGGAAGAAAGTTTTGGATAGAATATAATTATTGAATTTTTTGTAAAAAAGAGTATAGTTACCTATAGTAACAGTTATCTATGGTAATTAGTTTAGGAAGGGGGAAAACAAATTGGAGGGTTATTTTCGAAGGTTTTTAAGACTATATCGACCGCTCATAACGAATTTGAATGAATTATTGGCTTCTTATAATCTTTCTTACTCTTTATGGCAGGTTATTTTTTATGTGAAAAACTTTGGGCCGTCAACGCTTGTAGATGATTTCAAGTTATTATAATGTGGAAAAACCGACGATTACTAGAAGAGTTCATCGTTTAGAAGAGTTACAAATGGTGAGTCAAATTCCTGGTAAAGATCGGCGTGAGAAAATTATCCAGTTAACGGAAATAGGTGAAGAGATCTATCAAATATGTCGTGTGAAAATAACGGAGATGGAATACCGTGTTATGGAGGGTATTCCAGAACATGAGCAAAACATTGCTTTCGAAATCCTTCCTAAAATACAGAGTAATTTATTGAATAGAGAGGAGTACAAAAATGAGTAAACCTAAATTATGGACGAAGGATTTCTTGATTGTGTCCGTTGCAAATTTCTTTCTTTATTTCACATTCTATATGTTGATTGCAACAATCACAGTCTTTGCAACGGAAAATTTCCAAGCCACGCCAAGTGAGGCTGGGTTGGCATCTGGAATTTTTGTGCTTGGAGCACTTGTCACACGAATTTTTTCTGGACGTTCAATTGAACAAGTTGGTCGGAAAAAGATGCTTTATATTGGTTTTATTTCACTTTTAATTACGACATTATTATATTTTATCGTAAATGGTTTGATGTTTCTTTATGTGATTCGTTTCTTGCATGGTGCAGCATTAGGGGTAGCATCTACTGCAACAAGCACGATTGTTGCTAGTATTATTCCGAGTGAGCGACGCGGGGAAGGTATTGGCTATTATGCGTTAAGTGTCACACTTGCAGCAGCCATTGGTCCGTTCTTAGGTTTGTTTATTAATCAACATGCAGATTTTAATGTGAACTTTATTTTATGTACTATTTTAATCGTCTTTAGTTTTGCTACTTCATTGTTTTTGAAAGTACCTAAAGTGGAGTTGACGAAAGAGCAATTGGAAAATATGAAAGGATTTAAATTAAGCAATTTCTTTGAACCAAAAGCCATTCCGATTTCCATCATCAGTGCTTTAATTGGTTTAGGATATTCGGGTGTCCTTTCTTTCCTAACATCCTATTCAATCAAGCTTCACTTAGTTGATGTTGCTAGCTTTTTCTTTGTTTTCTATGCGGCTGCGATTTTAGTTTCTAGACCCTTCACAGGCCGCTGGTTTGATACAAAGGGTGAAAATTTTGTAATGTATCCAGCTTTTTTAGTATTTGCTATTGGACTTTTTATGATTAGCCAAGTTCAACACGGATTTATCCTTTTATTAGCTGGCGCGCTTGTTGGTTTTGGATATGGAACGTTCTCATCGAGTGCGCAGGCAATATCCATAAAAGTATCACCGAAGCATCGGATGGGATTAGCGACTTCTACCTATTTTATCTTTGCGGATGTGGGTATTGGAATCGGGCCATTCCTTTTAGGATTTTTGATTCCAATCATTGATTATCGCGGATTATATGTTTTTCTAGCAATCATTGTGTTTGCATGTACCTTCTTGTATTACTTTATGCATGCTAGGAAATCAGGACGTGTGAACCAGCTTTCGGAGGTCGGGAGAATTTAAATAAAAAGGTAGTGCGTTTTATGCACTACCTTTTTATCCGTTTGATTTTATAACAATTTATTTTTGTCTAATTCCATCCATAACAAAACGTACAATATTTTCTACTTCTTCTTCTTCATTTATAATCGAGTAACTTGGCCAAAATACAAACCGTGATATAAAATAACCGCCAATCAAAGTAAATAGCATTCTTTGTAGGGTTTCGTTAGGCAAATTCACTAGTTCTCCTGATTTTTTATACTGATCAATTACTTTGTTGAAGTGTTGTTGGATATTGACAGAGAAAATTGGTAGTATTTCTTTCCTTAATTCTTCACTATAAAATAGTTCTTTTACTACAACACGAAAAATTTCACTATTGTTTTGAATAAATTCTATTCGATTTTTCAAAAAGGCTCTTAAGAAGTCTTCAAAGCTTACCATGTTTTCGGATTGAATTTCATTGAAAATTTCTTCAGCTACATCAGGTATGGATTCTTTAAAAAATGGAAGAATAACCGAAAGTAAAAGATTATCCTTCGTACCATAATGTCGGAAAATTGTACCTTCAGCGACACCTGCTTTTTTAGCTATTTCACTTGTTGGTGTGTTTGCATAACCTTTTTCAGCAAACATCTTGATGGCTGTTTCAACTATTTTTTGTTGTTTACTCGTTTGTTTTTTTGATAATTTAGTTTGAGCAATGATGGTATCTAAGTGAGTGTCTTCCGACAATTCAGACCACATCCTTTATAATTTACGGTATCTTTTCAAGGCAAATAAATTTAAAATGATAAAAATACAGGCAAATATAGCTAATGCAAGAAGATCTCCACTGATTCCACTTAATCCTTTTCCTTCATACATGACTGCCTTTAAAGCATCACCTGCATAGTTCATTGGCATAATTTTACCAATTGACTGTAACCAATCAGCCATATTTTCAAGTGGGAAAATTCCTGCAAAAAATACCTGTGGAACAACGGCGATTGGGATAAATTGTATCATTTGAAACTCAGAAGCTGCAAAGGTAGACAATAGTGTTCCTAAAGAAAGAGCAACTAAAGCTAAAATTAAATTTATTAGAATGACATTCCAAACAGAACCGACCATGACCATATCGAGGACAGTTATGGAATAGAAAACAACAATAATGGTTTGAACAATGGCAAATACACCAAAACCTACTAAATAGGCAGTGACGATTTCTCCTCGCCGAATCGGTGTTGCCATCAATCGTTCTAATGTTCCAGTTGTTCGTTCTTTCAATAATCCAATTCCAGAAATAAGAAACACAAAAAAGAAGACAAAGAATCCGACAAGAATGGGACTTAATACATCAAAGTATTCTGTTTCGCTATTTCCATACACATAATGAGTATCTAGACTTTTTTTCATTGAATCAACTTTGCTAGCTTTTTGCTCAATAGGCAACGATTGAGCTTGTAAAGCAACCGATTGATTGACCTTCATAAGCAAGACTTTAGCTGTTGATGGATTGCTATTTAGTAAAGTTAAATCGAAATTTCCATTCTTCAGTTGTAATAAGCCGTCTAGGTTGTCATCTACAATTGTTGCTTTATTTGCCTTATCATATTCAATGGCATCTACATTTGCTTTCTCTAATGCATTTACCATGCGATTGTCTATATTGACGACAGCTAATTTAGGGTCAACGGAATTACCATTAAATATGAAATACATGAGTGAGAGAATAAGTATTGGTGCAAGGAATAATAGGGCTAATGTTCTTTTATCCCTTAGCATTTCCTGACAAATTCTTTTGATTAACGCCCAGGTTCTCATGAATGTGTCCTCCCTGCTTTTATGAATACCTCATCAAATGTGTCTACGCCATACTGTGCTTTTAATTGATTTGGTGTTCCACTCGTTAAAATGTTGCCATCTCTAACCATCGCAATATAATCACATCGTTCGGCCTCATCCATAACATGTGTTGTTACGATAATTGTTTTTCCCTCTTCATTCTTTAATCGTAATAATTCATCCCAAATGGATACTCTTAGTTCAGGATCAATCCCTACAGTAGGCTCATCTAGGATAAGAATCTTTGGGTTTTGAATTAATGCAATGGCAAGAGATAATCGACGTTTCATTCCGCCTGAATAAGCAGAGACTTTTTTAGTTAATTCATCTGTAAGATGAACGAGATTGGCAGCATAAGCGATTCGACTTTTCATTTTTGACCTCTTCAACTTGTAAAGTGAAGCAAAAAATTTAAGATTTTCTCCTCCTGTTAATTGAGTATAGAGAGCATCAGATTGAGCCATATAGCCAATTTCCTGTAACAATTGTATATTTGGTACTTTTTTGTTTAAAACATGAATAGATCCACTATCGGGGTCATCCATACCAACAATCATTTTAACTAACACAGTTTTTCCTGCACCAGATGGACCAATTAATCCAAAAATTTGACCTTCCTCAATCTGTAAATTGATGTCCTGTAAAATAACTTTTTTTCCAAAACTCTTACTAACTTGTTCGAGGGTAATACTGTAATTCATAAAGCATACCTCCCATTTCTTTAAAAAGTGAGTGATTACTCATTTAATATGCATCTATTTGTTATTTATGTCAATGAATTTTCGTTTTGAAATACGCTAGAATAATGGAACTTCATTTTGTTCAAACTAACTTTGATGATTCATCATCAATTCATAATGCGAAGGAGAGGGTAAGAATGGGAACAAGACAATCGATGGACCATTTTTTAGAGCAGTGTGAAGGAGCTCTCCGTTATGCAGATTTTGAATACACTAGAGCTTCCAAACAAGAGCATTACGACGATGACAGCTTCCAAAAAGCTCAATCCTACTTAGAGGAAGTACTAAGAGAAATGGATCCAATTTATGATAGTGCAGATCGTTCGCAAAAGGAAGAACTTCAGCGAACGAAAGCACAACTCGACCTGATGAAGCATGAAATGGTTACATTACGACATTGAGTAAAACAAGCTGCCCAATTACCGGGCAGCTTGTTTTTAAAGTACATAATACAGTTGGAAAAGCCATTCTGTTGGTGTAGAAGAAGATATAGGACTTGTCAAAGGGAAAATACTGACCTTTTCTAGATAATAGTGATATAAATGTAGGATGAAGATTTAATTTTAAAAGGAGGAATGATTATGCCAATCATAAATATTTCAATTCTTGAGGGTAGATCAGAAGAAAAAATAACGGATTTAATCAGAAACGTGACGGCAACCGTTTCTGAAACGTTAGATGCACCAGAGGGAAATATCCGTGTCATTGTGACGGAAGTTCCAAAGGCACGTTGGGCTGTTGGCGGAAAGACAATGAAGGAGCTAGGACGATAGGATAGTTTTCATTTAAACTATGCTTTTCATATTGTTTACATAACCATTCCAACAAAAGAACCCTATCAATTAATGGAAAAAGTTGCTGGGTAATACTACAATAGAGGTAATTAGCGATTTTCAAAGCGCTGCAAAACATTTACAAGAACAAAATTATATTAGTGCCATGCTAAAAAATGAATGATATTCTAAAAAAGGCAAAGCCAGTCTATAGTAAGTAGTTCCGTTTTTGTGGAGAAACATAACAAATAACATATTAAGTTGCAGACCAAATCACATAGTAAACAGCATGACAATATCTATTGTTATCTTGCTAATTAGCTCGATCATTCCTGTGTTATTTTTTAAGTTCGATATTTAAAAGCAAGCAATTAAATATAAAAGCAATGCACAAGGGAGTTCACTTACGAATTCACTTGTGCATTTTTTGTTAAATCTCTTATGCGTGATTTTGCTGTGAATTAGTTTGTGCAGTGCCCTGATTCTTTAAGCCATTCAAAGCCGATAAAGGACAAAACTGAACTTCAATAGGAGACTTATTCGGACAGGACGAACCGGAAAACCCATAAAGTTGACTGAATACCGGGCTAATTCGGACAGGACGAAACCGAGAGAACACCAACCCATAAAGTTGACTGAATACCGGGCTAATTCGGACAGGACAAACCGGAAATCACTTATAGTTGACTGAATACCGGGCTAATTCGGACAGGACAAACCGGAAATCACTTATAGTTGACTGAATACCGGGCTAATTCGGACAGGACGAACCGGAAAACTCATAAAGTTGACTGAATACCGGGCTAATTCGGACAGGACGAACCGGAAAACTCATAAAGTTGACTGAATACCGGGCTAATTCGGACAGGACGAACCGGAAAACCCATAAAGTTGACTGAATACCGGGCTAATTCGGACAGGACGAACCGGAAAACCCATAAAGTTGACTGAATACCGGGCTAATTCGGACAGGGCAAACTGGAAAACCCATAAAGTTGTCTAAATGGTGGGCTAATTTGGACACGGCTAGCTAGAAATCACTTATAGGTGTCCGAATGCCAGGCTTATATAGACTGGAGTAAAGCATCTCACACAAATGAAGCCGGTAAAATAACCCAATACTCATTCTATTGTTATTTAATGTGTGAATGAAAATGCCAAGTCATTTGTTTATTTATATTGTACTTTGGCATTTTCTCCACTTTATTGGAACTATTTAAGTCGATAGGACTTTGCTTTTTTTGGGGGATATACTTAGCCTTAGTTAAGAGTCCGGTTTAAAAAAGATGCTTATGCAAATTTGTTTTGATCTGCGTGGTTCCAACAAGGAATACTATATCTTTTGGTTGTCATCTCTTTAAACCGTTTTCTTGTAGCTGTTTTTACTAATGAGCATCGCGTCCTGTAGAGCAGTAATTTCTTTTTGAATTTTTACGAATCCATCTATTTCAGGTACGAGTTTTACGATATGCAGCTGATTTTGTTCTGCAGCAATGGCCATTGTTTCAAAAATATAAAGTAATTTTGCAAGACTTTCATCTGACAAGATAGATCGTTTAGAAAACTTTAAACTGGAATTAAGTAAGTATCCCAGCTGTTGTATCGAAAATATAAGCGGCCATAGAATTTCTAGTCTTCGTTTATCATTAAATAGCTCACCTAGAGCTGTATTATACACCGTTTTTAGATTGACCAGATTTGTCTGCATTTTACCTCTCTCTCTACTTTTTTCAAATTCGATACTGTTATTATTTTTTGAGAACAGAATCAGTAAAAATTGTCCCTGACTGCGAATTGTTTTTGCAATAAAGTGAGGAAGTAGGCTGGAGGCAGAGCGCCTGCCAATCAATAATGCACCAATCAGACCAATGGCACTACCTATTAAAATATCAGCTAGTCTCACGGTAGCATAATAAGAAAAGTCATATACTTGAGTTGCGTATTCGGCCATGATTAAAGCAGATGGTGTAAAGAACATGGCGGCAACTCCGTAATTTCTTACGATAAATAGCTCAGTTAGAAACGTTAAACATAGAATAATGAAGGCAATCATATACCCATTATGTACACTCGAAAGAATAAACCCTGCGAATAAAATTCCAATAATGGTTCCGAATGAACGTTGAACTGCCCGATGAAAAGTAGCAATAATAGTAGCTCCAGACATGACGGCTGCACAGGAGAGTGGTACCCAATAGGAACGATGGAAATCAAATGAATAAGCAATAATAGCTGCAACCATAAGGACTGCCCCATATTTCATAGAGGAAAGAAAGACAATGGAGTTTTTATCGAAAGCTCCCAAAAAAACGGTCTTTAATGGTGCTTTTACAATTTTAACTTCACGATCAATTTTGGACATGGGCTCATTCATAATGGCGTCTGCATTATAAATTTTTCTGAATAATTGTTTGATCGCTTCATCTACTTGCTCTGGCTGTAGTATTTTCGTTATATTCTTCTCTTTCACCTTAACGGAATTAGCGAGGGCTCGGATGGAGTCCCCTAATTCAGGAGGCAGTGTTTTTTTTCTATCCAATGATATTTCTAGTATGTCTAAAAATAAGAGGTTCGCATGTTCATTCAATAAATATAAACGCTTATACTGGTCTGAAACTCGCCATGATGTATATCCACCCCTTAGGATATCTTCAGCTTGTTTCATGGTTGCTACAGCTTGATGTCTTGCTTCATTAAAATATACTGTACCAACTGAATCCATAAAATCGGCTAATTTTAAATATACTTTATGTATAGCATTTGTTTCTGGTCTGTGAGGGTTAGTAAACCAACCAAGCATAGCAATTAACCATGATAACGCACCTCCAAGTAAAACTAGACCAGCACGAAGAGGGGCTAGTGATTGATCAATTGGCATACCAGTAGACATCGAGTAGCTTAAAATAAAAAATACAGCGGATGGACCAGTGATTTTTAAAGCGCCAAATATAAAGATGGACAAAGCTCCAATAACCCCCATCATAATGGCTGCTGCAAGTGGATGTGGAGCCAAAATCGTACCTAATCCTACGCTTAATGAAATACCTAACATCACAAAAAAGAGCTTTTTTGCTCTTAGGACATAAGGCTGATTAAACATATACAGGAAGGTGAAGGCACCAATTCCTGACAGCAAACCATACTCAAGACTTCCAAAGAATAATCCAATAAAAACTGGCAATGCAGCACTTATAGCAGCGCAAAAAGCTTTTAACCAAGGAAAAGGATTCTTACTTACAATAAAAGCCTGTTTGAAAGTCGTAGAGATAGAAGTTGATTTAGCAGAGACAGATTCAGCGGATTTTATAGGTTTACGCATTCTTTATATCTCCTTTCTTTCTGTAAAAAGGGGCAAAGCTTATTGATGTATAAGTCTGTATTCAATTTTAGCCGTGCCTAGGCAGTATATGGATATTGTAATTTTTCTTATTAATAGGACGATATGTGGTTGAATAGATATTTTGTACAAGTGTACTTGACTGTATAAGTTTTCCATACACTCATTTAAAATAAAATTTTAACGTAATACTCTCATACGATACCCAAAATTATTTGAAATATTAGTTGTTGTTTTCTTCACTTTTAATAGAAACGGGTATACAATTATTTGTTAGAATAAAAGCACTCCTTAATGATTGCATAGATCTAAACATTATTCTTCAATTAAAATTTTATCATAATTTAAAGCGTTAAATGGGGTAGGAAAAGCACATTCTTCAATAAATATGCATATATAATCACGTATATGGTTATAATGTTTCTGGGTAACTATTGCATTTGTCTAAAAAATTTACTAGAATAAAGTAGATTGAAATATTATAAAGACTATGATGAGGAGTAGTAGCAGTTAGAGCCAGTAATAGAGAGTTGACGGATGGTGCAAGTCAACCTGGATTGATTGTGAACTCGCCTTTTGAGTTTCAGGTGTGAAATCAAGTAATACCTGGCGTATAATCCACGTTACGGATGTTTGAGCTGGGCAACGTAAGTAAGTTGCCAATGTGGGTGGTACCGCGGGAAGATATACATAATCCTCTCGTCCCTATTTGGGATGAGAGGTTTTTTTGTACTTTAAGAAAGTTTAAATTTTTTTAAAGGATTAAGATATAAGAAAAGACTGAGCTTACCGGTAAACATAGCCACACTTGTGCTATGTTCTGATGTTATGAATTTTTACTAAACCAATTTTCCATACATGAGTTGAAGAAGTCATCTTATGTTGGGGAATGGCTTGATATAGGAAATAGGAGGACATAAAAATGAGTTTTGATCATAGAAGTATTGAAACGAAATGGCAACAATATTGGGAGAAAAATAAAACGTTTAAAACAGGAGAAGAAAGCGGAAAGGGTAAGTTCTATGCACTAGATATGTTCCCTTATCCATCAGGTGCTGGGCTTCATGTAGGTCATCCAGAAGGATATACAGCAAGCGATATTTTAGCACGTATGAAAAGAATGCAGGGTTATGATGTACTTCATCCAATTGGTTGGGATGCATTTGGTCTTCCTGCAGAACAATATGCGATTGATACCGGTAATGACCCGGCGGAGTTCACGGAACATAATATTAACACATTCCGTCGCCAAATCAAATCACTTGGTTTCTCCTATGACTGGGATCGTGAAATCAACACAACTGACCCAGAATATTATAAATGGACACAATGGATTTTCTTAAAGCTATACGAAAAAGGTCTTGCTTATATTGACGAAGTGGCTGTGAACTGGTGTCCAGCCCTAGGAACGGTGCTTGCAAATGAAGAAGTCATTGATGGATTAAGTGAGCGTGGGGGGCATCCAGTAGAACGCCGTCCGATGAAACAATGGATGCTGCGTATCACGGCTTATGCGGATCGTTTACTTGAGGATTTAGAAACAGTTGATTGGCCTGAAAATATTAAAGATATGCAACGCAACTGGATTGGACGTTCTGAAGGAGCAGAAGTGACATTTGGCATCGAGGGACATGATGAAACTTTTACTGTCTTTACAACTCGCCCAGATACATTATTTGGAGCCACTTATGCAGTATTAGCACCAGAACACTCTTTTGTTGAAAAAATAACAACTTCTGAGCAACAAGCAGCAGTTGACGATTATTTAGATGTTGTAAAACATAAAAGTGATCTAGAAAGAACGGATTTAGCAAAAGATAAAACAGGTGTCTTCACAGGTGCGTATGCGATTAACCCAGTTAATGGTGCGAAAATGCCAATTTGGATTGCAGACTATGTATTAATTAGCTATGGTACAGGAGCGATTATGGCTGTTCCAGCACATGACGAGCGTGACTATGAATTTGCTGTTAAATTTGAATTGCCTATCATTGAAGTCGTAGCTGGTGGCGATGTTACTAAAGAACCTTATACAGGTGATGGTGAGCATGTTAACTCTGACTTCTTAAACGGTTTAAACAAAGAAGATGGAATTAAAACGATGATTGAGTGGTTGGAAGAAAAAGGAGTAGGTACGAAAAAAGTAACCTTCCGTCTACGCGACTGGTTATTTAGCCGCCAACGTTATTGGGGTGAACCAATTCCAATTATTCATTGGGAAGATGGTTCTATTGAAGCCTTGAAAGAAGAAGAACTTCCATTACTTTTACCAAAGGCAACAGATATTAAGCCATCTGGAACAGGTGAATCACCACTTGCGAACATTACAGACTGGATAAACGTAGTTGATGAAAATGGCCGCAAGGGTCGTCGGGAAACAAATACAATGCCACAATGGGCCGGAAGCAGCTGGTACTTCTTACGTTATATTGATCCACACAACAAAGAAGCCCTTGCAGATTTTGATAAATTAAAAGAATGGATGCCAGTTGATATTTATATCGGTGGAGCAGAACATGCCGTTCTTCACTTATTGTACGCACGCTTCTGGCATAAATTCTTATATGATATCGGTGTGGTTCCAACAAAAGAACCGTTCCAAAATTTGTTCAACCAAGGGATGATTCTTGGTGAAAATAATGAAAAAATGAGTAAATCCAAAGGCAATGTCGTGAATCCAGATGATATCGTGGAAAGCCATGGTGCCGATACACTTCGTCTATATGAAATGTTCATGGGTCCACTTGACGCATCCATTGCTTGGTCTACAAATGGTTTAGATGGAGCACGTCGCTTCCTAGATCGCGTATGGCGTCTGCTTGTTGATGACAATGATCAAATTACATCCAAACTTGTCAATTTAGATAACTCTGGCAAATTGGAAAAGGTTTATCACCAAACTGTGAAAAAAGTGACGGAAAACTACGAAGACTTGAAGTTTAACACAGCTATTTCACAACTAATGGTGTTTATCAATGACTGCTATAAAGCAGAAGAGCTTCCAAAAGAATATATCGAAGGCTTTGTGAAGCTATTGTCACCAGTTGCGCCACATATTACTGAAGAACTATGGGCACATCTAGGCCATAATGAGAGCATCACATACGAAACATGGCCAGCCTTTGATGAAGCGAAGCTTATTGATAATGAAATCGAAATCGTTGTCCAAATCAACGGTAAAGTCAAAACAAAGCTAATGGTACCAACAGATACATCAAAAGAACAACTACAAGAAATTGCAATGGGTGACAACGACATCAAAGAACAAATCAACGGTAAAACGATTCGCAAAGTTATTGCTGTACCAGGTAAACTGGTGAATATCGTAGCGAATTAACTGAGTGTATAGAAAAGCTCCCTTAATCGGGAGCTTTTTGCGTGGTATCATTCAGGTCAAATGGTTTCTAATGTATAGGGATTGTGCCAATTTAAGAAATAATTATGCCGATTTAAACTATTTTACACATATATTCTGAAATTCGAATATTTTCATAAAATTACTTGAATTTACTAAATTTTCGTGATACTTTGAATGTGAAATTAAAATTATTTAATCATTCACTAGGGGATCCCTTGATAAGGGCTGAGAATAAAGTAGTTACTTTTAAACCCTCAAGACCTGAACAGGTTCGTACCTGCGTAGGGAAGTGTTCGCTGTGTTTTTGTGTGCTTTTATACATAACACTAGACCACTTTCCTGCATATGGAGAGTGGTTTTTTTGTTTGTTATTTTTTAACCATTCATAAGGAGTGAAAAAAATGAAGCTGCTTGCGATAACCGACGATTCGCATTCTTTAAAAGATTTAGCTTCCAAAATCATTCAAATAAAGGATGTTGTCGATTATGTACATATTCGGGAAAAATCAAAAACCAAAAATGAGTGGCTTTGCTTACTACAGCTGTTAGAAGAAGGAGGTGTGAAAAAAGAAAAAATTGTTGTGAATAATCACTTGGATGTAGCTATATTGAAAAATATTCCAAATATTCATTTGCCATCATATGGACTTCCTATAAAAGCTGTCAAAAGTCAGTTTCCACACATGCGTGTAGGACGTTCTGTTCACTCTTTAGAAGAAGCAGAACAAGCGGAAAAAGAAGGTTCTGATTATGTGTTGTATGGTCATTGTTTTGAAACAAGTAGTAAGAAAGGTTTGGCTCCCAATGGAATTGAGCAACTTGTAGAAATGAAAAAAAAGTTGAGGATAGATGTTTTTGCGATAGGTGGGATTACGCCAGCTCGGGTACAAATCCTTCAAGAAGTAAAAGCCGACGGAATTGCTGTGATGTCAGGTATTTTTTCAGCAAATAATCCAAAGAAATCGGCATTACAATTTTTAAAGAAATGCGAGGGGAAAATCAGTGAAAAGTTATTATGAGGTGGCCGTTATTGGCGGTGGCATTATGGGCTGCTCTATTGCTTATTATTTAGCGAAAGAAAAGATCGATGTTGCTATTTTTGAAGCACTGCAAATGGGAGGTAAATCTACAAGTGCCGCTGCAGGAATGCTCGGTGCACATTCAGAAGGCGCTGAACTTGAAGCTTTTTACTCATTCGCTAGAAGCAGTCAATTAGCTTATACGAAGGTAAAAGAAGAAATAAATGAGATAAGCGGTATTAACATAGAAATGAGAAAAAAAGGTATTTTTCAATTCGTCTACAGTGAGGAGGAAAAAAAGGCATTAAGCTCCACACTCTCGCTGCCAACTGTACAATGGTATGAGGTAGATGAAGTAAAAAAAGTTGAACCTCTAATCACACCAAATATTCTTGGCGCTGCTTATATTGAGGAAGATGTCAATGTGTTGCCTATTTCTGTATGTAAAGGATTTGGTAAAAGTGCTAAAATGCTGGGTGCTGATATTTTAGAATATACACCAGTTACACACATTCAAAAAAAGGATGGCAGATACATACTTCAAACAGCGAAGGGGCAGTTTGAAGCGAAATATGTTGTCATTGCAAGTGGAGTTTGGAGTACTTCATTTTTTCAACAGCTTGGTCTGCAGCATGCTATTACTCCTGTAAAAGGCCAATGTGTATCTATATGGGATGAGACAATGAATCTTACTCACACTTTGTATCATGAACAGAGCTATATTGTTCCTAGAAATGATGGATCGTTCGTCGTTGGAGCAACAATGGAAGCAAATGATTGGAGTGAAAATGTAACGATTGGTGGGATTGAATCTGTGATTGCGAAAGCAAAAACAATGTTACCGTCGATTACAGACATGAAGATTCGCTCATGTTGGGCAGGGCTTCGTCCGGATACGTTTGACCGAAAACCGTTTATTGGGCAACACCCTGAGGATGAATCGATTTTATTTGCAACGGGACATTATCGAAATGGTATTCTCCTTGCACCTGCAACAGGACAAATGATTCGAGATTTTATTTTGAAGAAGAAAATAAAAAGTGAATGGGTAGAAGCCTTCAAAATTGATCGAAAACAGAAGCAGTTAGTTTAGGAGGTAAAGGATGACGATTGTATTAAATGGAAAAACGATAGAATTATCGCAGGAAATCAACTCGATTTCAGATTTACTTCGTTACTATAACCTAGAAAATCGTATTGTAGTTGTCGAGGTCAATCAAGAAATCACGTATAAAGAACAATATGATTCTACGATTCTATCAGACAAAGACCGTATTGAAATTATTCATTTTGTAGGAGGAGGATAATGATGTTACAAATTGCAAACAAAACATTTAACTCAAGACTTTTATTAGGGACAGGGAAATATCCGTCATTTGAGATTCAAAAAAAGGCCGTGGAAGTATCTGAAGCAGAAATTTTAACGTTTGCCGTAAGAAGAATGAATATATTCGAGGAGTCTCAGCCTAATTTTCTTGAACAACTAGATTTAAAAAAATATAGCCTTCTTCCAAATACAGCTGGAGCAAAAACGGCTGAAGAAGCAGTTCGAATAGCCAAACTTGCGAAAGCTTCTGGCTTATGTGACATGATTAAAGTGGAAGTTATAGGAGATGACAGATCACTTTTACCTGATCCAATTGAAACACTGAAGGCATCAGAAATGCTTTTAGAGGAAGGCTTTATTGTCTTGCCTTATACGTCAGATGATGTCGTGTTAGCTAAACGTCTCGAACAGCTTGGGGTACATGCGATTATGCCGGGAGCTTCACCAATTGGTTCCGGTAAAGGAATTCTAAATCCATTAAATCTACAATTTATTATCGAACAATCATCTATTCCGGTCATTATTGATGCGGGCATAGGCTCCCCAAAGGATGCAGCCTATGCAATGGAGCTTGGAGCTGATGGTGTTTTACTCAATACGGCTGTTTCAGGAGCAAACGATCCTGTGAAGATGGCGATTGCAATGAAGCTGGCTATTGAAGCAGGACGACTTGGGTTCGAAGCAGGAAGAATTGAAGAGAAAAACTATGGTGTAGCGAGCAGTCCATTATCGGGGATGGTGAATTCTTGAATAATCGATATGCTAAGCAAGAATTGTTTTTAGGGAAAAGCGGGCAGGTCATCTTTGCAAGATGCTCACGTTCTAATTATTGGAGCAGGAGCGCTTGGATCGGCAAGCTCTGAAATGCTTGCAAGAGCTGGAGTTGGTAACTTAACAATTGTCGACCGGGATTACGTAGAATGGAGTAATTTACAAAGGCAGCAGCTTTATACGGAAGAGGATGCGAGAGAAAAACTTCCAAAAGCGATTGCTGCTAAAAATCGCCTGCAGCAAATTAATAGTGAAATCACGATTAATAGTCTGATTATGGATATTAATGCTTCTAATATCGAAGGACTAGTAAAAGGAAAATCGGTTATTTTAGATGCTACGGATAATTTTGAAACAAGAATGATTGTAAATGATGCAGCGGTAAAGCATCGAATTCCCTTCTTATTCGGCGCATGTGTTGCAAGCTATGGATTGACTTTTTCGATTATTCCAGGGAAGACTCCTTGTTTGAACTGCTTAATGACCCATTTGCCTCTGGATGGAATAACATGTGATACAGTCGGTGTGATCAGTCCGATTGTTCAAATGGTCACCGCATTTCAAGTTACCCATGCATTGCAACTTTTAACTGGGCATGAACTTTCAACAGTTATTCAATCCTTTGATATTTGGAAAAATGAGAAATCAGAAATTAACATTTCTAAATTGAAGGATAAAAATTGTCCTACTTGCGGTGAGCATCCAACATTTCCACACTTAGCATTTGAAAACCAAACAAAAGCTGATGTTTTGTGTGGGAGAGATGCGATTCAAATACGACCAGCTACCTCTATGTCGTTTACGCTTAATCGCTTAGCGGAAAATTTAAGTGGATTTGTAACCAATGTGATGGTTAATCCTTATTTACTTTCTTGCACTTTTGAAGATCATCGAATGGTGCTATTTAAAGATGGGCGTGCTATTATTCACGGAACACATGAATCTTCGAGAGCGAGAGCAATCTATAACAGAATCATTCAATGCTATAAGAGTTAAGGAAAGGGACAACGAATCAGTCAAGTACATGGCACAGTTAGTCAAAAAGCAGATAGATATTTTGTATCAATACTGGTTGAAATTGATTGTAAAGATAGTTATATCACCAGTGAACAAAGCGATGGAATAGGCATTGATTTAGGACTAAAAGATTTTGCTATTATTAGTGACGAAAGGATTTACAAAAATATCAATAAAGAACGTCGCATTAAAAAGATAGAAAAGAAGTTGAAACGTGAACAAATAAGACTTTCGAGGAAATACGAAAGCCTGAAAAGAAAAAATAAACAAATAGGAGGAGCTACTAGGCAAAACATCCATAAACAAATCATTAAAGTACAGCGGATTCATCAAACTTTAACCAATATACGCACAGACTATATAAATAAATGTGTGTCAACAGTAATAAAACAAAATCCACGTTTTATTACTATTGAAGATCTGAATATTAAAGGTATGATGAAGAATCGCCATTTGTCTAAAGCAGTCGCACAACAAAAATTTTACGAATTTAGAAATAAATTAACGACAAACTGACTGATTCGTTGTCCTTTATTTGTGTTACAGGTACGATTTCTCAAATCATAATCGACAAGAATAATAGACTATATCATACAAGTTTCCCAAAATACATGTTTTCATTTAACTACACATGGGAAATTAATATACAAGTAGGGGGTAGACATGTTTTGTAAAGAATGTGGACATGAAGTAAATGAAGGCGATATTTGTTCAAACTGTGGAGCAAGTCTTGTTGAAACAGAAAATATGAAATATGCAGGATTTTGGATTCGTCTTGCGGCATATATCATTGATGGGATAATTATTGGAATTCCGATATCTCTTATAGCGGTAGCACTTGGGGTTTTACCAATTTCCTCTACAAATGATGTTAATACTACTCTCTATGCGCAAACACTTTTCATTTTAGATATGTTTTTCTATATAAGTTCGCTAATGATTTCTGTTCTTTATTATGCGGGCATGCATGCATCCAAATGGCAGGGAACACTTGGAAAAATGATTGTCGGAATCAAAGTAACCGATTTGAATGGACAGCGAATTTCCTTCGGTCGTTCACTAGGTCGTTTTTTTGCTGCTATCTTATCGATGATTTTCTTCATAGGCTATATAATGGCCGCATTTACAAATAAGAAACAATCATTGCATGATAGGATTGCTGGCACTGTTGTCGTTTATAAAAAGTGAATAATGGAAGAGGAGGATAAAAATTCAATCGTAAACAAGAGACCTGATGCAAATTCTGCATAAGCTCTCTTGTTTTTTGTTTCAATATCCACGTTTTCGATCGACTAATCCGTTTAAGGGTTGTTTGTTTAAGTATCGCTTAATGTTTTCTACAAAAAAGCGACTTACTCCGTCTGTTGTGCTTGGTCCTGAGAGATGAGAAGTCACATAAACATTTGGAACGGAGAAGAAGGCATGCTCTTTTGGAAGCGGCTCTGTCTCAAATACATCAAGGATTGCCGCTTGAAGATGCCCTGACTGCATGACAGAGTATAAATCTCCTTCATCAATTAATGCTCCGCGGCCAACGTTGACAAGAACTGCTGTCGATTTCATTACTTGAAGAATGTCCCGGTTTATGACATGGTGAGTAGCCTTTGTTAAAGGAAGAGTTAAGACCAAATAGTCAAGATCTTTTACAAATTTCAGCCATTCATCTGGAGTATAGTGGTGGTCAACTAATTGAGCATGTTTTCCGCTAAAGCTTAATCCGTCTACATTCATATCAAACGCCCGAGCCTTCCGCACAATTTCAGCTCCAATTGATCCAAGGCCTGCCACGCCAATCGTTTTACCTATTAATGATTCAGAAATGAAAGGGTCCCATCGGTGTTCCAGTTGTGATTGCTTCATCCTTTGAACGTCCTTCAATAGATACAACAGAAATGTAAAGACATATTCAGATATATAACCACCAAATTGATCGACAATTCGGGTTATGGTTATGTCATTAGGTATCGACTTGTCTGCAAGTAAGTCATTGACTCCGGCTCCAGTTGATTGATACCAGCGTACAGATGAGGCAATTGGTTTATTTAGTAAGTGGGTAGGAAATTTCCAGCCCAAAATAACTTCAGTATCAGGTAGATATCTTTCAGCTTCCTCAGGTGTTGTCGCAACACTAATGGATGTAAACCCATAATCGCGGATACATGTAGCATATGCTCCGGCCTGTTTAGGACTATACACAAGAATATTAGGCTGGGATGTAATCATCAAATCTCTCCTCTACAATTAGATCAATCTAGTGTTTATTATAAGTCACTTATGAAAAAATCTGCTATAAAAAACAGGTCTTGTTATTCATACTTAATTGACCGCTAATTTGAAATAGAGTTCATATGAGGTTGAATTAGAAAATGGTTTGCGTGAATATTTTGATAGTATGGTAAAATTTAGATATTCATCGAAAGATTAGGAGGAAATCTCATGATTACGACAATTACATCTATTTTTGGAATATTACAGATTGTACTACTTTTTGGAGGTAGTATTTTTTTAATGTATTATCTACCGTTTTTAGCGAAAGACTCAAAGAAAATCACTGATTCAACAGAAGAAATAAAAAACAGCATGAAAATGATTACAAAGCAAAATGAAGAAATTATTTATCTGTTAAAATATCAAAATAGTAAAAATGATGAAGTAAAATAGCTCATTCTTATTGATTGCATTGATAGAGAAGTGTAATAAGGGGATAGGATAAAAATTGAATAAATAAGAAGCGATTGAGGTGAAGAGGTTGGGAATACCAACTGTGTTAGTGATCGTTCTTTGTATCATGTTTCTCGGTGTTATTTATGTTGTTATTGAAACGGCAGTAAGACGAGGCATTGATAGCTCGGAAACAAGCCAAATGATTAAGAAATTACTTGAAAAACAGAATAAAAGCAAAAATTAAATGTTTTCATTTCTTGATGCTACAATAGTAATAATAAGATTTGATTAGAGAAACGATACACCCCCCAGTAAGGAGCAAGACATTTGAAGATAAAATTAAATCAAAAAATCATTAAAGACATGTGTGGAACGGTCTCTTTCAAAAGAGGAGAGGCTTTTTACCGTGCGAATAAAGTAGCATTTGAAAAGTACAGTCGTGATTACTGTGAAGCAACGGTTGCAGGGACGGAGGATTTCCATGTCACCCTTAAAAAGGATGAAAAGGATAAGCTTCATACAAAATGTAGCTGCCCTACGCTTGATTCCTTCCAAAAGGATTGTCAGCATATTGCTGCTGTTTTATTAGCGATTTATGAACATCAACGTCAAGGAACAATCCCTATTGCTTCAAGTGAACATCAGTCTGACATTGCAACAAAGCAGGTGTTGGCAGAAGGGGTGTTGACCTTGTTTAATGACCAGCCAATCCGGGCGAGCCGCCATCAGCTTCACTTTGAAAACAGGCAAGTGCTTGAGGTAGAGTTTACGTGTAAACCTGTCACGATTGGCAAGGAAGATTACATGTTTGGAATAACCGTTAAGATTGGCCGGACCGAGGTGCAAAATATTCGGTATTTTTTGAAGCAAGTGAAAGAAGGTAAACCTAGCTTACTGTCTGATTTATTCATATATGACCCAAGTTTTCATTGTTTTCAAAAAGAAACAGATGCAGTGATTCAGCAGTTAATTCAGGTAATCCGCGATCAGGAAATGTATGTTGATGCTCTGCCACACCAAGCTGATTATACACTCAACCAACACATACTGCTCATTCCACCATCATCTTGGGAACAACTGCTTCCTTTACTTATAAGTGCACCATTGGTGAAGCTTGTGTATGATGGGAATTCTTTTGATGGCATCTGTTTAGCGAACGAACCCATCCCTCTACATTTTGATTTTTCAGATATAGAAGGCCGAAGCTATCATCTGAAGGTCAAAGGGTTACATCAAATGATTATATTGAACTCATATAGGACTGTTCTTGCTGAGGGGAAATTATTTCAATTGAAAAGTGAGGACAGCAAACGTCTTTCAGATTTAAAACAGATACTAGATGCTACAGGAACAAACCAAAT
This sequence comes from uncultured Bacillaceae bacterium, assembly GCA_963751845.1. GTDB lineage: Bacteria > Bacillota > Bacilli > Bacillales > DSM-1321 > Peribacillus. The sequence continues at coordinate 65,656 of CAVVWH010000006.1, forward strand.
ACCGATTCATAGGGAGCAACTTCATTTTTTTCTTGATAAAGTAGTACCAAGTTTGAGGAAAATAGGTGTTGTTACCATATCTAAAGCTATTTCTGAGCAGTTTATAAAGACACCGTTGGTAGCAAAGCTATACTTGGATCGTGTGAGAAATCGTCTGCTAGCGGGTTTGGAGTTTCAATATGAAAATACTGTGATTAATCCACTAGAAGGCCGGGAACCTCGAGCTGGATCGATACTAATTAGGGATGTCGAGAAGGAGGATGTCATCCTCAAGCTTATGGAGGATAGTTCGTTTGCGAAAACAGACAGTGGTTATTTTTTACAAAATGAGGAATTAGAGTATGAGTTTTTGTATCATGTTGTTCCAAAGCTTCAAGAGTTTGTTCAAATTTACGCAACTACGGCAGTGAGAAACCGGATTTCTCGAGGAAATACTCATCCTCAGGTGAGAGTGAAGGTCAAAAAGGAACGGATAGACTGGCTAGAATTCAAGTTTGAAATGGATGGCATTCCTGAAAAACAAATACGTGAGATTCTAATGGCTCTAGAGGAAAAAAGGAAGTATTATCGTTTGCGGAACGGATCGCTACTCTCATTGGAGACAAGAGAATTTGAAGCACTGAATCGCTTTTTGAAGGCACTTCCAGTCCAAAATGAAGATTTGGAAAGTGGTCTGAATATACCTATCGTGAGAAGTTTGCCCATACTTGATTTGGTTCATGACAGTGATGTATTCACCTATGAGGAATCGTTCAGTCAGTTTTTAGAAAGCATCCATCATCCAGAGAGTATGGAGTTCGAGGTTCCTAATTGTGTAGAGATGGTCTTGCGAGATTATCAAAAACACGGCTACAAATGGATGAAAACACTCGCTAGTTTTGGCTTCGGGGGGATTTTAGCCGATGATATGGGACTGGGAAAAACGCTACAAAGTATCACGTTTATTATATCGGAACTTGATGATATTAGAAAAAAGAAGCACCCTGTCCTGATTATTTGCCCATCATCTTTAACATATAACTGGCTTAGTGAAATCATGAAGTTTGCCCCGGATATACAAGCGATCGTCATGGATGGTAATAAAACAGAACGGTTGAATATACAAAAAGAGGTAATGGATGTAGATGTTGTAATTACCTCCTATCCTTTGTTACTACGAGATATAAAGTGGTTTGAAAAACAAATTTTTCACACTGTGTTTTTTGATGAGGCCCAAGCGTTTAAAAATCCCGTAACACAAACTGCACGAGCGGTAATGAAGATACAAGCTGATTATCGTTTTGCCCTTACTGGTACACCTGTGGAGAATTCATTAGAAGAGCTTTGGTCTATTTTTCACGTGGTCTTTCCAGAACTATTTCACGGGTTAAAAGAATACAGTAACCTCTCAAGAAAAACGATTGCTAGGAGAATTCGTCCCTTTTTGCTTCGTAGGATGAAAGAGGATGTACTATCAGAACTTCCTGAAAAAATTGAGTTGACAGAATCAGTGGAGTTGCTTCCTGATCAGAAGAAGCTGTATGCAGCTTATTTAGCAAAACTGCGACATGACACATTAAAGCATTTAGACAAAGACACTTTCCGAAAAAATCGTATTAAGATCTTAGCAGGACTGACTAGATTACGTCAGATCTGTTGTCATCCAGCCTTGTTTGTGGACGGATATAAAGGAAGTTCAGCAAAATTTGAACAGCTGCTGCAGATTGTAGAGGAGTCAAAGCGTTCTGGAAGAAGAATGTTGATTTTCTCACAGTTTACAAAAATGCTTAAGCTCGTAGGTAGAGAGCTAGGGGTTCAAGGACTCTCCTTTTTCTACCTTGATGGACAAACCCCATCAGTGGAACGTGTGGAACTTTGCAACCGATTTAATGCAGGTGAACGTAATATATTCCTCATTTCCATGAAAGCCGGTGGGACAGGACTCAATCTGACGGGTGCTGATACTGTTATTCTATATGACATTTGGTGGAATCCTGCAGTCGAGCAGCAAGCTGCTGACCGGGCGCATCGAATGGGGCAGACAAATGTGGTACAGGTGATCAAGCTTATTGCCCGTGGCACAATTGAAGAAAAAATGAATGAATTACAAGAGAAAAAGAGACGGATGATAGAAGAAATTATTGATTCTAAGGAAAATGGAGTGTCTACTTTAACCGAAGCAGATATTCGCGAAATTTTGATGATATAGAGGGATTATGGGG
>CAVVWH010000007.1:0-33446 GCA_963751845.1 uncultured Bacillaceae bacterium
CCGAAATGATAAAGTGAAACGACCATCAGTGGAAAACTGATGGTCGCTTTTTTTTAATGGTTTAGTCCATACGTGCTGAGCATATGCCTTTTACCGTTCTAAGCTATGTTGAAATACTTTTCTGATTGGATTTCCCATTGTTTTAAAATGTGAAAATAAGTAACAGCCTAAAATTACTATTCCAGTTCCTATGCCTTGGATCCATGTTAGTTGTTCGTGCAAAAATATAAAAGCTAAAATGGATGTGAATATTGGATTGAAATTTAAAAAGATACCAGCTGTAGTAGCACCTAACTTTTGAACCCCAAGATTCCATAACACCATACATACTACAGTTGAAATTACACCCGTATAAATTGTAGCCAATATAAATGATGGGTTGACATTGACAATAGTAAAATGAGAAATATTCAATGGTAAGAGAATGATTAGGCCAAATATCGCAGAGTATAATGTAGACATCATGGCTGAGGTCTTGGTCATTGCCCATTTACTACAAACAGAATAAACGCCCCAAACACATACGGCTGCTATCATCCATAAATCCCCTCTATTAAAATGTAAGGACAAAAGGAAGTTAATATTTCCTTTGGATAGGACTAAAACGACACCAATAAATGAAAAAATCATCGCCATTATTTGTCGGAAATTAATTTTTTCTTTAAGGAAAATAACAGAAAAAACAGCAATAGAAATGGCATTTAAAGTAGAGATTAATCCAACATTCATCGCAGTTGTATGCTCCAATGCTAAAAATTGAAGAATATTAAATAGAAAAGCCCCAGTGAATCCCATTAAGAATAAGGGAAAAATGGCTTTTCTTGGTGGTAGAATCTTTTTTTCCTTCCACCACACAAGCGGAACTAAGCAAATAACGGCAATAATCCAGCGTATGGTCGTTAAGGTCATCGGGGAAGCATGTCCAACAAGTGATTTTCCAACCACGAAATTTCCTCCCCAAAATAAACTGGTTAATAGTAGCAAAATTTTATATTTCATATCCAATATCCTCATTTCATATTTCCGTTTTGACAATGGGTTGTTTTAATAATTATAACCTATGATTATCTTTTAAAGGTTGCTAACAAAGATCGGAAAGAATTAGAGAGTTTCATTAGAAAATTAAATAAACTTGGAATAACAAGGATTCAAACTAGCTTAGCCTTAAGAGAAATCAAGTGTTCAACTGTTTTACCTTTATAAATCCCAATCAGAGTTCATAAAGCGTTATGTTTGGTAAAGAATAGTGTTACGATTTCCGTACAGCTACTAGTTGAAAAAGCCTACGAGCTTTGTCCATATATGTTAATATAGAACAGGAAGAAAGGAAGCGTTTAACGTAATGAATCCTCATTTTTTCTTTGCATTAACGTTACCAAATGAACTGAAGGCTGAACTTTATAGTCGAATAGAAATATTAAAAATTGCATTTCCGTTTAAAAAATGGCTCCATCCTGCCGATTATCATATTACAATGGCTTTTTTAGGAGATGCTTCTGAATCCATGCGAAATGAAGCAGAAAGCCTCGTTCAAACGGTTTTAAAACATGAAACAGCATTTGAATTAACACTCAATGAAATAGGAACTTTTGGTAGGCTTGATCAACCACGGATTTTATGGGCAGATGTTGCATTCGAACAACGACTGTCTGATGTTCAAGCAAAAGTGTATCAAGCTTGTATAGATGTAGGCTTTAGCTTAGATACTAAGCCGTTTAAGCCACATATAACACTGGCGAGAAAATATAAAGGCGAGACCGCTTTTTCTCTTGAAAAAGCTTCCAATCTGGTCGCATTCAAACATAGCCGTTTTCTAGCTTCCCAAATTACACTTTATCAATCACATATTGGTCAGACGCCATCATATGAACCCATTTCTTCGATAAAATTACAATAGTCTGGTGGTGATGTAGATGGCACAGCTCATAAAACTACAAGATTATGTATCGCGCTATGAGCAGGATATTTATCGATATCCCTCACAATTTATTAAATTAAAAAAGCAACAATGGGATAAAATCAAAGCAGCTTATCTAGCTGGAGAATTAGAGCAATTATATAGTCAATCATATGAAAATCAGCTGATTGACGAAGCATATGAAGAAGAGAAAAAGAGTGTATTTCAAAAAATGAAGGGTATGTTCCGACGTAAACAAGAGGAAACAACGGTGGTTGAAGTCGAGATTCCCAAAAAAGAAGAAAATATTTTTTCTTTACATATCCCTTCTGATACGGCTAGCTTGGAAGATTTGAAGCATACTTTTTTAAATCAATTACTTCACTTTCAAATGAAATGGGGTAGTTCAACGATTCATGAAAAATCATTTGTGGATGACACTTTCTTTTTAGATGAAAAGCTTCGTTTCTTTTTACAACGCTTTCCCGATACATTTCTTGTGATGTATAAGCCTGTTTTTCGATTGAAGAATGCTCCCGTCGAAGTGGATGTTATTGTTATTTCGCCTATGGATGCATGGTGTATTACTTTTTTAGAGGCTGAAGAAGATGCGGCATTTATTGGCTCGAGCGAGAAATTTTGGCTACGTAGACATCATAAGTACCCTGATAAAAAGGTACTTAATCCTTTTTTAGCTGTGAACCGAATGGGAAGCATTGTAAAGCAATTGTTTGACTTGTACGACGTGACTTTGCCAATCAAAAAGGTAGTCCTTTCGCGTAATGGCTATATCGATTATCCTACTCAATTCGACATTGAACTTTTAGATAAACGTAAATTTCCAGATTGGTTTGAGCAAATGCGTAGAGTTTCCACCCCGTTGAAACATCAACAATTAAAGGGAGCACAGGCTTTACTTGAGTATTGTCAAACAACATCTACAAGAAGAATAGAGTGGGAATTGACTGATGTAACAAAGATTGAAGAATCAGAATAACGGATTTTCTAATGGGAATTACCTTATACTACTTGACGAAGAAACAAGCTATCAACTAAAATTTACATGATGGCTATTGTAATAATGCTCAATAGCTATTTTTTTATTTTCTATCAATTATAATAAAAATGGTATGTTCCATTTATAATAGAAATAAAACTGTTCAACGAATACAGACGTAGAGCGTAAGCGCTAAGCTTTGGCTATTGCACGAATGCTTTTCTATTAAGCGAAGAAATTGAAGGTGAACCAGTTGGAAGATTTATTAGGTCAGGAGTGGGAAATATCTCCTGCTGGAGGAGCTACAGGAGAGGCTTTTATTGCAGTGAACGGCGATCAGAAGCTTTTTCTAAAACGTAATTCGTCGCCATTTCTTGCTGTATTATCAGCAGAAGGAATTGTTCCAAAATTAATGTGGACAAAACGTTTAGAAAATGGTGATGTTATTACAGCTCAGCATTGGCATCCAGGAAGAGAATTATCTCAACAGGAGATGACTGATGATCGGGTAGCAAAAATGCTACAAAAAATTCATCAATCAGATCCATTGCTAAGTATGCTAAAGCGACTTGGCAAATATCCTTTAAGACCTGAAAGTATATTTACACAAGTTAATACAGGACTAACTACAGAATTAGTGCAAATTTCCACAATCAATCAGGGCCTTCTTTTTTTGAAAGAAAATTTTTTGCTAATAAAGTGTGATGAAAGTGTCGTCTGTCATTGTGATGTGAATCATAATAATTGGCTAATTACTGATGAGAACCAACTATTCTTAATTGATTGGGACGGCGCTGTAATTGGTGATCCAGCCATTGATTTGGGAATGCTTTTATACTCATATATTTCTCGTGAAGAGTGGGGACAGTGGCTTGAGCGTTATGGAAAAAAGTTAGATGCTGGTCTTGAAATGAGAATGAAATGGCATGCTATTTCACAAGCGTTACTATCCATTCAATGGCATCAATCAAAAAGTCGTTTTAGAGAAAGAAATCAGTTGATTGAAAAACTTGCTAAAATATTAGCAAGTTAATCAAGTAAATGAATCAATATCTTCGACCCATTGCGTTAAATTATCCTGATTCGAAGTAATATGAGCTTCTAAATTGTTAGAACTTATTCCCGTTTGACTGTAATTGTATATTTCAGATAACGTATTTTTAACTTCGTCATTTATATTCATATTTACTAAAAGAGACTTTACAAGACGTTCAACTTGCTCGTATTCGGCAACGGATCCACAACAATCTGTTTGCTGATTATTAAGAATATCTTTAATTAATGAAATTTGATGTTCGTGAGATAGTGGCATATTTTTACCTTCTTTTCTTGGTTTTTTAGATAATCCTAGTGTGATGAAAAAGTATTATATGCGTACGTACGCTTGAATCAAAGAATTTCATCCTTGTATAAGAAACTTGAACCTCTTGTTTTAGCGTGTGTGTTCTTGCAAGTTTTATACTTGAAAAATTTTTTGTGACTGTCAGCGCTTTGCCGGCAGTTTTTTTCCATGACTTGCCCAATTTGAATAGTCATGGTATGTTGTGAACGAAATCTATTTTAGGGGTGTCATCATGCGTTTAAGACATAAACCGTGGGCCGAAGAGCGTCTTCGCGAATTTCCGCAATACGTGATTCAGCAACCGGAAAGCCATAAAGGAAAATGGCGTGAAGTATTTGGAAATGATAATCCGTTATATATTGAAGTTGGTACTGGAAAGGGGCGTTTTATTACTGAAATGGCCAAAGCTTATCCAGATATTAATTTTATCGGTATTGAGCTATTTAACAGTGTAATTGTTGTAGCACTTGATTTGTTAATTGAAAATGATTTACCAAACTTAAAATTGATGAATGTGAATGCTGCTAATTTACGGGATTATTTTGAAAAAGGTGACGTGAATCGTGTATATTTGAATTTTTCTGATCCGTGGCCTAAAACCCGTCATGCTAAACGTCGATTAACATACAAAACATTCCTCAGTACGTACGAAGATATTTTACCAGAACAGGGTGAGCTGCACTTTAAAACAGATAATCAAGGCCTGTTTGAATCATCCTTAATGAGTATTTCAGAGTATGGTATGTTACTTACCTATATTAGTCTAGATTTACACAACAGTAATTTTGAAGGCAATATTATGACGGAATATGAAGAGAAATTCTCCAAAAAGGGAAATCGAATTTACAGATTGGAAGCTCGATTTCAATAATGAAAGAGAATAAAGAATAGAGGCTGTCCCATAAGTCAATAATTCTGACTGTAGGACAGCTTTTCTAATTGTTCAAAAAATAGACAATTATCATAGATAAAATCGAATAATCGAAAATAAACCGTGCAATATCGAACATAAATAGCTTCTGAGATTTATTTGCCTTGGCGACCCTGTTTTGAGTTGCGATTGGCGCCCTTCATCACATTTTCCCCGGTAGCAAACTCATTTGCAAATTCATTTTCAGCTTGATTACGTTTTGGTGTTTTGCTTGCTTTAATGGCTCCATCTACATTTGCTTTACGTTTCAAAATAAACACCTTCCTTTCTTTATTACATTATATTTTGGGGTAAAATCCTGAATATTTATTCTATCCTTTCAAAAATATCATGATTACAATATGAGGGATGGATGTTAAACTATTGACGAGGAGGGGTAAAATGGAAAAAGTACAAATAGGCGAAATAAAACTTACATGGCTAAATGGTGGGGGAACGAGTTTAGATGGAGGTGCAATGTTTGGAGTTGTTCCAAAGCCACTTTGGTCACGAAAATATCCATCTAATGAAAATAATCAAATTGAAATGCGGAATGATCCTATTCTAATTCAAGCAAATGGGTTAAACATGCTGATTGATTCGGGAATTGGAAGCGGAAAATTTACAGATAAACAAAAGAGAAATTATGGCGTCACTGAAGAATCTCAGCTTGTTGAAGAGTTGGCTAAAGTTAACTTATCTCCAAATGATATCGATTACATTTTAATGACCCATTTACACTTCGATCATGTTAGTGGATTGACAAAACTAGTGAATGGCCAGCCTGTATCCATATTTGAGCGAGCTGTAATTATTACCTCCCAAACTGAATGGGATGAAATGCGAAATCCTAATATTCGCTCAAAAAGTACATATTGGCGTGAAAACTGGGAGCCAATCCAATCTCAAGTTCAACCTTTTGAAAAAGAAAAGGAAATTACAGAGGGTGTGAAAATGATTCATACAGGCGGTCATAGTGATGGCCATTGTATCATTATTATTGCCCATGGCGGAGAACAACTTATTCATATGGCGGATATTATGCCTACTCATGCTCATTCTAACGTTCTTTGGGTAATGGCTTATGACGATTATCCAATGACATCCATTTTTGCAAAAGAAAAATGGATGAACTATGGATTAAAAAACCATGTGTGGTTCAGCTTTTACCACGACGCATATTATCGTGCGGTAAAATGGGATGAAACAGGTAAAGAAATCGTTGCTGAAGTGAAAAGGGCGAGGGATTAAAGCAAAAGCAGTGTGAATTTATTTAGATTCCGCACTGCTTTCTAAAAAGAAAGAATACAATTATCTTTTTTGTGAAAATAATAAAAGTAATGTTGCTAATGGACCAAGAAACAGAGATAATAAAAACCAATTTAAACCGGATCTATTCTTTCCTTGAGCTAATCCAGCGTTAATGAGTGCTAATGTTCCCCAACCAACGAAAAATTGATTATCCAAGTTCAGTCACTCCAATCCTTTGGCCTCTCACTAATCACTCTGTTTGATTTCACTTAGTAAGTTCAATTCTAATATGGTTCCTGTTTTGCTATCTGCGACAAATTCAAATAGTTCGCGTTTTCCGTCGAGAATACGCGTCACACCACCTCGATAGACTTCATATGTTAACTCATCTTTTACATATGCTTCAGGCTTCATGACAATCCAGGAGCCATAAATTCTACCATGCTTTTTTACTCGCTCTTTAACATCAGCTAATACTCTTTCTGGAGAAGTACTTCTTGATGGATCTAGTAATTCCTTTGTAGCTATTGCTGCAGTAAACCCAACGGCAGCACCTAGTAAAAAGCTTTTCCAATTCATACCGTATCCCTCCATGCTTTTGTTATAAAATAAAGGTTTTCGATGCAATTTAATGTCTAACTGCCTTCCACTTTTCTTATTTTCTTCGCGAGCTGCCCAAGCCGGTTCCGCTTTTCTACTGTCTAGCTCCAGGCACCCAGCGCCTAATGGACTTCCCACTCCTCCTTACGATAAGTCAACATCGAATCGCTAGCGCTCTTCGTGTTTCCTTTATCTCGGTGGGATGAACACAGACTAAGACCGCCACATCGTGTGGCAACGTCTGTGTGACCCACATCCTGTGGGCCTCAGTCCATACGGCGCTGAACGGGTGCCTTCCGCTTTTCTTACTGTCTAGCTCCACCGGCTAGCTCACTGTGAAAAAGATAAAAGTCCTCGAAAGGCAAAAAACGCCTTCCGGGACTTTTCCTATTTTCTTCGCGAGCTGCCCAAGCCGGTTCCACTTTTCCTTTAGTATACAGAAGATTTTGTTTGCTGCCTATTCGTTCCATAAATTAAAGTCTGTTAGATGGTAAGTTGTTAAATATTTCTGTAAAATATAGTAGAAGCTAAAGTGAAAAGGCCCGTTAATTCGGGATTAGGGGGCATAAAAATGAACGAAGAAACATTGTCTTTATTTAAAACATTAACGGAATTGCCTGGTACTGCAGGAAATGAGCATGCTGTTCGTGCTTTTATGCGCAGTGAGCTAGAAAAATATTCAGATGAAATTGTCCAAGACCGTCTTGGCAGTATATTTGGTGTGAAGAGAGGAAATGAGGAAGGACCAACCGTACTTGTTGCTGGGCATATGGACGAAGTAGGATTTATGGTGACATCCATTACCGAAAATGGAATGATTCGCTTTCAACCACTAGGTGGATGGTGGAGTCAAGTATTAATGGCACAGCGTGTGGAAATTATTACAGATAACGGTCCCGTTATTGGAGTAATTGGTTCGATTCCTCCGCATTTACTAGATGAATCCTTACGTTCAAAACCAATGGATATAAAAAATATGCTTATTGATATTGGTGCGGATGATCAAGAGGATGCAAAAAGGCTTGGAATTAAACCTGGTCAACAAATTGTCCCAGTTTGTCCTTTTACACCAATGGCTAATGAAAAGAAAATACTTGCTAAGGCATGGGATAATCGTTACGGTTGCGGATTAGCAATTGAACTGTTAAAAGATTTGCAAGGGGAAACACTCCCAAACATTCTTTATTCTGGTGCTACTGTTCAAGAGGAAGTAGGGTTACGTGGTGCTCAAACGGCAGCATCTATGATTAAGCCAGATCTTTTCTTTGCATTAGATGCAAGTCCTGCGAATGATGCTTCTGGAAATAAAACAGAATTCGGTCAACTTGGTAAAGGGGCACTACTACGTATTCTCGATCGTTCGATGGTTACTCATCGAGGTATGAGAGAATTTATTTTGGACACTGCCGAAACACATAAGATCCCTTATCAATACTATGTATCACAAGGTGGGACTGATGCAGGTAAGGTTCATATTGCCAATGAAGGGGTTCCAAGTTCAGTAATTGGAATTTGTGCACGTTATATCCATACACATGCTTCGATTATGCATGTCGATGATTATGCTGCAGCTCGTGAACTGATTGGTCAATTGGTTCGTGCTTGTGATAAAACAACGTTTGAAACGATAAAAAATAACGGATAAAAAGCGCAGTAAATAGGTTTACAATTGTATAAATAACACGAGTGGACATTTGCCATACTTTGAACATTCTGTTTAACTAATATGATAAGACAATCTATGGATTGTTTAAGATGTTGCATATAAATGGTTGATTCAATATAAATTTGATATGATTAGTCTAAATTAGATGATGAAGGTGGAGGGATTTACTATGCAGGATTTACAATCAGAAGAACAATACGAAATATTAAAAAACGAAGGAAAACATATTTTTCTTTTTTCAGCAAATTGGTGTGGAGATTGTCGTTTTATTGATCCAGCTTTACCTGAAATTGAAGCGAAATTTCCTGAGTTTACATTTGTTCATGTAGACCGTGATCAATTTATCGATGTATGTGCGGCTAATGATGTGTTCGGTATTCCAAGCTTTATCGCCTATGAAAACGGAAAAGAATTAGGCCGTTTTGTAAGCAAAGATCGTAAAACACAACAAGAAATTGAAGACTTTATTCAAAGCTTGTAATATTTCCTTTTCTTAGTAAGGGCTGTCAATGAAGAAGGTGGATGACAATATGAGGATGGACAGTAGAAAATTGACGAAACAATTACAAGACCGGCTTACGGATGAAAATCGTTCCTTTCAGTTTGACAGCAAACAAGATACATTTCGAATTGAAAATGTTAAAACGGGTAAAGGCATTACGATTGAATTACCAAGGGTACTTGCTAATTACGAACGGGTGCAAGAGAAAGCAATTGAAGAAGTAGTTTATTATGTAGAGGAAGCACTGAAGGTGATGGGGGAAGAGCATAGTATGGATGGAAAGGAAAAGTCTATTTTTCCGGTCATTCGTTCGACATCTTTTCCAACCCAAGCTGAGGAGGGCAATCCTTTTCTATATGATGAGCATACAGCGGAAACACGTATTTTCTATGCACTTGATTTAGGTAATACCTACCGCCTTATTGATGAAAAAATGCTGCAGCGGGAACAGTGGCAAGCTGACCGAGTTCGTGAAGTGGCACGATTTAATGTTCGTTCACTTTCAACTGAAGTCAAAACAGATACAGTTGCAGACAATACATTTTATTTCTTGAATACAAACGACGGCTATGACGCAAGCAGAATTTTAAATGATTCTTGGCTGCGTGAGATGAAAGCAAAAATTCAAGGAGCGATGGCGATTGCTATTCCTCATCAGGATGTTATTATTATCGCTGATGTTCAAAATGCAACCGGCTACGATATTTTAGCGCAGATGGCGATGAGCTTTTTTACAAATGGACATGTACCTATTACCGCATTATCTTTCCTATATGAAGAGGATGAACTAGAACCAATCTTTATTCTTGGGAAAAATAAGAAACGAGAAGAATAAAAAAGAATGAATAGCACGTTAAGCAACATAATTTAGCGTGCTATTCTAATAATGACTAAAGGGCATTTCTGCTTTATATATCCTTATTATACTTATCCTTTTCCATATATTCTTTGATCTTTTTTTCTTCCCAATCTGCTCCAAAATTCCCATATGCCAAGGTTGTTATGCCATGAACGAGTACCCCAATTCCCCATCCTCCAAGGGGATAGAGAAACCACCAATTGCCTGCATTCGAAAGTAGATTAATGATAAAGAGCATAATATTCACCAGAATATAAACGGATAAATGAATATAAAAACCTTTTAGTCTCTCTACTCGTCTCTTTGCTCTTATATACTTTTCATCTTGCTTCATTCCTGCCACCTCCTATCCTTACGAACAATTTATCGTAATTAATTATATCCAGTTCATGGTTCAATTGACATAATATATGAATATTTTATATATTTTTTACTTATCCAAAATACTTAGATAACATTGGATAAACTATTAGTTTTGTCTAAAAAAACACATATAAATTCCTATTCTACTTAAAATTGCTCGATATTTTATAAAATACTGGTAGAATGAGTTTGAGAATACAAGCAAGAAAGAGTGATTATTTTGAATTGGTTTAAAAAAGTTAAAAATTGGTTGCAAGGTGAGGAAATCATTGAAATAGAAGAAGTGATACTGGATGATTCAATCGATCATAAGGAAATACAAAAGTTGAAACATAGTAAACAAAATGAACCGACATCTCATCAAAGAAATGCACAGCTAAGTGATCCTGACACGAAAGTTTTATATCAATACCCAAAAGGACAGTTTAAATTTCCGCTTATTCCGGATGAACGACAATTGCCAAAGCGGAAGCCAAGTGAAAAAGTGTTGGAAGAGAAACCACTTCAGGTTTCAACAAGACGTAAGAACCGTTCATCAGTAGTAAATACTAGAGAAGTAGCTACAGAGCCTAAACGAAAAATAGGTTCTCCCAAAAAACCGTTTCGCCCAACAGAAATTCCATCTCCCGTCTATGGATTTCAGCGTCAACAGAAACATAAACCTGAAAAAGTCGTGGAATTTGAATTAGAATCTGATCATGCTGTGTCTCATGATAGAGAGCGTACATTAAATGTACCAGCATTTTCTCAAAAAAATAAGCAATTAAATGAACAACCGATACTTGAATCTGTTCAACAGCAGCAAGCGAGCCAGAATGAAATAGAGCCAACTGCTGTTAGCGATGAAGCTGTTACAGAGTCTATTTCAGCTATTGTAAGTATTGAAGAAGAGAAGGTCATGTCATCCGATTTAGTGGTTGAAGAAGAAAAGGCTATGACATCCGATTTAGCGGTTGAAGAAGAAAAGGCTATGACATCCGATTTAGTAGTTGAAGAAGAAAAGGCTATGACATCCGATTTAGTGGTTGAAGAAGAAAAGGCTATGACATCCGATTTAGTGGTTGAAGAAGAAAAGGCTATGACATCCGATTTAGTGGTTGAAGAAGAAAAGGCCATGACATCCGATTTAGTGGTTGAAGAAGAAAAGGCTATGACATCCGATTTAGTAGTTGAAGAAGAAAAGGTTATGACATCCGATTTAGTAGTTGAAGAAGAAAAGGCTATGACATCCGATTTAGTGGTTGAAGAAGAAAAGGCTATGACATCCAATTTAGTAGTTGAAGAAGAACTGGTCATGTTATCTGAATTAGTGGTTGAAGAAACTATGGAATCTGTACCACCTATTGTGGTTGAAGAAAAAGAAGAGTCCATACAAGCTGTTACTACAACAGAAGAAAAGGTAGAGACTGCTACTAAGACCACTGACGAAACGATAACGGCGACGACTGTAATCGATGATGTAGTAATTAATAGTGAAGAGCCACCGCGTAAAAAGCATATTCCATTCAATGTAATAATGTTGAAGCAAGATCAAAAAGAGGAGAAGATTCCTAGCTTTAAAAAGAGTGAAAAAAAAACGGAACTTTTTCAAAAAGTAGCAAGTTCAGAAAATAATGATAGGGCACCAATTATTGAAAGAAAGCTAGAGAATGAGCCTCCTGTGAGTTCATTACACACATTTGTACCTAGTGAAACGAAACAGGAGGCTAAAATGCCAGAAGCTCTCCATGAAGAGAATATAGAAGAAAATGAGAGTGCAGTTACTCAAGTAGAGGAAGAAAATCCATACTATGTATTTCCCGATTTAGAATTACTTACACCACCTACAATGTCTGAAAATGATGAAGAATGGTTAGAAGAACAAACCGCTTTACTGGACGAAACTTTAATCAATTTCAATGTTCGTGCGCGTGTTGTTAATGTGACTCAAGGTCCAGCGGTTACAAGATTTGAAGTGTATCCAGAGCCAGGTGTGAAGGTGAATAAAGTAACAAACTTAATGGATGACCTCAAGCTAAGTTTGGCTGCACAAGATATGCGAATGGAAGCGCCTATTCCAGGTAAGCATACAATTGGAATTGAAATACCAAATCGAAAAAGTAAGCCCGTTTTTTTACGTGAATTGTTGGAAAGTGAAACCTTCCAAAATCATCCGTCTCCATTAGCGGTTGCAATGGGGCTGGATATTTCAGGTCAACCCGTTGTAACGGATCTTAGGAAAATGCCACATGGCTTAATAGCAGGCCAAACAGGCTCAGGAAAAAGTGTTTGTATCAATTCGATGCTCGTTAGTCTTTTATATAAAGCAACACCGCAAGAGGTAAAATTGATGTTGATTGACCCAAAAATGGTAGAGTTAGCTCCGTATAACCGAATCCCGCATTTAGTGAGTCCTGTTATTACCGATGTCAAAGCAGCAACAGCGGCATTAAAATGGGCGGTTGAAGAGATGGAACGTCGATATGAATTATTTGTTCATGCAGGAGTAAGGGATATTACCAAATTCAATGAGAATGCAGAACAGGCAGGTCAATATGCGAATAAGCTTCCTTATATTTTGATTATTATTGATGAACTTGCGGACTTAATGATGATGTCCCCTGCAGATGTAGAAGAGGCGATTTGTCGCATTGCTCAGAAAGCGCGAGCATGTGGTATCCATCTAATAGTTGCCACTCAACGTCCATCAGTGGATGTTATCACAGGGTTAATTAAAGCGAATATCCCAACACGAGTTGCATTCTCTGTGTCGTCACAAGTGGATTCGCGTACAATAATTGATAGTGCAGGTGCGGAAAAATTATTAGGGCGTGGCGATATGCTATTTGCAGAAAATGGTTCATCAAAAACGATTCGATTACAAGGAACATTTGTAAGTGATGATGAAATTGATCAAGTAGTTCAACATGTAAAAAAGGAACAGCAACCTAATTATTTATTTGAACAAGAAGAATTATTAAATCGTGCCCAAGTGTCTGAGGAAACCGATGATCTATTTTTTGAAGCTTGTGAGTATGTAGTAAACCAGCATTCGGCTTCCACTTCAAGTATTCAAAGACGTTTCCGAGTTGGTTACAACCGCGCAGCAAGGTTGATAGAAATGATGGAGCAACAAGGCTTTATTTCCGAATCTCGTGGAAGCAAACCACGTGAAGTATTGATTTCAGAGGAAGACCTTGAATATATGCACGAAGCAAATATGGCAAAATAAGCTCCATAGTATTCTGATATGGCTTTAAAATGTATTGTATAGATGTTGAGGGCTTTAGGATAGCAGAATATGAGTCCTTAACTGTCTAGAACTTGTTAGTGATATAAGGTTATTTTTTTCTTATTAACCTATCATTCATTTATTGTATATAATAAGAAATCGAGGAAAAGGAATAATTATCTATAATAGCCAAATATAAGTTCAATTTACATCTTACTGACATGGTTGAACATTGAAAGAAGTGCTATAATATTTATTTGTTAATTAGTAAATTTTAAAAAGTAATAAAAGCAAATATGATTATATAAAAACAAATAAAAAACATGACGTCATATACTGTCATACAGATAGACGATTGGTGGAGGTTCTTCATATGACTGTTTACCATTTTGTTGGTATAAAAGGTTCAGGAATGAGTGCACTTGCCCAAGTGCTTCATGACATGAAATTTGAAGTGCAGGGTTCTGATTATGAAAAAGTATTTTTTACACAACTCGCTTTAGAAAAAGCAGGAATTACAATTCTTCCATTTAATGAAGAAAATATTAAACCAGGTATGGTCATTATTGCAGGTAATGCATTTCCTGACACACATCCTGAAATTGTGAGAGCAATGGAGCTCGGTTTACCTGTTATTCGTTATCACCGCTTTCTCGGAGATTTCTTGAAAAACTTTACAAGCGTGGCCGTAACGGGGGCACATGGTAAAACGTCAACTACAGGATTGCTCGCTCATGTAATGGGAGGAGCTAAGCCAACATCGTACTTAATAGGTGATGGAACGGGAAAAGGAACAGAGAGTGCGGATTATTTCGTATTTGAGGCGTGTGAGTATCGTCGTCATTTCCTTTCTTATCACCCGGATTATGCAATCATGACGAATATTGATTTTGATCATCCTGATTATTATGCAAGTGTCGAAGATGTATTTAATGCATTCCAAACGATGGCATTACAAGTAAATAAAGGAATTATTGCTTGTGGGGACGATGAGCACTTACAAAGTATTCAAGCTAAAGTACCGGTTATTCTTTATGGTTTTGCAGAAGAAAATGACTTCCAAGCAACCAATATTTCAGTAACAGAAGAAGGTACAACTTTCGATGTCTGTGTTCGAAATACATTTTATGGAACATTCTCCATACCGACTTTTGGAAAACACAATGTTTTGAATGCACTAGGTGTTATTGCGTTATGTCATTACGAACGTATTGATCAGGAAATCGTAAAAGAAAAATTGAAAACATTTGGTGGAGTAAAACGAAGATTTACAGAAACTAAAATGGACAGTCAAATCTTGATTGATGATTATGCCCATCATCCAACTGAAATTACGGCGACTATTGATTCTGCACGACAAAAATATCCAAATAAAGAAATTGTAGCAGTTTTTCAACCACATACGTTTACAAGAACGCAAACCTTTATAGGTGAATTTGCTGAAAGCTTAAATTTAGCTGATAAAGTGTATTTATGTGATATTTTTGGCTCAGCGCGTGAAAACCAAGGAAAGCTTTCGATTGTAGATCTACAAGAAAAAATCCCTGGTGCTGAATTATTGAAAGAGGATGCAACAGCTGTATTACAAAAGCATGAAAACAGCGTCATTCTTTTTATGGGTGCGGGCGATATCCAAAAATATCAAGTCGCTTATGAAAAGTTGTTGCAAGAAAAATAAATAAATAGTAAAAAATACTGGTAAATCAAGCAGTAGTAAGCCCCCTATTTCAAATAGGGGGCTTACTTTTTATATACTGTCCAAACTGATTCCTTATTTCTAACGTTATATGTCAGTGCTGGAAATTTAATTGATAATTTAGTGTAAATTCTTAAAAATCCGAGGTCCAAATATTATTTGCATTATTGTTTTCTATCAACTTTAATTATTTTTGCATATCCATATTACTCATTGATTCATTGGAATCCATATTCTTTTTCATGTCAGCTTCTTTTTGCATTCTCATTTTGTAACGCTTTGCAGCTTCGGTTTCAATTGCAGTCCAATCGGAAATAACTCCGTTTGTTTTATTTTCAGTGAGATATTTGTTTGCGCTTTCATTATCAGCAAAGAAAGTATAGCCATATTTCATTGGTGTTGGTACATCTGCTTTAACAACTATCGCTTTATCAGTTTCAACCCATTCAGAAGTTACATAATCGCGAACCCATTTTTTTGTATATTCTTCATCATATTTTCTGGCTGCATTTAATAGACAACCTGAGTCGTCAAAAAATACATGTGTACCATCTGCTTTAATTGCTTGGCCTGTAGATGTGCCCATTGCTTCATCTTTCGTATAAATCTTCATGTTACAAAAATAGCAATGATCGTCATGAGTTGGTTCAATCGGTTCGTTTGTAGCCGTTTGATCTGCTTTAGTATTTGTTTTTGTTTCTGTTGATTGTGTGTCTTTATTTTGGGTAATGCTTTGGTCTTTCTCAGAATTACAACCTGTAAAAGTAATAAGTAAAAGCAGTGATAAGAGCATAATAGATAGTTTTTTCATATTTATTCCTCCTGTTTCTAATCTACGAATATCGTATCAGTAAATTGTGAGAAAAATATGAAATTTAGATGTATATCGTGGAAACTTCTACAGAAGGATAGGAAGAATAACTCTAACTGTAGAAGTATAATAAATATAATCACCATTTAGGGAGGTCTACCGCTTTTCTTATTTCAAGTTCTCTGGGTTTAATTTTTCTAATTCAGGAACGACAAAGCGACCATCTTTTCTAATGAGAACATCGTCAAAGTAAATTTCGCCTCCACCATATTCAGGTCGTTGGATATTGACTAGATCCCAGTGGATATTAGAATGATTGCCATTGTAGGCATCATCATAGCATTGTCCTGGTGTAAAATGAAAACTTCCGTCAATTTTTTCATCAAAGAGGATATCTTGCATTGGATGTAGAATGTAAGGATTAACACCAATTGCAAATTCTCCAACATAACGTGCTCCTTCATCAGTGTCAAATACTTTGTTAATACGCTCTGTGTTATTAGCTGTTGCCTCAACGATTTTTCCATCTTTGAATGTTAATTTTACATTTTCAAATGTAAAGCCTTGATAAGGTGACGGTGTATTGTATGTAACAACCCCATTTACAGAGTCTTTCACTGGTGCAGAGTATACCTCTCCATCTGGAATATTGAGTTCACCTGCACATTTAATCGCTTTAATTCCTTTAATTGAAAAAGTTAGATCTGTTCCAGGTCCGACTAAGCGAACTTTATCTGTTTTGTCCATTAATTCAACAAGGCTATCCATTGCTGCACTCATTTTACTATAATCTAGATTACAAACTTGGAAGTAGAAGTCTTCAAACGCCTCTGTGCTCATTTTCGCAAGTTGAGCCATTGAATTTGTTGGATAACGAAGTACCACCCATTTAGTTTTCGGTACGCGGATGTCACTGTGCACCCTTTTTCCGATTGTTTGACCGTGTATGGCTATTTTATCAGCTGGCACGTCAGATTGTTCATTAATGTTATCACCAGCACGTAATCCGATATAGGCATCCATTTCTTTCATTACATTGGCTTCGAAGTTGGCCATCATATCGTATTGTTCTTGCTTCGCTCCCATTAATAATGCGCGGTCTACTTGATGATCTTTTAACAACACAAAGGGATAACCGCAAGCTTCATAGGCTTCATTGACTAACGCCTTTACAAGATCACGTTGAAGGCCAAAATTTTCGATTAGTACCTTTTCTCCTTTTTGTAACTTAACGGAATAGTTGATTAAATTTTTAGCTAACGTTTCTATTCTAGGATCTTTCATTTATAGATTCCTCCATTTTGTAAATTAACTACGTACTTATTTTACCCGATTTCGCTTATATTGTTTCTCCATTTACTGCGGAGACTGAAATAATTTATAGTTAAAAAAAGTTTCATTGGTTGCTATAATGAAGTATATTGGGAAAATAAATACGTTTATAATGATGATCTTTGCATGAAATTCGTTCGTATAGGCGTATTGGATATCTAGGAGGTATTCTATGGAAATTTTATTATATGGTAGTGCCGCAGTTGTGGCTATTGCTTTCCTTATTCTCGTCATCTATCTAGTCAAGACGTTAACTGCACTACAAAAAACGTTAAACAGTGTGTCTCATACATTGGAAGATTTAGAAGGGCAATTACAAGGGATTACAACAGAAACAACTGAGTTATTACATAAGACAAATGAACTAGCAGATGATTTAAAACAAAAATCTGAAAATTTAAATACTGCTGTTATGGCAGTGAAGGATGTTGGTATGTCAATTCAAAGCTTCAATACTTCTATTCAGAAGGTTTCTAATAAAGTAGTTACTGAAATAGAAAACAATCAAGAGAAAGTTTCCCAAATTGTGCAGTGGGGTAATATTGCCCTTGAAATGCGTGATAAGTGGAAAGCCAGAAAGAAACAAGAGGTAGAAGTAGAAGAAGTCGCACCAAAACGAAGGTTTTTACGAGAAAAATAAAAATTTTTCAAATTGAAAGGAGAATGAATATGACTCAGAAAGAAGTTCAAAGAACATATGAGGAAGATAGCAGCTCCATCAATTCAAAGGATTTTATCATTGGTGCTTTAGTAGGTGGAATCATTGGTGCAGCAACAGCCCTATTTATTGCTCCAAAAGCGGGTAAAGAATTACGAAATGATATAACTGAGCAAGCTAGAAATATTTCTGAAAAGACGGATAAGCTTTATAAGGATATAACGGAAACAGCAAAGGAAAAAACGAGCAGTGTTTCAGAAGCAGTATCTGTTAAATCGGCTGAAATCGTTAGCAAAGTGAGAAGATTAAAGCCAGCTAATGATAATGGTGTTGAAGAGCTTGAAGCGGAACCAATCGTATCTAGCGAAGCTGATGTTGCTACTACAATTGAGGAAGAAGCACAGCTAAAACTAGATGAAGCGAAGAAAGCATTTGAAGAATCAGAGAACGAACTGAAAAAATAGAATAAAGAGATCTAGCAAGATGTATAATTTGTCATTACAAGCGGTGAGGTGATACGATTACTTCACTGCTTATTTTTTAGGTTATATTAAACCAGTAGTTAGTCAAAATTAGTGATGCAATATAATAAAACTTACTTTTAATAAGGATTAACATTCTAATCGAATACGGGGAAGGGGAATGATTTCATGACTTTAACAAAAATTGAAACGGAAGAACAATTAAGTGAACTACTTCAAAAGGATACTTTTTTATTGTTTAAACATAGCTTAACATGTCCAGTTAGTGCAGAGGCTTTTCGGGAATATCAAAAATTTACTGAAGAACATCCAAAACTAGATACCGCCTTTTTAGCTGTGCAAGAAGCACGTCCACTTTCTAATTTTGTGGCTGAATCATTCGATATTAAACATCAATCGCCACAGGCAATCTATTTTAAAGAAGGAAAGCCAACTTGGAATGATTCACACTGGAGAATTAATATGGATTCGCTATCAGAAAATTTACCGAAGTAAGCTAGACATATCCCTATCGAAAAAGGTTGATCCAAGCCCAAGCGTTGGATCAACCTTTTTCACTTTCTAATGAACTATTGTATGAATGTTGGCCAGAGTATTTTTAAATTGTCCCCAGGAGAAACGGTTTCAAAGAATGTGCATTCTTTATCGTTTTTGAGTAACATAAAATGACTTGTTGTGTTTTGTGGTAAATCAATATCCACATGACGAAATATATCCTGAAACATAAAGGGTTCCATTTTATGCTGCACATAGCTTATAGAATCTCCTACTTTAATGTCGTCAGTTTCAGTTAGCTGTATATCATTACGGTAAAACTCAGCTAATGATTTTGATAAAATGACTTTTTTTCCATTAAAGGTAATTGGAATCGAGTAGGATAGCGGAATAGACAAGGCTTCAGCTAAGTCTGTAAGTTTTACGGGTTTATAAGGAATAACTTCTAAACAATCGCCGTCGTCAAATGAATATCCCACTTTCGCTTCTAGGTGATTTTTTAAAAGAGTTCCTTTAATAGCAGAGATGGTTTGCTTTTTCCCATTTAAGCTTATTGATAAAGGCTGTATATGCTGAAGTAAGTCAGTCAACTGTAATGCTTGTAATAGGTTTTCAATGGTTTCAGGTATGAAACAGGTGATTTCATCATGATCTTCAATCCATTCATTTTCCGATACAACTGAGCCATTATGTGTAATGACAGCTTCAATTGTATAAGGCGTATTATTTATCACTACTTTTTTTCTTGGCATGCTGTCGATTAAATCATAAATTGACAGGTCAGCAGGATTTCCGTCATCACCTTGCATCACTTCGATGACATCATCATTTTTAACTGTATGGTCAAGGGCTACATCTTGTCCATTTAATCTAATTTTTGGCATAGTACCATGCTGACCAGGAATAGTGATTTGCTGACCATTGAATTGAATGATTTTTGCCATTCCTGGTTTACCGTACAGATTTTTTAGTTTAATTCCAGCTGTCAGTAAGCAATCAGATATAGTTGTTTGTTCCATATCAAATAGACGAATAGGCTGTCCATTTACTAAAACACTTAAATATTGAATGGGACTTTTATCAGCTGCTATCGCAATTCCAATTGGTGTGACAAGTTCGGGGCCTTGATATAAACCATTGTCAAATTCAACATTTTGAATAGCATCAATGCCTCTAATTGCCACACGATTTTCTGGCAAATGTAAATGTTTCGAAATCAGATTGATTAATAATGGGGTTTGACTTCCGCCTCCAACGAGCATTACAGCCTTTGGTGATTTTCCATTATTCAATTCAAGAATTTCTTGACTTATAGCCTCAGCTAAACGCTCAAGTGCTGGCGTAATATGGCTGACAATTTCTTTCTTTGACATTTCTATTTCAAATCCAAGAATATCTGTTACGGTAATCATATCTTGATTAATGAGCTTTCGTTTGGCCGCTTCGGCCAGTGGGAAATCTAAAAGTAAAAAGTCACTAATGGCTTCGGTAATTTCATCCCCAGCAATTGGTACCATACCATAGGCGATTATTGTACCTGAATCAGTTAAGGCGATATCTGATGTTCCTGCTCCTATATCGACTAAGGCAACATTTAAGCGGCGCATCGTTGGTGGGATTAATACATTAATGGCGGCAATCGGCTCAAGAGTTAGTGCCTGCATTTCTAAATTAGCTCGTTTTAATGCAGCAAGTAAGGATTCAACAACAACCTTAGGTAGAAAAGTTGCAATAATTTCAACAGATGCGGCGTTACCACTTTGATCAATTAGATTGCCAATTTCTTGTCCGTCTAAGCGGTAATATAAAATAGAGTAACCAACGCAGTAATAGGTAGAATGAAGGGTATTTTTCTCGGCTACTGTATTTTGGGCTTCTTGTACAGCACTATATTCAAGATGAAGAATATCTTCATGTTTTATGATCGGTTTACCTTTTATTTCAATAGAGGCGGTCGCTTTTTCAGTTTTGAGTGCTCTACCAGCTGCGGCTACGGATACCTTTTTTAAAGGCCCATGTTTTTCTTCTAGTTTATTTTTTATTTGAGATATAACCTTTGCAACGGCTGTTACATCGTGAATTTGCCCATCTAACATTGCTCGCTCTGAATGCTCTTGTGATAAAATATCAATAATTTTGTAGCTTTTGTCTGACTTTTCTAATATAATTCCTACAACAGATCGTGTTCCAATATCCAAGGCGAATAAAGTTTCAGTCATTGTGACACCTTCTTTATGTAATAAAATCCTTTAACGCTTAAAAGCGTTTAATTATTAAAGATAAAATAAGTGACATTCTGCAATTTTTCATTTATAATAATTTCAATTATACATGAATTTATTATAAATGATGATGGTTAAAACTGAGCTAGGTAAATTTAGAAAATGAATTATCATAATTATGTGATATTTTTTTCTAAATGGTTGGCTTTAAACTTAAAAAACGAAAGGGTGGATTTGTAATGAGCAATAAGGAACTTGATGTTTTACGTGATCAACTAGATGATATTAATCTTCAATTATTAAATCTAATTAATAAAAGAGCTGAGGTTGTACAAAAAATTGGCCATGTAAAGGAAAAACAAGGCGTAAATCGTTTTGATCCAGTTCGTGAAAGAATTATGCTTGATCAAATTGAAAACAGTCATGAAGGTCCACTTGATTTAGCATCTATTAAACATATTTTTAAAGAAATTTTCAAATTAGGGTTAGACCTTCAAGATGAAGATAAAAAGAAAGTATTGCTTGTTTCTAGAAAACAAAAACCCGAAGATACTATTATTGATATTAAAGGTGAATTAGTTGGAAATGGAATTCCAAGCTTTGTATTCGGACCTTGTGCTGTTGAATCTTATGAGCAAACAGCCGCCGTTGCTGCATCAATTAAAGCAAAAGGCTTAAAGCTTATGCGTGGTGGGGCTTACAAACCTCGTACATCTCCATATGATTTCCAAGGCCTTGGTTTAGAAGGACTTAAAATTTTGAAACAAGTAGCAGATGAATACGGTTTAGCTGTTATTAGTGAAATTGTAAGTACTAACGATATTGAAACAGCACTTGATTATATCGATGTTATCCAAATTGGTGCTCGTAACGCACAAAACTTTGATTTATTAAAAGCAGCAGGTGCAACAAATAAACCCGTTTTATTAAAACGTGGTATTTCAGGAACAATTGATGAATTCATTCATTGTGCTGAGTATGTAATGGCTCAAGGAAATGGTAATATCATTCTTTGTGAACGTGGAATCCGTACGTATGAAAGAGCAACAAGAAATACATTAGACATTACAGCTGTGCCAATCTTGAAAAAAGAAACACATTTACCAGTAATGGTCGATGTAACTCACTCTACTGGACGTCGCGACCTTTTACTTCCAGCAGCTAAAGCAGCACTTGCAATTGGTGCC
Organism: uncultured Bacillaceae bacterium; assembly: GCA_963751845.1. Classification (GTDB taxonomy): domain Bacteria; phylum Bacillota; class Bacilli; order Bacillales; family DSM-1321; genus Peribacillus. Next base: position 22,482 of record CAVVWH010000007.1, read on the forward strand.
GATGGCGTTATGGCTGAAGTACATCCAGATCCAGCTGTAGCATTATCTGATTCTGCACAACAAATGGATCTTAAACAATTCGACGAATTCTACAATGAAATTAAACGCTTAAACTGGGTTACTGTTTAACAGAAAAGAGGAACCGGCTTGGTCAGCTCGCGAAGAAAATAGGAAAAGACCCGGAAGGCACGCTTTTTGCCTTACGAGGGCTTTTATCTTTTTCACAGTGAGCTAGCCGGTGGAGCTAGACAGAGAAAAGAGGAACCGGCTTGGTCAGCTCGCGATGGTACGCCGACTAAGAACGCCACGTCCTGTGGCAACGCCGGCATGACCCGCATCGTGCGGGCCTAAGACCCGTAAGGCACGCTTTTTGCCTTACGAGAGCTTTTATCTTTTTCACAGTGAGCTAGCCGGTGGAGCTAGACAGAGAAAAGTGGGAAAAGTTCAAAAAGACGTAATAGTTAGGTCCTTACCTGCATGGGTAAGGACCTTTTTAGGTTGCAGGAAACATACGTCTATCGTATGATTAGTATCAGAATAGGGACAATAATAATATACTATCAAAATTTATTTATAATGATGATAGTATAAGAAAAACTTCAATTTTTGCCATTACTAGCGAGAAGTCATGTTTTTCTCATACATAATTTATAAATAGTAAAAATAATGAAAAAATATTTTTTTCGATAATGGGAATAATGAAAAAAAAACGGGGGAATAAACAAATGAATAATATCACAATCTATGATGTGGCACGTGAAGCAAACGTTTCTATGGCAACTGTGTCACGTGTAGTAAACGGGAATCCAAATGTTAAACCAGCTACAAGGAAAAAAGTTTCTGATGTCATTGAACGATTAGGATATCGTCCTAATGCGGTAGCTAGAGGGCTTGCAAGTAAAAAAACAACAACAGTCGGGGTAATCATTCCTGATATTTCTAATATTTTTTATGCTGAGCTAGCTAGGGGTATTGAAGATATTGCAACGATGTATAAATATAATATCATTTTAAGTAACTCTGACGAAAATAAAGATAAAGAATTTCATTTATTGAATACAATGTTAGGTAAGCAAGTGGACGGGCTTGTGTTCATGGGAAGTCATATTTCAGAAGAACATGTGAAGGAATTTAAAAATTCTCCTGTACCAATTGTTCTTGCAGGTTCAGTTGAAGAAGGCGATGGCCATGAAATTCCGTCGGTTAATATCGATTATGAAGAAGCTGCGTTTGACGCTGTATCAATGTTTGCTAATAAAGGACATAAGCGAATTGCTTTTGTAATAGGAAATCCTGACCAACCAATTAATCAAAAGAAATTAGCTGGTTATAAGAGAGGACTAGAGGCTGTAAATCTTCCCTTTGATGAAAATTTGATTGTTGAAGGAGATTATACGTATGATTCAGGAATTGAATGCTTTGATAAGTTGGTAGAAGAAGCGGAGAAACCAACAGCGATTATTGTAGGTGCAGATGAAATGGCTCTTGGTATTGTACATGCAGCACAAGATCAGGGCACTGAAGTACCAGAGCATTTTGAGGTTATTAGCTTTGATAATACACGTTTAACCTTAATGGTGCGTCCTCAAATTACAACAGTTGTTCAACCACTGTATGATATAGGTGCAGTTGCAATGAGACTTTTAACAAAGCTAATGAATAAAGAAGAGGTGGAACAATCTACAGTTATTTTACCTCATCGAATTGAAGAACGACAATCTACAAAATAAATTGCATAACTCATTAAAAAATGGAATATCTTTTTAAAACGTAAAACGTCCAAGAGGACGTTTTTTGTTTTTTATTCTTTGATAATGATAGAAGGGGAAGTATTTCCTCCCTTCTGAAAAGATATATGATTTGATACGTCTGGTGTCTAGCTCTACAAGAGAGCTCATCGAACCACTATATTCAAAAAGATTTAGTCAACTTTTGACAATCATCTACCTTGTCTGCAAACTTCTATAAGTCAACAGCGAATCATGATACCGATATTATAAAGCTACTCCACCTTCAGGCCCTTTTGTGGTCTTCTTAATGGATTGTTGATGTATTCTGATTGGGTAAAGAGCCTTTTCTAATGTTTGTGCATTTTTTTCGGTAATTTCCGTTTTGCGAGGTATGGGTGGATATATATCATCCATATCGTCCCATTCTGTTGGTAGTTGCACAGGAGATTCTGGTTGCCAGCGGTCAATCCATTCTTTTGGAAGTGGACCACAATTATTCATATTCCTTGTCATTTCAAGCCAAATCAGGGACCAAGCACGAGGGACGACACGCCAGATATCATAGCCTCCTCCTCCGACTGCAATCCAACGACCTTCACAATATTTGTGTGCTAATTCATGGGCTAGCTTAGGAATTTCTTTGTAAATACGCATTGTAGATGATAAATGTGTTAAGGGATCGTAGTAATGGGAATCAGCGCCATTTTGAGTAAGAATAACATCTGGTTTGAAATAGTCTATTACTTCGGTTAGCGATGTTCGATAACAATCAAGAAAAGAATCATCTTCGGTGAAGGCATCTATTGGTATATTAATAGAGTAGCCATAGCCTTTGCCCTGACCTCGCTCGTTAATATTGCCTGTGCCAGGGAATAAATAGCGTCCCGTTTCGTGAATTGACAAGGTACAGACATTAGGGTCATCGTAAAAGGACCATTGCACTCCATCCCCATGATGTGCATCCGTATCGACATATAAAACGCGAGCGTTATATTTCTGTTGTAGATATTTAATGGCAACTGAACTGTCATTGTAGATACAAAAGCCGGATGCTCTTCCACGGAAGCCATGGTGCAGTCCGCCACCTGGATTAAAGACATGAAGGGCTTGGCCCGTCATGACGGCATCAACAGCTGTTAATGTGCCTCCCACAAGGAGGGCACTAGCTTCATGCATATTTTGAAAAATTGGTGTATCTTCAGTTCCAATGCCATAGTTGGCTGCTTGTTCTTCTGAAAGAAGTCCTTTACCGGCTGCTTGGATTGCGCTTACATAGCGTGAATCATGGATGAGTTCTAATTCTTCCTTGGTAGCTACTCGTGGTGGAATGATATGTTTATCCTGGATTGCTCCATGTTTTTGTAACAAATCTAGTGTAATCTGAAGACGTTTTTGATTAAAAGGGTGATCATCACGAAACTTGTAGGTTAACAGCTCATCCGAAAATACGTATAATGCATTGGCTGTCATGATAGTTGCCCCAGTAGGTTCGGCCATATGACTTCGTAGCCTGAATTCAATAATTCGTCAATTACGATAGAAAGATTCATAGTTTGTGCCCGAATAACTAGAATTTGATAATCTCTAACCTCTTTTTCTGGATAAACGAGAATGCTAAGGATATTAATATTACAGTTTTTGAAGATTCCGCAGATTTCATACAGACTACCTGGTTTATCAGGAATTTTAATTTCAATTTGTGACCCAGGTTTGTTGACGCCTGTAAGCTCAACAAAGGAGTGCAATAGATTAGAGCCAGTCAGAATTCCCACTAGTTTCTTTTCTTTTACTACTGGAAGACAGCTAATTTTATTTTCACAAAAAACAGCCCCGACTTCTTCGACAAAATCTAATGGATGGCCAGTAATAATATCTGTTTTCATGATCGTGCTAAGTGGTTTTTTTAAATCTTCTGAATATTCTTCAGTTTGGAAAATCGATGGGGATGCATCCCTAATATTACGATCACTAACTAAGCCAACAAGATGAAACTCTTCGTCTACAAGCGGAATATGACGGATTTGTTTTTCTTTCATAAGGATAACCGCACTGTAAATACTGTCAGATGGAGTTAAGGCAATGACATCTTTTGTCATTATTTTTTCAACTATCACTTTTATTCCTCCTCATTTGTTAACTAATTAATACATAAAGCGGTTAATGAAGCGTAGTTGGTCGAATTGCTCAATGGATTCGGGTGGAACATTTTTACCGATTCTGGCCATAAGGCAATTAGCAGGGTGGGAGCAAATTTCTGGATCGTCGGTGGAATAATAGATCAATCCGCCTGCGCTCATTATTTTTTCCATTACTTTTCGATAATCCCAAACGTTTAATTCAGTACCCTTTAAATCCCAATGCCAGTAATATTCTGTTGTAAATATTATGTAGTTTTCCATTGCTTCATCCATCATCGCAACACGTAATAAATTTTTTCCAACGGATGTACCTCGAAATGTAGATATGACTTCGATGGCTCCGAGTTCAATTAAATCGTCCATTTTAATCTCAGACCAGCGCTCTAAAGGATCTGGGTGTAAAAAGGTTGTATACCCAACAATCGTTTCATTTTGGCGAGCAATGATAATTCTTCCTTCTGGTAAACTTGCAATTTCAATTAAAGCTTTGAATTGTTGTGAGGGAGGTCGAAATGCAACGAGACCTTCATGAAAATGAAAGGATCTTAGCTGTTCAGCTGGAATTGGACCTTCGATGATTAACGTGCCATTTGCTGTTTCCAATTCCTTTGCATAATATGTTTTTTTGTGCTCCATTCCTTCACCACCTGGGTTATAATTTGTGTTCTCGCAATATTTTTGCATATTGTAAGCGTATGAAAATATTGTTAATTATGCAAGCTTTTTTGAATTATTTTCCTCTTAGAAGAATATGATAATAGTATTATTTGTTGGAAATATTTGTAAGATTGATTAATCTATATTAAAATGGAATGGCAAAATGGAATAAAGGGGGATATGTTACATGGTTTTGAAAGCGCTACCGGTAGTGGAAGGTGAATTTAATTTGCAAAACTATGATGAGGTGTACGAGCAGTTTAATTGGTCTGACACGGAGCGTGAGTTTTCTTGGTTTGAAACAGGAAAGGTGAATATGGCTTATGAAGCAATTGACCGCCATGTAGAAACATATAATAAAAATAAGGTAGCCCTTTATTACAAGGATGACAGGCGCAATGAGAAGTATACGTTTTTGGAGATGAAAAAGTGGAGCAATAAAGCGGCAAATGTTTTGAAGACGGTTGCAAATGTTCAAAAAGGGGATCGCGTATTTGTGTTTATGCCGCGTTCACCAGAGTTATATTTTGCTTTGCTTGGTGCAATTAAGCTAGGGGCAATAGTTGGACCGTTATTTGAAGCATTTATGGAAGGTGCGGTAAAAGATCGATTAGAGGATAGTCAAGCAAGTGTGCTTGTGACAACACCTCAACTTTTGTCCCGAGTGCCTGTGGAGGAGTTACCACATTTACAATATATATTTCTAGTCGGAGAAAATATAGAAGAAACGGATCAGTATTTTGACTTTAATGCAAGGATCGAAAAAGCAGATTCCAAGTTTGAGATTGTCTGGGTAGATCGTACGGATGGTCTGATTCTCCATTATACTTCCGGTTCAACAGGCAAGCCCAAAGGAGTTCTACATGTCCATAATGCTATGATTCAGCATTATCAAACAGCTAAATGGGTTTTGGATTTGAAAGAAGAGGATGTATATTGGTGCACGGCGGACCCTGGTTGGGTCACAGGAACATCATATGGGATTTTTGCTCCATGGCTCACGGGTACCTCAAATGTAGTTGTAGGTGGTCGATTTAGGCCTGAAGCATGGTATAAGACGATTGAAGAGTTTTCTGTGACCGTTTGGTATAGCGCACCAACGGCCTTTAGAATGCTTATGGGAGCAGGGGATGATATTGTTAAACACTTTGATTTACAGTCGCTAAGGCATGTTTTAAGCGTTGGAGAGCCTCTTAACCCTGAAGTCATTCGTTGGGGTGCTAAAGTATTTAATAAGCGGATACATGACACTTGGTGGATGACAGAAACAGGTGCACAATTAATTTGTAATTACCCTTGCTTAGAAATTAAACCAGGATCAATGGGGAAACCCATTCCTGGAGTTGAAGCAGCCATTGTCGATCATCAAGGCAAAGAGTTGCCTCCAAATCAAATGGGAAATTTGGCCATTAAAAAGGGATGGCCTTCAATGATGGCTGCTATTTGGAATAATCAAGAAAAATATGATTCCTATTTTATGCCTGGAGATTGGTATGTAACAGGTGATTCAGCCTATAAAGATAAAGACGGATATTACTGGTTTCAAGGGCGAATTGATGATGTGATTATGACGTCAGGTGAGCGGGTAGGTCCTTTTGAGGTGGAAAGTAAGCTGCTTGAACATCCTGCTGTTGCAGAAGCAGGGGTAATTGGAAAACCTGATCCAGTTCGGGGAGAAATCATTAAAGCTTTTATTTCACTTCGTGATGGATATGAAGCTAATGATCAATTAATCGAAGAAATTCGTCAATTTGTAAAGCAAGGATTAGCTTCACATGCAGCACCTCGTGAAATTGAATTTCGAGATAAGCTTCCCAAAACACGTAGTGGTAAAATCATGCGTCGTGTACTTAAAGCTTGGGAACTTGATTTGCCTACTGGTGATTTATCGACAATGGAAGATTGAAAGAAGGGGCTATTCAATAAGTCATTTTTTCAAACAAAAAAGGATCGTAAGAAAAACGGTTGTTTTCCTTACGATGCTTTACTTTTTGGGATTTATCGGACAGACTATTCTTCTTTTTTTCAAAATGAATTGACGAGACTAATTCATGGTGGTTCATTTGTTGGTGGTGCTTCTTCGGGATTTGGTGCTGGATCAACAGGCACATCTGGTACATCTTCAGGTTTCTGTTGATCCTCCTTATCTGGTTTAACTAGTTCTTTTTCATTACCGATCTGTTTGTCGTTAGTTGGTTTTTCTGTCGTAGATGTTTTCAGATCAATCGCGTCTTCTTTTTGTTTTTTAGCTGCCTTTTGCTTTTCTAGCTTTTTCTGATTTTCTTTTTCTTTTACTGCTTTTTCTTTCTCTTCTTTTGCTTTTATCATTTTAATATATGGAGCATAGGTTTCTTTTGTAAACTGATTACCCGCATATTTTGCAATCATTAAATCAGTTTGACCCTGAATAGAGCGTGAAACGATTCCTCCAGGCATTTCGAATCGCTGATTTGGATCAATGAGTGTTGGATTTATGTTGTATGCTCCATTGATCAATGCAGCCCAATAGTAGATATTTCGTCTATTGTATTCTAGTCCATTATAATATCCTTGCAAAGACTTCGGAGTATCATAGCCAATCCATGTACCGAATGTAACATTAGGGTTTGTGGCGACAAACCAAGCATCACGGAAATCTTGTGATGTTCCTGTTTTTCCTGCCCAATCACTAGAAAAGGCTAATCTACTTTGTACCGATGCTGCCGTTCCTCTTGTGATAACATCACGCATCATATCAAGTGTTAAATAAGCAGTCTGTGGTGAAAAGACATCCACTTCATTCGTTTTATGCTTATAGATCACTTCGCCATCTCTTGTTTCAATTTTGTCAATCATATAAGCGTCTATAAATTTTCCAGAATTAGCAAAAGTACCGAAAGCATTTACGTTTTCTTCAACTGTTACCCCTTTTTCTAAGCCACCTAGTGACATCGATAAGTGCTCATAATCTCCTTTTGTTAAAGAAGAGAAGCCCATTTTGCTTAAATATTGGACGGGGTTCTGATTAATAATAGATTTATAGAATAAAGCGGTTGGAACATTATAGGATTTGGTTAAGGCTTCTCGAGCGGTTACTAAACCAGTATAGCCGCCACCCCCGTAATTTCCTGGTCTCCATGCACCGCCCCCAGTTGAGATGGTAACAGGTACGTTTGCAGCCAAGCTTCCTGGTGAAAATTTTCCTAGTTCTATTCCTGGTGCATAGACTACTAATGGTTTCATTGTTGACCCATTTGAACGAAGGGCTGACGTTGCATGATTCGTTTGTTCGCGATCAAAATCTCGGCCACCAACAAAACTAATAATTTTTCCAGTTTTATTTTCAATTAAAATGGCTCCAGCTTCTACCGGTTCGGTCACGATTTTTGTTTTTTTTGTTTCAGGATCATATACTTCTTCACTTTTATCATATCCGAAGTTTTGGTAGTCTTTCGTAGCCTGCTGCATTTGATCGTATATCTTCTTATTGATAGTTGTATAGATTTTATAACCATTTTGGCGTAGATTACGCTCAGCTAAGGCTAAATACTGTTCGTTTAATTCGTCATTATTTGTTAAATCACTTTGTTCATAGCCATCTTTTTCGGCTAAATAAGTAGTTAAAATTTTAATTGAACGCTTTTCTATTTCTGTTGTTAGCCAAGGATATTTCTCAGAGGGAAGTGCTTTCTTACCAATAAAGTCCTTTGTAATATCATAGGAAGTAGCTCGATCATATTCTGCTTGGGTAATAAAATGATTATCTCGCATCCGCTTTAAGACGGTTTTCATGCGCGTAATTCCAGGCTCTAAATTTTCTTTTAATTGTCCTTGTTGTGTGTAAGGCGTGTATCCAAATGGGCTTTGTGGTAATCCAGCAATAAAAGCCGCTTGTGGTAATGTTAAGTCTTTAGCATCTGCTCCAAATATTCCCTCAGCAGCTGATTCTACACCAGCAATATTACGCCCTGAGGAGTTACGTCCAAATGTAGATACATTTAAATAGGTTTCAAGAATTTCATCTTTTTCAAAAAATTTCTCAACTCTAAGAGCTAGTAAAATTTCTTTCGCTTTTCGTTCAAAGGACACTTCATTTGTTAATACTTGGTTTTTAATTAATTGCTGTGTAAGTGTACTACCACCTGATTGAACATCAGCATTCGTGAATTCTTGATAAATGGCGCGCATAATGGCTTTTGGAACAACTCCATTATGTTGATAAAAATATTCATCTTCGGTTGCAATAACTGCATTTTTTAGATTGTCAGAAACATCCTCAAGAGGAATTTCAACTCGTTCTAAGTCTGATTTCAGCATTCCTAGATAGACTTTGTCTGCAAAATAAATTTCTGAGCTTTCTTCATAATTATATAAATCCTTCTTTAAATCTGCTTTTGATCGAACAGGTTCATCATTAACTAGTGCTGCGAAATAACCTGCACCCACCCCACCAGCGAAAGAAAAGCCTAAAATGATGAGGATGATAAAAATTAAAGATAAATTCCAAGCAACTAAATAACTGACTTTAGCTACTTTTTGTGTTTTCTTATTTTTTAAGAAGTTGATTAAATTCTTCCATATTTCTTGAATCATCTGCATTCTATATACCTCCTAAAATCATCTAATATTATAGCATATAATCAATCTATAAAAGGATAACATTTGACGAATTGCTAAAAAATGGCAGTCGGTAGTTGACAACGAAGTGGATATATGATAAAAATTTTTGTATAACTAAATGATTAAAGTGATGATAGGATTCAGTAGTTAGGCTATCCCTGTTATTAGAGAGCCGATGGTAGGTGAAAATCGGTACATATAGTGTAATGAATTACTTCCTGGAGCATTTTCTGTGAATGTGAAAGTAGCAGAAAACGGTTAGTGACCGTTATTTGTCTTAAGCGGAGAACATTGTTGTTTGTTCTCAAGTTGGGTGGTACCGCGAATATGATTCGTCCCTTCATTTATTTGAAGGGGCGTTTTTTGTGTTATCATTTAAAATCAAATTTTATTCACTCTCGATGAGTACAAATGTCTAGCTCCAGGCACCCAGCGCCTATCGGACTTCCCGCTCCTCCTAAAAGATAAGTCAACATCGAATCGCTACCGCTCTTCGTGTTTCCTATATCTTAATCGGAACGGTCCAGTCCGTACGTCGCTGAACGGGTGCCTTGCGCTTTTCTAACAAGGAGGAAATGACAATGGAATTATTACAAGACCTTAAATGGAGAGGTATTATCTATCAGCAAACGGATGAAGAAGGGATGAAGGAGCTGTTAGAAAAAGAAAAAATCTCTTTGTACTGTGGTGTCGATCCCACAGCTGATAGTATGCATATAGGACATTTATTACCGTATTTGACATTGCGTCGTTTTCAACAGCATGGCCATCGTCCCCTTGTATTAGTGGGAGGAGCAACAGGGTTAATCGGTGATCCTAGTGGCAAAAAAGAAGAGCGTTCTTTGCAAACATTAGAAGCGGTACTGCATAATGCAAGTTGCATACAAGGGCAATTAACGAAAATCTTTGATTTTGAAGGTGAAAACGGTGCAGTTATGGTCAATAACTATGACTGGATTGGAAAACTAGATATGGTGACATTCCTACGCGATTATGGGAAATACATTGGCATTAATTATATGTTAGCGAAGGATACAATTGCGTCTCGTTTAGAGAGTGGTATTTCCTTCACAGAATTTACGTACACGATTTTACAAGGAATCGACTTTAATCATTTATATGATCATTATAATTGTAAGCTGCAAATTGGTGGCAGTGATCAATGGGGCAATATTACGACTGGTCTAGAAATGATTCGTAAGTCACATGATGAAGAAGCCAAAGCATTTGGGATGACGATTCCGCTTGTAACAAAAGCGGATGGTACGAAGTTTGGTAAAACAGAAGGTGGAGCTATTTGGTTGGATCCTGAGAAAACAACACCTTATGAATTCTATCAATTCTGGATTAACACAGCGGATGCTGATGTAGTAAAATACTTAAAATTCTTCACATTCTTATCTCATGAAGTCATTGAAGAATTAGCGCAAGCTGTTGAAAATGAGCCACATTTACGAAAAGCTCAAAAAGCACTAGCGGAGGAAATGACTCGTTTAATTCACGGTCAAGACGCATTAAATCAAGCAATTAAAATTTCTGTTGCTCTATTTAGTGGTGATGTGAAGAACTTGAGTGCTGCTGAAATTAAGGTTGGTTTTAAAGATGTACCAAGCTATGAACGCGAAAGTAAAGAAGATATTGGTCTGGTAGATCTATTAGTGGAAGCAAAAATTTCTCCGTCTAAACGCCAAGCTCGTGAAGATATTCAAAATGGCGCCATTTCAATTAATGGTGAAAAAGTGACTGACTTAGCGCATGTTGTTACTGAAGCAGATAAGATTGAAGGGGAGTTCATGCTCGTTCGTCGTGGAAAGAAGAAGTATACGTTAGTAAAATAATGT
>CAVVWH010000008.1:0-22418 GCA_963751845.1 uncultured Bacillaceae bacterium
ATAAAACTTTTCCTACGGAAAGGCGATTCATCCCCTTCCTACTCGTTGGGCTAACGCCCTTCACACTCCTTGAGGAAGGGGCCTTCTCGCCTGAAATGATAAACTTTGCGAATGATACCACCAATAGATGTAAATCCTAATTTCAGGAGGGATTTTACATGACTAATAATAAAGAATCTGGAACTGAGATTGCAGGAAGACAATTTGAATTTGCTGATTACAAAAAGAAGGATCCGTTATCATCTGAACTTGCGAAAACACATGAACAAGTGAGTGATGGATATTATACGGGAACGGTTGATCAAGAAAATAAAAAAGAGTAAGCGTAAGAACAAGAGGTTCGTCCCTCAGTTATTTTCCTACTGAGAGATGAACCTCTTTCTTTGATTTTAGGGTGAATTACTATTGTAATAAACATTTTGCTGAGTAGTAGATGGCAAAATAGATAAAGTGAAACTTCCATCAGTGGGGGCTTTCTTCATCTCCCGCTGATGGTTAGTGAACCAATCGGACACAATACGTGCTGTTATCCACCATCTCTTTGGATACTCCGAATCTTGAGGTGAGGGGCTTACTGCCCGTTAAGGCGGGATAAATTGTAACAACTAAAATCCTTCAGCAGTTGTCTTTACTAATGTTATTATCATATAATTATTTAGTGAATCATGAACAGCGGAGGATTGACTATGATTATTGATAAATTATCGAATGCTGCATTGTATGATGGCGTTCATCCAAGGTTAAAAAAAGGATTGGATTTCTTAGTAGAAACTGACTTACATTCGCTTGCAGTTGGTACATATCAAGTTGAAGAAGATAAAGTATTTGTTATGATTCAAGAATATGAAACAAAAGTAGCTGAACAATGTCGCTTTGAGGCTCATTACCAATATGCAGATATTCAATATGTAATCCAAGGTGTAGAGAAAATGGGTTATACAAATATTGAGGAAACGAAAGTAGAAGAAGCGGATAAGGATAAAGATTTGATGTTTTTAGAGGCAACTGGTGATGATTTGCTTGTAAAAGAAGGATATTTTGCTGTTTTCACACCGCAAGATGCTCATAGACCGGGGCAATGTGTGGATGCACCACAACCAATTAGAAAAGCTGTTGTTAAGGTATTATGGGATTAATGCTAAAGAATAATGATTGAACATGTGTAAAAAAGAGATTCATCCATCAGTTATTAGACTGTTGGACGAGTCTCTTTTTTGTGCTTTAGAAAGTTTAACTTTTCTAGAATAGTAAAGTTAAACTTTCGATATCGATGTCTTCGAATCAGGGCTAACAAATTGTGTTGAATAGCTTTAATCTGATTCAGATTTATAACATAAAACAAATATTAAGCTAATAGACTAGCATTGGAATGAAAAAAGGGGGGAGAATTATGCAAAATCAGCCTCAGCAAATACCTAGTAATGTGAACTCGAATGAGTTTAATCAGATGTTGCTTTCACCGGAATCTTTTGCAGCAAGGCCTGAGTCTTTAACTGAACAACTTTTCATTGAGCGTTCCCTAATAGAAAATAGATTTTGGCTTAGGATTATGAAAGAACATGCCAAATTTATAGGAGATGGTTTTAACTATAGGGAAACTCAGCTTATTCAACAAGCCAATCGTTTTTATTACTTTTTTGAACAGCATGAAAAGCGGGCATATGAAGTACCGAATGATGTAACTTCAATAAGGAAATTGAATGAAGAAAGCATTGATTTGGTGAAGGGATTTCGTAATTTTAAAAGGAATCTGCTAATCTTAATTATTAACTGTAAAGTAATGGGGTTTAATTTTCCGTTGCTCATAGACCATACTGCTCGAGAAGCAGAGTATTTTATGAGAACATTGAAGAAATTTAATAAAGGGATTTTAGATCCTATTCAAGATGCGATACTTAATGAAAATATATTTTGGTTGAAAATCATGATGGAGCATTCTCGGTTTATTGCTTCACTGTTAGATCAATCTGAAAGAAATTTGGTTCATACTGCATTAAAATTCGGAGATGATTTGGAAATATTACTAAATCAAGCACGGGACGTAGAATCAATGCTCTATCATAAACAGCCAACATATCCAATCATCGGCAAACTCAATAAAGACAGTGAAAATGCAGCTACTGAAATTCGCGATTTCAAAAAAGCAGGGTTAGACTTTATTAAGAATTGTCAGATTAAGAGTGTAATTGATCCCCTTCTTGCTGATCATGTTTTGCGTGAAGCTAATCACTTCCTGGATATGATTCATGTTTTAGAGGAGCGATTAAACCAGAAAATGCAGAGTGAACAATCATAATGCTGTGATTTGAAGGAGGATAGAAAAATGAATCGTGTAGGTAAGGATGATTTTGTACCAGGATTTGTACCGAACCATAATCATGGTTCAGTTGACTACACATCAGTGAATGACGGACATGTTCATCAATGTTTAGATGTAACCTCTCTACCTATTCAAACTCAAGACGATAACCACATTCATTATACGGAAGGCTATGTGGTATTTGAGGATGGGCATACACATTATTATCAAGCCCATTCAGGTCCAGCGATACCAGTAGGAAATGGAATGCATGTTCATCATTATGATTTTTATACGTCTGAAAGTGACGGACATCGACATCGAGTAAGAGGTGTTGATCAGCCGGCTCCAGGAAATAAATAAAATGCTTCCTGTTCTCTATTTTTGATAGGGGACAGGAAGCATTTTTAGTTTTTGAAGATACCTTTATTAAAGAAATCAAGCCCTTTAGATATACTTTTTGGTACATCGACTGTGACTACATAGCAATGATTGTTGTTACTGATGATGGTGGCCGCCGTGGTGATGTGGCAATGTAAATCCATTTTTTTCAGCCATTTTATAATGCTCTTCAAATTTTTGAATGATTTGATCACCCTTTTCTTTTGAAAGCACTCCGAACTCCACGTACTTCTGAATTAGTTCTTTCTTTTCCTCCAATAGGTCTTGATAAATCTCTGCTAACTCAGCCCTTTGGCTTTCTGATAGTTGAATTTGTTTTTCTGGCTCTACAGGTTTATTTTGCTCAGCGTAAGCTGGCATGACAAAAAGCCCTAAAAGTAATGCTACGGTAGTTAAACTGGTGACTATTTGTTTTTTCATACGATTTCTCCTTTCTTATTTCTAATATTTTTTGTAAATATCACAAAAATATACAAAATAAGGGAATTACTTATTGTAAAGTGCGAATTATGAAGAAAATTAATAAAAATTCAAATTTTTTACAATACCTTTACACTAGAACAAAATAAGGTAAAGCTTACTTTAATAAAATAAAGTAGTGCAAACTCTATCTGCTGGAGGGATTGGATGAATATTACTGTTGCTGGAACAGGGTATGTAGGATTAGTAACAGGTGTTTGTTTAGCTGAAATGGGTCATCAGGTAACAGGTATAGACATTCAAACAGAAAAGATTGAGCTGCTACAAACAGGCCGTTCTCCGATTTACGAGCCTGAATTACAACCATTACTTGAAAAAAATTTGGATAATGGGCGATTGCAGTTTACAACAAATCCACAAAATGCATACGGAAATGCCAACATTATTTTTATTGCAGTGGGAACACCAGAGCAACTGGATGGTACAGCTAATTTAGAGTTTGTGAATGATGTTGCTAAAACAATTGCTCAATATATGAAGCATGATGTAATTGTATGTACGAAAAGTACAGTTCCAGTAGGATCAAATGAACAAATAAAAAACATTATTCAGTGCCATAAGCCTTCCAATCTTCACGCTGAGGTCGTTTCGAATCCTGAATTTCTAAGGGAAGGTTCAGCTGTTTTAGATTTTTTTCATGGAGATCGTATTGTAATTGGTGCTGAAAGTCATGACGCTGCAGAAATGCTTGAGAAGCTCTATCTACCGTTGAACATTCCAATAATCAAAACGGATATTAAAAGTGCGGAAATGATTAAGTATGCCTCCAATGCATTCCTGGCAACAAAGATTAGCTTTATTAATGAAATTGCAACTATTTGTGAAAAAGTAGGTGCCAATATTGAAGAGGTAACAAATGGGGTAGGCAGAGACGGGCGGATAGGACGTCATTTCTTACAAGCGGGAATTGGCTATGGCGGTTCTTGCTTTCCAAAGGATACAAAAGCCCTCGTTCAACTTGCAGGAAATGTACATCATCCATTTGAACTATTGAAAGCTGTCATTGAAGTAAATAATCGTCAAGCCTTACTCCCAGTATTGAAAGCAAAAGAAGTAATCGGATCATTATTAGGGAAAAAGGTAGCTTTACTTGGTTTGGCATTTAAACCAAATACGGACGATGTTCGTGAAGCAGCAGCCCTAACAATTGTAAGAAAATTACTAGAGGAAGGTGCAGAGGTAACAGCCTTCGACCCGATTGCTATTCCGAATGCACGCCGAATTTTAGGGAATACGATCGAATATACACAGGATATTCAAATTGCCTTACAACACGCTGACCTTGCGATTATAGCGACAGAATGGGAATCAATAAAACAGATTCCATTAGAAAATTTCTTACGATATATGAAGGAGCCTATTGTTGTCGATGGGCGAAATTGTTTTTCCCTTGAAGAAATTAAAAAAATTCCGATGACGTATATATCCATTGGAAGACCTATAATTACGAATAAACTTATTAGAGAAGTGAGTCCTATTGATGGGAGAAAATAATGTTGAGACTGTTACTTACGTTTTATGACTTCGAGTGTCGATTATTTCAGAAAGTGAATCGTTATTTTGATAAAAAACTATTAAATTTCTTTTTTAGAAATATTACACGTCTTGGGGGGGCTATCTTTACGATTTCTATAGTGCTGATCTTAATGGTATTGTCGTCTGGTGATACAAGAAAAGTAGCCATATCAAGCGCTCTCTCCTTAAGTTTAAGTCATATTCCGGTACAAATCGTAAAGAAGATGTTTCCTAGAAAACGACCTTACCTAATATTAGAAAAAACAAATTTTCATGAAAATCCGTTACAAGATCATTCCTTTCCTTCTGGTCATACAACGGCTATATTTTCAGTTATTATTCCATTTATTATATTTTTACCAACACTTGCATTTATATTAATTCCATTAGGGGTTTTTGTAGGATTATCAAGAATTTATTTAGGCCTTCATTACCCTTCAGATGTACTTGCGGGAGCTTTTCTTGGCTTATGTATGGGAAGTTTGTGCTATTACGTATTGATGTAAACTTGATGTCTAGTGCAAGACACCCATTGACTAATGTATTTTCCGTTTCTCTTAGCGATTACTTAGCATCGAAACGCTATCGCTTGTTCGCATTTTCAATATTTCATAATGAAGCGGTTAGTCCATACGACACTGAATAGGCGCCTTACACTTTTCTAATAAGGGAGGATTTCTATGAAGATTGCATTTTTCACAGATACCTTTGATCCGGATATGAATGGTGTGGCTCGTACCTTGAAACGATTTACGGATTATTTAGGTGAACAAAATATTTCCTTTAAAGTATTTGCTCCTAAGTCAAACTCGGATGATTATGTTTCTAGCCATATTCATCGTTTTAAAAGTCTTTCTTTCTTTTTATATCCAGAGTGCCGACTTGCCTTTCCTAATTATTTTCAAATTAAGGCAGAATTACAGGATTTCTCGCCAGATTTGATACATGTTGCAACACCTTTTAATATCGGATTGTGTGGCGCTTATTATGCAAAAAAGTTAAATATTCCAATAGTGGGCTCCTATCATACTGATTTTGATAAATATCTACAATTTTATAATTTGGAATTCCTTTCTAAGTTTCTTTGGAGATATATGAATTGGTTTCATAGACCTTTTAAGAAAGTCTTTGTTCCATCGAATGATACCTTAGAAGGATTAAAACGTCATGGCTTTACAAATTTAGAAATATGGGGAAGAGGAGTGGATTGTAATCTTTATCATCCTCATTATGATAAAAAGGCTGTTCATGAGCAATTTGGTATTCGAAAAAAGTATCTGCTTACGTACGTTGGTAGGCTAGCACCTGAGAAAGATGTAAAAACGCTCCTCACCGTTTCAAAATCGCTGCCGTCTCATATCAATGAGCAGATTCAATGGTTAATAATCGGAGATGGGCCAATGCGTGAAGAACTTGAAAAGGAAGCACCTGAAAATATGATTTTTACAGGGTATTTAAAGGGCGAACAATTAGCAGCAGCTTATTCTGCATCGGATCTTTTTGTGTTCCCTTCACCTACTGAAACATTTGGAAATGTAGTCCTTGAAGCTCTAGCAAGTGGTACACCTGCCATTGCAGCGAATTCAGGTGGAGTAAAAGCGATTATTCAAGACGGCGTGTCGGGATCTTTATGTCAACCAGGGAACTCAAAGGACTTCATTAACTCCATCCTGCAGCTTATTCACAATGAGGACTTACGGGAGAAAATGGGAATAGAAGGTAGAAACTATGCTCTTACTCAAAAATGGGATAGGATATTCGATCATTTACTGTGGCATTATTATCATGTGATTCAAGAACCAAAGGAGCAAGAAATTTGCATAAAGAGTATGGAAAAAGCTCAACTTACGGTAATAACAATCATTTCATTTGGTTCCCCATTGCTTAAGGTAATGGGGATTTTTATCACGTCATAACGGACAGTAAGACCCCTATCTCAAGACTTCGAGTAAATCGAGGAAGGATAGGTAGGGGATTAATTGCCCGTAAAGACCTGATAAGTGCGACTAACCATCAGTGGGGGATGAAGAAAACCCCCACTGATGGAAGTCTTCTTTATCCTTTTTTGAATGTAATAATTAAAACCATTATTATAAAAGTCTGATTCTCTTAAATAGTGAACAATATGTTAACGTTTTCATTTTTACTAGCATTTATGATTATGGGTATGCTAGTATACTAGTATCAAGAGAGAGGAGATGTGAATGTAAGATTCACAAATAAAAAGTTTTAGTAAACTTTGAAGTATTGCTATTATAATTTTCCTTTTACTCCTTTATGAAAGGGTTTTCATGTTACTAACTTTATATTTCGAAATAGACAAGTTCATTTACTTTTAGGATTCAATGTGAAAATAATCACAAATGTTTTTTAATGAATCTTATGTAAAGATATTCACAAGATATTTTAACTGCAATAATACGTTAACAAGTTCAACAAGCTTTAATGATTTTAGTTCAACCGATGTAACAGGAAAATAAGAGAATCTTAGCATTAGGAAAGCTGATCACATTTATGTATCCGATTTCGAAGTTTTAATTTTTCAGTCAATTGAAAGCGTTTTTATCTAAAATAACATTTTGGAGGAAAAAACAATGCAGGAAAATACAGCACGTCCTTTGGTTGTAGATCATCAAATCGAGGAAAAGATAGTACGTCCTTTCGGTATAAGAGATAAATTTGGTTATTTGTTTGGTGACTTTGGAAATGACTTCTTCTTTACTCTTGTAAGTGCTTTCTTGATGGTATTTTATACAGATGTTTTCGGAATTAGTGCAGCCACTGTTGGTACACTTTTCCTAGTTGCTCGCTTATGGGATGCAGTTGCCGATGTTACATGGGGCCGCTTCATTGATACAAGAAAAACCGGAAAGAATGGTAAATTTAGACCATGGATTTTCAGAATGTCGTTTCCACTCGTTATTTCAGGTGTGTTAATGTTCGTGCATATTCCAGGTATGTCTAATGGATTTTATCTTGCTTGGGCATTTGTTACTTACATTTTATGGGGAACTCTTTATAGTACAGTAAATATTCCTTATGGATCAATGGCATCTGTCATTACATCAGATCCTGTTGAACGTACAACTTTATCTACTTGGAGAACAATGGGTGCGATGTTAGCCGGTTTAGTTATTAACGTAGGTGGACCATTACTTATCTTTGTAAATAATAAAATTGATGCAAATCGCATGTTGTTAGCTGCTATTATCTTTGGTATTCTTGCAATTTCTTGTTATATGGCTTGTGTAAAATTATCAACAGAACGTGTTGTAGCACCTGAACGTCCAGCTTCAGCAAAAGGCGGTATGGGTAAAACAGTTAAAGGTCTTTTCAAAAATAGACCACTTATCACAATCCTTTTTGCTTCACTATTATTTATGATGTGTATGATGTTAATTGGTGCGGTTAACGTATATCTATTCAAAGATTATTTCCAAAATGCAGCCGCATTAAGTATCGTAGGATTAATTCAAACAGCTACAGTATTTCTTGCTATTCCTTTAGTTCAACCACTTGTAAAGAAATTCGGTAAAAAAGAAACAGCATCAGCAGGGATGTTACTTGCAGCCCTTTCATATGGAGTTTTATACTTCTTACCAAATGCAGGTTTAACAGTATTCTTAATTGGTTCAGCGTTCGGAATGTTTGGTTATGGATTCTTCAACTTAGTCGTTTGGGCATTCGTAACAGATGTGATCGATTATCATGAGTTAGTAACAGGTTTACGTGAAGATGGAACCGTTTACAGCATTTATTCCTTTGCTCGTAAAGTAGGACAAGCATTAGCCGGTGGTGTTGGTGGTTTTGCTATTGCCGCAGTTGGCTATAATGCAACTGTTAAAGTTCAATCAGACGCCGCACTTAGTGGAATTCACACACTTGCCACTTTATTACCAGCAGTTATCTATTTAGTAGTGTTCTTAATTTTAGTCTTCATCTATCCATTAAATAAAGCGCGCTTGAGCAAATTGACAGTGGATTTAGCTGAAAAAAGAAAAGAAAATGAAGTGGAATAATAATTGAATGAAGATCGTTTGGTCTAGATTTGCTAGCCAAGTTTGAAAGTCTATGAATTCCCCATCTTAAATCTTTTGAAAATTAAGAAGATTTTGGTGGGGAATTCATAGTATAATCTTTAGTAGACTTTTAGAATGCCAAATTGTTATGAATTAGGAAGTGTAGTATTCATGTTGCAAGGGAAATCAAGGTTGCCTGGTGAAAATAATAAAGAATTTTCATATCGAGTGATTAAAGAAGGCATAATGTCACTTGAGTTGCGCCCAGGTCAAGAAATTAGTGAAATAGAGCTGGCTGAAGCCTTACAAATTTCTCGTACACCAATAAGAGAGGTTATGACTAAGCTAAGAGAAGAAAACTTAGTGAATGTAATCCCTCAAGTAGGAACGTATGTGTCGAAAATAAAATTAAAATTGATTGAGGAAGCGGCATTTATGCGTTTCACTTTAGAAAAAGAAATTTTGAAATTATCATGTGAAACATTTCCACAAGACAGGTTACTAGAGCTAAAGAAGAATGTAGCAATTCAAGAGGTATTGCTGCATCAAGAAGAAATAGAAATGGATTTTCATAAATTAGATACAGAATTTCATTATACAATCTTTGAAGGCAACAAAAAAGAGAATGTATGGGCATCTATTAGGAGATTAGGGACACATTATAATCGAGTGAGAGTGCTTTCTGAAATCGAAAATCGATTTGATCGTGCGTTTGCTCAGCATAAAAAAATTATTGATATTATTGAAAATAAAGAAATTGATCAAGTGGAAAAAATTATGAGCGAACATATTTTGGATCCAATAAAGCTATGGGAAAGATTATATAGCACAGATAGCCCGTACGTTGATTATTTTGATTTTACATAAAAAGCCCGTATTCTAGATCATATTATAGAATATGGGCTTTTCCTATTAAGGTTTAAGGGATATATGAATCATATATTTAATACTCATATCATTTGGAAAAAAATAAATTTGTTATCGCTTACATTTAATGTTGTCAAAGGCATTATAAATATGCTAGTATACTAGTATAAACAGAGAGGAGAAATGCTTATGTAATGTAGGAAGAAAAATAATGAGATGAATAATTGAACAATTTAGTATGACGTCATTATTAGTATTATTCTATGAAAGTTCAATTGAAAATAAATTATTAAGAAAAATGCAAGCGCTATCATTATCAATGAATGATCAATTATTCCAATATTCAGGAGGCGAAAATAATGCAGGAAAAAACAGTACGTCCATTTGTTGTAGATCATCAAATCGAGGGAAAAGCAGTACGTCCTTTCGGTATAAGAGATAAATTTGGTTACTTATTTGGTGACTTTGGGAATGACTTTTTCTTTACTTTAGTAAGCGCTTTCCTAATGGTATTTTATACAGATGTTTTCGGAATTAGTGCAGCCACTGTTGGTACACTTTTCCTAGTTG
Source organism: uncultured Bacillaceae bacterium (assembly GCA_963751845.1). Taxonomy (GTDB): domain Bacteria; phylum Bacillota; class Bacilli; order Bacillales; family DSM-1321; genus Peribacillus. Next base: position 10,153 of record CAVVWH010000008.1, read on the forward strand.
CTCGATTATGGGATGCAGTTGCCGATGTTACATGGGGCCGCTTTATTGATACAAGAAAAGCTGGAAAGAATGGGAAATTCAAACCGTGGATTTTCAGAATGTCCTTTCCACTCGTTATTTCAGGAGTCTTAATGTTCGTGCATATTCCAGGTATGTCTAATGGGTTTTATCTAGCTTGGGCTTTTGTTACTTACATTTTATGGGGAACCCTTTATAGTACAGTAAATATTCCTTATGGATCAATGGCATCTGTCATTACATCAGATCCTGTTGAACGTACAACTTTATCTACTTGGAGAACAATGGGTGCCATGTTAGCTAGTTTAGTCATTAATGTTGGTGGACCATTACTTATCTTTGTAAATAATAAAATGGATCCAAATCGCATGTTGTTAGCCGCTATTATCTTTGGTATTCTTGCAATCTCTTGTTATATGGCTTGTGTTAAATTATCAACTGAACGTGTTGTAGCACCTGAACGCCCAGCTTCAGCGAAAAAAGGCGATATGGGCAAAACAGTTAAAGGTCTTTTCAAAAATAGACCACTTATCACGATTCTTGTTGCCTCACTATTGTTCATGATGTGTATGATGTTAATTGGTGCGGTTAACGTATATCTGTTTAAAGATTATTTCCAAAATGCAGCCGCATTAAGTATCGTAGGATTTATCCAAACAGCTACAGTATTCCTTGCTATTCCATTAGTTCAACCACTTGTGAAAAAATTTGGTAAAAAAGAAACAGCATCAGCAGGGATGTTACTTGCAGCCCTTTCATATGGCGTTCTATACTTCTTACCAAATGCAAGTTTAACAGTATTCTTAATTGGTTCAGCGTTCGGAATGTTTGGTTATGGATTCTTCAACTTAGTCGTTTGGGCATTCGTAACAGATGTGATCGATTATCATGAGTTAGTAACAGGTTTACGTGAAGATGGAACCGTTTACAGTATCTATTCCTTTGCTCGTAAAGTAGGACAAGCATTAGCCGGTGGTGTTGGTGGTTTTGCGATTGCTGCAGTTGGTTATAGTTCAACTGTTAAAGTCCAATCAGACGCAGCACTTAGTGGAATTCATACACTCGCTACTTTATTACCGGCAGTTATCTATTTAGTAGTGTTCTTAATTTTAGTCTTCATCTATCCATTGAATAAAGCACGCTTGAGCAAATTGACAGTGGATTTAGCTGAAAAAAGAAAAGAAAATGAAGCTGCTAATACAACAGTAGAATAATTTTTGAAAAAAGATAGTTAAGTAGAGTTTAGTATCCTAAATTGAACATCTATGAATCCCTCTCCTTAAATCTTTTGAAAATTAAGAAGATTTGGTGGGGGATTCATAGTATAATCTTTATAAGATTATTTCTAAAATTTTAAATTGTTAAGAATGAGGAAGTGTATCATTCATGTTCAAGGGAAAAACAAGGTTGTCTGGTGAAAATAATAAAGATTTTTCGTATCGAGTGATTAAAGAAGGCATTATGTCATTAGAGTTACGTCCAGGTCAAGAAATAAGTGAAATAGAGCTGGCTGAAGCCTTACAAATTTCTCGTACACCTATAAGAGAGGTTATGACAAAGCTAAGAGAAGAAAACTTAGTAGAAGTCATTCCTCAAGTAGGAACATACGTATCGAAAATTCACTTGAAGTTAATAGACGAAGCAGCGTTTATGCGTTTCACTTTAGAAAAAGAAGTCTTGAAGTTATCATGTGAATCATTTCCAAAAGATGAATTACTGGAGTTAAAAAAGAATGTAGCGATACAAGAAGTGTTGCTACGTCAAAAAGGAGTGGAAAGGGATTTTCATAAATTAGATACAGAGTTTCACCATTTGATTTTTCAAGGAAACAATAAAGAGAATGTATGGGCAGCAATTACGCGCTTAAGCACGCATTATAACCGAATGAGGGTACTTTATGAGCTTGAAAATCAGTTTAATGAAGCAGTTAATCAACATAAAGAAATCATTGCCTTGATTGAAAATAAGGATGTTAATCAAGTGGATAAGATTCTCAGTGAACACATCATGGATCCAATAAACCAATGGGAAAAATTATATCGCCAAGATAGCCCATATGTTGATTATTTTGATTTTATATAAGAAGTCTGTATTCTAGAAAGTTAAAAGAATACAGGCTTTTTTTATCCCGCTTTAACAGGCGGTAAGCCCCCCACTTCAAGACCTGAAAAGAAGAAAGGATAAGTGGGGGATCAACTGCCTGTAAAAGTCCAAATCAATGATCACAGACTAAGCACGCAACATCCTGTTGCAACGTCTGTGCGACCCACATCGTCTGGGCTTCAACTAACCATCAGTGGGGGATGAAGAAAAACCCCCACTGATGGAAGTTTCACTTTATACAATTGAACATTTTGTTAACGTTTACTTGTATACTAGTATGCATCAAAATTTTGTGTTATTATTTGAGTGTAGAAGAAAGAAAAACGACTATGTGAATTTACTTATATTCTAAGTTCAGAAGTTAGTGATTTTTGGAGTATAATGAAAGCGCATTTATTATCCATGTGAATTGATTCACGTATAAATCTTGCTGCAATTAAATGCATGCGTTTGCATAAGTCTGCTAATTTAACAAAATGAAAACGCTGTAAATTGCAGAAGGCTATCAATTATATCGTTTATTATTAACATGTAGGAGGTAAATATCATGGAAGAAAAAGTAGTGCGTCCATTTGGTATGAGAGATAAAATGGGTTATTTGTTTGGTGACTTTGGAAACGATTTCTTCTTTTTCCTAGTGAGTGCATTCTTAATGGTTTATTATACAGATGTTGTAGGAATTAGTGCCGCATTTGTAGGGATGCTATTTTTAGTTGCTCGGTTATGGGATGCTATAGCTGATGTTACATGGGGTCGTTTCATTGATACTAGAAAAACCGGGAAGAATGGGAAATTTAAACCATGGATTTTCAGAATGTCGTTTCCACTCGTTATTTCAGGTGTATTGATGTTTATTCATATTCCGGGTATGTCAAATGGGTTTTATGAAGCATATGCTTTTGTTACTTATATTTTATGGGGAACTTTATATAGTACGGTAAATATTCCTTATGGCTCAATGGCTTCTGTGATTACGGGTGATCCTGTTGAACGTACAGCTTTATCCACTTTCAGAACGATGGGTTCGATGTTAGCAAGCTTAATTGTTAATGCTGTTGGACCATTAATTGTATTTGTAGATAATAAGGTCGATGCAAACCGTATTCTGATGGCAGCTGTTTTATTCGGTATCCTTGCGCTAGCTTGTTATATGTCATGTGTTAAATTATCAACGGAACGTATTGTGATTACTGAACGTCCAGCGACAGAGAAAAAAGGCGGTATGGGTAAAACGTTAAAAGGTCTTGTGAAAAACAAGCCATTAATTACAATTCTTATTGCATCACTTCTTTTTATGATGAATATGATGCTTGTCGGTGCGGTTAATGTATATTTGTTTAAAGATTATTTTAATAGTGCAGCATCATTAAGTATCGTAGGAATTATTCAAACAGTTACTACATTTGTGGCAATTCCATTAGCTAAACCACTAGTGGCCAAATTTGGTAAAAAGGAAATTGCTGCCGTAGGTATGTTACTTGCATTCGTTTCGTATCTTGTTTTGTACCTTTTACCTAACTTAGGTACAACTGGATTTATAGTTGGTACTGCTGTTGGTATGTTTGGATACGCTTTCTTCAACTTAGTGGTTTGGGCATTCGTTACTGATGTAATCGATTATCATGAATTTTTAACAGGCTTACGAGAAGATGGAACGGTATATTCAATCTATTCATTTGCTCGTAAAGTTGGACAAGCTCTTGCAGGTGGAATCGGTGGTTTTGCGATTGCAGCGGTTGGCTATGATGCAACTCGTGGGGAACAAACTGCGGAAGCACTAAAAGGAATTCATACACTAGCTACCCTTGTTCCTTCAATTGTTTATCTGGTGATTTTATTAATTCTGGTTTTCTTATATCCTTTAACTAAGAACCGTGTAAACCAACTTACAGTTGATTTAGCCGAAAAGAGAAAATTAGCAAATGAATCTTCTGATAAAACAGTAGAATGATGAAAAACTCATCCCCACTTATTATGAAGTGGGGGTTTCTATTATGACAATAACAGGCATCTTCCAGTAGTAATGGAAGATGCCTGTTTATCTCTAGTTTTCTTTTTGGTAGATTGATATAATTTAACAAAGGGAATGACGGGCATCTGGGGAGGAAAACATGAAAATTAAGACAAGATTACTAACTGTAATTAGTATATTGGTGCTTTTAAATGTAGTTGTTGGTATCATCGGCATTTTTTCATTAAGAAATACTGTTGCTGACAATGATTATATGGATAAGCTTTCTGATATGCAGTATATCTCGAAACAAATTGAGTTTCGTATGGCGGGACAGTCAAATGATGAAAGGGGATTACTTCTTACTGGAGATAAACAATTTGCTAAGCAAATGAAAGAAAAGTCGGATGAAATCAAAAATCAGCTACAAGAATTACGTAAACTTGCAAAGCCAACCGATCAAAAAATGATTGATGAAATTATTCAAAATTATGAAAAGTATTGGTCGACAAGTCAACAGGTAATTACTACAATCGATACTAATCTAGAAAAAGCGAAGGAAATTCACTTTTTAGAAGGGCGAAAAATAAGAAAAGAAGTGCTAGATCCTTCTTTTGAAAAATTTATTGTTCAGTTGGATAAAGAAGCAGTACAAGTTCAAGAAAATCTAAAGTCTCAATCAGATTTTAGAGAAACTCTTTTGTTAGTTATATTAGTATTTTCAGTTTTACTGGGTATTATTTTAGGAGTAAATATACTCAGAGCGATTTTGCGTCCTTTACATCTACTAAAAGAGCAAATGAACCATATTTCAGAAGGTGATGGTGACTTGACGAAGTCTATTACTGTTAAGGATAAGGATGAATTTGGGGAAGTTGCTGCTTCATTTAACAAATTTGTTCAATCGCTTAGAGAGATGATGTATCGTATTAGTCAATCATCAGAACAAGCCGCATCTACCTCGGAACAATTTTTAGCAAGTGCTGAAGAGACAAAAGGTTCATCGGACCAAATAGCAAGATCTATGCAAAAAATTTCCGCTAATATGAATCATCAAACTGAAATTTTAGATGAAAGCTCGGTAGCCGTTAAGGAATCATTAAATGGAATTCTTAATATTGCTACAAGTACCTCGAGTGTTGCAAATAGTGTGGAAGAGGTAAGTATGAAAGCTGATAACGGAGAGAAAAGTGTTGAAAAGATTGTTGATTCAATGGAATTCATCAACAAATCAGTTGAGCAAGCCGATTCTAGTATTAAAAATTTAGCTGACGATGTGTTGAAAATTGATCAAATCACGGAAATCATTAATGATATTGCGAACCAAACGAACTTATTAGCTCTAAATGCGGCAATTGAAGCAGCACGAGCTGGAGAGCATGGGAAAGGTTTTTCAGTTGTTGCAGAGGAAGTTCGTCTTTTAGCTGATCAATCTAGTCAGTCTGCTAATCAAATTAGAGATTTAATCAATCATATACAAGTGGAAGCAAAAAATACAGTCAATACAATTGTGATTGTAAAAGATAATGTTAATGATGGAAATTCTTTGATACAAGATACAGCCGTTCAATTTAAGGAAATTTTAGAAGCTATATCTAATGTTTCTGCGCAAATTCAAGTAATTGCAGCGACAACGGAACATATAGGATCAGGATTTAGCTTAGTTACTAAAAAAGCCGAAGAGGTATTATTGTTATCAGAAGAAATCTCTGGTAGTACCACTGAAGTAACCGGTACAACAGAGGAGCAGTTAGCGACAATGGAAGAAATTCAAACGGCGGCTCATTCCTTAACGGTTGTTTCAGAAACACTACATGAATTGGTTAGTCGGTTTAAAATCTAAAACAAGCTGTCCTATAGTCAATGATTTTGACTGTGGGACAGCTTGTTTGTTGCTCAAAAAGAAGTGAAATTTGGCGAATAATCGATAAAATCGGATGAGTACCAAACTTTGCAATTCCAGCGTTATTAATTAAAATATCAACTTTGCCGAGCTGTTTAATCACTGAGTCAGCTGCTGCTTCTGCTTCCAAACGAATGGAAATATCTCCAACTGCATAAAAAGCTTGAATACCATATTGATCTGTTAGCTCTTTACATAGCGCTGATAATTCTGCTTCACTTCTTGAGATTAATCCTAAATGGACACCTTGTTTAGCTAGCTCAATTGCTGTTGCACGACCAATTCCTTTTCCTGCTCCTGTAAGAACTGCAGATTTATTTTTAAGTTTCATAACAACTTAATTATTATATTGGAAACATTTTGATGAAAGCAAGAATATGTGATTGTATGTAGGTAGTTTTTATCTAAGTATGACTTTTTCTTGTGACTGATAGAAGTTGAAGGTAAGATGTGAGTATAACTGTACTTCATTTATTAGGAGTGAAAAGAATGACCAATGATTTGAAGGAACAAGACGCATTAGAACAAATGAAGAAATCAGAAAAATATTATTCCAATGAAAAATTTTGGGACAAGCTTAAGAAAGTGGCTAAAAAGGCGGGGGCATCTGTAGTATATGCTGTTTTACTTTTGTACTACACATTACAAAAACCAGAGGTTCCGAAGAAAACAAAAGCAATTATTATTGGCGCATTGGGATATTTTATTCTACCAGTAGATTTGTTGCCAGATATGATGTTGGGAGTAGGCTTTACCGATGATTTAGGTGCTTTAGGAATAGCATTAATACAAGTGGCCATGTATATTGATGAAGATATAAAAAGTAAAGCAAGAACCAAATTGGCTGTTTGGTTTGGCGATACAGTTGATACAGCTGATGTGGATGAAAAAATAGGAAAATAGAATGTACAAGGCATGTTCAGGAGATCTGAATATGCCTGTTTTTTTGTATTTTTACAAAAAAGGCATAAAATCGATTTGCTTTAGAAAAAATATAAAGACTAATGATAGGGGGTAAGGGAATGGATGCTAAGCGAATTAAACAGATTGTCTCTTCTTCAGCAGATATTGAGGTAAAATATAATGGGGTTTCAGTTTGGATTGATAAGTTAAATGAAGATGAGTGTACTGCAACTGTCCATTTAAGAGGTCCATTAGAGGAACGGTCAGAAGTTGATATTACGGAGCTTCAAGAATTTTAAAGCTAAAACAACATCCACCAGTCTTCTATTTAGAGTGGTGGATGTTTGATTTTAACTAGAGTTAGATATGTACTATTTGATATGTGATGTAGATTCGTCTTTCGTTAGGTCCAGTTTCATACGATCTATCTCTAGTTTCATTTTTTCTGTTTCAAGTAGGTAATTTTCCTGTTTTAGTTTTTCTAGTTTGATTTCATCTTTTAACATGTCATGTTTAATTCTGGATTGTTTTTGGAAATGACTGGTGACAATTGCGATAATAGGTATGGAAAAAACCATAATGATTGTAATAATGCCGGTCATAAAAAGCACCCCATTCTAAAATTTTCTGACTATTCTCAGTATACAGTAACTTTAGAAAGAGAAGTGTTATATTTGTGCAAAAAGGAATACCTTCAACACTTTGAAGGTATTCTATTTTTTATATTAACTTTACAATGTTTCTTCCTCTTGCTTCCCCTTTTAATAGAGTAGGTAATACTTCTGGAAGCTGTTGAAGTGTCACTTCTTGCTGGATAAAATCTTCTAGGTTTGAAGGCTTAAAGTCAGATGCTAAACGATTCCATATATTCAATCGTGTCTCCATAGGGCAATATACTGAGTCAATTCCCAGTAGGTTTATGCCTCTTAAAATAAATGGGAAAACAGTAGTTGGTAATTTTGTACCTGCTGTTAATCCACTTGTAGCTACTGAACCGCCATATTGAATTTGACTTAATAGCGATGCAAGTGGTTCGCCACCAACTGGATCAACTGCGGCTGCCCACTTTTGTTTACCAAGTGCTCTAATCTTTCCATTAAATACATCTTCCCGTGGAACAATCGAACTCGCTCCTAGTTTTGTCAAATACTCATGTTCAGATTCTTTTCCTGTACTTGCTTCGACGGTAAAACCAAGTGTGGAGAGAATAGATATAGCAAAGCTTCCAACACCACCGGTTGCACCTGTGACAAGTACTTTTCCTTTTTCAGAAGAAATATGATTATCTAGTAGTCGTTGAACTGATAATGCAGCCGTAAATCCTGCTGTTCCGATAATCATCGCTTCTTTTAGTGTAAGTCCTTTTGGAAGTGGAACAATCCACTGTGCTGGAATTCGAGCATACTCACTATAGCCGCCAAAATGAGAAACGCCAATCTCATAGCTAGTTGCTATAACTTCATCGCCTTCTTTAAAGCGCGGGTCACTGGATGTAACGACAACCCCCGCTAAATCAATACCAGGTACAAACGGATAGCTTTGTACAATGTTTCCATTTGGAATGGATGCAAGGCTATCTTTATAGTTTACACCTGAATAATGAACACGGATTAATACCTCTCCTTCAGGTAAATCTTGAAGAGAAAGTTCTTGAATTTTGACAGTAAATTGATCTTCTTGATTATTTACAACGAGTGCAGTAAATGATTGTGTCATCATAATACTCCTTTCAAATGTGAATGAAGCCCATAAAGATTATTATAGGGAAAGGAGTAAGGGCTGTATACACTTTTGGCAATTATTCACTTTTTAGATGCAATTGGACTATGAGAGACATAATACAGACTATTTAAAATGCTATGGAAGTTTTACTTTATTAAAATATCAATTCGACCATATTTTTCTTGTGGCCTTTTAAGTTGTTTTTTCATTTAATCATCGTTATATTAGAAAAAATACTTTACATAAAAAAATATGTTTACAACGTTGCATCACAGGAGTATTATAATCTTCAGTTTCAGATTTCTATATCGCTTAATCCTTTTAAGGAGCGGGGGAACCATTTTGTGGTGTATGGCCACATGGGGTGAATCCATTTATTGGTAGGGCTACTTTTCAGGTCCGAATCCGACAGCTAACTTCGTAAGCGTTCAGAAGAGAAGAAGGTGAAGCTGGTGAGACATTATTCATAATGGTCCCACAGGCTATTCATTAATGCCTTGTGGGCCTTTTTGTGCTTTCAGAAGGATTTGATTAGCTTCTCTAAGTACAAGAAAACAGTCACTTTCGCCATAAGACGTGTCTTTTTAATCGTTTTACCAAAACTTGAGAGACTAATACAAGATTTTGTTTTTGGTGATCAGGGTAACATAAACAGAAAGTGCTTTACAAATGGAGGTGTTATGAAATGACGTTATCTGCTGTGAAAAGATTTTTAATAGGCAGACCTTTAAAATCAACAGAATTAGGGGAACAAAAATTTAATAAAAAGAAAGCATTGGCGATTCTGTCATCAGATGCTTTATCTTCCGTAGCTTATGGTCCAGAACAAATATTAATTGTTCTTATTACAATTAGTTCAGTGGCGCTTTGGTATTCCATACCGATTGCCGTAGCTGTACTTTTCCTATTAACAGCACTGATTTTGTCTTATCGACAAATTATCTTCGCCTATCCGCATGGTGGAGGGGCATATGTGGTTGCGAAAGAAAACTTAGGTGTGAATCCAGGGTTAATCGCAGGTGGATCGCTGTTAGTTGATTATATTTTAACGGTTGCGGTAAGTATATCAGCTGGTGCGGATGCGATTACTTCTGCTTTTCCTGTATTACACGAACATAATGTACTTATCTCTTGTATCTTGGTTGCATTTATAACCATCATCAACCTAAGAGGCATCACAGAATCCGCTAGTCTTTTATCTTACCCGGTGTATTTGTTTATGCTGGCTTTATTTATTTTAATTGGTGTAGGAATCTATAAAATTGTAACAGGCGCTGTTTCATCAGAGTTACATACTCCTATTGGTACCCCGGTTGCGGGCATTTCTTTATTTTTATTACTTAGAGCATTTGCATCAGGGAGTTCCGCTTTAACAGGTGTGGAGGCCATTTCTAATGCTATTCCAAATTTTAAAGCCCCTGCTCCTAATAATGCTGCGAAAACATTGATGGCAATGGGGGCATTATTAGCCCTTTTATTTACTGGAATCATTTTTCTATCGTATTACTATGGGATTACGCCTAAAGTAGATGAAACGGTTGTCTCTCAAATTGCAGCGCAAACGTTTGGACGTAACTTTCTGTATTATTTTGTTCAAGTCACAACCGCTCTAATCCTTGTTCTTGCTGCCAATACGGGATATTCAGCTTTTCCTTTACTTGCCTTTAGTTTGGCAAAGGATAAATATATAGCCCGAATGTTTTCGATGAGAGGAGATCGGTTGGCCTATTCCAATGGTATATTAACACTTGGTGCTACTTCCATCATTTTGATTATAATCTCCAATGGCCGGACAGAACAACTTATTCCTCTTTATGCTGTAGGGGTTTTTATTCCCTTTACATTGTCTCAAACAGGGATGCTTGTGAAATGGTTTCGTGAAAGACCTAAAGGTTGGGCTTTGAAGCTATTGATAAACTTTGTCGGAGCATTAATCAGCTTTATGGTTATGATGATTTTCTTTATTACGAAATTTACGCAAGTTTGGCCAGTCCTTATTTTCTTACCTATTATCGTGATCGGTTTTCACCGCATCAATAGGCATTATGAAGCAGTTGGTCCACAATTAAGAACAACAGCGGATGACCCAGTAATTCCGATTGAAGGAAACATCATTATTGTACCAGTGGCTGGAATTACAAAGGTGGTAGAGAACTCTTTAAACTATGCAAAGTCTCTTTCTGTCGGTCAAATTATTGCTGTTCATGTTTCTTTTGATAAAGAAGATGAAAAAATGTTTGAAGAAAAGTGGAAAAAATGGCAGCCAGATGTTCGGTTAGTTACGTTATACTCTGGATACCGTAGTATTATTCAGCCACTTTCAAAATTTGTTGATATTATAGAGCGTAAAGCAAGTGCATCAAACTATAGTGTAACCGTGTTAGTTCCACAATTCATTCCAAAAAAGCCTTGGCATAATATTCTTCATAACCAATCAAGTTTATTGATTCGAAATTTCTTGCTTTACCGAAAGAATATCATTGTAACAACTGTGCCATATCAATTGAAAGAATAGGATATAAATTCACACCCCTACAAGCTTCGATCAATGTATTGGAACTTGTAGGGGTTTTTTTCGTTATATAATGGTTGTAATTATAATGATAAAGGGAGCTGGATTTTATATGTTAACGGAAGAAGAAGTATCATTGATTCAGAAACAGGCTTTAGAAATGGAGAATACAGGGGAGTTATCTTCTGAAATCTTGGATATTATTTATAATAACGGTCTCTTTAAGCTGTTTGTTCCGAAGGAGTTGGGTGGAAAAATGCTTTCGCTACCCGAAGGACTAAAAGTTTTTGAAGAGGCATCTAGGATTAATGGTAGCTTTGGCTGGCTAGTAACCATTGGAACAGGTGGAGGTTTTTTTGTTCCGTATATCGAATCAACGGTATGCGCACAACTTTTTTTTGATAAAAAGGCAGTCATTGCAGGTAGTGGGACCGCATCAGGAATTGCCAAGAAAGTAGATGGAGGGTACCGGGTTACTGGAAAATGGAAATATTGTAGTGGTTCTATTCATGCGACGATTTTTACGGCAAACTGTCAAATTCAAGATGCTGAATCTAATATGGGGATCAGTTCTTTTATTTTTCAACCCACTCAAGTGGAAATTATAAAAGATTGGGATGCCTTTGGTTTAAAAGCGACTAGTAGCCATTTGATTTCAGTTGAGGATGTATTTGTATCAGATGAAATGACATTTTCTATTTATAATCATAAAAATCACTATGTTGATCCAATTTATCAATTTCCATTCATTCCGTTTTCAGAAGCTTCTTTTGCCGCAGTGGTGTTAGGTATTGGCCAACATTTTATGGAAGCAGCAAAAGATTTGGCAGAAAGAAATAAGGGATATTGGGGAATAGAAAGATATCATGTGGTTTTAGAAAAGTTAGCAGAAGCTAAACAACGTGTTTCGCATTATTCTACAGAGTTTTATCAGGTGATTGAAGTGGTATGGAAAAAACATGAATATGGGCAGAAATTAACGGATAGTGAATTACAAAATTTTAGTCTCCAATGTAAAGAAATGTCTAATATGATTCTTCAAGTTACCCAAACATTATTTCCGTATTTGGGAATGTCTATGATTATGGAAAATTCTATTCTGAATCAAACATGGAGAGATGTACATACGGCGAGCCAACATTTCTTTTTATCTC
>CAVVWH010000009.1:0-23151 GCA_963751845.1 uncultured Bacillaceae bacterium
GGGGGTAGTTCAATTAGCTAATTCATAAATCGCTTGGGCATATATTGCGGCAGCCCTTAACATATCATTAATATCTATATATTCATCTTTTTGGTGGGCAATATCTTCACTACCTGGGAATAATGGTCCAAATGCAACCCCTTCCTTCAATGAGCGCGCGTATGTACCACCACCGATTGACAACAATTCCGCTTTTTCACCAGTTGTTTCTTCATATACTTTTTGTAGAGTTTGAATTAAAAAGCTTTCCTTATCTACATGGTGTGGGGTTGAATTGGAGAATGACTCAATTTTCAATTGCAAATCTGCTAATGAAGCTGTTAATGTTTCCTTCCCCTTTTCCCAATCGTAAGTGACAGGGTAACGCATCGTGAATCCAATGCTGCTATCAGTAGTTTTAGAATAACGAAACTTCCCAGCATTCAATGTTAAATCGCCTGTAATTTCATCCTGATAGGCAACACCTAATTTATTTCCCCGAGAATCTCCAAATAAATAATCACGAATAAATGTAAAATAAGCTTTTGCATGAGAGTCTAATTCCCAATCTGCTAAAAATGAAGCTAAATAAAGACCAGCATTCACACCATTATCCGGTTCCATTCCATGAGCAGATACCCCTTTAAGCTCAAATTCGACCATATTATTTGAAACATTTGCTTTTCCTGTCAGCGAGTGTTTTTGTAAAAACAGTTCATATGCTTCAGTCAATACCGCCGCTTTTTCCGTTTCCACTTTTGCCACAGCATAATCAGGAACCATATTCATCCGACGTCCTGAAGAAAATTCCACTACATTTACTGTGGTTTGATCGACTTTATTAGCAGGAGCTTGGATCATTTCAAAATCCCATATTCCTTTTTCTGCATTAATGATTGGAAAATCAGCATCTGGAGCAAAACCTAATGTTGGCATTTCCTCCACTTCAAAATAATGATTCACACAGCGCCACTGTGATTCCTCATCGGTTCCAATAATCATCCGTACGCGTTTCTGTAGTGGTAGTCCTAATTCTTTAATTACCTTCATTGCATAATAAGCTGCCATCGTTGGTCCTTTATCGTCAACGGCTCCACGTGCATAGATTTTCCCATCACGAATTTCTGCACCATACGGATCTGAACTCCATCCATCTCCTTCAGGTACAACATCAACATGACATAAGATGCCAAGTAACTCTTCGCCTTCACCCATCTCAATATGACCAGCCACATGATCCACATTTTTTACGGTAAAGCCATCGTTTGCACCCAACTCCAACATATAGTCTAATGCTTCCTTGACCCCCACCCCAAATGGAGCTGTTTCTGTTTGTTGCTCTTCATCAAGCACACTTTTAATTTTCAGTAAATTTTGTGTATCAACAAGTAAATTTTGTTTACGTTTTTCTATTTCTGATTGCCAATTAATTGTATTCAAAAGCCGACACTCCTACCTTAGATTCGTTTATATTTTAGCACACTCTGTTTTATTCTCTCCAAAGATTACTTTTAAAAAAAGGCTTAGTAATAAGACTCTGTTTATTTTTATCTCTTTTCAATTGAAATCATGATTTCAGTTTCAGTGGCAGGGACAAAATAAACCTAAAAAAACACTCCACCTAAATGGAGTGCTACCTAACTTATTATTTCACAAACTTAATTTCATTTACTGGCCAGTATACAAAATTTGCTTTACCGACGATTTCTTCAATAGAAATGGTTCCAATTTCTCGACTATCTAAACTATTTTGACGATTATCCCCCATTAAGAATAGTTGATCTTTTGGGACCGTCTTGTTACCGATCATTTCCTCAAGTTTGAAATCACCAGTCAATGGCTCTCCATTCATTTGAGCTTTATACTCATCTAAATACGGTTCTTCATATTTTTTACCATTAATATACAGTATATCATTTTTGTATTCAATATGATCACCAGGCAAACCAATTACACGTTTAATATAATCTCTTTCCTTGGTTGCATGAAAAACTACCACATCAAACCGATTAATACTATTTATATCCGTACCAAACTTATTCAAGATAATTCGCTCATGATCCAACAAAGTAGGCATCATCGATTCTCCATCCACAACAATTGGAGTGAAAATATAAGTACGAATTAAAAAAGCAAGTACAACAGCAATGATAATCGCTTTTACCCACGAAAAAAACTCTTTAGACTTCTCCAAGCCACGTCCCTCTCTCTTCATAAATTTCTTTAGCCATTATATCACATCTGCATACCTTTCACTCCACTATGAATATCATTACTAAAAAAAATGTAATATTATTGATAAAAACACTATATTAACTTGATAATTGATCGATTGCAATTAACAGTAAAATAACCATAACATGCAAAAAGGCAGTGATTCCATAAATATATGCTTCAAAACCTGGTACATTATACAGTGCTAGAGATAATAGAATCCACGTTTCAGCCCCAAGAGCCATAACAATTACGCCAATTCGCTTAGCTAACAAAGGTTCATTTGTAGGTTGATAAAATTCACCATAACCAGCCACAAATGTCATTTCCTGTTTTCTCCAAACACGTATCCCTGTCCCAATAAGGAATAATCCAACACAAAAAATAAAGAGCAATTTAAGTTCCATCCTTCTTACTCCCTTTTTATTCCATTTTAACTGGAGACAGTAAAAAAAGCGAATTTCTTATAACTCAAAATTCGCTTCTCTTCTATAATATATTTAGATATTACATGACCCATCCGTACAAATATTAGCGTCTGTTGTATCATTGACCATTTGTATTGGGTTTGTTTCAGTCCAAACCTTTTTCAATGTTTCTAAGAATACTTCTGTTGGTTGTGCACCTGAAATCCCATATTTACGATCAATGACGAAAAAGGGAACACCTCTTACGCCTAGCAAACTACCTTCTTGTTCATCCGTTCTAACCTCTGCTGTGTAAAGCTTACTCTCTAACATTTCTGCCGTTTCCTTTTTATCCAAGCCGATTTCCTCAGCTAATTCCACTAGTATTTCTCGATCACCCAAATGTTTGGACTCTGTGAAATGGGCAAAAAACAGACGCTCATTCATTTCAGTTCCCTTCCCCTTAGATGTAGCGTATCGCATTAAACGATGTGCATCGAACGTATTGGTCAAAACTGTTTGTTCTAAATGATATTCAAGACCTTCCGCTTTCGCCTGAGCTGTAAGTTGATTATTCGAACTCTTCACTTGTTCTGCACTCATATTATATTTTTTCATTAACATTTCATCTTGACTCATTTTAACGTCGCGTTCAGCATTTGGGTCCAGCTCGAAACTCTTAAATTCAACCTCCACCTGATCCCCTTGTGTGAACTGCTGCAAGGCATTCTCAAACCGTCGCTTTCCAATATAACAAAATGGGCATTGATAATCTGACCATATCTCAACCTTCATAATAAATCTCCTCCCTAAATACACAAACTACAGCTTATATAAGCAAACTATAACGATATATAGATCTAAAAGCAAAACATTGATTCTACTTAAGTCATTTTCCCCACATTCATCAAAGCAATGTTTTTACTAATTTATTGTGGATAAAAAAACTTTTAATGAATTTTAGTTAAAAACATCAAAATTAAATAGCTTTTATTAAAAATGTGTATTAAAAACAGGAGAATATTGCATATAATATTTGTAAAAAAAGCCGAACATAAGTTTAATATTTCGATAATTTTTACTTTTCAGTAGAAATTATCAAAAGGGGGAGGTAAAATATAACCAAGACATCTAGATTTTCACTTTGGGTTTCTGAGGAGTTCTAGGGTGGGTTTAGCAATAGCAAGTACATAGAGACAGCAAATAGCTGTCCAACATATCGGTTGTTTTCATTTGTTCACTAAAACCAATGAATAATAAGGAGTGGTTTTTTGAAACCTTCAACAAATCGCATGTTAACCCGTATTAAATCCGTTTATATGTTTATTAATGACAACGGTACGGTTTCTACTCAAGAGATTGTAGAAGAATTTGGTATCACTCCTCGAACAGTACAGCGCGATTTAAATGTCTTAGCTTATAATGACCTGGTTAAAAGCCCCAGCCGTGGATACTGGACAACAACAAATAAAAAAGTAAAGATGTCATCTTAGATACAGTAAGATCCACCCACAAAATCGATGTGTTATGATATGGAATGAGGCCGGTAAAACCGTAGCCTCATTTTTTTGATAAGGGACATTATTTGATTATTAAAGATTAGCGATAAGCATCCATGAAAAGAAACTTCCATCATGGGGTTTCCTTTTCAAAACACTTCAAATGTACTCAGCGTTCTACATTTCCTAGCTTCAGATTCTTCAATTCTTCATCCGTTAACTCACGATACTCACCAAGGTCAAGATCCTCATCTAGCTGTAGACTTCCCATTGACAATCGTTTCAAATAAATGACACGCTTATCAACAGCCTCAAACATTCGTTTCACTTGATGGAATTTTCCTTCTGTAATGGTTAATTCAATATCTGATGTCGGGCCACTTTTTTTAATCATAAGTTCACCTGGCTTCGTCAAATAGCCATCCTCCAAAGTAACCCCAGCACGAAATGCCTCAATATCATGTTCTGTTACTTCCCCTTCAATGACTGCAAAATACGTCTTTGGTACATGTTTTTTGGGTGACAATAATTGATGAGCCAACTTTCCATCATTCGTAATCAATAACAATCCTTCTGTATCTTTATCCAAGCGGCCTACTGGAAAAGGTTCATAAACCGAATCCTCAAGCTCCAATAAATCAATGACCGTTTCTTGATAATTGTCTTCTGTTGCAGATAACACACCTGGTGGTTTATTCATCATTAAGTAAATGAATTCCTTATACTCCACTAGCTCTCCATGTACTGTCACTGCATCAAGATCTGGATTGACCTGTAGTTT
This sequence comes from uncultured Bacillaceae bacterium, assembly GCA_963751845.1. Classification (GTDB taxonomy): domain Bacteria; phylum Bacillota; class Bacilli; order Bacillales; family DSM-1321; genus Peribacillus. The sequence continues at coordinate 4,881 of CAVVWH010000009.1, forward strand.
AGCATCCTTTGTTACCACTTCATTCACCTTAACGACACCGGACTTCAGTAAACCCTTCACTTCTTTTCTGCTTCCATATCCAATATTAGCAAGTAATTTATCAATTCTCATTATCTTTCTCCTTCTTAAAAGTGCTGGATTCAATCACAAAATGTGACGAACGTTTATTCTGTTGGCTTAATTTACGATTATGAGCCAAAATCTTTTTATCAACTTTGTTGTTTAACTTAGCCTTTTTGTTAAAAAAGCAGGGCTACACATGCCCCGCTTTTTCGTCATTCCTTCAATTTCAATTTTCTTTGTAATGCTTCAATCCGACTACCAAATAAACGGTGAGCAAGCTTACTTTTTAGCGAAGCCGCTGCATAAAAAAGACCGCCAATCCCTGCACAAACCGCCAAAATGACAATCGACTGCCATCTACTTTCAGTGCTAAGAAACAATGACAATCCTGCTTCTATTCCCCAGACAATGAAGGCCATAATCGCTGTAATAATAGACATTAGAACTGTTCTACGAATCACTAGCTTATATCGATACCCTGTAAAATAGGAAATGACCACAAAATTAATCATAACTGCTGCTAAGAAACCTAGTGTTGTAGCATAAATCGATCCTTCTGTTTCAAATAAACGAATGAGTGGAATATTCAGGCTCAACTTAATTAAGAAACCAACAAGTAAGCTAAGCACTGTGAATTTTTGCTGATTAATTCCTTGTAAAACAGATGCTGTTACGGAAAATAAGGCAAATAAAATAGCTGTCGGCGCATAGGCTTGAAGCACACTAGTTCCAAGTGGATCATGACTATAAAAAGCAGAATAAACGGGATCAGCCAAAACAGACATCCCTACTACAGCTGGAATCGTTAAGAATAGTAAAATTTGAAACGCTTGGTCAAGCTGCTGACGAAATAGCTTATTATCTCCGCTTACATACGCCTTCGTCACCGATGGCACCAATGCCATTGAAAACCCAGTTGCAAGTGTCATTGGAATAAGAACAAGCTTCTGAGCAAATACATTCAAAACACCTAGTGCATCTCTAGCAATGCTATCTAAACCAATCGAAACCATCGCACGCGTAAATGTGAGAGAATCAACTTGTTGAAATAGCGGCATCGCGATACCAACAAATATAAAAGGAATGGATGATAACAATATTTCTTTATAAATCTGTAGTAATGAAATATGTACAGTACCTCGATCATGCAACATCAACTCGTCCAACATTGGTTTTCGTTTTTTCCATGCTAATAGTAAAACGAATAATCCCCCAGCAGCTCCAACTGTCGCTGCAAACGTGGAAATAGAAATGGCTGTTACTAAATCACCATCCATTAGTTTTAGGACAACAAACACGCCTCCTAAGAGAAAGGCGATACGGACGATTTGTTCAACAACCATCGATACAGCTGATGGCTCCATCTCTTCATGACCTTGTAAATAGCCGCGAATCATACTCATAAATGGAACAATAATTAAGGCAAAGCTCACGGCGCGAATAACTGTCGTAACATCTTCAATAGGCAATGCATCCTTACCAACGCTTACAAAGCCTGCATAAACAGGTGCTACTGAATATAAGATAATAAATGATAAAAAACCCGTAATAAGCATTAACAATAAACCTGAACGAAATAACTTACGACCTACCGCATATTCTTCTAATGCATTATATTTAGAAATGAATTTCGAAACAGCAAGTGGCATCCCTGCTGTTGCAAAACTGAGGAAAATCGTATATGGAATATAGCCATATTGATACAAAGTCCCCCCTGTACTACCGACCATTGCTTCAAATGGGATTACATAAAATAACCCAAGAACTTTTGATAAAACCGATCCAAACGTTAAAATAAAAGCTCCTTTTAAGAACTTTGACGACATATAATCCCTTCCTGCCTATATCAGTTACACTTACTGAATTTACGTAGCTCCGCCTCTTTTTCTCCAAATAAAAACTACCTCTCAGTTTACCTTTTTCTAATCCAATACTCAAACTAATTTATTCTTAATTTTAGACATTCGCAAATCTTTCACAAAATGCTTTATAATAAAAAGAATTGTTAGCCAGACACACTTATCTTCCCTAATTGAAATAGTAGTAGTTTTTCTTTTATTTAATCTAGAAAAACTGCCTTAAATAAATTGAAAATGTGGTGATTAATTTGAAATATGATGTCATTGTCATTGGCGGTGGTCCTTCGGGATTAATGGCAGCTATTGCAGCAGGAGAAAAAGGAGCAAAGGTGCTGTTAATTGATAAAGGAGATAAACTCGGAAGAAAACTAGCCATTTCTGGAGGCGGGCGTTGTAATGTAACAAATCGCAAGCCAATTGATGAAATAATTCAACATATACCTGGAAATGGTCGGTTTCTTTATAGTGCCTTCTCAGAATTTAATAATGAAGATATTATTCAATTTTTCGAGAATCTTGGAATTCAGCTTAAGGAAGAAGACCACGGACGCATGTTCCCTGTTAATAATCAGGCTCAAAGTGTGGTTGATGCTCTATTAACTCGACTCGGACAATTAAAGGTTACTATTTATAAAAACGCACCTGTTGCCGAAGTTCTCTATGAAAATGGGCAAACCGTAGGCGTCAAGTTAAAAGATGGACAAGCCTTCGATACCGATACAGTCGTTATTGCTGTTGGAGGAAAATCTGTGCCACACACTGGCTCAACTGGTGACGGCTACGCTTGGGCAAAAAAAGCGGGACATACGATTACTGAATTATTTCCAACTGAAGTACCCATACTAAGCCATGAAAAATTTATCAAAGCAAAGACTTTACAAGGACTCTCATTACGAGATATTTCACTTAGTGTGCTTAATCCCAAGGGAAAGCCAATCATTACCCATCGAATGGATATGATTTTTACACACTTTGGCATTTCAGGTCCAGCCGTTCTTCGTTGTAGTCAATTTGTTGTAAAAGCAATGAAAAAGTGGAATTTGAATGAAGTGATCATGCAATTAGATATTCTACCTGATCAAAATAAAGAAGAAGTGTATCAAATGCTTATGAAAGAAATCAAAGCCGAACCGAAAAAAGCAATTAAAAACACATTAAAAGGTCTTGTCCCTGAACGGTTCTTACACTTCTTATTAGAGAGAAGTGAAATCAATCTTCAAGAACAAGGTGCCATGATTTCACATGAGAAAATTCGTCATTTCGCTGACCTTTGTAAAGATTTCCGCTTTGCCGTTCATGGCACTCAGCCACTTGAAAAAGCATTTGTCACGGGAGGTGGCGTGTCTGTAAAAGAAATTCACCCTAAGGAAATGTCCTCCAAACTTATGAACGGTCTTTACTTTTGCGGGGAAATTTTAGACATTCATGGCTACACCGGTGGCTATAACATTACATCTGCACTTGTTACCGGTAGACTTGCTGGCATGAATGCAGCATTAAATAGTACTAATATTACAGATGCCTCTTACTAACGAGGTATCTGTTTTTATTTCTTACTGTTAATCACTTGATAACATATTTCAAGATCAAGATGGGGAAATTACTAGGGCATTACATTATAAAGGAGGCCCATTTATGGTAAACCCCAATGATTTTGTTGAAAAGATAAATGATCAACAACAAAAGCAGGAAAAAAATAAACAACTACACGGCCATGGTAATCCGGGTAAGAAAAAACCTAACAAAACACATAAATAACGAAGAACTAACCATCAGTGGGGGATGAAGAAAACCCCCACTGATGGAAGTTTCACTTTATTTCTAATCATTTTAACAGATTTATTTATTCATCCAGCCGATTTCTACAGGATGATATCGATACTGTTCAAGGTCAATTATATTTCCTTGAAACTGTATTCCTTCACTCTCAAGTGCCATCTTCTGATTTAAAAACTGCTCTACATCCTTAAAACCAATTTCCCCTTTTGAATTAACCACTCGATGCCAAGGAAGCTGATGTTTTTCACTACTAGAATGAAGAATTCGAACGACTTGTCGAGCCCCTCTTGGACTTCCCGCTAACTTTGCAACCTGCCCATACGTCATTACGTTTCCAGGAGGAATTTGTTGAATAATCTGAATCACACATTCCGTAAAACTTTCCATACTTTACTGCTCCTTCACGAAACAAAAGAGCTGCCACAAGATCGGTCAGCTCATTCATTTCTTCTTATATACAATCATCGCGCTAAAACAATAAATCTGATCGTCAAACTCTTCTACTGTTGTCGAGACATTATACTTGATGTCAACGATTTGATTATCAGAAATATCTTCCAGAAAAGCATTCATTTCCTCTTCAAGATCCTTTTCGTGTTCATAATCAAACAGCTTCACTTGTATCATGGATGCTCCCAGCCTTTGTTTTTAAAAACAGGGTGCCCAAAATAGTTAAAATGTATACTTTTTTAACTTACTTTACAATGACTTCTCCTGTCCAATCAAGCATACCGCCAATCATATTTACTACTTTAAAACCTTGTTCTTGCATGAAGTGGCATACATTTCCACTTCGGCCACCTGAGCGACAAACAAAAATATACTCTTTGTCTTTATCAAATTCATCAAGACGAGCTGGAATCTCTCCCATTGGGATATGCTTTGCCCCTTCAATCATCCCTACTTGTACTTCTTCCTGTTCACGTACATCTACAATTTCCAGTTTTTCTCCTGCTTCAAGCTTTGTTTCTAATTCCTTTGGAGTGATTATGTTCATCTCTACCATCCTTACACCTCATTTTTTATTATTTATCAAGTGTATTATATCAGGAATCATTTTAAGAAATATAATATAGCGATTATTTTTTTCCCATATGCAACATATAATCCAAATAGAAAAGGAGGTGTACAACATGGGTATTAACTTTTTAAAAATCTCTGTCGTTTACTTTATCATTGGAATTGGTTTTGGCATGTTTATGTCCATTTCACACAAATTCGAATACGCGTCTGTCCATGCCCATCTTAATTTAGCAGGTTGGGCATCACTAGCACTTGCAGGTCTTATTTATCATCTATTCCCATCTCTAGCAGAAAATGCCCTCGGTAAACTTCACTTTTGGCTCGCGAATATCGGATTGCCTATTATGTTAATAAGTCTTATTGTCTTAATAGCAGGAAATCCATCAGCTGAGACATTCATTGCCATCGGAGCTAGCATCCTGACCCTCGGCATTCTAAGTTTTGTGATTAATGTATTGAAAAATCTTAAGGCTGAAAATAAGTAATAAAGTGTAACATCCATCATGGTATATGAAGAGCAAACTCAAATGAGTTTGCTCTTTTCTTAAGTAGTTAACAAAGCATGTATAATAAAGAAGAAACTTATTTTTCCAAAAAACAAACATTAGAGTATAAAGAATATAATTAGGAGTGTTTCTTTTGAAAGAACAAAAATATAAAGTTTGTGCAACATGTATAAACTTCGAAGCAATAAAGACTAAATGTGGAATGCATTATCGTTGTAAACGATTAGGTTTTGATACAAAGCCTTCATATTCTTTTAATTGTTGGGATCCTAAAGCTCATGTGATCAGGTTAATGAACAGAAGACTAACTGAACCAGAATGAACGCCCCATAAGTCTATTTTCTAACTTATGGGACGCTCCATTCTCTATTAAAAGTTTTCCTTTCTTAATTCATTCTCCACTTTTCTATCATGTAGTTCTTCTCCGCTCACTTTGTCTTGAACTGTTTTTTCCGAACCTTCAAAATTCCACTTCATATCACTTGCTTTACTATTATTATTTGGTGCCGCTTGTTGATTCCATTTATCCACGTTAATTCCCCCTTTTTTATTTATTGTTTCCCGATTCCATAAATTCATTATCATAAAACAAAGTTTGCTTTTTTCTTTACATATGATGTTGACAATCGTGCAAACTAAGATATATAATTTATCTCGAATTAAGAATACATTAACTTCATAATACTTGAATTCAAATTAATTATTGTCAAAGTAAACGATTTATACACATCACGTTCCAATCACTGGAAAAGGAGAGATTTAATATGCTAAGAAAAATTGAAAACAAAAATATGGGTAGAAGTAATCTTGGTTGGCTAAGAAGTGTATTTCACTTTTCATTTGCGGAGTACTATAATCCTCAAAATATAAATTTCGGTGTTTTACGCGTCATTAATGATGATTTAGTCGATCCTCAAACTGGATTCAGCACCCATCCACATCAAAATATGGAGATTATCTCTTACTTAGTGAACGGTGAGTTAACTCATGGAGATAGCATGGGAAATAAAAGTACAATCACTCGTGGGCATGTTCAATATATGAGCGCAGGAACTGGCGTTTACCACAGTGAGCAAAACTTTGGAGATGAAACATTGCGCTTTTTGCAAATTTGGATCCTTCCTGACAGAGCAGGACATACACCTAATTATGGAGATTATCGCTTTAGTATGGAAGATCGTCATAACAAATGGCAGCATATGGTTTCAAGTAAAGAAGACGAGGCACCGATTAAAATCAATCAAGATGCTAACATTTACTCCTTAGAGCTTGATAAAGGCAATGAAATCAGCTTCCCTGTAGCAGAAGGAAGACAAGCCTACTTAGTTCAAATCGAAGGAACTTCTACAATTAATGACATTACATTAGATATGAGAGATGCGATGGAAATTGTTGAAGAAGATATTAAAATCAATGCAGATGAAAAATCTCACTTTTTAGTTGTAGAGATGAAAAAACAATAATAATTAAGTAAAAAGCAAATTCAAGTGTGAATTTGCTTTTTACTTATGGCTGTTTTCGCAAAGATTGTTGTTTTTTGAACAGGTTTTATTAACGTTTTCACGCACCTCTTACCTTAACTCTTTATAAAGAGAGTCTTGATCAATCACCCAACGATTCATCAACCCATCTCTCCAAATCGTAAACTTGATTAACTTTTCTTCTTTACCGTGTCCCTTTTTATAAAGATCTACCCGAATAGGTATTTCAACAAGTAATAGATTATTTTCAAGTAATGGTTCGGGAAGATCATGAATCACAAAGGAAGTCATCTCTTGAACGAGTGTAGACAAGCGATTAGACTGCTTAGAATTCGATAAGGTCTCGGTTAATAGGCTGCGATCTGCTTGATTAATGGCTATAGAAAAAATCGTGATTAGTTCATACGGACTTACTGAAGCTATATATTCATCAATTTTGCCAGCCGCTTTCAATATCATTAATTTATGAGAAAGATCTTCATTTTTTAAACGATGTGTTATACTACCCGAAAAATGAACACAAAAATGCCCTGGAAAATCATTTTGAAGAGCACCCGCACCATGTGGCATTCCATGCATTGATGCAGCGATCATTTGATGATCGATTAACACAATGATTGCTCTACGCTTCCAACTCCACTGATTGTGATATATTTTTTTCATCATTAGCGTATCTTCTTTAGTTAAAGGTTGTACATCTGCATGCTGCGTCCCCGCCCTTCGTTGAACCTTAAAGGCTAATCCTGATTCAACATCAATAATCACAAACTTTGATTTATTTGGAAGGATTTCATTTACTTTCTTCCATGAGAGCATCTCAATTTTAAAATTAATAGGTCCATCCTCATCCTCCCATTCATTAGCATAAACCGAATGATTGACCATTGATGTCAATACAAAAGTAACAATAAGTGCTGTGTAAAATGTTTTTCTGTTCATTTTTGATTTCCCCTCGCCAGTTTGTTCTTTGCATATTATTACAATTCGTAAGCATTTCAATGACTTTAAATATTTGGGAATTCTAAAATGAATGAAGAAATGAGCAGAAACTAAAAAAATCTAGCATTCACTAGATGGGGAAAGTACAAACAAATATAATTATTCTTTCACCTTCAAACAGCTTTCGGGTTCAATTTTAATCCATTCCCATGTCCCCTTTGAATTCTTTCTATATTGAGACATTAATAGGTCTGTATCATTCGTTAATTGAAAAAAGATAAATCGATAATCTCTTCCATCCGTTCCGATTATATCAATTTTCTTAATATACCCTTCTTTCTTAGTCGGCAATCTTTTTTTGACAAGCTTACACCACTCCCCATACTCAATATCCACAACTGCTTCTGCATTATGCTGCCACAAGTGATAGGCAGCACAGAGAAAATCCTCACCAATTAAAGTCATATCGGCAATTTTGAATGTGTTGCCTTCTTTTTGGATATAAACATATCCATAATAATACGCAAAATAAGTAAGATTCTTTGAAGACCCCTCAATCGTTTCGAGCTCAATAAAGTAAGGTATAGTTGTAGAGTGCGGTTGAACGGGGAGTTTATTTAACTTAATCAGACTAGTATGCCCAATCCCTTTGAAGGATTGCAGATACGAAGCAAAAGATATCTTCTTCTGATATTCCTTAGTAAAAAAATTATATGCAATCGGAAAAGGAAGTTTAGCCATTCCTACTGTTCCACATCCGCCCATTTGCTTACTTGTAAGATTTTCTGCCTCTCGGAGAATGCTGAAATAATGAATGATCGTATTTTCTGGTGAATTCATCAGTGACGGAGGAATGACAATTTCATTAAATGATTTCTCATAATATGGTTGAAAAAACTGAAAATCATCTAACCGATTATTAAGAACAGAATTGCACGCAGGACGGAAGTACTTTTCAACATCTCTTACACGATTTTCATCACTTTCTGCTAAAGACCCTGTTTGTTGATTGGAGTGTTTTCCATATATAGCTCCCATAATGAGAGTTTTTTTCTTGTTTCTTTTCTTTATTGTAACTTGAGGAAATATTCTCTTACTCCATTTCTTAATAAACTTCATTACTCACCCTCCATTCTAAACATAAAGTATGAGTAATTTTCTGTAAGGTGCCTGTAGAAGTTTAACGACTTGATCTCTGTAAATGTTTTCATTTTTATGAAATTTTGATTTTACATAGAAAAACGACGAAAAAAAGGGAAATCATAAGAAAAATGTAGATGGTACCCCTTTCATTAAGCATGTTTTCGTTTTCATTGAGAATGTTCACGTTTTCAACAACTTTGTTAAAATATCACTTCTACTCCATAATAAGAGTATAAGTTACAGAGGAGATGACAAAGATGAAAAAATTCATTCAATTATTTTTAATCGGTTTAGAAATGCACGGAAAATCGTTAGATCTTTTAACTAGAAGATAATTCTTCTACTTACCAAGTCTAATTCATTAAACAAACTTTTGAGGAGGCTGACACTTATGAAAAAATTCATTCAATTATTTTTAATTGGTTTAGAAATGCATGGGAAATCATTAGACCTTTTAACTAGAAGATAACTTTCATTCTAAAAAAATCTTATTCGAAAAAGGAGATGACATCTATGAAAAAGTTTTTACAAATGCTTTGGGCTGGATTAGCAATGGACGGAAAACAACTTTGTATGATTGGCAAAAAATAAGGATTAGTTCATCAGCACCTATAAAGTACGAACTAATAATAAAGATAAGGGTGATCATATGATTTTATCTATAAAATATCATTACACATCAAAAACCAATTCTCATAATTAAATGGAGAATTGGTTTTTTATTAAGTAATTCATGGCTGTCTAGTTTGATTTAACAATCAAAAATGGTAGATCTTCCTCGTTCAAACAGTGAACAATTCGTTCCTTAAACTGATCCAATTTCATCATTTCTAAAGCCTCTTCTACGGTAAAATAACCAATATTTTCACTTTCACCAGAAACGATTTGCTTTCCTTTAACTGGCTCTCCCTTAAATAAAAAAACAAAGTTTGTTTCTGTAACATCCTGTTCAATTCCTAAAAAATTAGTTAATTGAATAGGTATCCCTGTCTCTTTCTTCACTTCTCTTATGGCTGCTTCCTTAATGAATTCATGCTCTCCCACAAATCCTCCTGGAAAATTCCATCCTCTATCGTAACTTTTAACAAGAAGAAATTTACTATCTGTATCCATTACCATAACAGCTACTGCTACACTATGGCTTACCATGACATTCACCTCATTCAAATAATTCAGATAACTTTTAAGTAAGTTGTTGCTATACCACTCCATATTATTGGGAGTGATATCACCAATGTATGAATGAAAGATAAGCCTTGACACCTGTAATAGCACATTTAAAAGATAGAAAATCTACAGGAATATGAATAAAAGAAATAAAAAACTACATCCTTTGCATAAAAAAAACAGCCAACCTGAGTCAGCTGTCATCATTTCTTACTGTTCTTCACCCTTTTCTTCTACAGACATATTACGTTCGCCTGATTTCATACGTAGGATGACCCCCTTGTCTCGATCATAGTAAAAGGACATGTCTACCTTTGCACGATGAATTTGTGTCGTTAGAAGTCGAGATGCTTGGCCCATTTTATTATCAATTTGGCTGATTTTTAACGGAACAATAATCTCATGTCCATAATTTGTGTAAATAATGGTTTCTTTCCCCATCTGTTCTAGATTAACAATTTGATTGTTAGCAACCCAAACACTATTTTTTCTTCGTATAGGACCACATGGAAACATGATTAGACCCTCTGCAGCATTAATTAAGATCGGAGGATGATACTTTTCACCAAGAATGGATTTAGCACCACGGATTGCTCCCTGCAGAGTTGTACAGTAAAAGTTTAGCGTATCCTCAAAAATCTGTTTTATACTTAACCCCACTACAAATGTATTTCGACCTTCAATAATTCTAGTATAACTATTTCCATATTCATCTAACTCTTCAATTAAAGCTATTGTGTCTTTTTTCACGATGTACATAATCATGGTTCATGTCACTCCCTCTCTTTTATTCTATTATTAAAAGGAGTATACTAGCATTTGAGCAGGTATACTCCTACTCTATACCCTTAGGCGATTGTTTTACTAGGACCCTCGCTTAAGGGTTTTTTTATGATATTCCTTACCAATAGGCCTCACCTCCTTAATTAATAAAGGCATTACCCAATTAATGAATACATTTGTCAATTACTAATCTTTGTTGTAATACAAAAACTTCATGAAATTTTTAATGACGGCTATTTTTTAATATTTGACGCTGCCATGATCATTGGGGGATGATGATTTAATCCGTAATAATTATCCTATTAAAGTTATAATTTGTAAAACCCCACTTGGTACTTAATTCCTATTTTACACGTTTAATTTTTCATTCATTCTAATTTTATTTCTTCTGTTATTGACATAATTTTCGAAATATTCTATTATTGACAATTTCGTTTTTTTAATTGTTGATTTACATATAATTACTTACTACTTTTGTAGTAATTTTTGCTTTGAATTAATAATTTTGACTAATTTTCGAACTTTTTCTCTCTAATAAGGGGGAAAATCGTAGAGTTTTAACTTTTGATCGAAAAACTTTCATGCACATTTCTTTGTTCTTACTTGTTAGTTAGAGTTTAAAAAGACCCCTTATAATACAGTATAGATGCTTCTTTAGCTGTATATAAGAGGCCTTGATTTACGTCTCAGTATGAACAGACAGTGAGTCTATTTTTTGGTTTATTTTACTGCAGTTTCTGTTGAACGTACAGCAGATTTAAGTGATGCATGTTGTTTTGCTTTTTTACTCGCACGGACACTAGCTTGAGATTTAGCTTTGTTCGCTACAGATGGATTTACTTTTTCTTCTTTTGGTTCTTCAATAACAGCTGTAGTTGACACTGGTGCTGCTGTCTTCTGTTGTTGCTTCAACTGGTGCTACTGCTTCTGTTGTTGCTTTTGGTGCAGTTACAGCTACAGTTGGATGAACTGCAGAGTTAACGGATGCATGTAACTTTGCATTTGCACTAGCATGTGCACTAGCTTGAGATTTAGCTTTGTTCGCTACAGATGGATTTACTTTGTTCTTAAAATCTTCATTGTCATCATCTGCATTTTCATCTTCAGCTTGTTCGTCATCATTTTTAGCAACTGTTACAGTTCCAATTTTATTTTGAGTGCTTTCTTCAGGAATGCTTTTATCTTCAGTTTCTGTGCTTTCTTCAGTCACTGCTTTTGATTTTTCCTGAGTAGATTCCTCAGTTTTGGTTGCATCTTTACCTTCTATAGCTTCTTCTTCCGTAGTTTCTGCTTTTACTTCAGTAGCTTCTTCTGTTTTATTTTCTTCCGTAGCTTCTGCTTTTACTTCAGTCAGCTTCTTCTGTTTTATTTTCTTCCGTAGCTTCTGCTTTTTCTTCAGTCACTGCTTCTGATTTTTCTTCTGTGGCTTCAACTTTTACTTCTTTTTCTGCCACAGATGTTTCCTCAGTACCTTGCTTTGTATTCTCTTCATTAACCTCATTTGCCACTACAGATGTCACTCCAGTAGCAACAACAGCAGAGTTAACGGACGCATTTGCCTTTGCCTTTTCACTGGCATGTTCCGCTGCCTGAGATTTAGCCTTATTTACGGCTGATTTATTTTGTTTTACTACTTTTGCTTTTTTCACTTTTTTTGTTTCAGCTTGAACTTTTTCTTCTGCAGGTTTTTTTGCCTCAACTTTTACTGCTTTCACTTTTTCTTTTTCAACTTTTACCTTTGCGTGAACAGTAGCCTGAGATTTAGAAGGTTTTACATTGACTGAATGTTCGGTTTTTGCCCCATGACCTGAATTTCCGTGCCCTGCAGCATCACTGATATGGCCACCTGTAAAAACACCAACTGAAAGTACTCCTGCTAATACGATTGATTTAACCATTTTATTACCGTTCATTTTTACATTCATTTTTCATTCGCTCCCTTTTTTCTTCAATAAATTGTATTTTTTATTGTGTATGTTTAAGAAAAAAGGAACGATTTTGGAGGCTGAAATGGCGGTGCATTCATCCATTGACTGGAAATTTTATGGTTTTGTAATACAAAAGACTGGGTAGATCCCAGTATCCAATATTTTTCCCATTTTATAAACCATTTATCGTTCAAGCTATATGTGTTAAACCCGGTATTCTTTCTGTCCTTAGCAGCCCCTCCTGATTGATAGCTACCTTGTGAGAATATCATCAATATATCATCAGGAAAATTTGTAACAGGATCAGGAGTTTTTTGTTTTCTAGGTAACTCCTTTTTCTCAGGAGAGGACATCTTTGGCATGATGTTTTTCTCTATTACAATCGGGCTTAGTATATTTATTTCATGAACGAACTCATTTTCTTTTAAATCTGAGTTCTTTGTGTTTTCTTTTGAATGTAAAGGCTTTTTAACTACATCCTGTTTAGATGATTCCTTATTCAATGGAACATTTTTTGCTTGTTTCTTGATTATGCTTTTCTTTTCACTATGACTCGCTACTTTTTTTGCAGAGGTATTCATCATACCAGTCTGCTTAGGTTTCTTACCTGTAGATTGTCTAGCCGCTTTAGCTTTAGGGTTTGCTTGTTCTGGCAATACCTTTTTCTTATCTACCGGTTTCTTAACTACTGGTTTTTTGGAATAAGTATTAACTGCTGGTTTTTTTACCACAGTCTTCTCTGGTTTCTGAGACTTCTCACGCTTTTCTAGCGCCTTTGACTTTTTAACTTGATCCCCAGTAGCCTGATCTTGCTTTTGCACAGTTGCTTTTTCCGATTGAATAGGTAGTTTTGGAGTATGATCCGCCTTTTCTGCAAACGCATTTGTTGGGAAAAATAAAGCGGCCCCAATTATAATGCCTTTTAATACGTTTTGCCGGAAGTGCATACTTTCACCTCCCTTCAATTATGGGATTTACTATAGAATTCATCGAAATTTGTCATTTTGTGTCCTTTTATCCTTCGCATTGTACAAAATGATTCCTTTCTCCTAGATATTTAATATTTTTCCCTACTCTCTTTTTATTCAAGTAATGCAATCTAGCAATTCAAAAATTGGTACAATATAATTAGAAGTAATATAATTCTGTCTTTTAAAGTTAATACGCTTATTTGATTATTGATACAAAGAAATTGTCAATAGTAGTAAGAAGAGACCTATTCTAACCAAATATCAGGAGGAACAGCATGCAAGCTCATGAATTCATGAAAAAACAAGTGATTAAAGTAAAAGAAACCGATAGTATTCGCTCTGTAATTGAAAAGTTTATCGAATATGGCATCAGTGGTCTTCCAATTGTTAACGAAGCAAATGAAATTATCTCCTATATAAGTGATGGAGACATCATGCGTTATATCGGAAAACATCAGGATATTCACATTGATACATTCTATTATATAGATGTCATCAAAGGTGACGACGAAGAATTTGATGACAGAGTAAAAAGAATACTTGATTTAAATGTTAAAGAAATCGCAAAAAAAAGATCCGTCCAAACCGTTCCATGGAATGCAGAAATTGAAGATATTGCAGCTACATTAGGAAAGAAACGAATAAAAAAATTACCAGTAGAACGAAATGGAGTATTAGTCGGAATTATTAGTCGCGGGGATGTGATTCGACATTCTTTTAAATCTTTATTGTAGTGAATGTGCCATTCTTCAATCCATCATGATAAACAATTAAACGCTTGGAAAAAGAACGTCCAAGCGTTTTTGTAATCTTATGTACAAAAAACAATTACCTAGTCCGCCCCTTCATTCTCCACTAACGATCTTTGCAAAATCATCCAGAGTAGTTGAATACTTAATATAGATTCGTGGTAAAAGATAGAGTTCGTCTTTTATGTTTTTCTCTGAAAAGAGTTCTGGGGTTGTCGTAAGCCCAAATACATAATACTTCTTCGTTTCAGCTACGACGTTGTCATTGAAATTTCCGTACGGATACGCAAGAGCAATAACTGGTTTTCCCGTTATTTTTTGAATTTTCTCTTTAGATTCCTTCAGTTCAAATTCGTAATTTTTTACCTTCGTCAAATCAGTATGTGTGGCAGTATGTGACTGGACGGAAATCATACCTGAATTTGCCATCTCTTTTAAGTCTGATATCGATAATCGATTGGAGCGCCCTATAAAGTCAGAAATAACAAAAATGGTACCAGTTGGTTTAAAACGTTCATTTTTCAATTTTTGAAAAATATCAAATGCCTTTAGATTATTTTTATATCCATCATCAAAAGTTATGAAAATGGGTTTGTTTACTCGATAAAGATCTTGCCACCGATCAAAAGTTAATAATGTATAGCCATGATCGCGTAAATAAATCATTTGTTGCTCGAAATTCTTCGGAGTGACATATAACTCCTTCGAACCATGACCAGTAAACTCGTCGATTGAATGATAAATTAAAATAGGGACCTTTTGATTAGCCAAAGCTTGTGCTGGGAGGAACAAGGTAATAAGACATACTAAAAATATGGCAGCTATTTTCATGAAATTCCCCTTTACAACGTTAAAATGATTTTCTCATTTATTGTTTCTCAGACAACTTCCTTCTATGTATGAATTTTCCTTATCCAAACAGCTTTAATAAACACAATTTTATTTTCTAGTGAAGCTTAAACACTTTTGATTTTTGACACCAAAGGCTACAATAAAGTGAAACTTCTATCAGTGGGGGTTTTCTTCATCCCCCACTGATGGTTAGTTGAACCAATCGGACCTTTATGGGCAGTTGATCCCCCACCTATCTTCTTTGGATACTCAGAATCCTGAGGTGGGGGTCTTACTGCCCGTTAAGGCGGGATAAAACTATCCAATGATCGAGGTGATTTAGAAGATGTGTGGCAGGTTTACCTTATTCGCTAATTTTACTGATATTATCAACCGTTTTGGTATTGAGGCTGCTATTGAAGAGGAATTATATCATCCTAACTATAATATAGCTCCTTCTAACTCTGTTCTATCTGTTATAAATGATGGAACCAAAAACAGATTAGGCTATTTGCGATGGGGATTGGTACCACCTTGGTCCAAGGATGAGAAAATTGGCTACAAAATGATAAACGCTAGAGCTGAAACGTTAGACGAGAAATCGAGCTTTCGTACCGCCTATCGAAAAAAAAGATGCTTAATCCTAGCTGATAGTTTTTACGAATGGAAACGAAATCATGATAAAACAAAAACACCGATGCGAATTAAATTAAAATCTGATGGACTATTTGCTATGGCTGGTCTATGGGAAAAGTGGATATCCCCAGAGGGACAGTCTATTTTTACCTGTACGGTAATTACCACTACAGCAAATGAACTCATGATAGATATCCATGATCGGATGCCAGTGATTCTTAAACCTGAAGATGAAAAAACTTGGTTAAACCCTACCGTTCAAGACCCAAATGAATTGAATCATTTATTAAAGCCCCTATCTGAAGAAGTAATGGAAGTATATGAAGTATCTAATTTAGTTAATTCACCAAAGAATAATTCCGCTCAATTAATCACAAAATTGGGGTGAATTATGAGGTGAATTACTCCTTGATAAAAACATCCTTCCTCATCAACGAGAAAGGATGTTAACACCTAAAATGTAGAAGGCTTATTCATCTATTAATACCATGTAGGGTGATAATATTAGTACATATAGAGCATGCTTCACATCTTTCTTATCTATCATATGCTTAGTAGGTTATCCTGCTTGGATATACTCACTAATCATTCAAAAATACTACAACTCTTCTTAATTCGGATAGGTTTCTTTCAAAAATGTAACCGATTGATTTATTAGCCTTCTTAAGACATTGACATCAATATCTGCTACTTTATTGATATACACACATGCTTTACCAGTCGTGTGTTTTCCAAACTCCTTTAACAATTCCTCTCTTTCCCTGTCCCCTGTTGCAAAATACAAACTGAATTTTGCTTTGCGAGGCGAGAAGCCAACTAATGGCGCATCACCTTCGTGACCGGAATCATATTTATAATGATACGAACCAAATCCAATAATACTCGGTCCCCACATCTTCGCATGTAAACCAGTCGTTTCAGTAAAAATATCTAACAGCTTATAAGCATCTTCACGTTTTTTAGGACTATCCACTTTTTCAATAAACTCAATAACACTATGATCATTTTCTTTTGTTTTTAGTTCGTACATACGTATCATCTCCCCTATAATGATTGTACCTACATTCAAAACTAGGATTAGAGTCTCATATGATTTGACATATCTAATATTTTACCACAATAGTCCATTTTCATTAATTGATTTGCCTTATTATACATACTGCTGTTTTTTAACAAAGCTATTAAATTAAAAAAGAGTATATTGAAGGATAATCCTCTATAAAGAAAGTTTAAGGAAAGAATATATCCTCAAACTTTTTATCGAAATCTTTTATATTCAGTTTCTAATTCTGATAATGTCAATTCAAAAAGATGTTTATCACCCTT
Organism: uncultured Bacillaceae bacterium; assembly: GCA_963751845.1. Classification (GTDB taxonomy): domain Bacteria; phylum Bacillota; class Bacilli; order Bacillales; family DSM-1321; genus Peribacillus. The sequence goes on from CAVVWH010000009.1 coordinate 22,065, forward strand.
TTTATATACATTTTATAGTTACTTTTACTAGCTAACGAAAATTGACCGAGCTAACCCTCTTGTTCCAAGAGTTTTTGTTTCTATGATAATGCTAATATGCGTAACCCTTCATTTTTGATATTGATTGCTGAATTGTAGTCTCGATCTGCCACATAACCACAAGAACATTGATAGGTACGTTCAGATAATGTCATAGCTTTTTCTGCACCACAACAAGAACATTTTTTAGTGGAAGGGAACCACCTATCAATTTTGACAAGTTGCTTCCCTTGTTCTTTTAGTTTGTAGCCTAAAAAAGTAGTGAACATACCCCAACCATTGTCATGAACGCTTTTTCCAAAGTGAAGGGCTTGAGACATACCTTTCATGTTCAAGTCCTCTATCACTACAGCATCAAATGTAGAAACTAACTCTTTTGATTTATGGTGAAGAAAATTGATGCGCTGGTTCGCTACTTTTTCATGTAATTTAGCAACTACTATTCGTTGTTTGTTCCAACGAGCAGAACCTCTTTTACGTTTAGTTAGAATACGTTGTGCTTTTACTAGCTTTTCTGACATTTGACGATAATAACGAGGATAATTGGCTTTCTCATTCTCGCTACTCACATATAATTCAGATATAGCAAAATCTAACCCTACAATATGTTCTATTGTTTTGGATTGTATGTCCTTTTCGTATTCTGTTAGTACAGATACGTAGTATTTCCCTGATTTTGTTTTGGAAATCGTACAAGCTTTCACCTTGTATTTTTCAGGGATTCCCCTATACTGCTTGATTTTTACTAATTTCAGTTTAGGTAATTTGATATGACCATCTTGCAATTCGATATTTCCGTTCACTCGATTCGTTGTGTAAGACTGTTTTGACTTACGGTTTTTGAACTTTGGAAATTCGGCATTACCTTCAAAGAAGTTCTTATATGCATTTTGTAAGTTGATCTGTGCGTTTGCCAAAGCTAATGAATCCACTTCTTTTAGGAATCGAAATTCATCTCCCACCTACTCATTGGGCTACGCCCTTCGCATTCCTTGAGGATGGGAGACTTCTTTCGGAAATCCGTTAAAAAAGACAGAAACTGATTTAT
>CAVVWH010000010.1:0-221336 GCA_963751845.1 uncultured Bacillaceae bacterium
CTTTTGTGGAAGATCATTACTTAAACCTTATTCAAGATAAGCACCCTTCGTCGAACTCGATAATATGGTTTAATAAAAATAAGCCCATTAATCATGAGAGATTAAAAAGTCAAATTCCAATTCTCATTTTCTCTATTCACTTTTTCTAATTCAATCACTGAGAAATGTCATCTCTTATTTACATATATCCCCTAGTTATCCCATTTTTAACATTACTTAATATTAAGTAATACGACATTTAACAATTAAAAGTTAGTATTAGAATTAAAACAAGACAAGAGGGGGAGAGAGTTGAGTTCTATAGTAAAATAACTTACTTATAATAGGTAATAGGAATAATTAACTAAAAATTTAAAAATTATTTGGTGCCTTTTTCTTATTGATAATCATAATAAAGTAATTGATAATGATAATCAATATCAATCATAATATTTATCATTTACTTAGGAGGCTTTATTATGTTTATTCAATTTTTAAAAGAAAACCGTTATGTAACACTCTTGCTTACTGTACTTCGACTCTATCTTGGATGGCAGTGGTTAAATGCTGGTTGGGGCAAAATCTCTAGTGGAAAATTTGATGCAAGCGGCTTTATTAATGGAGCAATAAAAAATATGTCTGGTGAACATCCTGCTGTTCAACCTTGGTGGGGAAATTTTTTAAAAGAGGTTGCACTACCATACGTCGATCTTTTTAATGTAATAGTTCCTTGGGGAGAGTTTTTAGTAGGTCTCGGATTAATTTTGGGTATTTTTACACCATTTTCCATACTTATGGGGCTTACTATGAACTTTGCTTATATGTTCTCTGGAACAACAAGTACAAATCCCCAAATGGTTTTGTTAGGAATGTTTATTCTTGTGGCAGGAATGAATGCTGGAAAAATTGGATTGGATCGTTGGTTTATACCGTTACTAGGAAAATTAGGATATATAAAAGATAGGAATGAACAATTTTCCCAAAGTGCGTAATTAAAATAGCCCTTCTTATAATTCGAGAGGGGTTTTTCTATTTTTAAAAGGCAATTTTTCTTCACGATCTCTTCTGAACTTTAATGTAGATATCCAATATTCTTTAAAGGTATTATTCAACAATATGGCCCGATTGCTGAACACATGATAACCAGCACTCTTCAACTAAACTGCGCCTTTTAGTAGAACCTTCACAATCTCTATTCTTATTTAATTACTATTCAATGGGTTAATAATCTAATGTTTTTTACCGTATTTTATTTTTTGTCCCCAAATTGTCCCCAATTTTGCTGTATTAGTGATTTACCCATCAAACTGTTATACCTCTGAAAACAAGAAAACCCCTTGATAAACAAGAGGTTTTGATATTTCTGTATTAATGACCTGTGAGGGATTCGAACCCACGACCCCTTCCCTGTCAAGGAAGTGCTCTCCCACTGAGCTAACAAGTCGTATAAAAGAAGTATATTTTCTATTATAGGTATTATGTGGTAAAAGTCAATATACTTAGCATCTACTTTAATCCAATGATTGGTTTAAAGTAGATACCTAATGGTAAAGGATAGACAACAATGAACCACAAATCATGTCACGATCCATCCACATTAACTTTCTCTACCTCCACAAACCCTTTTGTCTTCCTAAAGTTCATATGATGTGGGAAGTTATTCATTGAGTCTGAACAATCAATATGGTCAAAATTTAATCCAGTTAGAATTTCTCGGTCGATTTGGATAGAAAGGACTAGGAGACGCTCTTCGTGACCAGTTTCTGTGTTTAGTTGAGTATCAAAGGCATGAATGATGACCGTATTTAATGGAAGTAAGGCGAATAGGTCTCTGGCGATACGCAAAGTACAACTGCACACATAGTCTTGTTGCCATTCATAATACCGGGTTTTGGTCAATTGTTTGGTGGATAGTTTTCCTGTTTTGGTTAACTTTTTTTCTTCTTTATGAATCGATTGAACAATTTCACATTGATTTTCGAATACATCCACTTCATATTTGGCTGGTTCCATTTCCTGTTCTTTATGTAGTTGTTTTTGCTGAGCCTGTAATTGTCTATGTGTTTGATACGCATTTGATTTATAGGTCCTCCCCGATGTCGTTGATACATAGGAAAGACCTGTTCCGGGTACTCCGACGCTAGCCGTTCTTCTTCCATTACTATTAATGCTATATCGTAATCCTTTCCCGCCAAAACTAAGACCGGCACTCTTCTTACTGACATTCAGTCGAACACCTGGAGCAATCTTGAAGCTTTTGCGAAAGCGTAACCCCATTTTCATTTCCTTATTTATTTTTCTGATACCCTTTTCCGTAATAGAATGCTACTAGGATCAATAGCCAGAGTGGGCCAACGATTAAAGCGATTCTTGTATCTGGAAAATAAGCCAGTAAACAAACGACGAATAATAAGAATGCTAATGCTAGATAAGAAGTAAAGGGATATAGAGGCATCTTAAATTTTAAGCCTTGTTTTTGTTTTGGACTTAAGCCCTTTCGAAAACGGATTTGTGATAGCAGAATCATACACCATGTCCAAATGGCACCGAACGTTGATATACTTGTTACCCATGTAAATACTTTAGCTGGTACGATATAGTTTAATAAAACACCAACTAATAACACTCCAGCAGTTGCTACTACCGCTTTACTAGGCACACCATTACTGTTCAGCTTGTTAAAAGATTTTGGTGCTTCGCTATTTTCTGCTAAATTAAACAGCATTCTTGCTGTACTAAATATTCCACTGTTGCAAGATGATAGAGCTGCTGTTAACACAACAAAGTTAATGATACCCGCTGCTGCAGGGATCCCTACTTTATCAAACGTTAATACGAACGGACTTCCTTGTGTACCAATTTCATTCCAAGGATAGATTGAAAGAATGACAAACAGAGCACCTACATAAAAAATAAGAATCCGCCAGAATACTGTATCAATCGCTTTAGCTAATACTTTTTCAGGATTTTTTACCTCACCTGCTGTTACACCAATCATTTCAATTCCCAAGTAAGCAAACATAACCATTTGTAAGGACATTAATACTCCGGTTACTCCATTCGGAAAAAGTCCCCCATGCTCCCAAAGGTTGCTGATTCCCATTGCGATTCCGCCGTTACCAATACCGAAAATAATCATGCCTAAGCCTGTAACAATCATCAAAATAATCGCTACAATTTTAATCGTAGCAAACCAAAATTCTAATTCACCATATGCTTTTACAGCAAGGAAGTTGACCATTGCCATAATCACTAATGCGGCTAATGCCCAAATCCAGTGTGGTACACTAGGAAACCAGAATCCCATGTAGATACCGATTGCTGTAATCTCTGCCATACACGTAACAACCCATAGAAACCAATAATTCCATCCTGTTAAATAGCCAGGAAGGTCCCCTAAATATTCACGCGCATATTGACTAAACGAGCCAGCTACAGGTTGTTGAATGGCCATCTCTCCAAGGGCTCTCATAATAAAAAACATAATCATGCCACAAAATGCATAGGCAAACAAAATACCAGGACCTGCTAATTGAATGGCCGTTGCCGATCCAAGAAATAACCCAACTCCAATCGCTGCTCCTAAGGACATCAGCGTTATATGTCTTGGCTTTAAACCACGCTGTAATTCGTTATTGGAAGTGCTTTTTTGCATATCTTTGTTCCTCCAGTCTAATCTCAGGTGAGATGCAAACCCTTTTCGATCTATGTATACTTTTTATATTTTTACTTTTTTAAAATAAAATCTTAACAACTATTTTACCATTATAATATAAATTAAGTTGAATACAGAATAATAAATTGTTTATTTATTCACTGATTTTTAAAATGTTCATTCAAATGAAAAGCTTTACTTCCTATATATATAATATAAAAATTTAAAAGCCGACCCATATTAGGTCGGCTTTTAAAAGTTTGATCAGCAGTATCCACCATATCCGTAAGCTGGAGCAACTCCTCCACCAAATCCACCAAATCCACCAGATCCACAACAAAAACTAGCTCCTACGATAATTAAAAGGATAAACAGAACTACGATAAACGCAAAGCTTCCTCCTACTCCAAAACCATCATGACAATCTGACATAATATTACATCTCCTTTTTCCAGGGGGTACTTAATATGGGTTACATTACTATACGTGGTTATAAGATAAATGACACTCTTTATTCAGAATTACGTTTATCTTAACTTCGTATCGTTAAAAACAGTGTATCCTCTAAATACCTCCACTTCATTTTGTTAAACTCAATGTAAATATATGCTTTTACCTAATACTTTCTTGGGCGATTATCTATGTAAAAAAAATATAATAATGAAAGCACATTCTGAATGCTTTATTTCCAAATAAATAAAGCCAATTATTACGCATAATAATTGGCTTTAATCTATTTAATCTAAGCAATGCCACACAAGGTTTCCAACATTAATTCACCCTTTTTGGTCCATCCCAGTACATCTGTCTAAGGCGATATTTTTGCAGCTTACCTGTAGCAGTTTTTGGCAAAGCATCCACGAACTCAACCACTTTTGGTGCTTTAAAATGGGCCATGTTAGTACGACAATAATCGATTATTTCTTTTTCAGTCACGATTGCATTAGGCTGTAATACAATAATGGCCATTGGAACCTCTCCCCACTTTTCATCTGGAACAGAGATAACAGCAACATCAAATACATCAGGATGCTTATACAACACACCCTCTACTTCCGTAGAAGAAATATTTTCACCACCTGAAATGATTAAATCTTTGGCACGGTCCCGAATCTCAATGAACCCATCTGGATGCGTAACCGCCAAATCTCCTGAGTGGAACCATCCATCTTTAATCGCTTCCGATGTCCTCACAGGATCCTTGTAGTACCCCTCCATGACCACATTGCCTCGGGTAATAATTTCACCTAATTCCTCACCGTCCCAATCGACTTCTTCCCCATCTGGACGAACAACCTTTGTTTCTCCATTAAAAATTAATTCAATGCCTTGTCTAGCCTTAATATTTGCTTGTTCATCTGCTGATTTCGTATCAAAGTCTTTTTTCCATTCACAATACAGAATGAAAGGAGATGTTTCCGTCAAACCATATACATGAATCATTTCCAAGCCAAGGATCTCTTGTGCTTTATGAATAAGTGCCGCTGCTGGCGGAGATCCAGCTGTCGCCATTCGTAGTTTTGTCTTGATATTCGTATCCTTTGCCTTCGGATCATTCACTAGCATATTGACAACAGTTGGAGCTCCACATAATAGACTGATATTTTCCCGTTCAAACAAGTCGAGAATCAATGGCGGATCCACTTTACGCAGACATACATGAGTTGCTCCAGCCGCCGTAATCGCCCAAACTCCACCCCAGCCATTTGCATGAAACATGGGTAATGTATGAAGATACACATCATCATGTTTTACACCTATATGAAAAAGAAAATTAGCAGCGTTTAAGTAATTACTGCGGTGCGTTAGCATAACACCCTTTGGTTTCGATGTCGTTCCGCTCGTATAATTCAGGGTTAACAATTGATTTTCATTTATTTCAACGTCTGGTAGTGCTAGATTAGGAGCTTGCTGAAGAACGGTTTCATAATCTACTCCCTTTAAGTTCGTATGATGCCCCTCCACAGAAACAATCACAATCTGCTCTATGAAAAGCTTATCTACTATTTTTTCAATTGGCTCACAAAATTCTTCATCTACTATGAGCATCTTTGAGTCACTATGATTGATAATATATTCCAGGTCTTCTGCTGATAATCGGTAATTCAACGGTACCATCGCTGCACCTAATTGACAGATTCCATAAAAGCATTCCAACATATAATGAGTATTTGGCAGCATCACCGCAACATGGTCACCTGCGCGGATTCCTGCCTGATGTAAGGCTATTGAAAGCTTGTCCGAACGTTCTCCAAATTCCTTATAGGTAAATTCCTTGTCACCATCCACAACAGCTATTTTTTCCGGATAGTACTTGATCGCCCTACGTTTCCAATCGAGTGGGGTTAATGAAGAAAGCATGGTTAGACAACTCCTTTTTTTCATAGAATCACATTCTTATAGCCTCACATGTTATAACAAGAAAGGGCTTTCATTTTATTAAAATAAAAGTGAAAACATATGTAGAAAGATGCCATACTAGGTGAGCCCTGTTACTCATTCGTACCTTCTATTACCATTTATTGGTATTACCTTGTATATTATAGCTATTAAAATACACTTAATCAAGCTAGTCTTTTCTCTCTTTTTTGCTTTATTTAGTCATGTAATAGCAAAAAATGAGGGATGTCCGCATATTTTGTCAGGTAAGTCTCATATTTCATCAGAATGATAAGGACTTTCTTACTGCTTTTTAATTCTGTTTTGTCCTTCATCCGCACTTTAAGGACTTTCCTTCAGCTTTCTGATGCAATTTTGTCCTTCATCCGCGTTTTAAGGATTTCCCTGCGGCTTTCCGATTCAGTTTTGTCCTTATTACCTTTTTGCCTCCAGATTGGAACCCGTTAAGATGATGAGTATAATCTTTTAACCTCTCAGTCTTTTAAAATCAAAAAAAGCACCGACTGCATGCTAACAGCCGGTGCTTCGACAGCTTATCCGATTAGTTCTTCTTCATCTCGAACAGCTTGTTCATATTTAGAAATGCCTTCTTCTTCGTCTCGTAAACGGTGAGCTAGTCTAGATGCAGCACAAGCGGCGATGCTAGCAACCATATCATCGAGGAAGGTATTTACTTTTCCTTCTGACGTATTATCCAGTCTTTCAATAATACCTGATTTCTTTTTATCTAAATGGCCGAATGTTGTGATAGCAATGCTTCCGTATGCAAGAACCGCACCGAAAGCAATCGTTTCATCCACACCAAATAAGCCTTCATCCGATTCTACTATTGTTTGTAGTGGTTCAGATAGCTTCTTTTGTTCAGCTAATCGATCAAGCTCAACACCTACTAATATCGCATATTGGATTTCTCTTTTTAATAGCACCCGCTCCACACTATACATGCATTCTTCTAATGTTAATTCCGGATTATATGGAATTTGCATAGCTTGGACAATTTGACCGATGTCCTCAATGGTCACTCCTCTTTCTATTAACGCTTCCCTAGCTGCCGCTGTGACAACCTTACTTTGTACACGTCCTGTCATTATTCTCCCTCGTTCCTATCCAAATTCATTGTACCATTGTACCACAAAATTATCTGATTATTTATTCATTTCGTGCATATCCTTAAATCTAAGGAGAGAATCTTATATGTATTTATGCTAAAATAGCATGGTGGGATGAATCAAGAATTTTTAAACAACAGGGGTGCAAAAACATGAGTACACGAACAGGAACGATTAAATCATATATGTTTCATAGTGAGGCATTAGCTGAAGATCTTGAGTTACTTGTCTATTTACCATACAATTTTTCTCCATTATATAAATATACGCTGGTTATTGCTCAGGATGGTCGCGATTATTTTCAAATGGGGCGTATTGGCCGAGTAGCTGATGAACTTTTAGCGGATGATGAAATCGAGAATATTATCATTGTGGGCATCCCTTATCAGGATCGATTTGACCGTAGACGCAAATATCATCCAGATGGTGAACAGCATGCTGCTTATGTTCGTTTTTTAGCACATGAACTTGTTCCATTGTTAGATGATAAGTTTCCCACTTATCAAATGGGATACGGCCGCGCGTTAATTGGCGACTCACTTGGTGGAACCGTTTCCTTATTAGCGGCTTTACAGTATCCACATACATTTGGTAAAGTCATTATGCAATCACCGTTAGTCGACAAAACCGTTCTACAGGCTGTCCAAAGTTTCGAGGAGCCTCATCTACTTGAGCTTTATCATGTGATTGGCGTGAATGAAACTGATGTGCCAACAACAGACGGCAAACGATCCAATTTTATCGAACCAAATAGAGAATTGCATCAATTACTAAATAGGAAAGGTTTTCCTAACTTTTATGAAGAATTCGATGGGATTCATACGTGGAAATACTGGCAAGCTGATTTAAAAAGAGCTTTATTAGAAATGTTTTAAATCATCAGGTTTTTCTGTTCTTAACGCATTGTAAGATATTATAATAATGGATAACTATTGATTTTAGAAAAAATCTTGAGATTAATATATAGGAGGTAAAAAATTATGAAGTATGGTATTGCTATTTTTCCTTCAAAACAACTACAGGATATCGCAAACTCTTATCGTAAGCGCTATGATAAGAAATATTCCCTGATCCCCCCACATATTACACTCAAGAGCACGTTTGAAGCGAGTGAAAATGAGATTTCTTCCATTTCAGATTATGTAAGTCAAATTGCACATCAAGTGGAGCCTTTTACCATTGAAATTACGAAGGCAAAGTCTTTTCACCCTGCTAACAATACGATTTATTTAAAAGTAGAACCAACACCAGAACTTGATGAGCTAAATAAAGCTCTGAATAATGAAAAGTTCTTTGGGGGAAATTCAGAAAGTGCTTATATTCCCCATCTAACGATTGCCCAAGGGATATCCAATGATGAACATTTAGATGTTCTCGCACAATTATCAAAATTAAATATATCACGCCAAGAAAAAATAGATCGTATTCATTTACTATACCAATTAGAGGATGGATATTGGACAGTATATGAAACATTCCGATTAGGAGCTGAATAAGTCATTGTTTGTAAAAATTGCTGCACTAACATCTAAAGAATATCAAGATGCACTATATGTTAGAAAATCCGTTTTTGTAAAAGAACAACAAATACCACTCGAAATTGAAGTGGACCAAAATGAAGCAAATGCCGTTCATTTAGTTCTATATAATGATCAAGAAGACCCAATTGCTGCTGGTCGTTATCGTGTAGTAGACGGCTTAGCCAAAGCGGAACGAATCTGTGTTCTAGCAAGTGAGCGTGGAACTGGTGCTGGTGCTCAAATTATGGAAGCATTAGAAAAGCATGCGGCTGAGCAAGGCCTTAAACATGTAAAATTATCCGCTCAAGCTCAAGCCGTTCCATTCTATGAGAGAATTGGCTATCACGCCATTAGCGAGGAATATTTAGAACAAAATATCCCTCATAAAATGATGAAAAAAGAACTATAAAACTAGGTACTGTCCGAAAAGTCAGTGAAAGCTGACTTTTTGAATAACCTCTTCTAAGGAATACCAACAGTGTACGGTTCTTGAGTTCTGCTCTCTCTCTCTTTTTCACGATATTAAACCCAAAAAAGTCAGTGAAACTCGCTCTCTCTCACCTTTTTCACGATATTTAACCGGAAAATCTCATTGAGACTCGCTCTCTCTCACCTTTTTCACAATATTAAACCCCAAAAAGTCAGTGAGACTCGCTCTCTCTCACCTTTTTCACGATATTTAACCGGAAAATGTCATTGAGACATGCTCTCTCTCTCTTTTTTCACAATATTAAACCCCAAAAAGTCAGTGAGACTCGCTCTCTCTCACCTTTTTCACGATATTTAACCGGAAAATGTCATTGAGACATGCTCTCTCTCTCTTTTTCACAATATTTAACCGAAAATGTCATTGAGACATGCTCTCTCTCTCTTTTTCACAATATTAAACCCCAAAAAGTCAGTGAGACTCGCTCTCTCTCACCTTTTTCACGATATTTAACCGAAAAAAGTCAGTGAAACATGCTCTCTCTCACCTTTTGTACAATCGCTATTGTCAATTCTTAAGTAACAAAACCGATAAAGGGGAATCCACGTCAATTATTCGACTTGTGGATTCCCCTTGCTAATCTTGTACTTGAATTTGAATCAATGAAATTGCCCTTTTCGGACAACTCCTCTTATTATTTGTTTAACTCACGGCGCAAAACTGGTGCTACTTCTGTGGCTAATCGTTCAATATTTTTCGCTACTTTACTAAATGGTAAACCACCTATATCCATTTGAGCGATAAAACGTTGATGTCCGTACAATTCGTGTTGATGGAGTACTTTTTCGATGATTTGCTGTGGGCTGCCAACGAATAAAGCACTGTCTGGACTCGACATTCGCTCGAAATCAGAGCGAGGAATATGTGTACTCATACCTCGTTGTTTATTTACATAGCCCCAATAATTTGAATAATATGGATAGAACTCTTCCCTTGCCTGCTCCATTGTGTCAGCAATATAAAAATGGCCAGTAACGCCTACTTTCAGATCATGATGACCTGCCGCTTCTCCTGCTTGACGATAAATATCAACGAGTGGTTTAAATCGAATCGGATCTCCTCCAAGAATGGCTAAGGCTAATCCAGTCCCTAATCGTCCTGCTCGTTCAGCACTCTCAGGCGTTCCCCCCACTCCAACCCATAGTGGTATTTGCTTTTGAACAGGTCTTGGTGCAATATCAGCATTTTTTAGTGCAGGACGGAAACGACCTTTCCATGTGATATTCTCTTGCTCGTTAAGCTTTAAAAACAACTCAATATTTTCTTCGAATAACGCATCATAGTCATTAAAGCTATGTCCAAATAGTGGGAAAGATTCTACAAAAGCTCCACGCCCCGCAATAATTTCAGCCCGTCCATTAGACAAAAGATCCAATGTCGCAAAGTCTTCAAATAGCCGAACTGGATCGACTGTACTTAATACAGTGGTGGCACTCGTCAATTTAATCCGTTTCGTTACTTGGGCAATAGCAGCCAGGGCCACCGCTGTCGCCGAAACCGCGTAGTCTAAACGATGATGCTCCCCTAATCCAAATATATCTAACCCTGCTTCATCAGCCAATTTTGCAGACTCAATAATTTCCTGCAAGCGCTGCTTTGCACTTGGCTCTTTACCAGTAAGTGGATCCGGGCCAATATCAGCCAGCGTATAAATACCTATTTCAAAATCTGTATTATTTGAGATACTTTCTTGCTTCATCAATCTATCCCCCTAAAAATTAAACAACTAAATGAATTTCATTTCCGGATGGATCAGCAGTAACATAATAACTGTCTACCTGTTTCACCACAGCACCTAATTGTTGCAGCTGTTTCATTACTTTATTTCTCTCTTCCTCATCTGCAAAAACTAGCGAATACCAGTTAAGTCCTACACTATTTTTCTTCGGAGCTGGAGCACCGACACCATTCCATATGTTTAATCCAATGTGATGATGATATCCCCCAGTTGATGTAAAAAGTGCTCCTTGATAGCGGTTCACAACTTGAAAGCCAAGACCCTTCGAATAAAATTCTTCCGTTTTTTGTAATTCTGATACATGTAAATGAATATGTCCCATTACCGTACCAGCTGGCAAACCACTCCAGATGGTATCACTTGCTTCTAAAAGACTTTGCTTATCCAGCGGAATTGTTGTCATGGCTACCTCTCCATTAGACCATGTCCATTCAGTGGCAAGGCGATCTCTATATACTTCAATTCCGTTCCCATCCGGATCTCTAAGATATAACGCTTCACTGACATAATGATCCGACGCCCCAAATCGATATCCTTTTTGATGCAAATGACGTAAAAAGGCGGACAAATCAGCACGCGTTGGTAGCAAAATCGCAAAATGATATAAGCCCGTTGTTTTTTCTTCCTTCTCTATCACATTAATTGGCTGTTCCAACGTCAATAACGGTGTTTGACCATCTGCTGTTAGTACTGCCTTGCGATCGTTTTGAGTCAACACTTGAAAACCAATTATTTCCTGATAAAATTGGATGGCTTTATTCAAGTCCATTACATTAATACTAACGTCTCCAACGAATGTAATTGGTTTTTGATGAAATGTCCCCATTTTATAACTCCCCTTCTATAATGAATGTTTCACGCTCAAATTCAATAATTAGCTTCTTTTTATGAATATTAATCTACAACTTACTTTATGTAAGTAATTTTATTTTAGTAAGCATTATTTGTCAAATCAAAAAAAGTATTGCCAAAAATGAAGAATCGTATATAATTTAAAACGAGACGTATCGTTTTATAATTAAAGAATACGTCCATAAGCTTCAATAAAAGAAAGGGATGGATTATGAAAAATTCAAAATTGGATACCGGTATTGGTTCCATACAATGGTTTATATTTTTACTTGCAAATTCACTAACGATTCCAATTATCGTTGGTCAGGTGTTTCAACTCTCCCCTGTGGAAATCTCAGGGTTGATGCAAAGAACCTTTTTAGTTGTTGGTGTATCTTCTTTATTATCAGGATGGTTAGGTCATCGCCTGCCTATACCAGATGGTCCAGCCGGCATATGGCTTGGGGTATTTACTTTAATGGGACAAATGGCTGTCGCTCAAGGGGTAAACAATGCAGGTGGCTCCCTACAATTGTTAGAAGGCGCCATGCTCCTAACTGGGGTATTTCTTATTGTTATTGGTTTAGCAGGCTGGATGAATAAATTGCTTAAGCTATTTACACCACTTGTTAATGGAGTTTATTTGACCATTCTCGGCTTTCAGTTAAGTGGAATGTTTTTAAAAGGAATGATTGGAGTCAGCAATTCATCTCCAAAGATCCAACCAGGGATTGTGATTCTTTCTTTCGTTATCTTTATTATGGTACTTTCTCTTTCCGTTTGGGGAAAAGGGTGGTTAAAAAGTTATGCTGTCCTTATTGGTATGGTCGTAGGTTCCATAGCCTTTATTATGGTCAATGGCTCTCAACCTATGCCTAAAACCTCTTCCATTATTTCATTACCTGACGTGTTCGCATGGGGAACACCAAAGCTAGATGCTGGAATGTTTGTATCCTCCATCATGGTTGCATTTGTTCTCATTTCAAGTATCATTGCTAGTGTAGCAGCTATGCTACAAGTGTTCGGAGATAAACCTACAGAACACAATATCGACAAAAAAGATCGAAAAAAAGGCTTACTAAAAAGTTCTGGGATTATTAGTGGAATAAATACCATGTTGTCATCTGTTTTTTCTGCAGTCGGAGTTGTTCCATTTTCCGTGGCTGCAGGATTTGTTAGAATGACAGGTCAAAGCCGTATGCTTCCATTCTTCATTGCCAGTATCGCTCTAGCAGTCATTTCCTTCTTCCCAACCGTGTATTCGGTGCTTGCTATGCTACCAGGTCCGATTGCATATGCCGCTATGCTTGCTTCGTTTACTTCGATGGCTGGAATAGGAATAAGTTCTGTTTTGAAAGAACCTCTTGACCAAAGACGTATGACAATTCTGAGTACTGCTCTTTCTCTTGGAACAGGGGTAATGTTCTTACCAACAGCAATCTTTGCTGCTTTACCAACCGTTCTGCAATATGTCTTCAGTAATGGTGTAATGGTCGGAATGCTAGTGGCTCTTATATTTGAACAAGTTTGGCGTCCAAAGAAAGTGGAAACGAACGTGAAACAATCAGAAACCCAAAATGCTGGATAAAAGGTAGTTTTCTTGGATTTATTATGCTGAGTTTAATAAAGTCATGGTATGCGAAATGTCGCCATTACACCTACGCCCATTTAAGTGAGGAATAAACATGTCAGAAAAAAAACAATCTAAACAGCAATCAGTAGGAAGACCGCGAAGTGAGGCATCCAAAATTGCTATCCTTAACGCAACCATTGATTTACTTGAGGAATCAGGATATTCCACTTTGACTATTGAAGCAATTGCCGCTCATGCAGGTGTTGGAAAGGCCACGATCTATCGTTATTGGTCGAACAAAGCATTTCTTGTTCTTGATGCTTTTTTTATGACGACCGATCCACATTTGTATTTTCTTGAAAAGACATCGATTCGTGAAAATTTCCGTCAACAACTTTACGATCTCGCAGAAGTTCTTAACGGTACTCTCGGACGAACGGTGGTAGCCCTTGTGGCGGAAAGTGGAGAAGATTCAGAAATGGCTAAAGCTTTTTACACCTCCTTTCTTATTCCACGCCGTAAGGATGCTAAATTAATCTTTGAGCGTGCCATTGCTCAAGGTGAAATCCAAAATACGATTAATGTAGATGTAGTATTGGATATGTTATACGGTCCTGTATACTTTCGAATCCTTATATACAAAAAAAAGGTAGATGTAGCGTTTATTGATACATTAGTAGATCAGGTAATGATTAGCATCGACGCCCGATGATTGTCAGTTAAACCAGGATACACTTGTAATTTACAAAACTATTCATACGAAAAACAGCGAGCGAATAATGGATATTCGCTCGCTGTTTTTTTATAGTGCATATGTACTGAAATAGATGTTTTTTTATTCATCCCTTTTAGCAACTAATTCTTCATTTTTGATAATCTAATGCATTCTATTTTGCTAATTAGACAATATTAGTTATGATTGAATAGATATATCATAGAGTCATAAGTCTTTAAATAAGAACACCGGAGGTAATAGTAATGAAAGTTGTTGCACTAGTTGGAAGTATTCGTAAAGAATCTTATAATTTACAACTCGCTACATATATCCAAAAAAAATATCAGAATCAATTTGAACTAGAAATCCTAAATCTACGAGAATTGCCATTGTATGACCAAGATATTGAAAATAATCCACCGTCAGTAGTGACTGAATTTAAAGGAAAAGTAGCGAATGCTGATGCAGTCCTATGGGTTACACCTGAATATAATGGGACCGTTCCAGGCGTGTTAGTCAATGCTATTGATTGGTTATCACGAGTAGACAAAGTGATGATTGGCAAGCCATCATGGATTATGGGAGCTTCTATGGGGAATTTAGGTACCGTTAAAGCACAAATGCATTTACGCGACATTTTATTTTCACCAGGTATTTCATCTCCACTTCTTCCTGGAAACGAAGTCTACGTAGGGGCTGTTCATACCAAGTTTGATCAAGAAGGAAATCTGACAGATGAATCCACTGTTCAATTTTTAGATACAGTCGTTGATAATTTCATTAATTGGTTTAGCCATTATACTCGTTAATTTATAAAATAAATTACGTTTCAAAAACCACAGAGAAGTAATTCTCTGTGGTTTTTTTAGGTAACTTTTTCTTAAAATCCGCCCTTGACTGATACCAATCTCCGCTCATGCACATATCCTAATTAAGAACAATGAAGGAGGGAGATATGTATGAATCAGGAATTCAATCTTGAGGATTCACAAAAAAGATTAATGGAGCTACTCGTTTCCCGTACATTAAAAAAGTACGGTGCAAACAAAGATGCCGTTAATTTATCTGATAAAGAAAAAGAAAATTTAAGAGAAACAATCAAACAATTACAGCAGCAAGCCGCTCTTTTAACAAACAAAGAACAGCATATAACAGAAAAAGATGTTAATCCCGAGACAAACACACTTGTGATTAAACACGAAAAAAAATAGATAAATTTATTGTGACTTTCGTCCAACCAGATGAAAAAGCGCGGCATATGTTAGTAAGGAATAAAAACCCAAGGAGGAAAAAACACTATGAATCAAAACGTATTCCGCAGCAACTGCGATCGTCAATCTGACGACAGAACATGGTCTGCATTAGATTCAAATTCCCGTCATCCACTATTCTGCGAAAATGATCAAAACCTTATCGAACAAGAAGCTAGACAATTAAACTCTGAAGTTCAAATTTCCGAAGAGCTTATTTTTATTAAAGATTCTTGTAATGTAGATGTAACTTCTACAGACGTAAAAGCAGCTCTTTCTCTTCAAGCAGCTCTACAAGCAGCTATCGCAGTTATCGTTAGCATTTCTATCGCAGATGGTGACCGTGCAGACCGCATCACACAAGACTTACTTCAATCTTCTCGCATCAAACAAATCACTCGTCAAAAAACAATCGTTGAAAACAGCCGTGACGTGGATATTAAAACAACTGATGCCCAAATCGCTCTTAACATCCAACTTTTACTTCAATTATTACTTGCTCTTATCGTTGAACTAGATGTTCTATAATCCCCACACCAAAAAAGGACACAACCTTTGTGTCCTTTTTTCCTTGTATTGGTGGTAGTCCTACCTTCATATTCAAACTCCACTATATGACTTCATTTATATTCAAGCCTTTTCCAGTTATTTTCGCCTTAGCCTCTTTCGTTGCTGCTGATTCCCCTTGTTTCTTATAAACTTGATTCACCTTTTTAGGATGTCGATTTCTTTCTGACCATTGAGGCCACTGTGCATTTACGTAACTTTCCCATTCATTGGCTTCGTTCAAATGAAATGGTACGGCTTTAACAAGAGATACAGCTTGAATCTCACGTTTCTTTTTAGTAGCTGCAACCGTTCGATTAGCGTATTGAATATAATCATATGGTGTAACAGGTGCAATATATCCCATGTTCATCACCTTCCCCTTTATTATAGAATACGAAAGGACAAGCCTTTTTGTTTCCGTCGTATTTTGTTATGATGGATAACGATGGTCATCTAACTGGCTATGTTAACAATCTAAGTACACGCAAGTCCTGTACGTAAAAGTTAGACGCCAGTACACATCAAAAAAAGATTTAAACTTTGATATAAAAAATGTGAGGTTTACATAATGAATGTAGCAAAATCAAACACGGCACTAGTTAATCTACAAAATGTTTCTACAAGTCAGCTGCAAGTATTGTTTGAACAAGGAAAGCGCGGTGAATTGACTTGTCCACTATGCCAAGAACCTGTACGTCTCTATTTAGGCATTCATGAAACGCCTAATTTTTATCACCATCAATCAACTAGTACTTGTCAAGGTCCAACCGAAGAACCTATTCATGAGACAAATCATCTTCCAGACCAAAAGAATAAAGAACTGAACGGATTTGCTCTTCCACAATCAAGAACAATTACAGAATCAAAAGTGAATCCTAACCCATTCCTTAAAGCTCAAACCATTTCAGGGAATCCACCCTTTATTGACCGTACACAAGCCACACCACAATTGAATGACTCTTATCTAACGAATCTACAGTCTCAGGGCGTACCACTTGACCAAGAACAACTTATGGCTGCCACAACAATAGATGGTCCCCTCCTCGTTCTTTCAGGAGCTGGTAGTGGCAAAACTCGTGTCTTAACTGTACGAACTGCCTATATGATTATCGAAAAGAAAATTGATCCGCGAACCATCATGCTCGTTACGTTTACAGCCAAAGCTGCAAAGGAAATGCAGCAGCGACTACTCAGTTATCCAAATATGACCAATCCTCTTGTCTCGCAAATCGTGAGTGGCACCTTTCATAGCATTTTTTATAAAATTCTACTATTTCATGAGCCTAAAGTATGGCATCGTGATTTATTAATAAAATGGGACTGGGAAAAAGAAAAAATAGTAAAGCAAGCTGGACGAGAACGTGAACTAGATGAGAAAGAGTTTTCCTATGATCAAGCACTTGGACAAATTGGCTTGTGGAAAAACTCACTTGTTTTTCCTGATGAAGTAGATGCAACGGATGATTGGCTAAAATCCTGCCAATTTTTATATAAGAAATATGAAGAATATAAAGCGGAAAACGGATACTTTGATTTTGATGATATGCTCGTTGGCTGTTATTTATTTTTAAAAAACAATCCAGAAATTCTACTAAAATATCAGCAACGATTTCATTATTTTCTTGTTGATGAGTTTCAGGATATTAATAAAGTTCAATATGAGTTGATCAAACTCCTCTCTCAACTGGAAAAAAATGTTTGTGTAGTAGGTGATGATGATCAAGCGATTTATTCATTTCGTGGCAGTAATCCCCAATATATCTTGAATTTTGATCATGATTTTCCTGAAGCAAAGATCATTCGCTTGACAGAAAATTATCGTTCTTCACATCAAATTGTTGCCACAGCCAATCGAATGATTAAACGAAATCAAAAACGAATGGACAAAACCATGCATGCTCAACATAATAACGGCGCAGCTCCTGTCCTATTTTATCCATATGATGAGGAAATTGAGGCAACAATGATTCTATCTGACATCCAGGAAAAGGTAGATCAAGGGGCAAGACCTGGTGACTTTGCGATTCTCTATCGAACCCATTCGATGTCACGTGCTATTTTTGAACGATTAGCAACATCTAATTTGCCTTTTGTCATCGAAAAGGATGCCGAATCGTTTTATGGTCGACGAGTCATCCGCGGTATGCTTGCCTTTCTTCGCCTCAGCTTGAATCCCGATGATTCAAAAGCTGCTGGTGACGTATTATCAGCCCTCTTTTTGAAGCAAAGTATCCTTCGAGACTTAAAAGCACAAACCATCCTTCAAGATTGTGATTTTATTGACGCTTTCGGCTTTGTTAAAACAGGACATGCTTTTCAAGAAAAGAAATTAAAAACCGTTCCTGCTCAAATTCGTGGATTAAAGAATATGTCCCCTCTCGTGGCATTAGAAGTGATTGAAAAAGATTTAGGCTATCAAGAGTATGTGAAGAAACGGGGCAATGAAGCGGCTATTGAGAAAGGTTCAGATGATATTCGCGATTTACGAGTGGCTGCCAAAAAATTCACTACGGTCGAGAATTTTATTGATCACGTGGATCATATGATGGCTATGGTTAAAGAAGTCAAACAAATGTCCAAGCATTTCACCGATGCCATTCAGTTAACGACGATTCATCGTTCCAAAGGACTTGAATACAATACCGTTTATATTTTGGCTGCAGTGGATGGCAGTCTCCCTCATGATTTTGCGCTTGACTCCTATCGTAAGGGGGAACTCGAACCATTAGAGGAAGAGCGAAGATTAATGTATGTCGCGGCAACTCGCGCTAAACAAAATTTATACATGTCTGTGTTACAAACACGCCGTGGCAAAACCGCATATCCGTCTCGTTTTTTGAAGCTGTGAAAACGTCGGACAGGCTTGGTCAATCCAAGGGGAATCAGTCCGAACCTAAGCCAACTCGGTCAGGTTTGGTCAACCCAAGGGGAATCAGGTCCGAACCTAAGCCAACTTCGGTCAGGTTTGGTCAACCCAAGGAGAATCAGGTCCGAACCTAAGCCAACTTCGGTCAGGTTTGGTCAACCCAAGGAGAATCAGGTCCGAACCTAAGCCAACTTCGGTCAGGTTTGGTCAACCCAAGGAGAATCAGGTCCGAACCTAAGCCAACTTCGGTCAGGTTTGGTCAATCCAAGGAGAATCAGGTCCGAACCTAAGCCAACTTCGGTCAGGTTTGGTCAACCCAAGGAGAATCAGGTCCGAACCTAAGCCAACTTCGGTCAGGTTTGGTCAACCCAAGGAGAATCAGGTCCGAACCTAAGCCAACTTCGGTCAGGTTTGGTCAACCCAAGGAGAATCAGATCCGAACCTTGAAGACCTTTAGTGAAAAGACCAAGACATCTTACGTTTAAACCTGCAAACATGATAAACCGCAGTATATTTAAAGGACGAAATCGTAACTGATTTCGTCCTCTTTTTAAAACCTAATTGGCACATTTTTTTTATTAACAGTCATATATCACTACTAATTTAAATAAGCTTTACCGAGTCTAAATTAAAGGAGGAACTATTTTTATGGACAATAGAGAAAGAAAACAGCCGAAACCTGGGCATCACAAAAGAGAAGAAGAAGAACAAAGACATGTACATGAATTTTTAGGCAGCACAAAGTTGGCTGAAGAAGAAGAAGAAAGACATAATCATCGTTTTGCGGGAGTTACCGGTGAAGCGATCCCGAGAGGTAGAAGTCATTTCCATGAAATCAGGACTAACACTGATTTTTTTGATCACCATCATGAGGTCATAATAAAAACAGGCCCTGCTATCCTTGTCGGTGATGGAAAACATATACACTTTGTGGAAGGTATGACTACTGTAGACGATGATCATGACCATGATTTTGAATTCACCACTTTAATTGACTCCCCACTTACCTAATTCTCAAACAGATTGCCATCAGTGGCAATCTGTTTTGATTAAAATGCATCTCTTAAGAGAAATCATAGTTGGCCATATTTAATATGTACTCTAGAAGTGATAAAGCTTACTAAAATCATCACAATAAAGTTAATCAGCAAAGCAATGATTCCTACATTCAAATCCTTTGCTACCTGTGGTAATGAGGGAAATAATGTACCAATGGTTGAGCCACTTATTGTAATATAAGCAACGGTTGCTATTCCGGCGATCATCCCCGCGGCTGCTCCCCATTTATCAATCTGATTCCTTGTCATTAAACTAAAAATGAAGGATGGAAATAATTGTGTCATCAAACTATATCCCATTAGAAGAATGGTCGCCAGCGTATTTCCTCCATGTAACGCAAAATAGACGGAAACTAGTGCAACGATAGGAACAAAATACTTCGCTAATTGTCCAATTTTCTGTTCGGTAGCAGATGGTGCAAACGGTTGGAAAATATTTTTTGCGATTAGCGTGGCTGCACTCATTAACAGCATCGAACCTGGTACCATTGCTGCTAACAATCCTGCACCACCAATGATTCCGATTAACCATGGATCAAAGGTCTCTATCGAAATACGAAGTAATGCTAAATCAGCATCTGCTCCTTCCAATCCAGGAACCTTTAAAATAGCTGCAAATCCAACGAAAAAGACTAATAACAGCATCAGTGTATATAAAGGGCTGATAATCGCATTTTTTCGAAAAACTTTTCCACTTTTAGCCGTATAAATTGAACTAAACACCTGAGGCCACATATAAAAGCCAAGCACAAGCAAGATGACAGTTGAAATGAACCAAGATACACTAAGACCCTGTTCAGGAAGTTTGAGAAAGCCAGGCTTCGTTGCATTTATTGCCTCAAACATTGGCTGATAGCCACCATAGTAATGAAGTGGAAGATAGATTCCTAAAAATAATATCACGACCAACATCAATAAATCTTTACTAACTGATGTCCAAGCTGAACCATGTATCCCCGATATCATCACATAAATCGTTAGACCAATGGCTCCTATCCAAATGGCTGCAGTCATAGAAATCGCTCCATAGGATGCTTGTGAAACGATAATGCCCAATCCCTTTAGTTGAAGAACAATTATCGGAACAATCCCAATCACACCAACGATGGCCACCACAACTCCTAAATACGGACTTTTATACTTACTAACAAAGAAGTCTGATTGACTCATAAGCTGATGATCTTTCGCATATCTCCAAATTTCAGGCAATAACCAATAAGATACTACATAGGATAAAGATATATACACAAGAACATATAATGCTGGCGCTCCTTTACCATATGCCCATCCACTAGCACCAAGGAAAGTAAATGTTGTATAGATTTCTCCAGCCATCAATAGAAAGACAAACAAAGCGCCAAAGCTTCTGCCACCAACCGTCCATTGTTCCAAAGTCATATCTTTTCCTTTAGAGGATCGAATGCCAAGCGAAATAGCCAAAAGAAAAAAAGCAAAAATAATGATAATCGCAGAATTCATTCTTCTTCACCTTTCCGGTTTCTAGGATCCAACTTATACATAATGCCCAGTATGATAGAACAAAGGATTGTCCACATCACCATCCAAAACATATTAAATGGCATCCCCAGTACAAAAGGTTCTACCCGATTCACGAGAGGAAGAAAACCTAGTATCCCTATAAAAGGAACCAAAGATAGAATAATAATTAATTTCATATGTAAACTCCTCCCAACTTTGAATATGTATGATAACTTACTAATTATAAGCTAATTCGTGAACTAGGTGCAAAGTCTAGCAGAAGCTATATTGGAAAAACACGATTGATGACCAACACCCGCATACTCGTGACTTCATTCGTGAGTTAGGGTGTTTTTTTGTAAAAACAAAAGAATTTTCCCAAATTAAAAAGATATTAATAGACAAACATATGTTCCAGTTGGTAAAATAAACCTATAAAATACTAGGAGGTGTTGTAATGTCCTTTCATTCGGTGAAAAAACGCAATGCACAACTCGCAAAAGAAAACAAAAAACTGCGTCACTACGGGATGAAATTGCGTGCTATTACAACACCAAAACAACATCAATTCATCCTTCAATCCGTTGGGTGTGCTCGTTTTACCTTTAATTTTTATTTAAATGAAAAACAGGAAGTTTACCGTGAAAAAGGAGAAACCCTAGGCTATCAGAAATTTAAAAAATCTTTTAATGGATTAAAAAATCAACCTGAATTCAAGTGGTTGAAAATACCGGATAAATTTGCTTTAGAGTGTGCAATGGAACAAGTGGATGATGCATTTGACCGGTTTTTTAAGGGGCAAAACAAATACCCAAAATTTAAATCCAAACATCAATCAAAACAAAGTTATTCAACCAAAGAAACCAATAGAAATATTGCCTTTGATATTGAAAAAAGACAAGTTAAACTACCGAAATTAGGTTGGGTCAAAGTGAAGTTTTCAAAAAAACAATTCCAGTTGTTTAAAGATCGTGAGTTCAATGGAAAAATTAAAGGAGCTACTGTGTCTATCCACAGCAGTGGTCAAACACATATTTCGCTCAAGATAGAGGAAGTAGTATCTTTAGAAAATGAAATCGATTGGACATCTGTACCTTTAGACCAAATCATTGGTTGTGATCTAGGTTTAACTCATTTTTTAATTGATTCTAACGGCAATAAAATAAATAATCCACGATATTTAAAAGGTTATTTATCTAAATTAGCAGCCTTACAACGTCAATTAAAAAACAAGAAAAAAGGTTTCTCTAATTATAAGAAATTACAACAAAAAATTGCCAAACTGCATTTGAAAATAGCCAATACTCGTAAAGACTTTTTACATCAACAATCTAGAAAACTGGTCAACGAAAACCAAGTGATCGTGTTGGAAGATTTGAATGTAAAAGGAATGATTCAAAACAAAAAGTTAGCACGTAGTATTGCAGATGTCAGTTGGGCAACCTTTGTCACATTTGTAACCTACAAAGCAGCTTGGGAAAATAAAAAAGTAGTGGTCATTGACCGCTTTTTCGCTTCTTCTAAGCAATGTAATGGTTGTCAGGAGAAAAACATATTGCTTTCTTTATCTGAACGTGTTTGGGTGTGTCCTAAATGTGGAAAGGAACATGATCGTGACCTAAACGCAGCGAACAATATAAAAGAAGAAGGTATTCGCCTTCTTCAAAAGGTACCCGTACTCATTTAAATATCTTTTTGTACCGCAGGAACTGCGGGGTGCGCCTGTCAGCATCATGTGTGCTGTTTGTCGATTTTTTTAGGCAATGGAGAGAGTATAAGACGTTCGTAATGGAATGCGGTTCTCGATGAAGCAGGAATTTTACGACTAGTTTTAAGTCAAGCATTCGAATTCTCTCAGTCAATAGGATTGTTAGAAACTCGTGACTTTAGTCGTGAGAGGTTCATTTAACTCAATCGTGTACTTTGTCTGATGATCATCGATATAATGTTGAAAAGCTTATTTTTTATTAATCATTTGTGATAAAGTACCAAAATCAAGTTGTTTTCCGTCTGCCACAATCGATTGAACAATTTTATCTTCCATCTCTTGGTTCACTGGCTTATTTGCAATTTGTGCTACCCGTTTAATTACATTTCGCACCGTAGCTTCATCCTTAAAATTAGCACCTTGTAGAGAGTTCGCCAATTCAAAAACATCTTTCATATTTACACCGGTTTTACTTTCAATGTTTTTAAAAAAGTTTTGATCCATTCCCTTCGCCCTCCTTTTCTGTATCTATCCTATGATGGGCAAATAAAATGGTGACAAAAAGAAAAGCGGAGCCAGCTTGGTCAGCTCGCGAAGAAAATAGGAAAAGACCCGGAAGGCGCTTTTTGCCTTTCGAGGGCTTTTATCTTTTTCACAGTGAGCTAGCCGGTGGAGCTAGACAAAAAGAAAAAAGGAATAGGCTATGTCTGCCTATTCCTATTATTCATTAACAACAGAATGAAGCTCCTACAATAATTAAAAGGATGAACAATACAACAATTAATACAAATGTAGAGCCGCCAAAGAAACCGGCACCACCATAGCCATATCCACCACAACCGTAGCCGCCACCGTATCCGTAACCGAACATATTCATTCACCTCGCTTTTCGCCGAGCCTTACTTTACTATATGAAGCGAAGTATGAATATGTTTGGGCTCTTCCCCTAGAGCAAATGGGAAACCTTATCCTTTTGGTTTAAACACTAACGCCCCGATAAAAGCAAAAACAATCGCTGCTGAAATACCAGAACTGGTCACTTCAAACATACCAGTTAGCACACCAATTATTCCGTGTTGCTCTGCCTCTTGCATGGCTCCATGTACGAGTGAGTTGCCAAATGATGTAATGGGAATCGTTGCTCCCGCTCCGGCAAAATCAATAAGAGGTTCATAAAGTCCAAAGCCATCAAGTATAGCACCTATCACCACAAATGTACTTAATGTATGACCTGGAGTAAGCTTGGCTACGTCAAAAAGTAGTTGTCCAACCACACAAATGAGGCCGCCTACTACAAAAGCCCAAAAAAACATCGCTAACATCTACTTTGCTCCTTCCATTAAAAATATTCAATGGCCACTGCATGTGCAATACAAGGAATACTATCCTTTTGCTGTACAGAGAGAGGAGATAAAAGCGCTCCTGTTGCCACCAATAAAATTTTTTGATACTTTCCTTTTTTCATTTCATTTAATAAATGTCCATATAACACAACAGCCGAACATCCTGAACCACTACCTCCAGCTAAAGTAGGCTGCTCTTCTCTAAATATCATTAATCCACAATCCTTAAATCTTTCCTTCTTAATCTGACACCCTTTTTGCGTTAATAAATCATAAGCAACCTTAGAACCAACTTCACCCAAATCTCCAGTTACAATTAAATCATAATCATCAGGCTTACACCCTGTATCTTGAAAGTGTGCTAAAATCGTATCCGCTGCGGCAGGCGCCATTGCCCCTCCCATATTAAAGGGATCCTTCAAGCCCATGTCGACCACCTTGCCAATTGTAGCTGATACAATATGTGGGAATGAACCGATTTGACCTTGCGAAGCCGTCACAAGCGCCACTCCTGCTCCAGTAATCGTCCATTGTGCAGTAGGTGGCTTTTGTCCTCCGTATTCCACTGGATAGCGAAACTGCCTTTCAGCAGCCGCGTTATGACTTGATGCACCGGTTAATACCATGTTTGCACCACCATAATTGACGATAAACGATGCTAACGCAAGTCCCTCCATAGATGTAGAACAGGCACCAAACAGTCCGAAATACGGAATCTCATTCGATCTGGCCGCAAAGCTTGTTGGGGTAATTTGATTAATTAAATCTCCTGCAAGAAAAAATTGCACATCCTCTTTATTGACCTTCCCTTTTAAAAAGGCTAGCTCTATAGCTTTTTCCAATAAAAGTCGATGTGCTTTCTCATATGAATCTTGCTCCATCCATAAATCCTTATATAAAAAATCAAAATCTTCAGCTAGGACTCCATTTGCCTCAAATGGACCACCTGTTACTCCTGTTTCAAGGATGATTGGTTTATTACTAAATAACCACGATTGTTTTCCAGTCAGCATCGCTTACCCTCCAACAATTTGAAGATAAATCGTTTTTATGAGAGCAACCACAAAAGCGGAGAAGACACCAAATAAAATAACCGAGCCAGCGAGTTTAAACATATTCCCACCAACCCCTAATACAAAGCCCTCAGTCCGATGTTCAATGGCTGCAGAAATCACAGCATTTCCAAACCCTGTAACAGGAACCGCGCTACCTGCTCCACCGAACTGTCCAATCCGGTCATATACACCAAACCCTGTTAGTAAAAGCGCTAAAAATACCATCGTAGCGGAAGTCGGATTTCCTGCTGTCTGTTCTGTAAAGTTAAAATAGTAAATATAGACGTAGGAAATAGCTTGGCCAACAAGACAAAATATCCCGCCTACTAAAAATGCTTTTACACAATTTTTCATAATAGGTCTTTTTAACTCATGCTGACTTTGTAACTTCTGATATGCTTCTTGTTGAGCTGAAGTATGTTCTTTTGACACATTCTCCCTCCTTTTACGTTAATTCTTCATGCAAGGAAATGATTTCATTATATTTTTTTATTGCTTTTTTCTCAGGTACATCCTTTGCCTTTAACATTTCGTTTAGACGAACTAATTCTAAAAAAATTTTATAGTCACTAGATACGACAAAATCATAATCCTTATACTTTTCATTTAACTGTTTGGTTACTTCCTTTTCAATTCGATTCATATGAAACCGCTTAAGATGTTTTACCTTGTAGGCGACAAGAATCGTCTTATCCTTTTTTACAACAACAACATCGTAAATTGCTTCATGTTTAGCAACATTCTTTTTTACATCTGTAATCATATCTTTTCCATTAGGATCCAAACCATTAATAATATCCATAGGTTCAGGATTCGTTCGTTTTATTAGCGCGGTATCATCTACCTTTCCTCCTTCTTTATTTGCACAACCTGATAAAATAACTATAATCATCATGCAGCTAATCCAAATCTTTTTCATCCTGTCACTTCCTTAGTCAGGGATTCTACCTACTATTTTCTTTATTAAGCGGAATTTTTATACTTTAAGTATTTCTTCTCTAAAAGGTTTAAAGTATAAGAAAAAAGGCCTTTAGGTCATACCGTAGGTGCATCGACTTTCGCCATTAGGGCGATAAGTCGTGTTTTTCTAATGAATGGTAGGATTTTGGAGTTCATATATGTATGGATTTTTCAAGATTTATTCTTGATAT
This sequence comes from uncultured Bacillaceae bacterium, assembly GCA_963751845.1. Taxonomy (GTDB): domain Bacteria; phylum Bacillota; class Bacilli; order Bacillales; family DSM-1321; genus Peribacillus. Next base: position 26,467 of record CAVVWH010000010.1, read on the forward strand.
TCAAATCAATTACCAATAAAAAAACCCCTTCGCAACGGAAAGGGTTCGGTATGGTTACTATGAATTTTTTTTATTTTTATTACACCCACAGTTTTTCTTAACCTTTGTTGTTTCTGTCTTCTTAACAGGTTGAGCATAGGTCCATACTTTTGGTTTAGAATACAATGTAATTTCTCCTTCAATGGCTTTACATTAACATATGTGAAAAAGTACAAGTTGTTTATATCAATTGCCTATTACCTTACTTACAATCACTTCAATAAGTGAACCTATTGCTGCTACTGCAAAAATGAAAATAATCATTTCTCCAACAACTGAATGGGTCATGTAGATAAAGGTTAGACAAACGCTCACCCAAAATCCGGTACACCAATAACAGCTGAGTAGCTCCCCGATCCAACTGCGGATTCCCTTCTCTTTCGGAACTAAATAAATTTCAACTTTGCCTAATTCATCCTTCACTTCAATTTCTGAAAAAAAAGGACGGCGAAAAGGCTCCATAATTTTGTCAAATACGATGAGTCTAGTTAATCGAAATACAGCTAAGCCTAAAACTAATAGGATGCCAAATTCGGTTTCAGGAAGTATCATTTATTCACCTGACAGCACTTTTAATTCGCTGATGTCCGATATCTTAACATACCGAACTCGATATCCGATTCTGATTTTAACGATTTCTCCACGCATGCCTAAAACTTTGAATTGAGTTTTTTCACCAAATAACTGGGCTTCACATGTAGAGAGTGAACGTGAATTTGTGAGTCGTGTAATGATTTCAGTGACAGATTCTCTTTTTTCCTTTTTCCTTTTCTTAGGTACGACTTCTTGCTGAGGTGATTCGTATTGTACTTGCACAGTCTGTTGTTTCCGTTTCCGTTTCCGTTGCTGTTGCTCTTGTTGCTGTTGCTCTTGGACAGGTTGTTCTTGTCTAGGTTGTTGTTCTACTTTTTCTTGTTTTTGATATTCTCGTGTCCATTCAAGGGCAAGAGCTTTTTCTCTTTCAACATCTGCCAAAGCCTCATATACCCCAAATTCGCGTTTAAGTTGTTCTATTTGTTCTTCTTTATTGGACGAAGGTTGCTCAACCTCTTCTATTTGTTCGTGTTTTACCTCAGGTTTTCTCTGTGTAGTAATCTGTTCCCCTTCCTGAGGTTCAACTTTATATAATAGAGGTCTTCTATCTTGCTCTTTTTGATGATCAGCCATTGGGCTGCCCCCCTCATAAATGTAATATTTCAATCGCTTGAAGCTGTTCCATTTTGTAAGCTATGGCCTTTTTTCCGAAACGGTGCTTAATGTAAAGAATGGTGTTCTGCTTATGCACTAATCTTCCAACGATGAATTGACCATCTATCTTGAATTTGCATACCGGTTTTCGCGCAAAGGCAGGTAATCTTACTAAAAACTCAACTAATTCTTGAACACTAAATTGTGCGGCATTTTCAGCTGGTTGCTCTTGATCGGTAACAGATAAATTTTCAATTTTACCGTCCATAATGTCCCTCCTTTTTCTCCCATCATGTACAACAAGCAAACAGTTCCACTCCGTTATTTTTAATTGCTTGATTTCTGCTTTATGTATCATATATATGCTCTATTTGATTCGTTATGACTGGGAAATGAGGATAATTTAAATTGGATTGGGATAGTATAAAAAATAATGTAGTGGTATAGGGAGATTGTGAGTATGAAAAAGTATGACGCCATTTCTATTGTTCAAGTTTCTTTATTAATTATGACAGCGATTGGCTTAAAAAATCATGTAACGGTTATTCCACATCTTTTAGCTGCATCTAAAAGAGATGCATGGATTACAGTAATATTTGCATTACTAGTTATTATTTTGTGGAGCACTTTATTGTTATATATTCACAAAGTGACCCAACCTGATAACATCTTTGATTGGCTAAAAAAACAAATCGGTCCAAAAACAAAATGGATCCTATCCATTCCTACAAGCATCGTCTTTGTTTTATTAGCCGCTTTGTCTATTAAAGAATTAGTTGCGTGGACTAAGGTTACTTACTTACCCTTTACACCTTCCTTTTTTACCATTTCCTTATTTGTCTTACTTTGTGGATTTCTTGTGGCAACCAGTTTACAGACTATGGCCACCGTCAATACATTTGTGCTAGCCATTGTCATTGTTTTTGGTTTTTTTGTAGCCATTGCGAATATCCAATTTAAAGATTATGGCCTTTTACGTCCTATTCTTGAACATGGCATTAATCCCATTTTCAAAGGAATGATCTATCCAATGTCTGGATTTATTGAAGTCATTTCATTATTATTTCTTCAACAAAAAATTTACGACAAACTCACCTTTAAAGCCATGGCTATTAATTTAATCATTCTTTTCTGGCTAACCGTGGGCCCACTAATCGGTGCCATCATTGAATTTGGACCAATTGAAGCTACCCGTCTAAGATTCCCTGCCTATGAAGAATGGGGTTTAGTGACTATTGGTCGATTTATTGAACATGTCGACTTTTTAGTTATTTATCAATGGATTACTGGCGCATTCATTCGTGTAGCATTCCTGATATTCTTATCAATCGAAGTGTTAGCAATCAAAGATAAACGGAACAAAATACGAATCCTTATTTTCTATTCGCTAGTCATTATTACGTTAAATCTGATTCCCATAAGCGACATTACAACACATCGTATCATTCGGGATTACTCGATGCCCATCAATTTTTGGTTCTTTTTAAGTCTCTCTATTCTTCTCAGTCTGTTCGCCTTTATTAAAAATCGAACAAAAAGGAGACAAGCTTATGTACAAACGAACGAAAAAACAACGGCCCCAAGTGAATGCGAATGAACCGGTGCCTCAGGCTCAAGTTGAAATAGATTTCGTACAATTTTCTCCTAATGAACAAGAGCTTCGGACCATTTTTAAAGAATCTGAAGATGTCTTTTTCAATTCTGGAATGTATCGTCCCGGGTCACCTCTTGAAATAACACTCATTGGCTGTCAGGGTATGGTGGATCTTGATTTATTAAATCATTTAGTATTCGAACGATTACATTTATTTTTTGAAAAATATCCGAGCGGACAGATAACCAAAAAGGATATTGTACAGTCTCTACACTTACCACAATTAAAAGAAGTAAAAAAGAAGGAAACGATGTTTGCAGATATTTATTGTGGGAAAGTATTAATCCTTTTTAATGAGTACAATTACTTATTTTCAACGAATATTTCTCATCGGCCCCAACGCACGCCAGAAGAAACGGCAACAGAAATCACGATTAAAGGGCCGAGAGATAATTTTATTGAGGATATTTCTGTCAATGTGGCCTTAATAAGAAAAAGATTACGCACAAACTCCTTACATATCAGAAAATTTCAGGTTGGCAAGCGTTCATTAACGGAGGTCGCACTTCTTTATATAGATGATATTGCCGATCCTAATATGGTGGAGGATCTTTCGAAAAAAATAAGAAAAATAAATGTGGATGGGATTTATTCAGGTAATCAATTCATGGAATTAATTGAAAAATCCTCTCCATTCTTCCCTCGACATCATTATTCCGGTCGACCTGATTTTTCGGTTCAGTGTTTATTAAAAGGACGTATCATTATTATTATCGATGGTGTCTCCTATGCTATTATTACGCCAATTAACGCCTTCCTTCTGCTTAAAACAGCTGAAGACTCAGAAAATACGAGTGCCTTTGCTTCATTCGAAAGAATATTACGAATAGCAGGGTTATTCACAGCTACTTTAATACCAGGTTTTTGGGTAGCCATCACCACCTATCATCAAGACCAAATTCCATTGATTTTACTTGCTACTGTCGTTGAATCTAGACGTGGTATCCCCTTACCTACCGCTTTAGAAGCATTTCTTATGCTTATTCTATTTGAATTCTTTAAAGAAGCAGGGATGCGAATGCCTTCAGCTGCTGGGGGTACTCTTAGCGTCTTAGGTGCTCTCATTATTGGTGATGCAGCCATTCGAGCTGGGCTAACAAGTCCCGCTATGCTTGTGATTATTGCTGGGTCCTCTATTGCCACCTTTACACTCGTTAACCACTCCCTTATTGGAGTGGTTAGTATTGCTAGATTCGTCAGTATTCTATTCTCCTCTTTTTTTGGGTTATTTGGGTTTTTATTGGCACTACATTTTCTTATCATTTTAATCTGTAATGTTCGCATTTTGGGTGTACCTCTTTTCGGACTTACAGCAAATTTAGACATAAAGTATATAATAAAGGCAATTTTCCGTATACCTAGTAAGCTGGATACAACCAGACTTAGTCCGATTATCTCAAAAGATTCAAATAAGAAAAGGGGGTAATCGTCCATTATGAAACCACGAAGAATTGTACTATTCATTTTTTGCTGTATCTTTCTTTCAGGATGCTGGGATCATAATGAGCCAGAGCGACTTTTGTACGTTAATGGAATAGGTGTACATTATAATGAAAATGGAGATGTTGAGGTTTCTTTGCAAATTATTAATTTGCAAGGACTTGCCAAGCAAGAAAGTGGTGGAGGTCCTGGCACCATCAAACAAGCAGAGGTAGGACAAGCAACAGGAAGAACGATGGAGGAAGCCGTTTTTAATTTGTACCACACCGTAGATCGACGCATGTTTTGGGGCCATCTTTCTTACGTCATTTTATCCGATGCAGCTGTTAAGAAAGGGGCTGTCAAAGACATAGCAGATTTCATTGACCGTTTTAGAGAAACTAGGTATCGAATCTATTTTTTTGTGACCAAAGATTCTATAAAAGATGTCATGATGACCACTCCGCTTGACAATATTACACTAGCCTTTTCAAAATTAAGTGATCCACATGATAATTATAAACAAACATCCTTTGTTGAGCCCATAAATTTACGAGAATTAATCATTTATACGGATGAACCCGATCATCAAATGCATTTGCCTATTCTCAAGATTACAGAACAATGGGCTAACGATAGGAAAAAGCAAAAGAGTTTGTTAATGGAGGAGGCAGCTTTTGTAGGCGATAATACGCTAATTGGCATTATACCAAAAGATATCTTTTTAGGAACAAGAATAGTAAATAAAAATTTTGTTCGTGATTCTTTAAACTTATCTACCGGACCTAATCAACATTTTTCCGTTATTGTTTACGATAAAAAAATAAAAATATCCCCTATCACTGAAGAGGATGGAAAAGTACGTTTCAATATTAAAATAAAACTTAAAGCAAGTCTGCAAATGGCGAAATTTAAAATGAGCAAACAAGAAATTGAAACAGAAATAAAACGGACAATCAAACACGATATCTACAAAACATATAATTACACACGAAAGCGTAATATAGATGCATTTAATTTATCCGAAGTACTTTATCGTAAGGATAATAAAACATGGAAAAAGATAGAGAAAAACGGAAGAATCCCTTTAGAGGAAAATACGATAAAATCTATTACCATTGACGTAAGATTACAAAATACGGGGAGAAATAATTCAGATCCACTATTTGAAGAAGAGTATAATAAAGGCTTTCAGAAAAGATATTAAGAAAGCGGTGGGTGAATTTTTTAAATGGTTCCGTTTTGAGGAGAGTTTCTCAAATTCACAGCCAAAATGACTCCTAGTTTTAACTATTAGTACATAAAAACGCAAAAACTCGTCTTATTTGGCAAGTTTCTGCGTTTTTAAATGCCAAGGGGCTCTTATACTTTGTAGTTAGCGTAAAAAACAAATATCGAAAGTAGTACCATTAGAGCTAGAGGTATAACTAATTTCAGCATTATTTCTTTTGGCAATCGAGAAACAAATCGACAAACCTAAACCTGTACCATTTTCTTTTGAGGTTACAAAAGGCACTGATATTTTATCAAAAATATCTTGAGGAACTCCTGTACCCTCATCTTTTATAGATAAAACAACATGATCTTTATCAACTATGGTAATAATATGAACTGATCTTCCTTTGTCCATTGCATCTAAAGAATTATTAACTAAATTCAGAAGTAACTGTCGAATTTCATTCTTATCAACATTTAATTTTGGAATGTTGCCTAACTCTAAATGAATGAACTTTCCTTCTCTTATGGCTCTTGTTTCAAGTAAAGGGAATATAGTAGTGATTATATCGTTTAAATTACAATATTCTAATTTGTTTGGCTTTTCCTTAGATAAATCGAGGAAATTTGTAATAATTTCATTGACACGATTGACCTCTTCTATCATCAAATTAAAAATATCATCATATTTTTTAAAGTCTTCATTTTGTTTCATTAATTGCAAGAAACCTTTAATCGTAGTCATAGGATTTCTTACTTCATGAGCAACCCCTGCTGACATTTCACCAATAATCTTTAATTGGTCATAGTATCTTTGTTTTTCCTCCTCTTTTTTTCTTTTTGTTATATCATTAAAAAGAAGAAAAATGCCATCTTTATTTGGAAACACCCTAATTTCCAAAGGTACTTTCGAATATTCTGTAACCATTTCGAAGCATTGTACTGTTTGTTCTCTATACGCTTTGTTATATAGTTCATATACAATGTTTTTCTTATATTCAGGTAGAATATCCCACTGACACTTAAACATTACTTCTTCCTTTGGTTTTTCGAGCAAGGCCTCTCCTGCCTTATTAATGTATTCCATTTCCATTTTAGAATTTAAAAAACTACACCCCTCAGAAATATTATCTAATATCTCTAACATTTTTTTGTTTAATATTGTATCAATTATTCTCACCACTTATCTTAAATATTTAACCACTATTAAAATGGAAATAAATTAATCTTTTATTTTAAATAGTTTTCGACAAAATCCAGTACTTTTCCTTCTTATTCTATTCTACATCAGTTGTTTAATTAGAAAAACTTACATAAGACTCTTTTTTTTAGTGTACAACAGATTACCTAGAATAATTAGTCATTTCAAGATAAAGTGAGAGAAGGACACTTTGCCTGCCACTTTCGTAAACCCTACACAAGCAAAAAAAGCATCTCGTAAGAAAAACGGTTCGTTTTTCTTACGAGATGCTTTACCTTTTTAGGGACTTATCGGACAGCCCCTCTACTACTATCATTTTATATATAAGCAACTTTAACCATATTTTGCCGTCGCTTTCTTAATAGCGTCAATAGGACAAGCTTGAACAATGACTACATCAACAATGTCGATCTTTATTATCCTAAAATATGATAACCGGAATCAACATGAATGTTTTCGCCAGTAATACCTCGAGACAGATCACTTAGTAAAAACATCGCTGTATCACCGACTTCTTCTGGTGTAGTCGCTCTACGAAGTGGTGCTTCTTCTTCAATTTTCTTTAAAATTGTATTAAAGTCACCAATTCCTTTTGCTGATAAAGTACGAATTGGACCAGCAGAAATCGAGTTCACACGAATATGATCCTTACCTAAAGAATTAGCTAAATAACGGACACTTGCTTCAAGAGACGCCTTAGCAACACCCATCACATTATAATTTGGAAGTACACGTTCTCCACCAAGATACGTCATTGTTACGATGCTTCCACCTTCTGTCATCATATCTTTAGCTGCTCTAGCAACAGCGGTTAAAGAATACGAACTAATATTTTGAGCAAGTAGGAAACCATCACGACTCGTATCCACATATTCACCTTTAAGGTCCTCTTTATTCGCAAATGCAACAGAATGGACGATTCCATGAATCACCCCATATTTTTGCTGAATTGTTTCAAAGCAAGTTTGAATGCTTTCATCTTGAGTGACATCACATTGAAGAATGAAAGATTCAGTGCCTTCAAGTGTTTCCGCTAATTCACGAACACTTTTTTCCGTACGTTCTTGTCCATATGTAAAAATTAATGCTGCTCCTGCATGATGTAAAGAACGAGCTACTCCCCAAGCAATACTACGCTTATTAGCAACTCCCATTACCACATATGTTTTTCCTTCTAAAAACTTCATAATCTATATTCCCCCATTATTAATATTAGCTATTAGTACCAGATATTAATCGTAGTATAACAAATCCTAATGTATATGAAAAGCGGAGCCGGCTTGGTCAGCAAGGAACGCTGACTAAGAACGCCACGTCCTGTGGCAACGTCAGCATGACCCGCATCGTGCGGGCCTAAGACCCGGAAGGCGCTTTTTGCCTTACGAGGGCTTTTATCTTTTTCTGTGCTGAGCTAGCCGGTGGAGCTAGACAAAGAAAAGCGCAATGCCCCCTGCCGCAACATATGGACTTAAGACCCACATGAAGTGATTCACACTGCAGAAGGCATAAGGCCGTGGCGTCTTAGCCTGTGTTCATTAACCCGAGATATGGAAACCACGTTATAGCAGGTATCTCATAAACGTTGTTGCCAGCCCAAAGTAAATAAAAACACTGATAAGATCATTAATCGTTGATATAAACGGACCAGAAGCAACCGCTGGATCAATTTTCATTTTATGCATCAATAAAGGAACCATTGAACCGGCTAATGTTGCTACAATTAACGTCAGAAATAGAGAGATACCAACTAATAATCCCAAAGTCAAGCTATGTTGCCATAGGTAAACAATAGCTGTAACGACCAAACCGCAGGTAGCTCCAATAATTAAACCAGCCCCCCCTTCCCGCAGGACGAGCTTCCACTTACTTTCTTCTTCTAAATCACCTGTTGCAATCCCTCGAACGACAATCGCTAACGCCTGGGTCCCAGTATTTCCAGCCATCCCACCAATTAACGGGATGAAAATCGCTAGAATCGCTTTTTGACTTAAGGTTTCTTCAAACCTTCCAATTAAATTTGCTGTCATTAGCCCTAAAAACAATAATATAATTAACCACGGTAATCTACTTTTTGCAATCGTAAATGGACTTTTAGCAACACGATCTAAATCGGGTACACCGGCTAATTTAGAATAATCATCCGATGCCTCTTTATCCATAACATCAATAATATCATCAACTGTAATAATACCGAGCAAACGGTTTTCCTCATCTATAACAGGAACAGCTAACAGATTATAATCTCGAATCTTATGAGCTACTTCTTCTTGATCTTCCGTTACCAAAACTGATACTACCCTATCTTCCATCAAATCTGCAATTATCGCATCATCTGCGGCAACGATGAGTGTACGCAGAGACAAGACACCAAGCAACTTTTTATGGGCATCTGACACATATATATAGTAAATCGTTTCCGCATCCGTTGCGTCATGCTTTAAAATCTTCATGGCACTTAGAGCTGTATCATCCGATTCTACCACGATGAACTCAGTCGTCATAATACTACCAGCTGTAGATTCTTCATAATGAAGCAATCCTTGAACTTCTTGTGCTGCCTCGTTATCCATCATCGTCATATAGCTTACAGCCTGTGCATCGTCAAGTTCATTCAAAATATCTGCTGCATTATCGGCATACATACTTGAAAGCATATCAGCAACAAATACAGGATCCATTTCAGCTAATAACTTTTCATAATCTTCTTCATCAATTTCAAGACTTTCAAAAAGCTCAGCCATCTCCATAGGAGAGACATAATGATAAAAAATGGTTCGTAGCTCTTCAGGTAATTGCGCAAAAAATTGCGCTTGATCATATGAATGGAGCTCAACAAATTCTGCTCGGAATTGGTCGAAGTTCTCTGTTTTTAATGCTTCTGTTAAAAGTTCTACATTAATAAGCAACGTTTCTTTTTCTTCTAACTCTGTCATTTGTTCGACCTACTTTCGCGCTTTGTCATACTGTTCCTGTTTTATTTTTTCAATTATTATTATACTAATACTACTATACAAAACGCATACAACTTTTTAAAGTTTATCATGAAGGATGGGCAGATTTATGAAAATAGATATCATTGGTGACATTCATGGCTGTTTCACAGAGTTTCAACAACTCACAAGTCAATTGGACTATTCTTGGGATAGTGGCATCCCTCTACATCCAGATGGTCGAATTCTTGGTTTTGTTGGTGACTTAACCGACCGTGGACCACAATCATTAAAGGTAATTGAAGTGATTTACGAACTAGTCATTATACAAAAAAGGGCTCTATATTCTCCAGGCAACCATTGTAATAAACTGTATAGATATTTTTCGGGAAATCATGTTACCGTCTCGCATGGTTTAGAAACAACAGTCGCTGAATATGAAGCCTTACCAACTCGTGAGCAAAAAAAAATATCAAAAAAATTTATCGATTTATATGAAAAATCCCCTCTATATGTTATGACGGATCATGATAAACTGATTATCGCTCATGCAGGCATTCGTAAAGATTATATAGGAAAAACAAATAAAAAAGTTAAAACTTTCGTCCTTTATGGAGATATTTCAGGAGCAAAGCATCCAGACGGATCACCTGTCAGACGGGATTGGGCACAGGATTATGATGGAGAGGCCTGGATTATATATGGGCATACACCCGTTAAAGAAGCTCGTCAAATAAATCATACGTTCAACATCGATACGGGCTGTATATTCGGAGGAAAGCTGACAGCACTTCGTTATCCTGAATTTGAATTAGTATCGGTCCCCTCCACCATGCCTTATGTACCAGAAAAATTTAGAACTTCATTTGATTAACAAATGAAAAATAATTGGGGGGTATTTACCAGGTTCACTGAGGAAGGACTTTGTACAGTATCCCATCTATTAAAAAGGGGCTATCCATTAAGCTGATTTTTCGGATATTGGCTGCCCCTTTTCGGACCTCCCCATTTTTCATGATTTTATGCTAGGTTTTGGTCTTCATCGTCTTGATGAAGGACACTTTTTGTGATTTCATGCTGGGTTTTGGTCTTCATCACCTTGATGAAGGCCACTTTTCGTGATTTCATGCTGGGATTTAGTCTTCATCGTCTTGATGAAGGACACTTTTCATGATTTCATACCGGATTTTGGTCTTCATCACCTTGATGAAGGCCACTTTTCGTGATTTCATGCCGGATTTTGGTCTTCATCGCCTTCATGAAGGACATTTTTCCTGATTTCATACCGGATTTTGGTCTTCATCGCCTTCATGAAGGACATTTTTCATGATGAAACCACGAATAATGTCCTTCAAATCAAAATGAGGAGCACTCTCTCTGACCAAAAAGGGAAAATAGGCAAGATCAAAGTGAGAGAAGGACATTTTGCATGATATAACCCCAAAAAAAGTCCTTCACGATTGCTATGAAGGACAAAATTCCCGATATCGCATGAATATGCAAGCCCGTAAAAAGTGGATCTAAACAAATGATGCTAAAAGCATAGCAAAATCCTCTGGTAACTCTTCGAAAAAAAGCATTTTTTCTTTTGTCACAGGATGTGCAAAAGATAAAGAACTGCAATGCAAAGCCTGACGCGAAATCCTACTGCGAGTACCTCCATACATATCATCGCCAGCAAGTGGATAACCCATATAAGCCAGATGAACGCGGATTTGATGGGTCCGTCCGGTATGTAGCTGCAATTCTAGAAAAGTATGTGATTGTGACCGACCTAGTACCCGATAATCTGTACATGCAAATTGTCCATCCTCGCGTACTTCTCGTTCCATGATACTCGTATCCTTCCGACCAATCGGAGCTTCAATTCTCCCCTCATCAGACGGGATGGTGCCTTCAGCAATCGCTTGATACCTTCTTTTTACATCTCCCTGTTTTTGCTGTTCACTTAACAGATGGTGAATATGACGATGCTTAGCCACGAGCACCAAACCAGATGTGTCACGATCCAGTCTGGTCACAATATGTATAGTGGCTTCTAATCCACTTTTCTGATAATACCCAGCTAAAGCATTGGCTAGACTGCCCTGTGGATGCTCTCTTGATGGAATCGTACTCATAGTAGCTGGCTTCACAACAACTAATAAATAGTCATCCTCGTATACAATCTGTAAAGGCAGATCTTCAGCGAGTAACCCGCTACTAGTTACCTCTGGCGGAAAAGTAACAGTGACCTGATCGCCGCTTTTTACTCGCTCTCGAACAGTTACATCTATCTGATTAAGGGTTATTTTTCCACCTTTAAACTTGATATCTGTTAAAGCTGCTTTCGAAATATTCTTTTTCTTAAGAAATTCCCTTAATAAGCGATTGTCATCTTCTTCACGAACCATCCAGCTTAAGGAAAAACATGATTGATTAGACATAGATGATGCTCCTTTAATCAATGGCTTTGTTTTACACGACTCTGTTAATTTTTTGCATGCTAGACCGCGGTTTAACATGGCAAAAATCTTTTAATCAACATGGTTTAACAAAGCCTAATCAATCAATAAATGAATCGTGCACCCTTTTCCAAAATGGGAATGGTCTGAATCTTGCAAATCGAATTTTTTCATCTGCTACTCGGAATTGAATCGATTTTACATCTTCCTGAAGTAATGTCAAATGATCCACTGTGATTTGGAAATTAGCTTCATTCACCGGCCGTAGCATACAGGTATGATGCGCTGGGAGTAATAGCGGTGAACCGACTGTACGGAATATACGATTATTTATTGAAGCGAGCTCCGTTAACTGAATGGCAGCAATAGATGGATGTACAATCGCCCCTCCTAAGGCCTTATTATATGCTGTACTTCCTGATGGTGTAGCAATACATAGACCATCGCCACGAAATCTTTCAAAGTGCTGCCCACGAATATCTACATCAATTACGAGCGTTCCCTCAACGCTTTTAACCGTAGATTCATTCAAAGCAAGAAATCTTGCTTCACGACCTCCATGCTGATAACGAATAATGGTCTCAAGAAGTGGATATTCCACCACTTGAAATGGTGTTTTTGCTAACGCAATGATTAATTTTTCAATCTCATCTGGAGTCCAATCCGCATAAAAGCCAAGATGTCCAGTATGTACGCCAACAAAGGCTGTTTTGTCGAGCCGATTTTTATATCGATGAAAAGCATACAATAACGTTCCATCACCACCAACAGATATCACGATATCCGGTTGATCTTCATCATAATCTAAATTAAAATCCTGTAGATACGTTCTCATTCTTGTCGTTAATGTATTCGAATTCGAATCTCCTCTAGACGTAATCGCAAATTTCATACGCCACCACCCTATATCATAGTAATTGATTGTTAATCCTTTAATTCTTTTTTTCTGGAGAAGAGTAAATGTGCTTCTTGAATCTCTAATCGAATTTTAGACATTTCTTCATCAAGTAAAAAGGCAGCCTCAGCAGCACGCTTCAAGCGAACTTGTATATCTTTTGGAAAATCACCTTTATATTTATAATTTAAGGAATGTTCAATGGTTGCCCAAAAATTCATTGCTAATGTTCGAATTTGAATTTCAGCTAAAATTTTCTTTTCTCCATTAATTGTTTGAACGGGGTAGCAAATAACCAAATGATAGGAACGATAGCCACTATTCTTTTGATGAGAAATATAGTCCCGTTCTTCTACAATTTCAAGATCATTTCGATTTCTAAGCAACTCAACAACTTGATTTATATCCTCAACAAATTGGCACATCATTCTGAGTCCTGCAATATCCTGCATCTCGATTGCTAATTTATCAAGGGGGATTTTTTTCTTATTTGCTTTATCTAAAATACTAGAAATCGGTTTGACCCGACCGGTTACAAATTCAATAGGCGAATGAATGTGAGCGCGTTCAAATTGCACTCGGAGTCCCTTCAATTTCACCTTCAACTCTTCAACAGCCTGTTTATAAGGAGCTAAAAAGTCATCCCATTGTTCCATTTCCGCACCACCTGTCTATTTCACACATAACGAGTATATTTTATCATATCCCGGCGATTAATTCCTAAATTATCCGGCATAATTGGGGAAAACCTGAATTAATTTGACAACAGAATTCTTTTCTTTATGATTAAATTAATTATGAAATCGAAAGGAAGCAAAAATGAACCAGCATATCGAAATTGAATATAAAAATTTACTAAACAAACAAGATTTCGAACGACTTGTACAATTTTTCAAAATCGAACCGAATCAATTTTTCACTCAACAAAATCATTACTTTGATACAGCGGATTTTTCGTTAAAAAGTCAGGGTACAGCTTTACGAATTCGTGAAAAAAACGAAACATATGAATTAACATCAAAGCAGCCAGCGGCTGAAGGTAAGCTAGAAACGAACCAAGATATTACTAAGCAGGAAGCAGAATTATTTCTAAAGGATGGACAATTTCCAGCTGGAGCCGTACAAGATATCATTATACAAGCTGGGCTAAATCCCCTACAATTCAATTATTTTGGAACTTTACGGACGGATCGAGCAGAAGTAAGCTATCTTGGTGGATTAATAGTTCTTGATCATAGCTTTTATGCAGGCAAAGAAGACTACGAACTGGAATATGAAGTAGAAGATGCACATACAGGTCAAAAGATTTTCATTGAACTATTAGAAACACTTAACATTCCTCAACAAAAAACCGAAAATAAAGTTAAGCGATTTTATAAAAGTACGTTTCGGTGAGTAAGCGGAGGTGGAATCAATGAAAGTCGATAACATGAAAACACTAATCGAGCTACAGGCTCTGCAATCCCTATCAAGCAAAGATACAACTACTAATAGTACTGGGTCCTTATTCCAAGAAGTTCTATCAGAAGTGCTCTCCAGTCCGACTGTTGGAAATCAAACGATGCAATCATTGGGTAGTTTATGGAGTATGTTATCCAATGAAACACAGTCTACACTTGATTCAAAACTGAATTTTACCAATTCTAATTCTATAGAAGAAAATAAAATGACACCAAGTGAAAAAACGGATTTTGACGACATTATTTCACAAGCTGCAGCCTTATATAAGATTCCAGAAAAATTAATTAAATCCGTCATAAAGCAGGAATCTAATTTTAATCCAAATGCCAAAAGCTATGCGGGAGCAAGCGGGTTAATGCAACTAATGCCTGCTACAGCAAAGGGCTTAGGCGTTGAAAATATTTTGGATCCGCTAGAAAATATCATGGGTGGCAGCAAATACTTAAGCCAAATGCTTTCTCGCTACGATGGCGATATTAAAAAGGCATTAGCCGCTTATAATGCGGGGCCAGGAAATGTAGATAAATACAATGGCATCCCTCCTTTTCAAGAAACAAAAAACTATGTGAACAAAATTATGAATACTTATTTAGGTTGAAACTAAGTCGACAGATGTCGACTTTTTTATTTGTCCAGCTCCACCGACTAGCTCACTGTGAAAAAGATAAAAGCCCTCGAAAGGCAAAGAGCACCTTTCAGGTCTTTTCCTATTTTCTTCGCGAGCTGACCAAGCCGGTTCCGCTTTTCTTTGTCTAGCTACAGGCACCCAGCGTCTAATGGACTTCCCTCTCATCCACTCGATAAGTCAACATCGAATCGCTATCGCTCTTCGTGTTTCCTTTATCTCAATACGGAGCGGTCCAGTCCATACGTCGCTGAACGGGTGCCTTCCGCTTTTCTTTGTCTAGCTACACCGGCTAGCTCGCTGTGAAAAAGATAAAAGCCCTCGAAAGGCAAAATGCGCCTTCCGGGTCTTTTCCTATTTTCTTCGCGAGCTGCCCAAGCCGGTTCCGCTTTTCTATTTGCAAGCTGGATATTTGTTATATTAGGTTCTCATTGATAAAATGATGGTAATAATTTATTTAAAGGGGTAATCAACATGACACAAGGAAACCCTACACCATATGAAGTAATTGGAGAAGGGCAATTACACAGGTTAATTGATGTATTTTACTCCAAAGTTAAAAAGCACCCTGACTTGTATCCAATCTTTCCTGAAGACTTGACCGAAACGATTCGGAAGCAAAAACAATTCATGACGCAATATTTGGGAGGCCCTTCTCTCTATACTGAAGAACATGGGCATCCGATGTTAAGAGCTAGACATTTACCTTTTGAAATAACGCCTAATCGTGCAAAAGCTTGGCTTTCCTGTATGTATCAAGCAATGGATGAAGTGGGTCTCAAAGGTGAAATACGCGATTTCTACTACCAACGACTCTTTTTGACTGCTCAGCATATGATTAATACAGCTTCCACTGATGGGAAAGGAGAAGACAATTGAGTGCTCATAAACCTATTTGCACTGATTCCGATTGGATCAAAAGACAACACTGCTTTGATATTGGAAAAAAGCCAATTGAGATTTACGTATTTATTGACCCACTTTGCCCTGAATGCTGGGGATTGGAACCGATTATAAAAAAGTTGCAAATTGAATATGGTCAATTGTTCAGCCTACGACATGTGTTAAGCGGAGATTTATCATCTCTAAATATGGGAAATCATAAAAAAGTTGAAGATATCGCTCATGTATGGGAGAAAACAGCAAGCCGTTCAGGTATGTCCTGTGATGGAAACCTGTGGTTTGAAAATCCAATTACCTCTCCATATGTAGCCTCCATTGCCATTAAAGCCGCAGAGCTGCAAGGAAGAAAGTTGGCCATTCGATTTTTAAGAAAAATTCAGGAATATGTTTTTATTGAAAAAAAGAACATATCTAATATTGATGTTTTAACTGAATGCGCAGCTAGTGTAGGTTTAGACGTAAATGAATTCATGCATGACATGACTTCATCAAGTGCAGCTAAAGGCTTTCAATGTGATATGAAAATTACAAATGAAATGGATGTTCATGAAATTCCCTCCCTTGTATTCTTTAATCAAAATATTGAAGAAGAAGGCATTAAAATATCAGGATTATATCCATATGAAATATATATTCAAATTCTTGATGAAATGTTAAAAGGATTGCCGCAACCAAGTGATCCACCTTCTCTTGAGGAATTTGTCAGTTGCTTTAAGTTAGTTGCCACAAAAGAAATTGAAGCTGTTTACAATATGGACAAAGCCACAGTGGACAAAGAAATGAAAAAGCTCGTCTTAAAACAAGTAGTTAAAAAGATTCCTGCTAAATATGGATCGTTTTGGAGATATACAGTAGAAGAGTCAGATAAATAATTACTTTATAAAACTTAATGACTATAGGAAAAAACCATGCAATGCATGGTTTTTTCGAAATAAGGGGATGGGAGAAATTTTTCACGACCAAACAAAGGAGGGTTAAGTTTATTTGTGATTCACTTCACAAATATAAATATAACAGCCTCTTTGTGTTTTTCTAAGTATTTTGTTCAATCCTTCACAAATGGATATAAGTGCTCAAACATAACCAAAATAACTTAAATATATAAACAAAAAGGCCATACCAATCTTACAATCAGCATGGTCTTCATCTATTTATACGAACAAAGGGGATGGGAGAAATTTCACTTTCAAACAAAGGGGTATAAGTTTGTAGTGATTTATTTCATACTTGCACTATATCAAACAAAAAAAAGAAGCTCAATAAGTCTGTGTGATAATTCACATAAAGTTAACAAATTTCATTCTGAAGATATTAACACTCAAGCTCTTTTAAACAACAATGCTGTTTAAACAGTATATTTTTCTTGTACGATTGTCCTCTTGAAAAGAATTCTTATAGTAAAAAGAAAAACCATACAAATCTAATGATTAGCATGGTTTTTTCATCTATTTATACGAACAAAGGGGATGGGAGAAATTTTCACTTTCAAACAAAGGGGTATAAGTTTGTAGTGGTTTATTTCATATCCTTACTTTATCATTCAGCTAAGCCAATTTCAATAGTTTGTGTATTTCTTCACATATTTGTCATATTCATTTTTCTTGTACATAAATTATTAGAAAAGAACGTACACTTATTATTTATTTTTCGGAGGAGGTCCCATGCTTAAATTCTTTATCATGCTTTTCCTGTTACTGATTTCCTTTTTCATTCAAATACTAGGATTCATGAAGTTAGTCCCTTTATATATTAGCTCCCCTATTCTATTTATTGTACTTTTTATTATTTTATATACTACAACCACTCGAAACCGATTTAAGGGATTTAAATAGATCTATAAAAATAAAACTGTCTCAAGATGAGACAGCTTTATTTTTATAGCATTTTCCATTACGATGCATTCTTATTTACTCAACAATGATTCTAATTCGTTTAATTTTTCTTCAAATACCTTTAATGCCGCGCGGACTGGTTCCGCTTTTGTCATATCGACTCCCGCTTTTTTCAGTACTTCGATTGGATAGTCTGAGCTTCCTGATTTTAAAAATTCTAAATATCTGTCAACTGCTGGTTGACCTTCCTCAAGAATCTGTTTACTTAACGCTGTAGCTGCACTAATCCCTGTTGCATATTGATAGACATAGTAATTGTAATAGAAATGAGGAATTCTTGCCCACTCCAAACCAATTTCTTCATCAATCACCACATTGTCTCCGAAGTATTTTTTATTCAACGCAAAGTATTCTTCTGTCAACATATCTGCGGTTATTGCTTCGCCATTCTGTGCCTTAGTATGAATCGTATGCTCAAACTCAGCAAACATCGTTTGACGGAATAACGTACCACGGAAGCCTTCTAAATAGTGATTTAATAAATAGATTCGTTTTTTCTCATCATCAATCGTGTTTAATAAGTATTCATTTAATAAATTTTCATTACATGTAGAGGCAACCTCTGCAACAAAGATCGAATAGTTTCCATATGGATATGGTTGATATTTGCGGGTGTAATAACTATGAACAGAATGTCCAAATTCATGTACCAGCGTAAATAGGTTATTCACATTGCTTTGCCAGTTCATTAAGATATATGGATTTGTTCCAAATGCTCCTGAGGAATACGCACCGCTCCGTTTTCCTTTGTTCTCCTGAACATCCACCCAGCGATTTGAAAATCCTTCTCGTAACACATTTAAGTAGTCCTCACCTAATGGCGCAAGCCCTTTTAAAATAAGATCCTTCGCTTCTTCATAACTCACTTCCATTTTTACTTCCTTAACAAGTGGTGTGAAGATGTCATACATATGGAGTTCATCCAAACCAAGAACTTTTTTACGCAAATCAAGATAACGATACAGCAAAGGTAAATGCTCATTAACCGTTTCGATTAGGTTATCATAAACACTTTCCGGAATATTATTATTACTTAATGCGGCTTGACGAGCACTATCATATTTCCTTACTGATGCGTTAAAATTCGAACTTTTCACTTGTCCTGATAGTGTGCTTGCAAATGTATTACGGAACTCACCATACTTACTATACACACCTTCAAAAGCAGCTTGCCGAACACGGCGATCTTGGCTTTCTAAAAATTGAATATAACGGCCGTGTGTAATTTCAACTTCATTGCCGTTTTCATCTGTAATCGTGGGAAACTTCAAATCCGCATTATTCAGCATGCCAAATGTATTACTTGATGCATCAAATACTTCTGAAGCTTGTGCTAATAAGGCCTCTTCTGTCGCGGATAACACATGTGGACGCTGTAAATTAATTTCTTCAATCGCATGCTTATATAATGTTAATTCAGCTTTTCCCTCAATAAATTGAGCAATTTTACTTTCATCCACACTTAACAGTTCAGGAACAACATAGGCAAATGCACTTGAAGCCTGTGCGTATAAATTCTTTGCCCGGTCATCAAATCCTTGATACTTAGAATTCGTAGTATCCTGATCGTAGCGCATATGTGAATAGGCATAGACTTTGCCCAATTTCTCTAACACTGAGTCTTGAAATTGCAGCGCACTATAGAGAGAATCTGCACTTTCACCAAGTTTACCTTGAAATTGACCTGCCTTAGTTAAATCTTCTTTAACTTCTTTGTAGGCACTTTCCCATGCTTCATCCGATGCAAAAATATCCTCAAGTCTCCATGTATCTTCAACCGCTAATTCAGAACGTGCTGGTAATGTTGATACTTTTGTTTCATTTGTCATAGAAAAATTCCTCCATTCAATTAGAAAAGCATAATTCCATTATCCATAGCTTTCCATATTAACTATTTCTTCATTCAATAGGAAAGTCCTTCCCTACTTTTGGAAAGCTCCATATGGTAGTACCTAAATGTGTAAAAACATTTGTTCTACTTTATTGTATCAAGGGAAATACCTATTAGGAAAGTTTTCTCACTTTTACTTTTGCACTCGTTCCTTACTTTCTTTCTCAAGCATTTTTTTATACTCGTTATAGAAGGAAATTTCAAACTTTTCATTTTCATCCATCGTTCGTGGTATTGCTATCTTCTGTTTGACTTTGTAACTTCCTACAGCCGTCTTCTCTAAATAGCCCATTGTTATTAAAAATTTCACATACTCAAGAATAGGATTCACCTTCTCCCCTATCGAGAGTAATGGTAACGGTCTTAATTTAATCAAACCAGAGGCTAGTCTTTTTTGAAAAGCTTGTTGAAAGGCTCTTAATAATACGATTTGACCAATCTCCCGTTTATGTAAAACATCCATGTAAATCCAAGCCTGCCATTCGATTGCTGCTGTTTTAATTAGACTCATCCCTTTTACGGGTATCCCTACTTCAATGGGTAAAGTAGCAGCGGTTAGCCGGTTTGCATAGAGCGCACGAAAAAGAGGATCATGTAGGTTGGCAGTCTTTCCTCGGTTTAAGCACCAGCTTTTTCTTTTATAACGCCAGAGGGTAGTAACGGAAAAAGATTCATTTCTATACGGAATGAGGTAAACTGGAGCAAGTTTTTCTAACGGTGCAGTTGTCATTTCAGCGAAGACAGTCGAGGGTGAAAAAGGGGTAATGCCTTTCATTGCAGAAAATAGATTTCTCTCTGGACAATACGTCCATAAATAGGGATACATACTACTTCCAGTTACGAACAGCCACTGAAAAGCGGATATTTTGAACTCTTGAGCATCTATCCTTTTAATATTTTTCCGAGCAAGTATCCAAATCGGTATAATATCAATGCTTTGATAGGCCTTCGTTCGTTCAATAAAGACTGCCTCGCTAATGGTTGAGCATTGAAATTCAACAGCATATTTCTTTTCGTCAACTCTGACTAATATGTCTGCTCGCTTCTTGATCGTTGGTATATACCCTTCTAATACAGCATCATATCCATGTGAAGTAAACCAAGCAAAAAGCTTTCGTTTGGCAAGTAAATGATAGGTGGATTCAGGTTCTGAGGAGGCATCACAGGAAGCATTACTTTTGTGGGCAAAATGAGGAATTTTAATCGATCCTGCTTTAAGCACTAACTCTGTAGCACAGCAAGGACAGTAATAAGGCTGGGCCCTTTTGATCAAGGAAATCATTTCAGCGGATAATTTCTCTGGAAGTGTGTATAACTTACCATCGATTCCTTTAGCTGTTAGCATGTTTCACCACCTTTCTACCTCCTATCTATTCGCTGTCCTCTGTAAAAATCCTGCAAAAAAACCGATTTCAACATGAAATCGGTTTAGATACTATGCAAAATATTTTGAGACTGTTGTTAATACATCATTTTCAATAACTAATTTTCCGTATTCTTCAAGCATGTGTATCGTTATAGACGATTCATGACTATATTCTAATAAAATACTTAATACATTATCAATTTCATCTTCATCAATCTCATCTTCGATAAATTCGATGTATAAGTAATATTTATTTTCATAAGAGAAAAGCTTGGTTTTCCATTCATCTAACCCACTGCGGTTACTTAGAGAGATGACATCTTCAAAATCATCAAATTCGGTAATGAACTCGATCACTCCATCTTCAAAAGAAAGGCCACTGTAGTCCTCATTACCCTCTAGGTGTTGATCAAGGAGAGATTCAATCTTGTCATCCACTTGGAAATGTTTAAGCTTATCATCTGAAAGTGAATAATCCATTTTTTGACCATCTTTGGCAAACTGGGCTTTTGTAACCAGAATTTCAAGTCCTTTTTCGAGTGCTTGCACTTGAATCCATAATGGGCCTTCAATCATAAATTCTTCTTCCTGATGAATTTCATCCATCATTTCCCAAAACAATTCTTCACTTCTTTCGCGACTGTACCAAATTTCTTCGCGATCGAAACCACGTTCCTCAATGTCTATATAAGAAATGTAAAACTTAACCGTGTCATCATTAATGCGTTCTATTTCCATTAAATCTCCTCTCCCTTCCTTTCACATTTTGAAGGGATCAAATACCCCCAAGCGAAAATCGCTCTGAAACAATCTTTTGCTATAACGACTTTGCAAAAAATGATTATTTAATTTCATTTTATGACAAAACCTTATAGAAGGGAAATAAAAAACGTTACTAATTTAAAAACAATTGTTTGCCTAGTATTTCATTCATTTTAATAAATAACTCATCAATCTGCAACTCATTCATATTATGTTTTTTACTAGGCATCACCAGAGTTCACTTATTAAATACGTTATCTATTATATACTCAGAAAAAGGGAATTCCATACATTGTACTCTATAAAAATAAAAAAGTAACCATATAACCAACTAAGATAATTTTTCTTAAATATTGTTGATTATTGGCTCATTCGTGTGAGACAGCGGTCTCACACGCCAAAAATTATTTTATAAAAGGATATTGTTTAAGACAAAGAAAATGCTCTGCAGCCGTTGCAGAGCATACTTTAAAGATTAGTTGACCATTTTTTGAGCTTCAAGAAGTTGAAACGTTCTAATTTTACGAGGTAAGAAACGTCGAATTTCATCTTCATTGTATCCCACTTGAAGTCGTTTTTCATCAAGAATGATTGGTCTTCTTAACAATCCTGGATTATTTTTAATAATGGTATACAGTTCTTGAAGTGGTAATGATTCTAGATTTACATTAAGCTTTTGAAAAGTCTTTGATCGAGTTGAGATAATTTCATCCGTTCCATCTTCCGTCATACGAAGAATTTCTTTTATTTCATTTATTGTAAGCGATTCCGAAAATATATTACGTTCTTGATATGGAATTTCGTGTTCTTCTAACCATGCTTTAGCTTTTCTACATGAAGTACAACTTGGTGATGTATATAATGTTACCATGTGTATTCACTCTCCCCTTATTATAGAATCGATAACGATTTATGGTGGAATCAATATATTAATCACTCTAGTTTGAAATGATTTTAATTAAGTAATTCTTATTTAGAATTATACACCACTAATTTAAAAATGAACACCCTTTTTAGCAAGAGTAAAATCCTTTACTTTTAATCCTTTACCTGTCATACAACAAATCTTACATTTATTAAAATGCTTTACAACAGTTTAACTCTAATTGAAAAAAAAATCAGATATTCTCAATTAAGAAGTTATAATAGACGGGCTAAATGTCAAAAAATTAATAATCCTCACATTATAATACATACATAAATCGTGTAAATTAATGGTAATTAAACATTTCTGTAAAAAGTCTAAAAATCCTTTAAATTTGAAAAGAAAACTTTTTATATCCTCTTTTTTATAATAGGCTTCTCATTTAGAGGATTCTTCTGATGATGGCTGCTTCTTTTCTTTTTTACTTTGAAATAAAGAAACTAATACGTATCCTACAAGAGTCATAATAATAACAATATAAACAATGGCTTCTCCCCTTGCCATAACTCGAAAGGAACTGCTTAAATTGTGCAATGCCTCATTTACAGGTAACCCTCGTAAACAATCGATACCGAAAGCAAACGCTACTAATAAAATGAACATGAGAATGGCAATACCTAGATTTTTCACTACAATCACACTCCTGCTCATACTTTTCCCATTTTAGAGAATGAAGTATACGCCTTAGCAGCCATTTGGAAAAAATGACATAATCCGCATAATAAACGCCGCATAAAGGGAGATTATAAAAAAAGCAGACCGCATCTGAAGCTAGATAGCACGCTTTGAACATTTTATCCTTCTTTTACTCTTAAAAAATAGAAAGGTAGTTGTTACATGCCTTTTTTCAAACGAAGTTCATCAGGAAAAGAAAAACAAAAATCTCAGGATCAGCTCTCATCCTCCTTAACTGAAAATTTGGAAAGGATAAAGCAAAAAACAGGGAACAGTTCAGATATTACGATTCGGCCATTAAAAATAAGCGGGACCCCAAATATGAATGGAGCGCTTATTTTTGTGGGGGGACTTGTAGAAGAGCAATCCATCAATGATTTTATTATTGAGTCGATTCTACATCGCAACTTTTCAGACGATCTAACACCAAAGCAGGTTTATACCGTTATTTCTGAACAGGTTATTTCTCTTAGTTCGATTAAATCTAGTAATGAATCGAACGTTTTATTTACTTCATTAATGTCAGGGAATTCTATTATCCTAATCGATGGAGTCGCAGAGACATTGATTGTTAGTACCAGAGGAGGAGAAAGACGCTCGATACAAGAACCCTCCTCACAGGTCGTCATCCGTGGACCACATGAAGGGTTTACAGAGTCAATCAGTACAAATATTGCGATGGTTCGACGAATTATCAAGTCACCTGACCTATGGGTTGAAACGATGAAGATTGGAAGGGTAACTAAAACAGACGTTTCCATTATGTATTTAAACGGTATTGCCAAAAATGAAGTAGTTGACGAAGTCCGCAATCGATTACAAGGAATTAAAATTGATAGCATTTTAGAATCAGGCTATATCGAACAACTCATTGAAGATCAGTCCATGACGACCTTCCCTACCATGTATCATACAGAAAGACCGGATTCAGTTGCAGGTAATCTTTTAGAAGGAAGGGTCGCCATTTTCGTGGATGGCACCCCCTTTGTACTGGTAGCACCGGTTGTATTCATGCAATTTTTTCAGACAATGGAAGACTATTATACGCGGAAGGAAGGAAAGTATGTTTTTACGATTCAAATGATTAACCCAGGAAACGTGGCAAGTGGCTTGCAGGGTGGCTCCGGAGGACAGGCTCCGCCGACAACTGCCGTTTCTGCTACTGGAGATACGATATTCTCCAGTTTTGCAGGATCTATGGTTGTTTTCTCCATGATCTATCCTTATGTGAACCATCCAAATAAAGTAAAAATGACTTGAATTCTAGTCATCAGTTTAAGCGGCATTACCGTTACGCTTACAACAGCAATGAATATAAGTGTTCTTGGCGTTGAGCTTCTTTCTCGTACACAATTCCCTTTACTTAGAAGTATCCAAACCATCGCTATTGCTAATTTTATCGAACGTCTTGATGTCTTTTATATGTTCATTTTAGTTATTGGTAGTTTTATCTCCACAGCCTTATTTTTTTATGTAAGTGTTAGCGGAACAGCCAGTTTATTTAACGTTAAAAAACCTTCTCAATTGTGTTATCCGCTGGGAATTGTCGTTTTATTACTCTCGCACATCATCGCAAGCGATTTACAAGAATATTTGAAGAGGGGGGAAAATACTTACACTACACGATTCACCTTCCCTTTCAAATCATCATCCCGATCTTGCTTTTAATCATTGCCTTTGTAAAAAATCGCAAGCATAAAGAACACTCATTAATGAGCGAGTCTGAAAAGGCACAGACAGAGGCATAATTGTACTTATACAATTGTCCAACTTAAGATTAAATAACAAAAACGACCTCCTTTAAGAGATCGTTTTTGTTATTCCTTACTAATTGCTTGATATTGCTGTAACTCCTTTTCAGAACATAAGACAAAATGTCCTGGTCTTACCTCACGCATTTTTACTTCTTCACCTTCTGCATAGCCATGCACATCAGGATGATATACTTTTCGTTGTCTATTGCGTTCTATTTCTGGATCTGGATGTGGAATCGCTGATAAAAGAGATTGCGTATAAGGATGTAGCGGATGGCTATATAGGTCATCGGCTGGTGCTAGTTCCACTAATTTACCAAAATACATTACACCGATTCGATCACTGATATATTTGACCATCGATAAATCATGAGCAATGAATAAATAGGTTAATCCTTGTTCTCTTTGAAGTTTTTTCAATAAGTTTACAACTTGTGCTTGAATAGATACGTCTAATGCTGAAATTGGTTCATCGGCAATGATGAATTCAGGCTTAACAGCAAGTGCACGGGCAATTCCAATCCGTTGACGCTGTCCACCTGAGAATTCATGTGGGTAACGATTCGCATGCTCACGATTTAAACCAACTGTTTCAAGCAATGAATATACACGCTCTAATCGTTCTTCGTTTGTTTTCGCTAAGCCATGGATATCGATTCCTTCCGCAATAATATCGACAACTTTCATCCTAGGATTCAACGATGCATATGGATCTTGAAAGATCATTTGCATTTTGCGGTTAAAATCCTTTAATTGCTTTTTCGATTTTTTACCGTGAACATTCACACCGTTAAACAGTACTTCACCATCGGTTGCATCATATAAGCGAATAATCGTACGTCCAGTCGTCGATTTACCACAGCCTGATTCACCAACTAATCCCAATGTTTCACCTTTATAAATATCAAAAGAGATATCATCAATTGCTTTCACCATATTTGGTTTACCATTATTAAAATATTGTTTCAGATGTTTAATCTCTAATAATTTTTCACGTTCAGCCATTATTTCCCCTCCTCTACCTTATATTTTTTCATACGTTTTTGAACAGCTAGAGGCGGTTCTACCTGAGGTGCATCTGGATGCAGTAGCCAAGTAGCGGCGTAGTGCGTATCTGAAACCTTAAACATAGGTGGCTGCTCTTCTAAATCTATTTGCAATGCATATTTATTTCTTGGTGCAAATGCATCCCCTTTTGGTGGATTTAATAGATTTGGTGGTGTACCAGGGATTGCAAACAGTTCATGTTCTTCGCTATCATCAAGACTTGGCATAGAACTAATTAACCCCCATGTATATGGATGCTTCGGATTGTAGAAAATTTCATCTACCGTACCTACTTCGACAATTTTCCCCGCATACATAACGGCAACACGGTCTGCTACATTAGCCACAACACCTAAATCATGGGTAATAAAAATAATTGATGTATTGAATTTCTTTTGCAAATCCTTCATCAATTCCAAAATTTGTGCCTGAATGGTTACATCAAGAGCTGTTGTTGGTTCATCGGCGATTAGCACTTTCGGATTACAAGCTAACGCAATTGCAATAACAACACGCTGTCTCATCCCACCTGAAAATTGGTGTGGGTATTGTTCAAAGCGTTGTTCTGGGTGTGGAATACCGACCAATTTTAGCAATTCAAGAGTCATCTTCTTTGCTTCCTCTTTACTTACCTTTTGATGCTTTAAAATCGGCTCCATAATTTGTTTACCCACTTTAATCGTAGGATTTAAAGAGGTCATTGGGTCTTGGAAAATCATCGATATTTCTTTTCCGCGAATTTTTTGCATCTCTTTATCAGATAGCTTCGCTAAATCTTTTCCCTCAAAAAGGATTTCTCCACTTTTGATTTCCGAATTACCTGGTGGTAGCAATCTCATAATCGTTTTTGTTGTAACAGATTTCCCTGATCCTGATTCACCAACTATAGCTAACGTTTCACCTTTTTTTAGTTCAAAGTTCACCCCACGTATGGCTTGGACTTCACCAGAAAAGGTATGAAACGATATATTTAAGTCATTTACTTCGAGAATATTCTCCATCATTTACCCTCCTGAGTTAATCACGCATTTTCGGATCCAATGCATCACGAAGTCCATCCGCCATCATGTTTAAACAAACCATGATAATACTAATAAAGATGGCTGGAAAAATCATTAGATGTGGATATAGTCTAAGTGTTTTAAATCCATCATCAATTAATGTACCAAGAGATGCGAGTGGAGCCTGTAATCCTAAACCAATAAAGCTTAAAAATGCTTCAAAGAAAATCGCATTTGGAATGGTAAACATCGTATTAATGATGATGACACCAGCTAAGTTAGGCAGCATATGTTTGAAAATGATTTTTGCATTTGAATTTCCAAGTGTGCGTGAAGCTAACACGAATTCTTGTCCTTTTAACTTCATTACTTGGGCCCGAACAACACGAGACATACTTGTCCAACTAGTAATTGCCAAAGCAACCGTAATGGACAATATACCTGGTTTAAATACGAGGATCATTAAGATAACAACAACTAAGTTCGGAATTCCTGATATAACTTCAACAATTCGTTGCATGATATTGTCTACTTTTCCTCCAAAGTAACCAGAAATCGCCCCATATGCTACACCAATAAGCATATCAAGGATCGTAGCCAATACAGCAATATATAACGAGATTTGAGTCCCTTTTGCCACACGTGTAAATAGGTCTCGACCTAATCCATCTGTTCCAAACCAGTGGTATTCATCAATATTCTTTTGGGCATACAAATCGACAACGGTTCCATCTGGATTCGTTTTTGCACCATCAAACGGAAGCCAACTAATATTTTCTAAACCAGCAATTTTCGGTGGTAAATTCGTTCGATTTAAATCTTGATCATTCATCCCATATCCACTAATAGCCGGACCAACAAAAGCAAAAATAATGACTAAAGCCATTATTACCATACTCACAAGAGCGGCTTTATTTTTGCGGATTCTTAACCAGGCATCCTGCCAAAAGTTCAAGCTAGGTTTATTAATCGCTTCACTGACGTTGGCATCTATAATGGCAGGAACGAATTTATCTTTACTTATTTTCAGCTCTTCATTCGCCATTATCCTTTACCTCCTGATAGCCTAATACGAGGATCGATCAATCCATAAAGAATATCTACTACAAGAACAATGACAACAAACATAAATGAAAACAGGATCGTTGTTCCCATAATAACGGAGTAATCATTGACTGTAATTGATTTTACGAATTGCTCACCAATTCCTGGTATGGCAAAGATTTTTTCAATAACAAGGGATCCTGTCATTAATGAAACTGTTAATGGTCCAAGCACCGTAATTACAGGAATAAGAGCATTTCTTAAACCATGTTTAAAGGCAACTTCGAAACTGCTTGCACCTTTTGCTCGAGCGAGGGTAATATAATCAGATCCGAGGACATCAATCATCTCTGTCCGCATGAAACGGGCAGCAATGGCAAGTGGAAACATTGCAAGAGCTATTGTAGGCATAATGGAATATTCAAATCCCTCCCAAAACAGAACAGGCAACCACCCTAACTTAACACCGATATAATATTGAAGTAATCCAGCAAACACAAAGTTTGGAATTGATTTACCAATAACTGCTAAGAAAGTTGTTGTATAATCTACCCATGTATTTTGTCTTAATGCACCTAAAACCCCAAGTATTATTCCAATAATCGTTCCCATAAACATCGCTTGGAAACCTAAAATGAAAGATGGTTGAATACGATCTGCTAACAATTGAGATACAGGCGTATTATTAAATTGGAATGATATTCCTAAATCTCCTTTTAACAATCCAAAGATATATTTTGCATATTGAACAGGAACCGGGTCATTTAGTCCATATTGCTCATTCATAAGTTCAATCTGAGCCGGGGATAGCTTAGCAGCACCAGCATAAGGAGAACCTGGTAGCAATTTCATTAAGAAAAAGGTTAAACTAGCAATTACAAACAACGTAATGATCATATACATAACCCTTGTTGCAATATATTTAGCCATCTTTGCACCTCCTAATTTAATTATTCTTATTTATTTGACAATTCATTAAATAGGGAAAAGAGAGTACATCTCATGGACATACTCTCTCTCCGGCCATTTTTAATACATTTTAGATAGGTATTACTCTACAGTAATCCATCTATAGCTATAATCAGGACCAAAGCTATTATAAACTAATCCTTTAACTTTTGTATTCACAAGGATATTGCTAGAACGTTGATACGTTGGTGCTAAAGCATAGTCTTCAGCTAATAAAATATGTTCAGCATCTTGCATTGCTTCAGCATATGCAGCTGGGTCATTTGCAAGTTCATTTTGCGCTTTGTTAATTAATTTGTCATATTCAGGATTTGAATAGTTCATTTCATTAATTGGGCCACCAGTTAAGAAAAGATCTGCAAATGTAAGCGCGTCTTTGTAGTCTGGTCCCCATCCAGAAGAAACTAAATCATAATCCATGTTTTTAGAGCGATCAATACGGCTAGCGAAAGGAACATTTTCTAAGTTAACGGTTAAACCTGGTAGGTTTGTTTCAAGTTGGTTTTTGATATATTCATTTACTTTTTTCGTACCCTCAATATCATCACCAAGTAAACCAAGTGTAACTTCTTTAACACCTAATTCTTTTAAGCCTTTATCCCAAGCAGCTTTTGCTTCATCGACGTTATATTTAATAAGATCTGGATATTTCGCACGGAAATCCTTACCTTCATAGCTTACAAAATCTTTTGGAATAAAGTAGTTCGCTGTTTGTGAACCATCATTTAAGATATTTTTCACCATTGCATCTTTATCAAATGCTTTAGCGATCGCTTCACGAATATTTACGTTAGCCAATGCTTCATTTTTTTCGTTCATTTTAATCCAATAAGTAAATGGAGTTAATGTGCTAAGTAAACGTTCGTCACCTTGATATTGAGGAACAAGATCTGAAGATAATTTAGCCGTAATATCAGCCTCTCCAGATTCAAATGCATTAACTTGAGCATTGTAATCTTTTACAACATTTGTCGTGAACTTTTCTAATTTCACAGTATCTGCTTCGCGATAATCAGCATTCTTTTCAAGTACCCACTGCGTTGATGTTGGACCGTCCCATTGAGTCATAACGAATGGACCATTATACAATAAGTTATCTGCACTTGTTGCATATTTATCGCCTTTTTCTTCAACAAACTTTTGGTTTTGTGGATAGAAAGTAGCGAATGATAATAACGCATCCCAATATGCTAATGGTTTTGCGAATGTTACTTCTAACGTTTTATCATCAATTGCTTTAATACCTAACGTGTTTAAATCATACTTTTTGTTAGCAGCAGCTGCATCAGAAATTTCCTGTGCACCTTTGATTTTACCGTTCATCATGTATGGACCATACTCTGATGCTGTTTTTGGATCAATGGCACGTTGCCAAGCAAATACGAAATCGTTCGCTGTAACAGAATCACCATTTGACCATTTAGTATCTTTTAATGTAAAGGTATAAACCGTACCATCTTTGCTCACTTTTGGTTCACCGTCAGCAATAGCTGGTGTAGGATTACCTTTTTGATCTAATGTATATAGACCTTCATTTACAGCATTTAAGTACGTAATTCCGACATGGTCTGTTACCTTAACAGAATCCATTGTTGGAATTTCTGCATCACTTAAGACTTTAATTTCTTGCGCAGCATTTGAAGTTGTACCATCTTCACTTTTTTTATTTGAACCATTGCCGCATGCAGCAAGGAACACACTGACAACAAGAGTCAAAACTAATAGCAGTGAAAATTTTGACTTTTTCATGATTTATTGTTCATCCTCTCTTTTTTATGCACAGGCTTTATTATACTAAAATCTTTAAATTTGTGCACGAACTAATAAATTAATTATTTTTAAAAAATATTGACAATATTCAGAAAAGTTTTAATAGGTTTAATATATAGCGGATTTTTCTTTATTTTGGTAAAACACTAGTATTTCACCGTTGTAATATATCACCGCATTAAAGAAAATTGAATATTTTTATATTTTTTTCGATACTTTACACTGAAATTCCAGTTGTTTTTTATTTCGATAATTATTATATAAAAATAATTATGTAGAAATATATTGATATTCTTTATCCTATCTATATTATTTTAATATAACGATGATTAATGTTTTTATTATTCCTTTTCCGTTTTTGTTATACTACAAGAGAATCTATTGATTAGAGGTATAAATGATGAAACGTATCCTTTTTGGAACTGTAATTGGACTCCTACTCGCTATTGTTCTTCCATTAGTAATGAATCGGGAACTGTCTTTGCTTCACTTCATCAATAGTATGTTTTACATTGTTGGAGGTTTATTTATTCTCTCGTTAATCTCGTTTGTTATTCAAAAGGGTTTTTTTGATGTTACCTTTATTAGCTTTCGAAAATTACTCAAACCACATGTGCAAACACAGGCTGAAGAGGATGACATTCGAAAACTTTCAGAGATTATTTCCTTCCCACATAGCCAAATCTTCATTATTGGTTTAATTTTATGTATAATTATGCTAGCCTCTCTTTACGTTTATTATAGGTAACCATCGTTTTTTTCGTAAAAAGCTGGATTCATTGACCATTTATCTCTACAATAATGAAGTAGATGAAGAATTGATTATAATAGGTTTTATTTAGAGGAGTGACTAGTACTTGAAACGAATTTTCTCAGGCATTCAGCCATCTGGCTCTGTAACATTAGGTAATTATGTTGGAGCGATGAAACAATTTGTAGAATTACAAAATGAATATGAATGTTTTTTCTGTATAGTCGATTTACATGCGATTACTGTGCCGCAAGATCGTCTTGCCTTAAGAAAGAATATTAAAACGCTTGCTGCCCTTTATTTAGCAGTAGGTCTTGATCCAGAAAAAGCAACTATCTTTATTCAATCTGAAGTTCCAGCACACGCACAAGCTGGATGGATTCTCCAATGCAATTCCTATATTGGTGAATTAGAAAGAATGACTCAATTTAAAGATAAGTCAGCTGGAAAAGAAGGCGTACTAGCTGCTTTGCTCACTTATCCACCATTAATGGCTGGGGATATCCTTCTTTATAATGCGGATTTAGTTCCTGTTGGTGAAGATCAGAAGCAACATATTGAGTTAACTCGTGACTTAGCTGAACGTTTTAACAAAAAATACAATGATATTTTCACTATTCCTGAAATTAGCCTTCCAAAAGAAGGAGCGCGCATCATGTCGCTTCAGGATCCAACGAAGAAAATGAGTAAATCGGACCCGAACAAAAAAGCAACAATTGCCATCTTAGACGATCCAAAGCAAATTGAAAAAAATATCAAGAGTGCCGTAACCGACTCTGAAGGAATTGTTCGTTATGATAAAGCAAATAAACCTGGTGTTGCTAACTTAATGTCGATTTATTCAATTTTTAGTGGAAAAAGCTACGACGATATTGAATCGATGTATGAAGGAAAAGGATACGGGGACTTCAAGAGTGATTTAGCTGAAGTTGTACTTGCTGAAATCCTTCCTATTCAAGAACGTTTTAACAATTTAATTGACTCAGAAGAGCTTGACGAGATTCTTGATCGCGGAGCCGAAAGAGCAAACAAAGAAGCAAGCAAAATGATTCAAAAGATGTACAATGGCATGGGTCTCGGAAGAAAAAGAAAATAATAACCAAGAAAAAGGACTAGCTCGATTGAGTTAGTCCTTTTCTCTTGGTTCATTTAACAGAATCATGCGAATTTCTTTATTAATCGTGCGAATTCACGTAAAAATCATGCCAATTATTAAGAAAATTGTGCCAATTTGACCAAAAATCATGCCAATTCACAAATTAGCCGGTTCCGCTTTTCCTATTGTCTAGCTCTACCGGCTAGCTCGCTGTGAAAAAGATAAAAGTCCTCGAAAGGCAAAAGGCGCCTTTCGGGACTTTTCCTATTTTCTTCGCGAGCTGACCAAGCCGGTTCCGCTTTTCCTATTGTCTAGCTCCAGGCACCCAGCCCCTATCGGACTTCCCTCTCCTCCTTACGATAAGTCAACATCGACGCTCGCGCTCGTTCGTGTTTCCTTTATCTCATACGGAGCGGTCCAGTCCGTACGTCGCTGAACGGAGGCCCGCAGGATGCGGGTCAGGTCGGCGTTGCCACAGGACGTGGCGACTTTAGCCGACCTTCCTCTTTTCCGCTTTTCCTATAGCATCGATGGTCGGTCGCCTATTTCCATTTCCCATAGTTTTTCGAAAAATGGCTGACCTTTTACTAAATTTTCACATAGATGAAGATGTTTTTCTGACCATCCCTCTTTTATCTCCTCATAGAGTTCCAGCCAAGCAAATTCAAAGTTTAGTTCTTGAATGGTTTCATATTTTTCTGGAGACCATTCCGTATACCAGTAACGAATTTCTGCCGTATTTTTTGCTGAAAATAATTGATCCATTGCCATGAATAATAATTGCTTTAATTGACGTTCTTTACGAGTTAAACCATTCATAAATGTGGGAGAAGGCGATAATATATGGTATTCCTTCTCGGCATCTAACTTTTCTGTAAACGTGTATTCTATGACTTCCTGGTTTTCTACCATCTCAAAGACAATCTGTTCTTGACGTGGGATAAGCCGACTTTTTCGAATAGGAATATGATAACCAATCGTATCAACTGCAAGAATTCCCGTTCCATCTGTAACAATAAAACAGTAATCCAATTGAATACGTTCATGATTCTTTCTAGCATATGCTTTTTGGAACACATCATTAAGTAAAGATTGCGGTAAATCTGATAAGTCATTTTCTATATAGTCAAACAAGGTTGTGGAGATTTTTAACAAGGGTACTTGATCTAAAAGTTCAATACCGTCATCTTTTCTCCATTCATGAAAATGACAAATATTATAACCATTTTCTTCCCCTTCAAACCAATTCACCCATACATCATGAAGATATAGCATCATTTAATCCCTCACTAACTATTTCTGTTTGTCCAACAGTATAGGCAAAAAATAGACAATTTATTCCTATTTAGTTGTAGGAAAATTCCAAAATTAGATGGTCTATATTACATTTTGACTTTGTTACGAGTCCCTGCTTATTTTCGACCCATTTCGCATAGACCAACGTCTCATACCCAATTCACCATAGCTTTAAGGTTGCCCCCCACCTGGTAACTTGGGAGAATGTGAGCTTGCTCCTAGTGTTTTAATAAAGGAGAGGTAAAAATGAGCCAAAAATCAACAGTCTATATCTAAAATGATATTGCCAATCAACCATTATAAAGCTTCATAATCTCTTCAGGTGAAATAGAAAATGATTTTTTTACCGAAAAAAGTCCCGCGCTCTTAACGAGCTGATAACCACTCCAATATCCAAGCATTCGCGGATAGCCAAATTTACCGAGCATAATGCGATCATGAAGGGGATTATTACGTTGCGTCATTATATTTTCTTCCACATAACGTGACCACAATCGCTGAAACTCTGACTCTTGATAGATTTTTGTCCAATGAGCTAAAAACTCACTTCCTAAATACTTTTCTACAGTACGCTCTGCTAATCCTTCCATAACCATTGTATCTAGCAATGTACTCTTTTTATTCTTTAAACGATGTAATCGGCATACATGATGATACTCATGAATCAATACTGCCTCGATTTCTTTTTCAGAAATCTGACTATTGAAGAAAAGAAATAATGAATGCTTAAAGGCCAAACCTGACTTCATTTCCATTGCGCGTTGCCCTGTACCCAATGGGAATATATAAATGGGGACATCTGGACCATTCCACAGTTGTTGGTATGTAGCGAAGAGTTGCTCTGTTTTTTCCCATACCTCCTGTTCTAAAAGATGCTTATATATTTTTTTCGATTGATTATTTGGTTGATACATACCATGTTTTTGTAAATGTCGATAAAGCTGTTCTGGTTTAGCTTCTGT
Organism: uncultured Bacillaceae bacterium; assembly: GCA_963751845.1. Lineage (GTDB taxonomy): Bacteria > Bacillota > Bacilli > Bacillales > DSM-1321 > Peribacillus. The sequence continues at coordinate 61,642 of CAVVWH010000010.1, forward strand.
AAATGGACTTTGTAGCTTTTTCATGATGAAAAGTGGACGATCAAAATCATCCTTAAGCCACTCATTTGTTCTAATAATGCCCACCGAAACCACCTCATACTTATTTGTACATCATTGTATGTAAAAATAGTTAATCGGTCACTTTCGATGATAGAAACAGATTTTTTATACTCCAGATAGATTATGGCGGATTCCTAACGTATTGAGTAGGTCGAATAGATAATCAAACACTCTTAAAAAAAGGCGTTGGACCGTAGCACAAGCTAAAATACATGATTATACCTACACATCTTATTTTTCTAATCTAGTGATTCTTGCAATTTTATAGCGAAGCTCCGACCCTAAAGAATCAACCCCGCTCAACCTCCAGCTAACTGTTACATAATACATAGTTAAAAAAGGCGTTGGACCGTAGCACAAGCTAAAATACATGATTATACCTACACTTCTGATTTTTCTAATCTAGTGATTCTTGCAATTTTATAGCGAAGCTCCGACCCTTTACCTAAATAAAAAAGCTGCCCCAAAGTTATACTTTAGGACAGCCTGTTCTACAAATTATTCATATTTTTTAAATAGGATGGTAGCATTATGACCACCAAATCCTAATGAGTTACTGATTGCAGCCTTTACGTCTGCTTTACGCGCTACATTTGGTACATAATCTAAATCACATTCTGGATCTGGCGTTTCGATATGGATGGTTGGTGGAATAATTCCGTCACGAATAGAAAGAGCTGTGAAAATAGCTTCGATACCACCTGCAGCGCCTAGTAAGTGGCCTGTCATTGATTTCGTTGAGCTAACTGCTACTTTATATGCATAATCTCCAAATACCTCTTTAATCGCCGCTGTTTCGTATTTATCATTATACGGTGTGCTTGTACCATGAGCATTGATATATTGAATATCCTCAGGAGTCAGTCCTGCATCTTCAATAGCAATTCTCATAGCACGTGCTCCGCCTTCTCCACCAGGAGCTGGAGCTGTGATATGGAATGCATCACCTGTTGCTCCGTATCCAGCAATTTCTGCATAGATTGTTGCACCACGATTAAGTGCGTGCTCTAACTCTTCTAATACGATTACCCCTGCACCTTCACTAAGGACAAAGCCATCACGATTCGCATCAAATGGTCTACATGCTGTATTTGGATCTGGATTTGTAGTTAAAGCTGTATTCGCACAGAAACCAGCCACAGCCATTTTCGTAATTGGAGCTTCTGTTCCACCCGTAATCATAACATCAGCATCACCACGCTGAATTACTTTAAAAGCATCTCCAATAGAATTTGTTCCTGTTGCACAAGCTGTTACTGTACATGAATTAATCCCTTTTGCACCTATTTTAATAGATACTTGACCTGCGGCCATATCAGGAATCATCATTGGTACGAAGAAAGGACTCACACGTTTGGGCCCTCGATTTAAAAAGATTTCATGTTGCGTTTCTAAAGTTTCAAGGCCACCGATTCCTGAACCAATCCATACGCCAACACGTGTTGCGTTTGTATCATTAATTTCAAGTTTAGCATCTTCCACCGCCATGACTGACGCTGCAATTGCATAATGTGTAAAACGATCCATTTTACGTGCTTCTTTTCGATCTACGTACGCTTCAATATCAAAATCCTTTAATTCTCCTGCTACTTTTGCCGGAAAATCATCTGCATTTAAACGAGTTAACGGACCAATTCCTGATTTTCCTGCAAGCACATTTTCCCAAGTAGTGTGGGCATCATTCCCTAATGGAGATACCGCTCCAATTCCAGTTACGACAACTCGACGTTTCGTCATATCTATAACTCCCTTCAAACTTTGCGATCACTCATTAATTATTTACCCCAGCGTAACGCGATTGCCCCCCAAGTTAGCCCTCCGCCAAAGCCAACCATAACTAACAAATCGTCATCTTTAATTCTTCCTGACTCTAATTCTTCCACAATAGCCATTGGAATAGACGCAGAAGAAGTATTTCCGTATTTATGAATGGTTTTAGTCATTTTCTCAATTGGTAAATTTAATCGTTCTCTAGATGCTTCCATAATACGAATATTAGCTTGGTGCGGAATAAGTAAATCCACATTTTCACGAGTTAAACCAGCTTTTTCAATGACATTCAAAGCAGACTCTCCCATTTGACGAACAGCAAATTTAAAGACTTCACGACCATTCATGATAATATGATTGTTTTCATCTTCGTATAGATGCTTAGCACCTGAACCAGCAGCTCCTAATTCAAAAGCAAGAACTCCTCTTCCATCTGATACTTGGCCCATTACTGCAGCACCAGCACCATCACCAAATAAAACAGCTGTATTACGATCTTCCCAATCTGTTATCTTAGATAACTTCTCCACACCAACAACTAGCACATGTTTATACGCACCTGTTTGAATAAATTGACTTGCAGTTATCATACCATACATAAAACCTGCACAGGCAGCACCAACATCCATAGCCGCTGCTTTTGTTGCACCAAGTTTATCTTGAATCATACAAGCAACAGAAGGAAACGGTTGATCTGGTGTGACCGTAGCTACCAAAATTAAATCAAGTTCCTCTGCTGAAATCTTTGCATTCTCAAGTGCTTTCTTCGCTGCTTCAAAAGCCATATCAGATGTATTGATTTCATCCGATGCGATTCGTCTAGCTTCAATACCTGTTCGAGTTCGAATCCACTCATCAGATGTGTCCATTCTTTTCTCTAAATCTTGATTTGTCACTATGCTCTCAGGTATATATCGACCAATTCCTAAAATTCCTACATTCATTAGGTCATCCCCTTATCTTCTATTTTATATTTCAAATAATTAATATCAATTATTATTACCTGGTACTAATTTTATATAAAAACTCTCCTTTATGCAAGTAGAATCAGGTTTAAGATGGGTAAACTATACATAATCGCTAGAAAATATAAAATAGCACCCAAATTCCCCAGTTTTAACAAGGAGTTGAGTGCCAAGTTCTGATGAATCTTTACAACAGATTTTACTGTTGAGCGTCTTTTATTCCTAATTCATATGCTTCTTGCATCACTTTTTTAAATAACTCCATAAATGGTGCTGCTAATTCCATTGAAATAGGTATGCCGCTTCCCTCTAACTTTGCTTTCGCTTCCGGAAAGTATTTCATAGCAATTGCCATGAACTCAAGCGTTTTATCTTCACTCATTTTTGCTCCTCCTACTGGTATTATTCATTTCCATTCTAGCCGTTCTCTCATTGAAAGAAAAGAGCTAATCCAATTCTCGCCACTTTTTCAAAAGTTGAACATGCTTTTTTTGTAATGAAATACCCTCAATAGGATTTGTTTTATTGACAACTTTATATACAAATCCATTTGTTGTTCGTGAAGGATAGTTAGTGATAAATTGGCTAATCCATTCATCATTCCATAGCTGTTTGGCGCATTGTTGCCATTGATCTGGTGCTTTACTTTGCAATTGAATTTTTTTTTCGTGATGTGAAACAATTTGGATTACTATATCCATAATATCGGAAATAAATATAGCGTCACTTCTGTCTTCTTCCATGATCATTTTTTCTATTTCCAGTAATTCTTTTTGACGAATAGCAGCCTCAAAACTCATCGTTTCAGGCTGCCATGGACCATAAATAGTCGGTAGATGTACTAGTTTGGCTGTATCACTATCATGTACCCTTTGCAATAAGGGATCAAAAATAGATTGATCTTCTTCATTAGGTAGCATAAGGATAACTGGAGAATCATGATGAACTTCTACAGTTTTTAAAAAAGTAGTAATATGTTGAATAATGGTCTGTTTACCTTTTATAGAACTATACGTAAGATCATATCCTGAAATATAAATCGTCTTCGGCTGGACGACAGAAACATGATGGAGTCTATTTATCGGAATATAGAGAAAATTGCTATTACGTCCGAATTCCATTTCTTTTTCCATAGACACATCTTCCCAATCTATTCCTATTACTTCCTCGCCCTGATCAAGTAAGAACTTAGCAAGATGAAATCCAATAAATTGAAATGCGCCCACCACAACCGAAGTTGGCATACACCTACCTGGTTACTAAAATCCATCAGAAACTACATTTCGCCCCTCAACCAAGAAAAAAGGGACCTACTGTGACGATTCTCACGTCATTCCATCAGGAAGGGAATCTCACCCTTGTCATGAACCTATTGTCCAAAACAACCTGTGGTGCTCTGTTAGAGCCAGCGGGGGTGCGACAAACCATTCCTTCTAGGTCAGTTTACCGCAAAGATTTTAGCACCAGGGTTACACCTCCTTAAGTTGTAATTCTTGGTTTTTCATCCTTATGGTTTTATGCACCACATTCCAACGCAATAAGTAGTCGATGATTTCTTTGGCTAGTTCACCAGCAATATGGCTTCTTCTATTACTCTTAACATACTCCATTTCATGACAATAAAAGGTTTTGGACTTCAGCAAATTTCCTTGTTTCGATAACACAGAAACAGCTACTCGATCGATATTCACATCAATTCCCGCGATATAATCAGACGTGATTTTGTCGCTCCATGCTAGTTCAGAGCCTACTTCCTCTATATCGTAGGTGATGTGGACATAATATCGTTCCTCTTTGCGCTTGATTTCAATGGAATAGACCTTGTATTCTTCAATCAGTTTTCCTGATGTCTTCTTACCTACAGTAGTAGGCATCACCACATCTACGATTTCATTAAAATATTTATCAGGAATGCGAAGTGCAAAACGCAAACGTGGACTCGGTTTCCCCTTTTCCACAAGTAAGGGATTAGCCACTTCTAGATAAAAGTGTTGGTCTTGATCATCGAATACAATTCTGGTATTCAAATTCCCCTTTTTAGACCGATCACCACGAGAATAAAGAGTATTCGAACGTAATTCCCTCCACTCCTCATTAGTAATTTTCCCTTTTACATATTCCAAAGATAAATGGCAAGAAAATACAATAATGTTTTCAAAGTCATTTTTTATATGATTTAGTAAGTTTTCATACGTTTTTTTTAGCTATTGTAACCTCCCCATTTATCATCAGTACTTGTGTATCGTATGCAGGTAAATAACAAAATATATCATAAATATCGTTCATTTGTTTTATAAAACGACTGAATAATATAAGGCAGTTTATATAGTTTTTCAGACAGCAAATAGGAGAGTTGAACATCTGCTAGCTTGTTCTGTTTTTGTAATAGCTTATAAAGAGGAGATTGATCTTTATGCAAACTTAACAAATGGATAATCTTTACTGGTGTTTCTTTTAACTCCGGCATTTCCTCTGTTTTCATAATGAATGGTTCACTCTCATTCAAATCTATTTCATAGGCCTCTGCTACTTCACGAAGCATCTTTTTATAAAAAAACTTGTTCTCTTTTTCTTTTTCAAGTCTCAATTTCAGTGACAAGCATGGATTGATGAACACGACTGAGCGAATTTGCGGCCCCAGTTCTCGTATTAATTGAAACGCAATAAGTGCCCCTGTACCTTCAGCTAATATGTGTATTTTATCGTTGCATATTTCACTTTTCATAAAATTAAGGTATAGCTTCATAGCTAAATCAACTGACTTCGAATTTCCCCAGTTTGCCCCATAAAAATTCGATGAAAGTAAGGTATAACCATGACCCTTTAAGTGTTCCAAAATACGTAACCTCCCAGGGTGTTGGAGCCAAAAACTGCTGCCTTGTTCAACAAAATGGCCGCGGTCACCAATAATCAGTACTGAAAAGCCACTTGGCTGTTCAGGATAATGAATAATATTCCATTGGCCATCAATTTGAAAAGTTCGCTGTTCCATTGCATTAACTCCTTTAGGAAAATTACTTCTAGTAGTATATGTGAAAATATTATAAAGGGAAGGGAAATTCGTCCTTAATAAATTACATTCGCTATAAATAATTCATCTTCCTATGTACAATCAGCTTTTTAGAGAATTCTATTAAAAATTACATTTGAACAAAATATTAAGTATGGTAAAATTAAAGTGACTGTATAGAGTGAGGTGAAATTCGATGCGTTATACATGGTCTTTCTTTTGGGTATTTTTATTAATCCATATGACTACATATGTAGTGTCTTCCATGGGTGGCATTGCATACAATTTTACGCAGGCTACGATCATTGCTGTAGTAGCTACGATTTTAATTTACATTGTAGCCGCTATCATTCCTGACGAACCTGTTGAAGATGCACATCAGCATTAATTATTAGAAAAAAAGTATCCAATGAATGGATACTTTTTTTGTACTATCAGAATTTATTTCAGGCGGAAGAAACACATGACTCATCACCATTAAGGGCGAAGAGCCATGTGTTTTCTTGTACTTATTTTAATACTAAGTCGTTTCCGTCATAATCTATCGTCATTCCGCCTTGCTCACTTACATGACCAGCAATAATTTCACGTGCAATTTTTGTTTCAATATGCTTTTGAATGAATCGTTTTAATGGTCTAGCACCATACACTGGATCATAGCCCTGTTCTGCCATATATCTCTTAGCAGCATCCGTCAATTGTAAGGTGAGATTTTGTTCTGCCAAACGATCTTGTAAAAGCTTAATCATTTTATCAACAATTTTGACAATATCACTTTGAGTTAATGCCTTAAAGAGAACAATATCGTCTACACGGTTTAAAAATTCTGGACGGAAATGACCACGTAACTCTTTAAATACTTGATCTTTAATGTCCTCCTCTAAGCGGCCATCCGTTGCAGTAGATTGTAATAAGAAATGTGAACCGATATTCGAAGTCATAATGATCACCGTATTTTTACAATTAATCGTCCGACCTTGTGAATCAGTGATTCGTCCATCATCTAACATTTGAAGTAAAATATTAAACACTTCAGGATGTGCCTTTTCGATTTCATCTAATAAAACGACAGAGTATGGATTTCTTCTAATTGCTTCCGTTAATTGACCGCCTTCTTCAAAGCCGACATAACCTGGAGGCGCTCCAATTAAACGCGATACAGAATGTTTTTCCATATATTCTGACATATCAATTCGAATCATATGCTCTTCACTATCAAATAATGTTTCTGCCAGTGCCTTTACCAGCTCTGTTTTCCCTACACCTGTCGGACCAAGGAAGATAAAGGAACCGATTGGTCGATTTGGATCTTTAATGCCTGCTCTTGCTCTCAATACGGCATCAGACACTAATTCTACCGCTTCGTCCTGACCGACAACACGTTCATGTAGAATGCTAGATAAACGAAGTAATTTTTCTCGTTCCCCTTCGACTAGCTTGCTGACAGGAATACCAGTCCAACGAGCAACAATACTTGCGATTTCCTCTTCTGTTACCTCTTCACGAAGTAAACGTGAATCTTGCTTATCTTTCGCTACTTCATCTTCAAGCTGTGCCAACTCTTTTTCAAGCTGTGGAATTTTACCATGACGCAATTCAGCAGCTCGATTTAAATCATACTCATTTTCTGCCTGCTCTAATTCACGGCGCAGTTTTTCAAGCTGTTCACGCATATCTTGGACTTTTTGCAACGCTGCTTTTTCCATTTGCCATTTAGCTTTCATACTATTTGCTTTATCCTGCAATTCAGAAAGTTCTTTTTGCAGTACTTCAAGACGGGCTTGACTTTGGGCATCCGATTCATTTTTTAAGGCTGCTTCTTCAATTTCTAACTGCATCACTTTTCGAGTAATTTCATCTAGCTCAGATGGCATCGAATCAATTTCCATGCGAATCATTGCACAAGCTTCATCGACTAAGTCGATTGCTTTATCTGGTAAAAATCTTTCGGTTATATAACGATTTGATAAAACAGAAGCAGCAACAAGTGCTCGATCATGGATGCGAACCCCATGATGTACTTCAAATCGTTCCTTTAAGCCACGTAAAATAGAAATCGTATCCTCTACATCAGGTTCAGGAACAAGCACTTGCTGGAACCGTCTTTCAAGCGCTGGATCCTTCTCGATATATTTACGGTATTCATCTAATGTTGTCGCCCCAATACAGTGCAGTTCGCCACGGGCAAGCATCGGTTTTAGCATATTCCCTGCATCGAGTGCACCATCTGTTCGACCAGCACCAACAATGGTATGAAGCTCATCAATAAATAAAAGAATTTTCCCTTCGCTTTTCTTCACTTCATTTAAAACCGCTTTTAATCGTTCTTCGAATTCACCGCGGAATTTAGCACCGGCAACAAGGGAACTCATATCTAGTGAAAATACGGTTTTATCTTTTAAGCTTTCCGGTACATCTTTACGAACAATCCGTTGAGCAAGACCTTCAACAATCGCCGTTTTACCAACCCCAGGTTCACCAATTAACACTGGATTATTTTTCGTTTTTCGCGATAAAATTCGTATCACGTTACGAATTTCTGCATCTCGGCCAATAACGGGATCAACTTTCCCTTCTCTTACTTCAGCCACGAGATCTCGACCATATTTTTTTAATACTTCATACGTACTCTCAGGATTTTGACTGGTCACGCGCTGATTCCCCCTTATTCCTTTTATGATTTCTTTTGCTTTACGATAATCTATATCAAAGGCTGAAAATAGCCGTTTCACATTTGGTTTGTTTTCTTTTAGCAATGCGAGCAGTAAATGCTCCACTGAAAGATATTCATCTTCCCATTGCTTCATTTCTTGCTCAGCCACCGTCAATACCTGTTGCAAAGACGCTGACATATACACTTGATTAGCCGAACCGCTTACTTCTGGCAATGTATTCAGCTCTTTTTGCAATGCAGATTGAAAAGTAGCAATAGGCTGATTGGATTCTGATAGAATTCGTAGCAGCATGCTTTCATCTTGCTCGGATAATGCCTTTAACAGATGAAGCTCTGTTAATTCAGGATTTTTGCGTTCTTTCGCTATCTCTTGGCTAGTAATTAGGGCAAGTTGCGCACGTTCAGTCATTTTATTTAAATCCATTATAAATCCCCCACTTCATAAAAATGAATGATTTTCTCATGGTGTTTGACCATCTTTGACCTTTATATATTTATTATACCTTATTTGTCCTTTATGTAAAGAATTTACCTATATATTTCCTACTATTGTTGAAAATTATAATCTCTTTATACTCCCCCTATTTAAATCTCATTCATAATTTTATTGGGCAAGCCATACATATTTAATATAAAGTGAAACTTCCCTCAGTGGGGTTTTCTTCATCCCCACTGAGGGTTAGTTGAACCAATCGGACCTTTACGGGCAGTTGACCCCCACCTATCTTCTTTGAATACTTAGAATACTGTAGTGAGGGGTCTTACTGCCCGTTAAGGCGGGATAAATCTGGCTACATGAGCGGGAGAAATTATGCGGATAAACCCATTATTTTTATTGGATATCATTTTATATTTTATTTTTCCGTTACTCTTTTGGAATGTTGGACGAGATTACTTTGGAGATTATATCACCATCCTTTTTTCAACCGTCCCAGGAATTCTTTACACTCTTTACAGATTTAAAATGACAGAGAATTTCAATTTTACAGGTCTATTCATTATCTTTAATTTGTCTTCCGGCATAGTAGTAGATGTCCTATCTGGATCTGCTATACAACTCCTATGGAATGATGTATATGTTTCCCTTTTCCTCGCTGTGATTTATTTCTTGAGTTACCTTTTAAAGAAACCGATACATCTTTACTTCACTTTAGATATTTTAGTTTTAAGAGGGTATGATAAATCATTCACTAAAGAGCAATTATATGAAAAGAAAACTTTATTACTGCTCAATAGCATCACACTTCTGTATTGTATTATTGAGTGTGGATATGCGTTTATCATGGTAAATTGGATATCTATGTACGGGTTGGAAGCTTATCAATTAGATATAATATTTGATAATGTTGTCAATGTTGTTATGACCGGAATCTCAATCATTTCCTTTATATTTCTTAACAATATGATTGATGAGATTCTTCCTCTTAATAAACACAGAACAATCAAAAATTTGCTGTCCTACACCAACAAAAGAAATCAGTTCCCGCTCGAAAGAAGTTACTTTTACTTTTGTAATCAAAATCGTTAAGAATTTGCATTAGTGCTGGGGATTACGAACAATTATGTAACTCATCAAAAAACCTTCCTACTTGGAAGGTTTTTTGATGAGTTATGGTTTTCTTTTATATGTCCAATGACGATTTTGATTAGCGGTTTCTGGAAAAGAATCGCCAGCATTCAATTTTATTTGTCTTGGTTTATTAATATTGCTTCCTGTTTCTCCTATTTCAACATAAATCCCGTTATTTGGCGCTTTCTGTCCTGGTGTAAAATGACGATTTTGGCCCATTTTAATCTCCTCCTTATGACAAGTAGTTCCCCTTTATTATTTCCGTTCACTTAGCATTTATGACTAATAATTAATAATCCTCCGTGCAATGTATGTATTGAATATCAAATGATATCGCTCCTTTTTCTTGATATTGTTTCAAATGAGTAAAGGATTTCTTCCTTCTACTCTTTGTTTTCAGCTTCTGTATTTTGTTTATTCTCATCTTTCTTTATTTGATTCAGTTGGTTCATCTCTTCTTTCCATTCCTCTGCTAAATCATTGGGAATAACACCTTTTTCATATGAAGCCCCGATTGTTAAATTCCCACTTAACTCTTTAATCCCTAATTGTCCCATATTATTTGTTTGTTCATATTTATCCATAAAAAGTTTTTCAACATGAATTTCCTGAAAAATGATAGGTTGTCCTTGCTGAGGATCTTCTTTTGCCGATTCCTCTTGTAAAAATTTTTTCTGTTGTAAACCTTGAATCTCGGTTAAATATTCTTTATTTTGCTTTTCTAATGCATCAATTTGGTTCTCCATTTTAGAAATTCGATTGTGAAACTCCTTTAACAGATTTTGAATAGGCTCCATTTCCATTTGAACCAATTGCTTTACTTTACCTAAAACCTGATTTTCAACATCCTTAATGAACACTGCTTTATCATATTCGTCATAAGCTTTTGTCCTATTAGTCGCTTCTTTTTTATTTACCTTTTCTCGAAAATTCAATAATCCAAGCTGCTCTTCAACCTTTACAAAACGTTTCATATATACTTCAAACGTATTTATTTTTTTAATTTGATGCTCAAGCTGTTCGAGTCTTCGTTGTACATCTTTCTGGTTCCCCTGAAAAAATTTTTTTATAGGCATAACCTTCCTCACACCTTAATTATTCAAGTTAGTAACAATTCACCTAACAATATTTAAAACCATCGTTATTGAATAAATATACTTTCCTCTTGTCTGTATGTTCTTCCATAGGTTATGGCAAGTAATCCGTTATCAAATCTAGCTTGAATATGCTGACTATCCGTGGGTTCTGGTAATTCAATCACTCTTTGAAATTCGCCATATCTACGTTCAGTTTGTAGCGATTGTCCATTCAAAATTGGAGGTTGGATTACTCCTCTTACGGTCAGTTTATTTCCAGATACAGACAAAAATACATCCTCTTTTAGCGCACCTGGTATTTCCAATAATATGATGACAGCTGTTTCAGTAAGGAAAATATCTGTTACAGGATATTTATTTAACATCGTACGAGTTGATTTTTTACTTTCTTGTGGATTTTCAAAGCCATCTATCGTTTCCTCTTGTGCAGCTTGTTCAAATACCATATCCCAAAATTTTCCGTTTTGGTATTTTTGCGTAACTTCCATCCATTGCTTTAATTTATCAAAATCCATCTATTTTTCCTCCTAACATGAAGCTCCCGATTCAATTGGTTAGAGTCACCCCTAATGGAGAAAGTCTATGGATGCTGCTTATACATTCAGATGAATTCAGAATGTATAAAAAAGATGTTCTTCATCTAGTTCCGAACATCTATTTCAGTAAATTGTAAATCAATTTTTTTAACCATCTTAATTTGTAAGTAGTCATCTCGATATTCCGAAATAGCCCCTTTCATTTTCACAATAGATGGTAGGGTTACCACATGTTTCTCTTCAAGAAAAGGTAATCCCTCAATAATTAATTGATTGGATGTATGAAAAACTTTAATAGTTGCTAATTGGCTTTCATCTTTAATATGCACTCTCACATAAACATGGTCATGCGTTTCAAATGTACTTATATTTAGTGAACTATCCGTATGTTCGGGCTTTCTTTTTTCTTGGTTGAATATTTCCATTGCATCGGTTACATGATTATTATCAGTCGAATGAGCCATGGATTGGGTAATCATTTCTTGCACATATTTATTGATGTCTCCCCCATAGCTGTTTTCACTCAACCACTTTTGGAGTCCACCTTTAAAGGGAAATGGTATCATCTTATTTCTTCCCCCTTTTGCTTAAATTTGATTGGATATTGGTAAGGAAGGATTAGCGATTTGGTCTTGATCACTTACATCTGGGTCAACATAACTATTACCCATAAATGAACTTGATGGAGAAATATCGCCTAATGAAATATTAGCTCCTATAAATTTTGAATTGGCTGTATGACTGTTATGAATCGTCGCTCCAATATCGAAATTTCCGTTCTGCGTAATCCCGTTTGTTTTTATGTTAAAAATATTTATTAAAAAAGGCATAGTATACTCCTCTCATTGCAAAATGATATATAGTTTAAGATTGATTAGAATTAACATTTGCTGGATTCGCGATATCGCCCATATCATTTAAATCAGGATCGATATATACATTTTCCATACCAGATGTCGTTGGAGAAGTATCTCCGTATGAAGAGTTTACCCCTTGGGATTTTGAGTTGGCAGTAGGCGCATTATGAAGTGCGTCCCCTATATTTAGCGATCCATTATTGGAAATGCTATTCACTTTTATGCTATAAATATTAATATTTGAGGGCATCATCTCTCCTCCTAGCATCTCGGGTAATTATATATATGCCCATCTGATGCAATTGGTTAAAAAGAGAATAAACACTTTTAATCACTGATCAATCTGATGAAGCCGCTTCTTCTTTCGTTATTCCAATCACCTTCATTTGCTTTTGAACCTCATTGACACATGAATTGTCACCAAATGAAAAGGATGCTCCTGCGACTTTTAAATTGGAAGTATGACTGTTTTGAACCGATGACCCTATATTGATATTTCCATTTTGAGCAATAATATTTGTTTTCATATTATGAACAATGCTTATATTCTTCATAGTACCTCCTATGATTTTGCCTTATAGAACAAACTAGCCCCTTCATAACAAAATATGTAGCTATCTAGTCCGAATCATCAGGGCAAATGCCCATTTTTAGAGTTGTTATTTATATTTAAGGCTCTTTTCGTATACTTTGTTACTCTTAGTGCAAATTTGTGCCCTATTAGAAGTAACTCTAGACAGGCTTGATGAATCCAAGGGGAATCAAGTTCGAACCCAAGGTAAGTACGGACAGCTTTGGTGAATTCAAGGGGAATCGAGTCCGAACTTAAGGGAACTTCGGACAGCTTTGGTGAATTCAAGGGGAATCGAGTCCGAACTCAAGGGAACTTCGGACAGCTTTGGTGAATTCAAGGGAAATCGAGTCCGAACTTAAGGGAACTTCGGACAACTTTGGTAAATTCAAGGGGAATCGAGTCCGAACTCAAGGGAGCTTCGGACAGCTTTGGTGAATCCAAGGGGAATCAAGTCCGAACTCAAGGGAACTTCGGACAGCTTTGGTGAATTCAAGGGAAATCGAGTCCGAACCTTGAGGACCTTTAAATAAAACCTGTTCAAAAAGCAACAATCTTTGCGAAAACGACCATATTTAAAGATGATTACCCCAAGGTTTTCTCTCTTTTCGAAGCTATGTAAAGAACGCTTCAATGGCTATATTTCGTTTACCTAATGAAAAAAATTCAGTTATAATGGATAATAATTACTGATATCAAGGAGGGCCTTATGTTTACAGTAGAGGAAGCTTGTCTCGTTGTTATAGATATACAGGGGAAGTTAGCGACAATTGTGGATGAAAGTGAAACGGTGATTCAAAATGTAGCAAAGCTCGTACAAGCAATGCAGGCATTAGAGGTACCGGTTCTATGGCTTGAACAAAATCCAAATCGTTTAGGAGGCACGACCCTAGAAATTGCCCAACATATGCAAGGTCAACCGATTCCCAAAATGGCATTTAGCGCGTGTCAAGAAGCGGAGTTTATAGAGGCTGTTAAAGCAAGTGGTCGTACGCAATTTATCATCACAGGCATTGAAACGCATATTTGTGTGTATCAAACGGCGAGGCAACTAAAGGAACAGGGTTTTGAGGTTGAGGTCGTTGTAGATGGGGTTTCTTCACGTACGAAAAAGAATAATGAAGTTGGCTTAGCAAAAATGCAGGCGCTCGGTATCTTGCCAACGAGCACGGAAATGATCTTGTATGAGTTACTACAAAGAGGCGATCATGAACAGTTTAAAACGATATTAAAATTAGTGAAATAAAAAAAAGAGACTGTTCAAATTCTAAAATGGATAAGATGAACAGTCTCTTCTACATTTAGTTAATTAAGACATTAAATCTACAAGTACTGCTTTTTGAGCATGTAGTCGATTTCCCGCTTGATGGAAAACAACTGAATTTGGACCGTCAATTATGTCTGCTGTCATTTCTTCCCCACGATGTGCTGGCAAGCAATGCATAAATAAGTAATCTGGTTTAGCATGACTCACTAATTCTGCATTTATTTGATATTCTTTAAATGCTTCTAAACGAATGCTATTTTCTTTTTCTTGTCCCATAGATGTCCATACATCCGCATAAACAATATCCGCATCTTTAATTGCTTCTTCTGCAGAAGTCGTAACAACCACTTGACAGCCGTTTGCCTCTGCTTCTTTTTGAGCCGAGGCAATAATCTGCTCATCTGGTTTGTATCCTTTAGGCGCACCAATTGAAAAATCCATTCCCATTTTTGCACAGCCTATCATAAGCGAATGAGCCATATTATTACCATCACCAATAAACGCCATTTTCAAGCCTTTTAGTGATCCTTTAATCTCAATAATCGTTAATAAATCAGCTAGTACTTGACATGGATGAGCTAAATCAGTAAGGCCATTAATCACTGGAACCGTTGCATTTTCTGCTAATTCTTCAATCTTTTCATGTCCGAATGTACGAATCATGATGCCATCTAAGTATTGTGATAATACTTTAGCCGTATCAGCAATCGTTTCACCACGACCCAGTTGAATGTCATTACTGCTTAAGAATAGAGCATGGCCTCCTAATTGCAGCATACCTACCTCAAAAGAAACACGCGTACGGGTAGAGGATTTTTCAAAAATCATCCCTAGTGTTTTACCCTTTAATGGTTCATACTTTTCACCCGCTTGAAGTTTTGCTTTAATTTCTATTGCTAATTGCAAAAGTTTTGCAATCTCTGCTGATGATAATTCTGCAAGTGTTAAAAAGTCTTTTCCATTAATAATTTTTTCTTGTTTTGCGATTTCAATTGTGCTCATGCTTGAGGCACTCCTTCCTTTTTCAACCAGTCTTGTAGTGGTGTAACATCAAAGTCTAAGCTTGTTAACGACTGAAGATACGCTTTGTACGTTTCTTCTTGAGAAAAGGCAAGCAATCTATATTTTGCTGCTAACAATCTTAGCTGTTTATCTTCCGCTGTTGATCCGTAAGCTAGTACTACAGCGGCATTATCGTCTTTTAACCATGCTTCAAAGTTTGTTGTGGTAATGGTCAGTCCCGCTTTCACCGTCTCATCAATAAGAGATTGAGGTAATTCAACGGATTCAGCTTGATAAACACCTGTTTTATGTTTAGCCTTTTGGGCATGAAATACTTTAGCTAAAGCTTCTGATGTTGTGGCCGCGATGGCAATTCCTTCACCTGTTGATTTCATTTCTGGTCCAACCTTAGAGTCTAACCCACTTAAAGCAAAGGTTGAAAATACTGGATATTTAACAACGGTGTATGGTATCTCTTTCATCAAACCTGTTTTTTCAAATACATCCGTTAATGTATAAGTTCCAAGTAAAATTTTTGTGGCAACTTGAACGAGTGATACCCCTGTAACTTTACTAATGATTGGAATCGTTCGGCTTGCACGTGGATTGACTTCAAGTACATACACTTTCTCACCATCCACCACAAACTGAATATTCATCAGTCCCTGGTATCTCAGTTCATTCACAATGCTTTTTGCGTAAGCAACCATTTCATCTTTTATTGCTTGAGATAAAGTTTGCGCCGGCAAGAATGCCATACTGTCGCCAGAATGGACACCAGCTTTTTCTATATGCTCAACTACTATTGGAACATAAATATCTGTCCCATCAGCAACCAAATCTATTTCAGCTTCTTGAGCAGGAATATAAGAATCAATTAACATAGGGTAAACTAATTCTACACCGTTTTCCACTCGATTTAACAAGCTCTCTTTGGAACGAATGATTTCCATCCCTTGACCACCAATGACATAGGATGGTCTTAATAGAACAGGAAAACCAATTTCTTCGGCACAATGAATTAATTCACTTTCATTATTCGCCATTGTCCCCGGAACATGTGGAATATTTAGCTTTTGCAGCAATTGGTAAAAACGATCACGGTCCTCTAATTGATCTAATGTATCAAAGGATGTTCCTAACAAGTTTACACCATAATCCTCCAGGCCTTTTGCTAAATTAATCGCCGTTTGTCCTCCAAACTGAACGATAACATCCTCTATTCCTTCTGCTTCGATAACATTCATCACATACTCTAAAGTTAACGGTTCGAAGTAAAGTCTGTCAGCTGTTGCAAAGTCTGTGCTCACAGTCTCTGGATTATTGTTAATCATGATTGTTTCCACATTTTCAGCCTGAAGAGCATAAACCCCATGCACCGAACAATAATCAAATTCAATCCCCTGCCCAATTCGAATTGGACCACTACCAATCATTAGCACTTTCTTCTTATCGGTTTTCTGTTGTTCATTTTCACCAAAATACGTAGAATAATGATAATTAGTATGCGATGCAAATTCTGCCGCACATGTATCGACTGTTTTATATACAGCAGTGACGCCAAGCTCTTTGCGATAAGCTCTTACTTCACGCTCAGAAACATTCCAAACAGTGGCAAGATAGCGATCAGAGAATCCTTTTTCTTTAAAAGTAATCATTTCATCTTTCATTACATCTTGTAATGAAACTTTAGCAATTTGCTTTTCCGTTGCTATTAAAGAAGCAAATGAATGAAGGAAGAAATAATCAATCTTTGTGGCTTCATGAATCTCTTCGATTGTGACACCTTTACGGAGCATTTCTAAAATAACAAAAAAACGTTCATCTGATTGCTCTGCTAGCTTTCCCCATAACTCAGGAATATCTTTTTCCTTAAGAGATAGAAGCTGCAACCCATTCGTTTTTAATTCTATAGAGTCGACTGCTTTTTGCAAGCCACCTTCGAAGCTGCGGTGCAAAGCCATAACTTCTCCTGTCGCCTTCATTTGTGTCCCTAATTTACGCTCGGCTGTTACAAATTTATCAAACGGCCAACGTGGAAATTTAACAGCTACATAATCGAGAGCTGGCTCGAAGCTTGAATAAGTACTCTTTGTAACTGGGTTCACCAATTCAGATAAATGATAGCCGACTGCAAGTTTCGCAGCTATTCTGGCAATTGGATAGCCTGTTGCCTTTGATGCAAGGGCAGACGAACGGCTAACACGTGGGTTCACTTCAATTAAATAGTACTGCTTGCTATTTGGATCAAGGGCAAATTGAATATTACAGCCACCAATAATCCCTAGTGCAGATATAATTTTAATAGAAGCAGAGCGTAGCATGTGAAATTCATCATCCGAAAGTGTTTGCGACGGTGCCACAACGATCGAATCCCCTGTATGTATACCTACAGGATCAATGTTTTCCATATTACAAATCGTAATGCATGTATTATTTCCATCACGCATCACTTCATATTCTACCTCTTTAAATCCTGCAATACTTTTCTCAATTAAACATTGTGTAATGGGACTTTCCTGTAAACCACCCCGTACAAGCTCTTTAAAGGCGTCCAAGTTATCGGCAATCCCGCCACCTGAACCTCCAAGTGTATAGGCTGGACGAACAATAATCGGAAAACCAATTATTTCAGAAAAAGCAATGGCTTCTTCCAGAGTGTGAACAATCGTACTATCTGGAACAGGTTCATTAATTTCAAACATCAGTTGCCGAAACAACTCCCGATCTTCCCCTTTTTTAATTGAATCAATCGGCGTCCCAAGTAGCTTTACACTATATTTATCTAAAATTCCTGCTTCATCTAATTGATAAGCCAAATTCAAACCGGTTTGCCCACCAAGTGTGGCAAGCAGCCCCTCAGGCTTTTCTTTAGCAATTATTTTTTCTAATACATCTACCGTAAGAGGTTCAAAATAAACCGCATCAGCATTGATCTCATCTGTCATAATCGTTGCCGGATTATTATTAACGAGGATTACTTTATAGCCTTCTTCTTTCAGTGCCAAACAAGCTTGGGTGCCAGCATAATCAAATTCTGCAGCCTGCCCAATGACAATCGGGCCTGAACCGATGACTAGAATCGTTTGTATCGAATTGTCTTTAGGCATAAACTTTCTCTCTCCCGCTGTATTCATTTATCAAGTTTAGAAAGTCAATAAAATAAATAGAACTTTCCATTGGACCAGGGTTTGCTTCAGGATGAAATTGTGTTGTAAAAATAGGCAGCTCCTTATGCATAACCCCTTCTATTGAACCATCATTTACATTTTTAAAACGTACTTCAAGTGACGTTCCAACCAAGCTTGATTCATCTACTTCATAGCTATGATTTTGCGAACTCATGTACACTCTATTCGTTTTCAAATCAACGACAGGCTGATTGGCCCCACGATGACCAAATAACATCTTTCTTGTGTTACCACCAAATGCTAAAGATATTAATTGGTGGCCTAAACAAATGCCCATGGTTGGGTAATTCGAAATCACTAATTTAATATTATCTAATAAAGGAGCTAATGTTTTGGGATCCCCAGGTCCATTCGATAGCAAAATACCATCTGGCTGTAGCGCTTTAATTTGGTCATATTTCGTATCGTATGGAACAACGGTCACTCGTAATTGTTGCTGAAGCAATGAATCTAAAATCGATTTTTTATAGCCAAAATCCATTAAGACAACATGCTTTTCACCATTTCCAAAGCTTTCGATTTTCTTCGTTGATACTTCAGCCACATATTGCTCAGAATCTACTTGATTTGAATCAAAGCTAAACTCTGTTTCGGACGTAATAACGGCTTCCATTGAGCCTTCTTTTCGAATATTTTTTACAACTGCTCTTGTATCCACACGACTTAGAAGTGGAATATTCCACTTATCTAAATACTCTTTTAATGAATATTCAGCTTGATAATGGGAATGATGCATATTTCCTTCATATACTACTACACCAGCTACATGAGGTTTTTTGCTTTCGAAATCGTATTCATTAATTCCATAGTTCCCGACTAAAGGATATGTGAAGATAACAATTTGATCCTTATAGGAAGGATCCGTTAATACTTCTTGATATCCGGTCATTCCTGTAAAAAAGACAATCTCCCCTGTGATTGGCTTTTTATTAGGATTAGTTAGCAATTCTCCTTCAAATTTAGAGCCATTTGCTAAGTGAAGATAGTTTTTCATTTTTCCCACCTCTGTGTATGGTGCATATTTATATAAAGAATAGCATATTTATTCATTTTAATCTATAAGAAAAACACGGCTTATCGCTAAAATCGCGAAAGTCCATGCATTTTCTTATACTTTTAAAATATTTATACTTTCTTGATATAAATTTACACTTCTTAGACTGTTGCTTTTGTTAACACTTTTCCAATTTGGGCAATAGCCAAATCTATTTCTTCTTTGGAAACTGTCAGTGCTGGTAATAAACGCAGGACATTTGGACCTGCTGTTAAAACAAGGACGCCTTCCTTTTGTAATTCCATTAGTGCATCTTTAGCTTCATGGTTCAGCTCAATTCCAATCATTAAGCCAAGCCCACGAATATCCACTATTTCATCAACAGCTTGAAGTTGTTTTTTCAACTCATTCAACAAGTAATTTCCTTTTTCAACTGTTTCTTCTAAAAATTGCGGTTGAAATATTTCCTGTACGACTACTTCAGCCGCCGCAACACATAGTGGATTTCCACCAAAAGTAGTCCCGTGACTACCTGGACCGAACACTTCTGCTAAAGCTTCTTTACCAATAACCGCTCCAATAGGAAGTCCGTTACCCAACCCTTTTGCAACGGTAATAATATCAGGCTGAACATCAAAATGTTGGAAGGCAAACGGCTTTCCAGTACGTCCAATCCCCGTTTGAATTTCATCAATAATTAATAACGCTCCATGCTTTTCACATTGTTCTTTAATGCTATCTAAAAAAGCTTGCTCAACAACATGAATACCACCTTCACCTTGAACGATTTCAAGCATGATAGCAGCTGTTTCATCATCCACTGCATTTGCTAACGCTTCTGCATCATTATATGGAACATATTCAAAACTTGTTAACATTTCTCCATACCCAACTTTAATTTTATCTTGTCCAGTAGCAGCCATTGTTGCAAAAGTACGACCATGGAAGGATTGTAAACAAGTCACAACTTTTGATCTTCCTGTTGCCTTACGAGCTAATTTAATCGCTCCTTCATTTGCTTCCGCTCCACTGTTAGCAAAGAACACACGTCCAAGTCCTGTTACATCTGTAAGAGCTTTTGCTGTCCGCTCCCCGGCAGAATTTTTGAACATATTAGACACATGCCAATATTTATCTAATTGTTTACTAACAGCATTTTTTACTTTTTCATTACAATGACCAAGATTGAGAACGGCAATTCCCGAAGTAAAATCTAAGTATTTTTTTCCGTCCGTGCTTGTTAACCATGAACCTTTTGCATATTCAGGTTCAATGTCCCATCTAGCATATGTTGGAAATAAAGAGCTCATCCTTGTACCCCCGCTTTGTTTAAAAATTTTGTTCCAATGAATTGATTTTGATCATAGAATGGGTCTTTTCCACTTACAATCATGACTTCTTCAATTCCTTTATGTAAAACAGATATAGCTGTATTCACTTTGGGAATCATGCCACCATACACGGTACCTTCTTGAATCAAAAGATTTGTATCCTCTTCAGTAAGCTCTTCAATTAATTGCCCATCCTTTAGAACACCCTTTACATCTGTAACAAACAAACATTTTTCTGCATTCAATGCTTTTGCTACAGAACCCGCAGCCATATCTGCATTCACATTCAAAGTTTGACCATCTATTGTTGAACCAATCGGAGTTAGTACAGGACATAACCCTTTTTCGAGAATCATTTCTAATAATTCTGAATTTACTTGTGTAATTTCACCTACAGCTCCTAGAGCTTGCTGATCAATAAATTCACCTGTTAGTGTTCCAGCATCAGAACCATTTAAGCCAACAGCTGTAATTCCATGCTTCTCAAGTTTGTGCACAAGGCTACGATTTGACTTTCCAGCAAGCATTAACTCTACGATTTCTAATACCTCGTCCGTTGTTTTTCGCAGACCGTTTTCAAAAACTGGTTGGATGCCAAATTTATCAAGCATCGCATTAATATCTGGTCCACCGCCATGAACAAAAACAATTTGGTAGCCTTCGCTTTGTAACTTTTTCACACTATCAAAGAAAGATTCTGATAACTCATCAATAATGCTCCCGCCACATTTAATGACTAACACGCCCATATTTTGACACCCCTTAAGATCGATAGCTTCCGTTAATTTTTACATATTCGTATGTCAAGTCACAGCCCCAAGCCGTTCCAGATTCTGTTCCCTCTTTTAAATACACATTAATGACAATACTGTCCTTGTTCTAAATAAGCTTATGCGTCTTCTTCAGAAAATACTACAGGCTCTCCATCCTGTAAAACAACATGTCTCCAAAAGCAATCGTCACCTAGCTGTAGGATTAAAGGTCATCCCGCTACGACCCATCGCCGCAATAATTCGACCCCAGTTAGCATCTGCACCGAATACTGCTGTTTTCACTAGATTGATCCGACAATTGTTTTACCCATCATTTGCGCTTCTTCTTTCGTTTCCATCCCATGTACATTTACTTCGATCAGCGTTGTTGCCCCTTCACCATCTTTAGCAATCTTCTTCGCTAATGTTTCAGACGTTTGTTTCAAAAGTTCAACAAATACTGACCATTCTGGATGAGTGTTCGAAAGTGGTTCATTGCCCGCTTCTCCGTTAGCTAGTACAAGCACCATATCATTTGTAGACGTATCTCCATCTACTGTAATTTGGTTAAAGGTATCATTTGTCACTTCTCGAAGTGCTACAAGTAAATCAGCTGAATCAATCACAGCATCTGTTGTGATAAAACCAAGCATCGTTGCCATATTCGGATGAATCATACCTGACCCCTTTGCCGCACCGCCTATGGATACTTTTTTACCATCAATAATGGCTTCAAATGCACAATGCTTTGGTATTAAATCTGTCGTCATAATCGCTGTTTCAAAGCTTGATGCTGCATCCGAAGTATTAATAGGGTTTAAGATTTCGATGCCCTTTGCTACTTTTTCCATATTCAATAATTCACCAATCACTCCTGTTGAAGCAACCGCAAATAAATGTTCATCTACGCCGAATTTTTCTGCTGCTAGCTTTCTCATTTCATAAGCATCTTTCAAGCCTTGTTCGCCTGTAACCGCATTGGCACAACCACTATTGACAATAATTCCATGTAGCTTTCCTTCTTTTTCCACACTATCTTTCGTAACAAGAATTGGTGCTGCTTGGACAGCATTCTTTGTATAAACAGCTGCACTAGTTGCAGGCTTTTCTGTAAAAATAACACCGATATCATTCTTATCATAACGTAAACCTGCACGTACACCATCCGTTTTAAATCCTTGTGGTGTTAAAATATTTCCATCTTTCACTTGTTTAATCATTTCAACTGTTTGAGTTGTATTCATCATTTTCCTCCAAATTTATTATGGATATAATGGTGCACTCCAAAGTCCCGCTGTTTCTTCTAATCCCATTAGTATATTTGCATTTTGAATGGCCTGACCTGCAGCACCCTTCACAATATTATCAATTACTGAAGCAATCACTACTTTTCCTGTTCTCTCATCATAATCCACGCCGATATCACAAAAATTAGAACCATATACTTGTTTCGTTGATGGGAATTTTCCTAAAGGCTGTATTCTTACAAATGGATGATTAGCATAAACCGTTTCATATAAATCTCTAACTTCTGCCGTTGACGTTTCACGGTTTATTTTCACATACATCGTTGCCATAATCCCTCTTGTCATTGGGACTAGATGTGTATTAAACGAAATAGGCTTAGTACCCGCAAACCAACGTGTAAGCTGCTGTTCCACTTCAGGTATATGCTGATGTTGATTCACTTTATAAATTTTGAAATTTTCATTCATATCACTATAATGAGTAGTAGTAGATGGAGACTTTCCAGCACCTGATACACCTGATTTAGCATCAACAATGACATCTTCTCCAGTTGCCCAACCTTCTGTAAATAAAGGGGCTAAACCGAGTAGCGTCGCTGTTGGATAACAACCTGGATTTGAAATGATATCTGCTTTCTCGATTTGCTCTTTATTCCATTCAGATAATCCATAAACCGCTTTTTCAATAATATGCTGTGGTGCTGGATCTTTTTTATACCATTTTTCATATTCTCCAAGTGTTTGCAGCCTTAAATCTCCCGATAAATCAATCACTTTTACATTAAGGTCAAAAAATTCTGAAATTAATTTAGCTGATACCCCTGATGGAGTTGCTAGAAAGACAATATCTGATTGTTTCGCAATTTTCTCTGCATTAATTTCTTCTAATTTAAAATCCATATGCATTAAATGTGCATTTTCTTCATATATATTTCGACCAAATTGAGAAGACGTATGCAAGGAGGAAATCTTCAAATTTGGATGATTACCTAATAATCGAATTAGTTCTAAACCCCCGTATCCTGTAGCTCCTACTATTGCAACGTTCATAAACACCATCTCCCATCTCATTTATCTATCCATTCACTGATTCTACTATTATATGACTGAATAAAAATAAAATCAAATGTATTTTTATAAAATAAATTGAATGTTTATGAAGGTTAAACCTCATTTAACCTGTTGACTAGTAAAGCTTTTTCCGTTTAAATCAAATAGTAGCAATTTTAAAAGTCTCTAGAGGTGATTTTCATTGAAGAATTCTTCTGTATTCACCCAATTAAACGAACTTATTCTTGAAAATTACCCTGTAAAACTAGTAGAAAAAGGACGCTATCTTTACCAAGAAAATACGTCTGCAAATGAACTATTTTACATTTCAAGTGGGAAGGTTCAAGTAAATAAAATCGTCCCTGATGGGCGTGAACTAACACTGCGTCTATGTTCACAACACGAACTCGTTGGAGAAAGCATCCTTTTTTCAAATGCTTCTAAGCATTCAACAAATGCCAAAATGATAGAAAGTGGAGAAGTTATAGCGGTTAATAAAGAGGATTTAGAAAAGCAAATTACAAAAAATAATGATTTAGCTGTTGAAATCTTAACTTGGTTAGCTACTCAACATCGTAAAACCCTATCCATCTTAAGTGATTTGGTGTTAAATGGAAAAAAAGGAGCTCTATACTCGACGTTAATCCGTTTAACAAACAGTTATGGTACTGAAGCAGAAAACGGTATCGTTATTACACATCCTTTCACAAACCAGGAACTCGCCAACTTTTGTGGCACCTCTCGTGAAGTCGTCAATCGTTTGTTGGCTGAATTACGAAAACAAGAGGTACTTTCCGTTCAGAAAGGGATCATCACAATTCACAACATTTCGTTTCTAAGAAATGAAATTGATTGTATCAATTGTCCAATCGATCTATGTAATCTTAAATAAAGCTGTCATTTGTCAGCTTTATTTATTTTTATACAGTTGAGATGATTTTCATACACCTCAACTGTATTATCCGAAAACTTATACCCGAAATCTAGAGTATCAAATAAAAATTAAAAACTCTATGACTAATGTTACATAGTTTTAGAATTTTCTATTTAAAACTTCTTCAGATTATCTAATTCCTAAAGCGATTTTTGCATATCGAGACATGCGGTCTTTTGTCCAAACAGGTGTCCAAACGATATTGACTTCTGTTTCTTTCACCTCTGGTAAATCTTCTAAAAAATATTTCACTTGGTCTACAATCGTTCCTGCTAACGGACATCCCATTGATGTTAAAGTCATTGTGACCGTAGTTAAACCATTTTCATCCATATCTACATCGTATACTAAGCCCAGATTCACAATATCAATCCCTATCTCTGGGTCGACTACTTGTTCTAATGCTGCCAATATACTGTCTTTTACATCTTGATCCATCTTCATTTCTCCTTTCTATATGGAATACAAAGTTACACATAAGCATCTTAACAAATTTCTTGGTTTTTCTTAAATAATATGCACAAATTGTCTTGCAGCTAATTCTTCCATTACCATATTTAATTCTTTAATCGTCTACACAATCATTCCCAGAAGCCGAGGAATAATTTCAATTGATTAAACCCTGTTTCCAGACATTTTTATGGTACTAGCTAACATATTATAATCATACAGCAAGACAAATTAAATGAAAAAGATTTATAATTAGTAGACAGACTTTACAATTTTTACAAAAAACTTAATTGTAAAATCTTTTTTATGCTTCATAATAAATGAATAGTGACCAGGTTGGGCATAAAAGAAAGCGATTTTTTCGCTCAAAGTTTATATGAACTAGCTGATAGAGCTAGGCGTCAAAAAACATTCAAAATTTATTACTATCCTATCTAAAAGTGAGGGTGCTCATTCATGGCTGATAATCATTTAATTGTTTTAGATCTTGACGGAACATTACTGACTAACGAGAAAAAAATTTCACCTCGCACAAAACAAGCGATAGCAAAACTAAAAGAGAATGGTCATCAAATTATGATTGCCACTGGCAGACCTTATCGTGCTAGTGAATTATATTATCGTGAACTTGGATTAAATACACCAATCGTCAATTTTAATGGGGCATTTGTACACCATCCTTTACAAACAAGCTGGGGAGCCTTCCATTCTCCGTTAGATATTAATCTTGCCAAGGATATTGTAGAGGCATGTGATGAATATACATTTCACAATATTATTGCTGAAGTTCGTGATGATGTCTATTTTCATTATCATGATGAAAAGCTTATGGATTTGGTCACTTTAGGAAATCCTAAAGTGACCACTGGTGATCTACGTAATTTTTTAGAACAATCACCTACAAGTATGCTCATTCACGCTGATGAACAACAGGCTGCTAAAATTAGCAACCACTTAGCAGAACTTCATGCCGAAGTCGTCAACCAACGAAGCTGGACTGCTCCTTTTCATGTCATTGAAATCGTCAAAAATGGCTTAAATAAAGCAGTAGGTATTCAAAAAGTGGCAAATTACTTAAATATTCCAAAGGATAGAATTATCGCTTTTGGTGATGAAGATAACGATTTAGAAATGATTGACTATGCGGGTACAGGAGTTGCCATGGGGAACGCCATATCCCCTCTAAAAACAATAGCAAATGCGACTACTTTATCCAATGAAGAGGATGGTATTGCCATCTACCTTGAAGATAAATTTAATTTGAAGCTTGCCTAATGTTGCACTATATTTCCTTCATAATTTTGACCGATAAAGCCAAACTATAATCGACACATCAATTGTGTCAAACACGCTCATAATGGAGGAGATAAGCATGGGTAGAAGCAATAAATCAAAACGATTTGTCCAGCAAGGCGCAGATAGTGTTGCTAGGCATGCCGAAAAAATCCCTTATCATACTACGTTAGCTGAGGCTGAACAACTAGATGCAAAACAACAAGACTTACAAGCATTGACTAATACTTTAGACACATAATGGAGGCTTGTAAATGGGAAATCGACTTTTTCAAGAAGCGCGCGAATTCGTTGAAAATGTTCTAAGCTCTGGGCGTGAGGAAGATCATGGCAAAACAGTAGATATTGCAAAAAATGCACTATCCTCTGCATTCGCTAATTCAACTGATGCAGAGAAATTACAGCTTCGAGAACTACAAGAGAAGCTAGAGAACCATCTAAAATAAAAGAAACAGGCACTAAGGGTTGGACCTTCATCTTTGATGAGATCCAACCCTTTTTAATCTTTTCGAAAGAACCCTATAACATTTGCCGTCTCCAAAATATTTGTAAAAGCATTAGCATCAACACTTTGTATGACTCGCTCTAGCTCATATAATTCATATCGCGTAATGACAATAATTAGCATTTCCCTACTTTCATTAGTAAATGCCCCTTTTGCTGGTACTAGCGTGATCCCCCGAACTAATCTCGCTTGAATAGCCTTCTTCATTTCTTCACTTTTTTTCGTCACAATCATCGCTGTTAATTTTTCATGTCGAGTATGAATTGCATCCACAACTCGAGTAGAAGCATACAGAGTGACTAAAGTATATAATGATTTTTCTGCACCGTATAAATAACCCGCTGCTATGATAATCACACTATTTAAAATAAATAAATACGTACCAACTGGCTTGTCCTTTGATCGCGACAGCAGCATGGCAATGATATCCATTCCCCCTGTCGATGCTCCATACTTTAATGTCATTCCTACACCCACGGCTGAAATAACTCCCCCAAATACAGCATTTAGCAAAATATTAGGAGACATTTCGGTAACTGGAATCATTCCCATAAATAAAGTCATCAAGACTACACTTAAAAAACTATATAAGGTAAATGACTTCCCCACCTTTCTCCAGGCAATCAGAGTCACAGGAATATTTAAAATAAACATTAAGACTCCCGTTGATATGTTAAATGGGGCATATGTTTTGAGCAGGCTTGACATTAATTGAGCAACACCCGTAAATCCACTTGAGTAAACCTGTGCCGGGATAAGAAACATGTTCATGGCAACCGCAACTAAAAAGGCCCCAATAATGACAATTAACACTTTTTTCACTTCATTTAATACCACGATTTCGCCTCCAATTCCGTGCTTTTCCCAATAGTTTTCGGTATAATTAAAGCATTGCTTATTCATAACACTTTTAGAAAATATTTCGTATATCGCGTATGAACATAGAATGTACATAATTACTCCATTTTTATACTTACCTATTAAGAAAGAGGTGTTCCCATGACAATCACAATTTTGGCAGACAGTGCATGTGATTTACCATTGTCTTTCTATAAAGAAAACAATGTGACTTTCATCCCTTTGCAAGTTCATCTTGAAGGAAAAGATTACGAAGACTTACAAACCATTGATCCGAAAGAGGTCTATCAAGCGATGAGAGATGGTAAAACACCAAAAACATCGCAAGCTTCTCCAGAATACTTTATGAATCTATTCACAAAACTTGCTGAAGAGAAAAGACAAGGGATTTATATAGCATTATCCTCACAGCTATCCGGCACTTATCAAACAGCCGTAATGTGCCATAATCAGGTGAAAGAGCAATATCCTAACTTAGATCTTGAAATCATCGATACAAAATGTGCCTCTCTAGGTATTGGACAAGTCGTAAAAAGTGCTGCTACGTTAGCAAACGAAGGCGCCTCCAAGGAAGCGATTCTTGAAGACGTTACATTTAACATGGCACATATGGAGCAACTTTTTACCGTGGATAATCTTGAATATTTAGCTCGCGGTGGCCGCATCTCAAAGGCTTCTGCTTTCGTCGGTGGCTTATTAAACATTAAGCCGCTATTAGATGTTGAAGATGGAAAACTAGTTCCACTTGAAAAAATACGTGGAAAAAAGAAATTAATGAAACGAATTCTTGAAATAATGCATGAGCGCGGAGAAAACCTAGAAACACAAACCATTGCGATCAGTCATGGAGATGATGAAGAAACGGCTTTGGAATATAAAGCAGCCATTCAAGCGGAATTCGGTACGAAGGATATTTTTATCAATACAGTCGGTGCCTCAATTGGTGCCCATTCCGGTCCAGGAACGATTGCTATTTTTTTCTTAAACCAAACAAAATAGAAACACATAACAGCCTAAAAAAGATAAAGTCTTACATACTCCCGATCCTTGTGGTTACAATAATAACTATTAAGGAAGGGAGTTTTAATTATGTCTACTACTAAAGATAACAATAAAAAGCCTAAAGATAACCAAGCACGAAATGAAGCAAAAAACAGCCAATTTGTAGAAAATCTTCAGGCTGGTAAGCACTCCTATTCTAAGCAAACAGACCATAAGTAAGGATGGATTAGTTGTCTTACCTCCCCAGTTTCTCTATAATAAAGGAAATAAAACTCACTGGAGGTAAGACATGGCACAGGATAATTCATTTGATATAGTTTCAAAAGTAGATTTTCCCGAAGTTTCAAACGCGGTAACGATGGCAATGAAAGAAATTGCTACACGTTATGATTTTAAAGGCAGCAAAAGCAGCGTCACCCTTGAAAAAGAAGATCTCGTTTTAGTATCAGATGATGAGTATAAGCTTGAACAACTAAAGGATGTACTTATTAGCAAGCTCATAAAACGCAACGTACCCATCAAAAACCTAGAGTACGGTAAAATGGAAGGTGCTTCAGGTGGTACAGTTCGCCAACGTGCAAAACTGATTCAAGGGATCGACAAAGAACAAGCGAAAAAAATCAATACAATCATTAAAAATAGTGGTTTAAAGGTAAAAAGCCAAATACAAGATGACCAAATTCGCGTAACAGGCAAGAGCCGTGATGACTTACAAGCCATTATCGCAGCCGTTCGCGGAGCAGATTTATCAATTGATGTTCAATTTTTAAATTTCAGATAATATGTGCAAGACTCGCTTAAGTGTGGCGGGTCTTTTTTTAGTGCTGATTTCTAGAAATAATTAAGAATTTTAGAGAAAAAATTGTGAACTTTCGAGAATTAATTGTGAACTTTCTTTAATTAATCTATTTTGAAAGAGGATTCCTATTCCATTAGCCAGAATGTAAAGGTAAAACAATAAAGGAGTGATACTTTGATTTTTAAACACCGCAATATTCCTCTAAAAATCCTGACATTAGAAGCCTTATTAAGAAGAAGCTTACCTTCAGATCCAAAACGCAACATGCTAGAAGAAGAACTTTCTCGATCCCGAGCTGGTTTATACGGCGAAAAGTCCTTAGATTACATCCTCAGTTATCTTTCGGAAAATGAATACCTCATTTTACAGGATATCAGGCTTTCAAATCCCCCCTATTTTTTTCAAATTGACTTTCTGATTATTACTCTCCATTACTTACTAATCCTTGAAGCAAAAAACTATTCCGGTCAAATCTATTTTGATGATGATTTCAACCAGATTATTCAAACAAAGAATGTTGAAGAAAAAGCACTTCCCGACCCAATTCCGCAAGTAAAATTACAAAAATCACATCTACATACTTGGTTGGACAAACACAACATAAGAGATGTTCCTATTGAATTTCTTGTCGTTATTACTAATCCCTATACCATCATTAGAGCAAGTCCAAGCTATCAAGAAGTATTCCAAAAGGTAATCCATAAAGAACTACTGACCCAGAAAATAGCTAAGCTAAATGAATCTTATTCTATAACGAGATTCCAGCAAAAAGAAATGAAAAAAACAGCTAAACTAATTTGTAAGCATCATCAACCTCATATACCAAATGTGATGAATCAATTTAAAATGAATGCTAACGATGTAATCACAGGTACACAATGTCCTGAATGCTTTTCTATTCCAATGATTTATCAAAAAGGAAAATGGCACTGTAGCAAATGCAGCTGCATATCTAAAAATGCCCACATATCCGCGTTAAAAGATTACTCTTTACTGATCAAACCAAGTATTACGAACAAAGAACTACGAAATTTCCTTCACCTTCCTTCATATTCTTCTTCTATCTATTTACTTTCTAAGCTGAATTTAAGCTATTCCGGACATACAAAAGGTCGAAAATATGAGCTCCCATTTGACGGATTGAACGAATTTCTTTAATTAGTTGTGAACTTTCGAGAATTAATTTACTTTTTTCGAGAATTACTGGGAATTTTTATAGAATAATGAACATTTGTATTAAAAAAAGAGGTCAACCACTGACCTCTTCTAATTTGCTATGCAATTTTTAAATTGCTGTTCGAGCTCCTTCTTATTCAGGTCCTTCCCGATAAACACTAATTCACTTACCTTCGTTTCATTCTCTTTCCACTTTCGATCAGGTCTTCCTGAGAAGAGCATGTGCAGACCCTGAAATACAATTCGCTCTTGTATCCCTTGAACATAAAGAATCCCCTTATATCGTAATAAATCTTCTCCTTTTTCTTGGATGAGATAACTCATCCACTGATCCACTTTATCAAGATCAAGAGGTCTATTTTCCCTAAACGCAATCGAGGATACTTTGTCATCATGGTCATGATGATGGTGATCCTCTAAGAAGTGTGGATCAACTTCAAGTTTATGGTTTACATCAAAAGTATGAATTCCTAATATATCTTTAAGCTCAATATTGCAATTTTGAGCATGTAATCGCTTGGCAGCAGGATTCATCTTGAACAATCCTTCCTTCCAGTTCTTGTAAATTCCCCTCAGATACTAAATCTGTTTTATTTAAAATAATCACATCAGCGAAGGCAATTTGCTCTTGTGCTTCATCATGATGATCTAAATGCTTTGTGACATGCTTACAATCCACTACGGTAATAATACTATCTACTTCAAATTGCTTCAGATAGTAATTCGTCCATAAAAAAGGTCTGGGCAACAGGTGCAGGATCTGCTAAGCCCAGTCGTTTCAATTAAAACTCGATCAAAGTTCACTTTCCCTTTTTCCATTGAAAACATAAGGGTTCGCAAAATACGTATCAAGTCTCCACGGACGGTACAACAAATGCAGCCATTGTTCATTTCCAAAATTTCTTCATCCGAATTTACAACTAATTGATTATCTATGCCAACTTCACCATATTCATTGACAATAATAGCGATCTTTTGTTTATGTTTTTCTGTCAAGATTCGATTTAAAAGAGTTGTTTTTCCAGCTCCTAAATAACCCGTTAGGATCGTGACAGGAATTTTGTTTGGATTAATCATAACCATGATTTTCTATCTCCATTTATAGTATTTTTGATACTTTATTTACTTTGGCTTTATCTTTATGGATCCCCACTACAACTCCAGCCTCACGTTCAAATACTTCTCCATTAAATGTATGACTTATTTTCCCTGTACAATCCTTATTACCTAAAAGGGAATCAATTAATAAAGGAGAATCCTCTGGCTTTACATCCTTATACCATGTTCCATTTGGATAAGCGATGACAACACATTTATCATGGCAGCGTCCATTACAACGAGTACGTGTGGTGTGAATCGTATCATCTAATTCTCGATCTGCGATTTCTTTACGAATTGCTTGAGTAAGTTCCTCCGCTCCCTCTCGATTGCAACTGCTGCCATTACAAATGAGAACATGATGCTTCGTGTTATTTAGATTCCATGTAGCCATTTTTATCATCCCTTCACAATAAATCGTAATAATTACGATTTACCAAGTATAATAATTGGTTAATTAAGAAAGAGAAATAGGTGTTTCTTACTATATCTAACATTAGATTGTTTCACATTTTCCGTATAGTCAATCCATCTCAATTTTTTACACCTTACTTCTATTCTTTCAATAGATTTCTGCTCAATATACAATCATGTCTGATTCACAAAGAGTTTAAACCCTTTGCTTGTAAGTCAACTTCGTATGCTTACCAGCTGGCTTTTTTCACTCCTGGTAGCTGCCCTTTATGTGCAAGCTCACGAAAAACGATACGAGACATGTTGAATTTACGTAAATATCCTCTTGGTCTCCCCGTCACCGCACATCTATTATGCAATCGTAGTTGGTGAAGAATCACGAGGTAATTTACTTAACGCTGCAAAATCACCTTTTTCCTTTAATTCTTTACGAATTTCTGCATATTGCTCTACCAATTTTTGTTGTTTGATGGCTTTAGCCACCTTCGATTTTTTAGCCATATTTATTCTCCTCCTTATAGTAAATTGGAATCATTACGATTTAAAATATAAAAATGATTTATCAAAGTTTAACAGGCTATAATCCCCCACCTAAATCTTGAAGAGAATCAAAGGAGTAGGGATAAACAGCTTATAACACCCTCTATTGATAGAATTTTACTTTATTTTGTTTCTCGATGCAAAGTAACTCTTTTTAGTCTTGGGCAATACTTTTTCAATTCAATTCGATCTGGATTGTTCCTTTTATTTTTTGTTGTGATATAATTTCGATCTCCTGTTTCGGTACATGCTAAAGTAATGTTTACTCTCATTTATAATTCCTCCTTAAAATTTTCCTTTAAAATGTTGGTAATGGATCGTAAAATAGCATCCATTCTTGCTCCATTTCATCATCTGTTAGCAAGCAACTTTCTAATGAATTCGTTATTTGCTTTTGATCCATTCCAATCCCAATTAGCACTAATTCTGTCATCCTATCTCCATATGTTTCATCCCAGCGTTCTAAAAGCTCAGGTTCTTCTTTAAGAATTTTCTGTTGCTCTTCTTCGGGATAAGCAGCAATCCACTCTCCTGCATTCTCGATCGTTAAGGAAGGACCGGCTTGAGAAAGCAATGCCGCCACATTATTTCGTGTTGCAAGCCAAAGAAAACCTTTCGCACGGACCACTTCAACTGGCCAATTTTCAATCCAATCCATCAGACGTGCTGGATGAAATGGCTTATTCCGTCTAAACACAAATGATGCAATGCCATACTCTTCTGTTTCCGGGACATGCTCTTCATTCAATTCTTTCATCCAGCCAGCACTTTGGCTTGCTGTTTCAAAATCAAATAATTGAGTGTCAAGTACTTCATCTAATGAAAGCTGTGAATGAATAGTTTCAATGATATTTGCATCTGGATTTAACGCTTGAACAATCGCCTTTAATTCAGCTAGCTGCATCCTTTTCTACTAAATCCACTTTATTCACAACAAGCACATTAGCAAATTCAATTTGATCAATGAGAAGATCGGCTACCTCTCTTGCATCATCATCATTGGCAGCCTGCTTTCGGTCAAGCAATGTTTCGCCTGAAGCAAAATCCTGCCAAAATCGATTAGCATCGACAACAGTTACCATTGTATCAAGGTGACAAAATTTTGATAAATCGATAGCCAAGACTTTCATCTACATAAGTAAATGTTTGGGCAACAGGTATTGGCTCACTTATTCCCGTTGATTCAATGACAATATAATCAAGATCTCCCTTCATAGCCAATTTCTCTACTTCAAGAATTAGATCTTCACGAAGCGTGCAGCAAATGCAGCCATTTTGCAATTCTACTAATTTTTCTTCTGTACGTGAAAACCCACCCTGTTTAATAAGCGAAGCATCTATATTGACTTCACTCATATCGTTGACAATCACAGCAATTTTTTTCTGTTCACGATTTTTTAAAATATGATTTAATAGCGTCGTTTTCCCTGAACCTAAATAACCACTCAAAACAGTAACGGGTATCTTTCCTCTTTCCACTTTATCCCTCCTAATACACAAATCAAAATCATTACGATTTAAAACATAAAAGAATAAATATTTTTATAAACTATCAACAATTCTGCCTGCTGCATAGCGTGCCCCAGAAATATTACGGGCTATTGGTCCAATTTCAAGCTCAGCTAACGCTCCTGTTACATATAAATCGGGACCCCATTGTAATGACCTCGATACGACGGGATAGCCACATTCCGAACAACACAATTGGTAGGTATCTATGACTGGAGATAGCCATTCTTCACCCGGAAGTGCAGGCTTAAAACCGGTCGCTAATAACACCGTTCCCGTTTGTTCAATCAAATTCCCATTCTTGTCATGTAGATTCATTTTTCCATTTCGATATTCAGCCTGTTCAACTTCTCCATCTAACAAACATAATGTTCCTTGCTTCACCCGGTTCAACAGTTTCATATGTAAATCAGGTGGAATCGATCCTTTATGCCTAGCCTGAATAATTTTCTCACGCCTTTTTTGAAAGCTCTTCAACTTACGAAAAGATAGTTGGTTTTTTGGTCCTAGCCAAGCTGGGTCACTATCAAAATCGTAAACCCTGAACGGATGCCTTTTTATTAACGTGACCTCATTCGGATGACTTTCACTTAGCTTTAACGCCAAATGAACGGATGATATACCGCCTCCAATAATGGTGATTGGTCCTTGTAATTGTTCAATTGCAGGTAATTTCCCATCAAAGATATGAAAAACAGAAGATTCATGTTTTTGTTTCAATTCCTCAGCCCATACCGGGAAGTCAAGCTGTTCCCCAATCCCCATAGCAAGAACAAGTTTTTGACCAATCAGTTCCCCACCGTTACTTAAATGAACAGTCCATCCGGTTTCTGTTTTAGAAACAGCTATTACTTTCCCCTGTATCCAAGCCTGCTTCAAAGATAAATCCTCAATAAGATGCTCACAATGTTCGTTAAAAGCTGCCAATGATGGGCGTTTATATCTTCCGTAAAAGGCAGTATTCCAATCGTGACCATTTTTTTCACATAGGTTTGCGGACTGAACGGTTTAACATTCAGATGGTGAACGGACGGAGATCGTAAATAGGGCATGGAAATAACTTCTGTACATTGTTTCCATCGGGCTAATGGCTCGTCATTTATATCAACAATAGCCAGTTGATCCACTGTCGTTTTCCCTGTCTTAAGCAAAAAGGTAGCTAGCGTCACCCCTTGTATGCCTCCACCTATAATCATCCAATCAAACATGAGGCCCTCCTGTATTAAATCGTAATTATTTCGATTTGCATTTTAAATTACCATGTTCTGATCTATCATGCAAGCATATTTTAAAAAAAATTTAGATTCATAATTCGAATTTAGCACATCTCATTAGGGAGAGAAAAAGCAAGCCATTCAAGATTCATGTCAGCTTGAATAGCTTGCCTTTCTATTTACTTAATGAGTCTTCGCCGGTCTTACATACTTAGCTATTAGCCCATGCTTCGGTGAAAAAATAAAACTAATTAAAAAGAGTAAGCCAGTAGCAAAAGCCATTGAGCCTAAAATAGAGCGGCTATATAATACCCAAATACAGCAGAAATGATACCAAACAATCCACTAAGCACGAGCATTATGAAAAGTCAATTTTGGTTGAAGCAGCTGGAGTAATTAGCATAGCAACAACCATGAATGATATTATTTAGCTGGATATAATGACAATTTTAATGCTTCTAAATTTTTTTCCATAACTCCAATATAGTCTAAGCCTTGATCTTGTTCGTCCTTAGTCAAACCCTCTAGTGGGTTCAACACTTCTGTTTTTGCACCCGTTTCATTGGCTAAAGTTTTGGCTACCTTTGGTGATGTAAGCTCTTCAAAGTAGACTACCTTAATCTCCTTTTCCTTCATCATGTCTGTTAATTCCGCTAATTTTGGTAGTGTTGGTTCGACGTCAGGAGAAAGTCCCGTTATAGGAATTTGTTTCAATCCATACTGTTGAGCTAGATATCCAAATGCGGCATGTTGTGTAACAAACTCTTTCCGTGGTGCTTTATCGATTGATTCTTTGTATAATCGGTCTAACTCTGTTAGCTTTTCTTTAAGTGAATCTGCATTTTTTTCATATTGTTCTTTATTTTTAGGATCAGCCTTTTCAATGGCTTTTGTAATATTATCCACCTCTTTTTGAGCTAAGACTGGAGAAAGCCACACATGTGGATCTTTTGTAGCTTCACTACCTTCATGATCATGTTGTTCTTCCTCGGCGTTTGAATCCATAAGTCCAATCCCATTTGATGCCTCTACGACTTTCAGATTGGATGTATCAATACTATCTAGCACTTTTTCCGTCCATGTTTCAAAGTATTGACTATTATATATAAATAAATCTGATTCTTGCATGTTTATCATATCTTTCGATGTAGGTTCCCAATCATGTGGTTCCACACCATTTGGTATTAATATTTCAACATTTGCCAAATTTCCGGTAACTTGTTTCGTAAAGTAATACATAGGATAAAAAGTAGTGATAATTTGTACCTTTTCTGTATCCCCCTTGTCTTTTTCATTACTCACCTGTTTTCCATTAGAGCAGCCACTTAAAATAAGTAAACAACCAATGATTGCGTATAAGAGTTTTTTCATTTTTTTCTTCTTCCCTTCTTTAATAAATTGGAATTATTACGATTTACAAAGAATAAATAATAACAAAACGTAATGGTTACGAATTGTATCGTAATTGTTTTGTTAACAAATGTCAATCCTTATTTAAGGATTAATTCTATGTAAGGAAGCATATCTTATTTTGAGAATCGATGTAAAAGGAGGGGAAATAAGTGTCTTACTTGTATAAACTCATGAAAGATAGTCTAGTTTTTCTATTATTTTGTCTATTTATGTTACTATTTTTATTTTCTGAAGCAGTAAAGAGTTTGTCAATTTTCACTACAATTCCCAACTCGTTTTTTAATGTCAATACGATATTTCTAAGTATTATTCTAGAAGCAATTCCTTTTATTTTGTTAGGTGTTTTTGTATCGGCTATCATTCAATCCTTTGTATCTGAAAATACCATTCAAAAATTAGTACCACGAAACGCTATATTAGCCGTTATTCCTGCTGCATTGCTAGGAATCATTTTTCCCATTTGCGAATGTGCGATTATTCCAGTCGTTCGAAGGTTAATCAAGAAAGGAATGCCTGCTCATGTAGGGATAGTATTTATGCTTAGCGCACCTATTATTAATCCTGTCGTTTATGCATCTACGTTTTTTGCTTTTAAAAGTACCCCTTATATAGCAAACGCAAGAATGATCATTGGGTTTATCACAGCGATCATCATTGGTTTAATTTTATATCATAAATTCAAAGGACAAACTATTTTAAGAGAACAACAATCATCACCATCACGAACATCATCATACCCATGGAAATAAGTTTGTAGAAACGATGTATCATGCTAGTGATGAATTATTTGATACAGGTAAATACCTTTTCATCGGAGCCTTTTGTGCTAGCCTTTTTCAAACGTTTTTGGATCGAAATCTATTGTTATCCATTGGGACAAGCACTACACTCTCGCCTGCTATTATGATGGGTTTTGCTTATGTACTTTCTGTTTGTTCTGAAGCTGATGCCTTTGTTGCTTCTTCGTTTGGATCAAGTTTTACAACAGGAGGTATTCTCGCATTTCTAGTGTTTGGGCCCATGCTTGACATCAAAAACACATTGATGCTATTTGCCTATTTTAAAAAGAAATTTGTATTATCATTGATGGCCATTACAACAGTAGTTGTGTATATTGCTATTCATATTTATCAATGGTTTTATTAGGAGGTTACTTATGAAAAGGAAAAAGCATGATGATGTGTCGTACCATCATTTAATAAGGGGAATCGTACTGATTGGATTAACCCTTCTTGTATTTAAATTACTTGTTACAAACAATATTGCTTTCTTCATTGCACCCAAGATGGTCCGTTTCATATATTTTTCCTTCATTGTTTTACTTATTTTAAGTATTATCTTAATCTTGCGAGGTACTTCTGAAAAAAAACGTTATTCATGTCATTGTGAAGGAGAACATACTTACCCTACATCTATTTTTAAAAGTATTATGCTCTATGGGTTATTTATCCTCCCAATTACAACAGGATTCTTATTTTCAGATAATGTTCTTGACAGCTCAGTGGCAATGAATAGACCAATTACATTAGTTAGCCCTACACAAAACAATGATACTACCAGCAATACAAATACAACTTCTGATATAAATAAAACCCAAATCAATTCCATTACAAATGACAATGCTCCCTCCTCCTCTCAACTAGAACCTTTATCCGAAAAAGAATATTCCTCATTGCAAAAGAAATTGGAAACGACTAGCCATATAAAAATGAATGATGAGTATTATGTTCCAATCATTAATATTCTAAGTGAAGATCTTTCAAGTATGATTGGTAAAACGATTACAACGAAAGGGTTTGTTTATAGGGAAAAAAAATTCTTTCAGGATGAGATTATCATCGCTCGATTTTCAGTAGTATGTTGTGTTGCTGATGCCTCTGTCTATGGCATAATGGCAAAAGGCAATGTGGCACATTTACCAAAAGATCAGTGGATAGAAGTGACTGGAAGAATAGATCAAATAAAATTTGATGGATCAACCGTTCCTGTTATCAATATACAGAAACTTTCAAAAATACCTGTACCTAAAAATCCATACATTTATGATGTAGGCGTTCAAATCAACTAGTTTGGCAACCACAACAAATCCTATTGTTTCAAAAAAAGGATTTGTATTTTTCTTATTTATTTATACTCTTGTATTAACATTCATAGGAGCTTTATTTCTTTGAAAGGGAGGTAGATATAAGCAAATTAATTAATGAATGTAAAAAATGTAGCATCTAAATAAAAAAGGCAACACACTGTATTTCAAGTGCAATGCCTTTTTCACTTTATTTTCTTCTCATGAATGACCTAGCAACAGCAACAATAGAAAGAATTAACGCAATGATCGATAAAGTTAACACAGTAGTTTGAGAACCAGAATTATCAGTAGTTGTGTCTGAGCGCTACTTTTTCCGCTTGATTGGTTTCCACTTTTGCATCATCATGGTGATCATCATGTGCAGCCTCTACATTGGCCGTTGCTGTCGTAATCTCAGTTACGGAATGAGGTGAATCAGAGCCTTCCTCTCCAGTCCATTCTACAATGGAGCCATCTTTATAATATTGAAGGCATCCCATGCAGCTTGTCCTTCTTTATCCGGATTTTTGGCAACAAAGTTAAATTGTTGGAATTGACCGGCTGCAATACCCTCATCCGTTGCTGTCCAAGTGATGGTTTTCGTTTTACCTGAAGCATCTTTATCAAGCGTTACTTTCCAGCCTGGCACTGGTTGATAGGATTCTAATTCAACATTTGCTCGGAACCTTCAAAGCAACCTTTGTCGTATTAACATCTTTTTCAACTGGTATCTTAATCGTATAAGTTTCCCATGCCCCTGGTGCAGAAACTTGAGGTTTTACTGTTACATGTGCACTTGCTGATCCTACAAAGACGATAAGAGCTAAACCTGATGACATAAGACCTACTGTCCATTTCTTTAATACATTTTTCATTTTATTCTCTCCTTTTTGAATAATTTATTTACTGCCCACTTGAGGCTGAAAGTCGATATCATAGCTATCCAATGATTTAGTTAACACATGAACGGTCACCTTCCACTCCCCAGCCATATTTAGATACATCCCTTTGGTTTGGAACGTACCGGGAGAATTTATAGGAACGATGGTAGTGTTTTCACCCATGTCCATATCCAAAGAGGTAAATGTAAGCTGGACCTGTTCAATGTTTGTAACAGGGTCACCCGCTTTATTTTTCAAATCAACCGTAAATGAATTAATTCCTTGCACATTAGGACTAATCTGTAAGGTAGCCTCATATCCATTTTCAAGTGCCTTCGTTTGATTAAAAGGAGCAGGTGCTGATATGGCCATGGGTAAATTGGTAAGAATAGCTGCTAAAATGATGACTAAAAGACCCACACCTAATTCGAAACCTACAGTATTCCTCATATCTTTATTTCCACGTTTCCTACCCTTCATATAGTGAAAACTACCTAACGCAAGCATAATCAAAAATAAAAGGATTTTCCCTATTAATACTTGTCCATAATTGGTATGTAATAGAGATTGAAAACTAGGAACATATGCTAGACTACCGTAAATTCCTGTTAATAAAATAATAATAACAGCGATTATGGCCCAAAACGAGAATCGATGAATCGAATTCCAATACTCTGTTCTATGTCCCCTTGGTAATAATAAGATTAGAGAAATTAAAGTTCCCAGCCAAATAGAAGCAGACAGTAAATGCAAAGAATTCATAAAAACAGCCATTATATCGTGAATAGAAGCTGCAGCATGGCCAGTTAAAGATTTTGTAATCAATAATCCTATTAAAAATAAAAGAGAAATAATCCAATTATTCAATGAAAATACATGTCCACTTTGAGTTGCAAAATAGGTTGTAATAAACAGAGCAACTATGATTACCATTTGCATTAACCAAATAGATCCGAATGTCGTTTGATTCACTGTTTCAGCTAACAAATCAGGTTTAAAAACCTCTCCCCAACTGACACCTGCATTAATTGTTGTTTGCAATGGTAAGTTTAAAGATAAGCTAATAAACATCCCCAGCCACGATAGCCAAATGAGTTTTACACTTTTGGAATGAATAGTCTTGATTGCTTCCTCTTGTTTTGTTGGATAAATGAACAAGTTAAAAACAATGATGCCAATATAAATAGCAAAACTGATATATAGGAGCCATCGCAGGAAAATCATATCAACTTTCGGTACATAATTAGTCGTTTCAGACTTTAAGGTACTTGACTGCTCTTGAGCCTTTCCAATACTGAAGGGAATTACACCTTGAACTGGATGACCATCTGCTGAAACAGCCTTCCACTGAATAGAATATATACCATTTGGAAGGTCTTCTGTTATTTTTGTCTCAAGAATAGAATGATTCTGAGCATTTATTCGATCATTCTTTAAGGGTACTTGCTTCCCTGAAGAATTCATGACAACAAGGGAATGAAACCCGGATTGAATCGATTCACTAAATTGAATACTAATACTCTTTGGTGGCTTAGTTAAAATTTCATTCTCCGCAGGGCTTGATTTTATGATATAAGCATGACCAGACGTTTGTTGCGGGAATAGAGTAAATAAATACATGAACAGCAGCAATAGACTTATTATGCCGAGCATTTTATCATTTGTAGTCTGCTTGCTAATCATTTTCTGAAACACTACAATCACCATTCTTTTTTACGACATTAATTACTTGTTGGATGAACTTAATCGATGACAAGCAAATTATACTAAGTAGATGTGAAAAAAGTGTGAAGTCCCTTTTATTTAAAGAATAAAATGATAAAGATACTGAAGAATTATACTCTATCCTTTAACAACTCCCTTCAGGTTATTGCACTACACAAGGTACAACTGCCCGTAGCACTACAAAGACTCACTGATTACAGCGAGTCTTTGTGGTGCGGATTTCTGCAGTTAATCTTGCTTTTTCTTATACAGAAACTTTTCCATTCATTTGAAGAGATTTTTGCAAGGCCATAATCTCATTCTGTATGCTTGGAAACTTTTCTATTTCAGGAACATTTTTTATAGATAGTGATTGTTTTCGATCTGTGGCATAAGCCATCGTTTCACAAACATAAAGCAATTGGGAAAGTTTTTCATATGCAAGAATCGGACGATTAGTGTTTTTTGAGCAATTTTCCAGTAAATATCCTAAGTGTTCTATGGAAAATACGACTGGCCAGTAATATGCCACAGCTTTTTTATTGAACGGAATCTCGCCTGTAGCTGTATCATATAGTGTTTTTAAATTATTTAAATTCGTCCGCATTTTATTTAGTTCTTTGCTTTCTCTAGCATTAAAACCAATTTCTTGGTCAGAGAAAAGAATGAATAAATATTGCGCTTGACTTCGAATCGTTTTGCTTATTAAATGTGGGAGACGACTAGAAGCAGACCGTCTTCCTAGGATGAATACTCCTATAAGACCAATAACACTACCGAGAAGGATATCAATTAATCTGGCTGATGCAAAGTAAGTAAAGCTACCTTGACTCGTGCTTTCAGCCATAAGTAAAGCATTCGGCGTAAAGAACAACGCAGCAAGACCATAATTTTTTACAATAAACAGCTCTGTAATAAACGTCAATAGCAGAATAAATACAGAGATAATAAATCCAGTAGGATGAGCCGCAAGAATCAAACTTGCCATTAAAATTCCTAGGATTGTACCAAAGGCTCTTTGAATCGCCCGATGATAGGTAGCGACAATAGAAAAGCCTGACATAACGGCTACGCAGGATAATGGTACCCAAAAGGGCCGTTTAAATTCAAACAGATAAGCTATAATAGCCGCGATAATGGTGAAAACACCGAACCGTACAGCAGTAATAAAAACAATGGAGTTTTTATCAAGGGCACCCGAAAGAATGGTTCTGAGTGATGGCTTTGACATTCGAATTTCTTTATTAATTTTGGAAGTAGGTTCATTCATGATGGCATCTGCATCGGTAATTTTTGTGAACAACTGTATAACGGATACATCCATTTCTTCTGGCATAAGGATTTTTTTAGGAACCCACTCATTCTTATTTTTTAGATCCAACGAATTAGCAAGTTCCCGGACAAATTCCCCTAGTTCAGGTGGAAATTTCACGTCAGTCTTCGAAAAATGTTGAAGGATATACAAAAATATTTTATTTGCATGATCATTTAATACAACTAATCGATTAAATATATCCGTATTTTTCCAAGGTATATACCCTGCTGCAAGTGTTTCTTCTGCTTCTTTCAAGCCTGACATGACCCTGTATTTTGCCTCATTAAATTTCTCTGTACCAACTGAATCAAGAAACGCAGCCAGTTCTGAATATACCCTTTTCACTACACCAGTTTCCGGACCATGAGGTTCAAAAAACCAACCAATCATAGCAATCACCCACGATAGGGCCCCTCCTAGAAATACAAGACCAGCTCGCAGCGGGGCAAGTTCTGGATGAACAGGCATACCAGTGGTCATAGCAAAAACTAAAACGAAAAAGATTGCAGAGGGCCCTTTAATTTTTAAAGCTCCAAAAATAAAGATAGCCGTAGCTCCAATAATTCCCATCAAAATGGCTACTGCAAGTGGGTAAGGGGCAGCAAGAGTTCCGAGTGTAGAGACCAAAGTCATTCCAAGTACGACAAAAAATAGCTTTTTAGCTCTTTGAGCATAGGGAATATTAAATACGTATAGATAGGTAAAGCCCCCCATTCCAGCTATTAACCCATATTCTAGGTTCCCCAATAGTACTCCAATAATGACTGGCAGAGCTGCCGCTAATCCTGCACAAAATGCCTTTACCCACGGAAACGGCTTCCTGTTAACAGCTAAAGCCTGTTTTAAGATGGAGGGAGATTTAGGAGAGACAGATTTAGATATTTTTCTCATAACGTTGCTCCTTTTCTAAAATCATTATTACTACTTTTTCTTCTAATTTCCTTTTCAGTTAACGTCATGGTCGTTTTTCATCTCCACTTCACAAGCATCATTTTCAATATGAAAATAGTTAATATTAAAGTCTGCCACTTATTATGCAAACGTTAGCTCTAGTAGTCGTATAATTCCACTAGAACTCCCTGTTACACAAACGACATCCCCTTTATATTTGTTTTCCTTAAGAGTAATCAACCTCCAAATTTTATCCTCTCTATTACGAAAATAATGTTTTGCCGTTTTAGAACATAGAGAAAGACTCGAGAGACTCGAGTCATATAGATAATAGAGATATACCATAAACATTCTAGTTGATATTACATCGCGAACGATTGTATTCTATCTAATCTATAATGCAATGAATTTTTATTTTTTGATTGTAAAAAGAAACTATATTTCCTATTATACTTCTTAAAGCCATACATAACTAATTGTATTTTTTATGAATCCCATGCATAATTGTAATATCACTTATTTTTGGAGGACTAATTCATGAAATGGCATCAGCGGAAATTGATATTGGTTGTTGTTCACCACAGGAACCGATTGAAAATCTAAGCTCTTTTTCAACTGGAACTTTAATCGTATAAGTTTCCCATGCTGCTAATGCAGAAACTTGAGGTTTTACTGATACATGTGCACTTGCTGATCCTGCAAAGACGATAAGAGCTAAACCTGATGACATA
This sequence comes from uncultured Bacillaceae bacterium, assembly GCA_963751845.1. GTDB lineage: Bacteria > Bacillota > Bacilli > Bacillales > DSM-1321 > Peribacillus. The sequence continues at coordinate 106,378 of CAVVWH010000010.1, forward strand.
AGACCTACTGCCCATTTTCATTATCAAAAAGAGGTCACTTATGTTGAAGTGACCTCTCTCTTTTTTAATCATTAACTGTATCCGAAACTAGTTTTGGATTTTTTTGTTTTCTAGTTTGAATCCAATATAAAAGACCAGTTAGGATAATCAAAACGACTCCAGCTAAGTATACATTACGATAACCTGATGCATTTGCCACAATTCCTAATACAAAGGAACCAACAGCCATTCCTAAGTCCATTGAGTTAAAGAATAATGAATTGGCAATCCCTACACGATGCGGTTCTACTGCATTAATTGTTTGAGTTTGAAAAATTGGTGTAACCGAACCGTAACCAATCCCAATAACAGCCCCAGCAATCATCAACATTGCTCCTGTGTGTGTTTGATTTAACATGAACATACCAATAGCAAATAAAATAATACAAGGATAGATAATTATTTTTGAACCATATTGATCAGCCCAACGTCCAGTAAACGGACGGAAAAGAAGAATAAATACTGCATAAATAATAAAGAACATACTAGCTGCTTTTACTAAGCCCAAATCCTTCGCATATAAAGCTAGGAAGGCTGAAATACCTGAATAAGCACACGCTAAAATAAATGTTGCAATCGCATAAGGTGCAGCTTTTTTATCGAATAAATCATTAAATGAGAATTTTTGTTTTTCTGCTGCATTGTTTTTCAGCATGAGTATGTTTTGGAACACGCATGAATATAGCCAATACGATATTCACTGCTGAAATAATCATACAAAGTATGAAGGTCATATTATAGGCATCAATATTCGCTAAGTTCAGCCCAATATATGGACCAAAAACCATGGCCAAACTCATAGCTAATGAAAAATAACTTAATCCTTCTCCACGTCTAGTTGTTGGAATAATCTTGTGCGCAAACGGTTCCTTTGACAGTAGTCATAACCCCAAATGTAAGTCCATGAATAATACGTAAAACATATAATACCCAAATATTTGTTGCTAATGGATATAGAAGCGTAGCAACGAAAAAGGCCACTGCGGAATAAACAAGAATTTTCTTTTCAGAACCCTTACTTACCCATCTTCCAGCAAAAGGCCGAATAATAATGGCAGGAAATAAAAATAGCGTAACAATAAGTCCTACTTTATCAGCACCTTCATGAAGAGGCCCAAGAATATACAATGGCAATGCTGTTAGTAAAATATAAAATGCAAGAAAAATAAAAAAGCTAATTACGGATATACTGATGAAATCCTTTGTCCATAGCTTCTCTTTAGTCACTTCAATCACCTCATTTATTTGTAATCTATTAATTGAATCATTATTCATTTCATACCAAAAACATTACAATGTTTATTATACGCGCATCATCTATACATAACTAATTGTCTTTTTCATCAATTCGATGCATAATTGTAATATCATTATTATTTTGGAGGAATTAAATATGGATTGGCAACAGCTACTATATTTCAAAACATTAGCAAAAGTTGAGAACTTCACAAGGGCTTCAATAGAATTATCCCTATCGCAGCCCGCATTAAGTCGGTCAATTTCACGTTTAGAAGAAGAAGTGGGTGTTCCTTTATTTGAACGAAAAAGTCGTGGAGTGATTTTAAATAAATATGGTCAAATTTTTCTGGAACATGCGGATCGTGCCTTAGCTGAAATTGCAGATGCAAAACAGGAAATCCATGATTTAGTCCATCCCTATCATGGAACAATCTCGCTAGCCTTTATTCAAACTCTCGGCTCAAGTTTTGTTCCGGAGTTAATCAGTTCATTTCAAAAAGACTATCCGGACATCCATTTTCAACTGTATCAACATGCAACTAGCAAGATTTTGAGTCAATTAGAATCAGCTGAAATTGATATTGGCTTCTGTTCGCCAAATGAACCAACTGAAAATCTAAGTTCCATTTCAATCGTGAAGGATGAATTATTTTTAATTGTACCTATTGACCATAGACTTGCAGGGGTTGATGAGGTTGATTTATCTGAGGTTGCTCATGATCCATTTGTGCTATTCAAGCCTGAAACGGCGGTACGAGATGTCACCGAAAGACTTTGCCATGAAGCTGGATTTCACCCCAAAATGTCCTTTGAAGGATTTGAGGAAAGCACAGTCGCTGGACTTGTTGGAGCAAAATTTGGTGTTGCCCTTATTCCTTTTATCCCTGGTCTTAATAGGCAAAAAATTTCTTTGATCCGTATTCGGAAACCTCAAAGTATAAGAGAAATCCGAATGGTATGGAGAACAAATGGCTATATGTCGCCAGCCGTAGAAAAATTCAAGTCCTTTGTTGAGAATGAAATGCGGTTAAAAGATTAGGAAACAATTTAGTTAATTGCGATACAATGTGTATAAAAGAAATGAGTATAACTTACTTTTTATTCTATTTTACACGCACCAAAGAATTCTTTAAGGGGATGGAGCAATGAATCGAAAACTTGTGGTCATTATTAGTACTGTATATGTACTATTCATGGCTACCTTATCAATCTTTTACCAGGTAAACGGTGATTCATATAAATCACTTGTAGCTTTAGGGGGTATTATCTGTGGAGCCCTTCCTCTCTTATTGGCTCTATTAACAAAACAATCTATTAATCTATCAATTACTCTATCCTATTTTCTCTTCTTATTCGGCTCCCAATATTTAGGCTCAATTTTGAATTGGTACGGACTGGGCTGGTGGGACACCTTTATCCATTTTATTAGTGGCTCAATTCTCGCATTTATAGGAACCTCCTTCTTAAACAAATGGACATATTCAAATACAAAAAATAAAATTTCGGCATGGTTTATTTTTTTATTCACCCTTTCCTTTACTACTCTAGGCGGTGTTATATGGGAAATTTACGAATTTAGTTTTGATTATTTTTTTAATATGACCTTACAAGGAGGAGGAAATAAAGACACGATGACAGATTTATTGGCGGATACTCTTGGTGGTCTTGCTATTGCAGCCTGGACTGGTTTTCGAACAAATAGTGAAAATAAATGATTGTCCCCTAGTATGTAATTTTTCCCACGTTTTATTTCTGCTCCTGAAGTAAAAAAGAAGATGTAGAGATCATCAGGAGGGATTACCATGAGCGAATCATCGAACAATCAAAATAAACAAACCTTTCCACCTCAACATCAAACACAACAACCTGGCCTCGAGACGCAGATGACACCGAATCCTGAATCAGTTAAAGCTAATTACGTAGGAAGTGGAAAATTAGCTGGTAAAACGGCTATTATTACCGGTGGAGATAGTGGTATTGGAAGATCTGTAGCGATTTATTTTGCAAAGGAAGGCGCAAATATTGCGATTGTCTATTTGAACGAGGACAATGATGCGAATACAACGAAGGAGTTAATCGATAAAGAGGGACAGAAGTGTATACTTTTGCCTGGTGATATTGGTGATGAAGCATTTTGCCAGAATGTGATTCAACAAACGATTCAAACATTTGGAGGATTAGATATTCTCGTCAATAATGCTGCTGAGCAACATGTACAAACGAGCATATTAGATATTACTGCACAGCAATTAGAGAAGACATTTCGCACCAATATATTCTCGATGTTTTATTTAACGAAAGCGGCACTTCCCTATTTGAAAAAAGGGAATAGTATTATAAACACCGCTTCGATTACAGCCTACAAAGGACACCCCAAATTAATTGATTACTCGGCAACAAAAGGAGCCATCATTTCGTTCACACGCTCACTTTCCAACTCGGTTATTAAAGATGGCATACGCGTAAATGCTGTTGCTCCGGGCCCAATATGGACACCACTTATCCCCGCATCTTTTAACGAGCAAGATGTTGCAAAGTTCGGAAGTGATACACCAATGGGGCGTGCCGGACAGCCAGAAGAACTTGCCCCTGCCTATGTATATTTAGCTAGTGACGATGCTTCCTATATGAGCGGACAAGTGATTCATGTAAATGGCGGCACCGTAGTCAATGGATAAGAAAAGCGCAAGACTCCTGTTCAACGATATGTCTCTGCAACATCTGTATTATGAAGGACATTCTAATGGCTTTGAACTGCACCCCATTTGTTAGACATAACTAACAGTGGGGTGCAGTTCAGTTTTGTCCTTCATCGAAAGTAAATCGTCAATCAGGGGCAGCTTGCCACTTCACTCGATTTCGTACATACATTCACATTAAACAATAAGTATTGTCTCATCAAAAGAATCCTACGTGAATTTAAATGAGAAAGTAAAAAAACTTTGTCTTTATAACAAAAATAAAGGCGCAAATTCCTATATGAATTCACGCCTGAAACATAATGTGGTTTACCTTTTTGCAACTCGTTACTTATCTAGGACGCCCTTACTTTTTATTTTCAAGAAGTACTTGCTAATTTTGTTTTTTCTAATTTTTTACACGAATCTCTTTCCACAATTTCATGAGGAATGGCTGGAGACTTTACTGGTTCATCTGGAATCGCTAACATTTTAATTAAACTGTTGGCAGCCTGATATCCTAACTCAAAAATATTTAAGTTGATTGTCGTAAGTGCTGGATATGATAATTCAGCATGTGCATTATTAAAGCTAATAATTGACATCTGTTCTGGCACAGAAACCCCCTTGGCCATTAAAGCACTAACAATACCTATTGATATCATATCATCACTAACTACTAAAGCAGTTGGCCTAACTGGTAGTGCTAACAACTTTTTCACAACTCCACGAGCGCCATCTTTTATAAGATCATCATACAGACGATAATCCTTATTTGGTAAAATTCCATGCTCCTTCAATGCCGTATCGTATCCTAATAGTCGATCACGTGTCATTGGGACAGATAAATGTCCACCAATAAAAGCAATCCGCTCATGCCCTAAATTCAACAAATAATTTGTCACATCTTTACCTGCTGTAAAGTTATCATTATCAACAAAGGGCATATCCTCATCTGAACCACCTAGATTTCCTATCGTTACAAAAGGAAAGTCACGTGATTGAAGGTACGAAATGAGTTCATCATTCGTTTGTGAATAGGCTAACACAATGCCATCCACCATACCACCTTGAACCATTTCAACGACTCCATCATAAATTTCTTCGTTTGATTTTCCTGTGTTCATAAGCAAGGAATAATTTCTTTCACGTGCACCCTCACTTAACCCACGCACAATTGCCGCAAAAATAGGCGTCGAAAAAAATGTTTCTGATGTAGTTGGCAATACTAATCCTAATATATGTGTTGACTGATTAGCTAAACTGCGAGCAATAAAGTTTGGATGATATCCAAGATCTTTCATTGCTTCCCGAACCCGTACTTTAGTTTTTTGACTTATTCGAGGATTATTTGCAATCACTCGAGAAACTGTTGAAGGAGCAACGTTAGCTAGTTGTGCTACATCTTTTATAGTTACGGACATTGCTTTTTCCCCTTTCCCCTTATAGCCCTGCTGTGTCTCTCATTTATCCTTATAAATAGTTAAAGAATCACTAAAAGCTATTTACTTTATTAATATATCTTTCTATTATAATACACCTTTTTTGCAAGCGATTTCATGTACTAATTGTGTCTAAATTATAAATTTTTTCATAAATAAATATGGTAGAAAGACTAATTATTGAGAAGGGACTGCACATAACTAATTAAGATAGAAAAAAGGCGAGCCACTACCGATCGTAGTTACTCACCTTTCTATTGTTGTAGGGTATTTACAATTGCCTGATTGAAACTGCTCTTTTCATCAAAAATCATTCTATATAGTCTTTTTTCTTCCTTGTTTAATCATTCTTATTTCGTTTTGAACGTTTGATGACTAACGCAATAAAAATAGCGAAGGCAGCAAGTACAAGGATCAATGCGATTAAGTAAGGAATATTTATGATTGACTTATTGGCCAGTTTATAGATTTCCGCTTGTTCTCGATCAATCACAATTGTATACAAATGATCTTTACTACGAACAAGATCGCTATTTAATTCACCTCTCAATTCTTTATTTTCTTCCAATTGGGATTGGTTTAAGGTGATTGTTTGAGTTTTTGATGTATTATTTATGACAATAACCATGGTTTCACTTGCTAACATCCGTTTATAAATCAGCACACCATCTTGCTCAAATAAAATCTCCATTGTTCCGTGTGCTAAAGCAGGATTTGTCGCACGAATTTTTGCTAACTTCGTTATATATTCTACTAACTCCTGATCTGTTTTAAAATTCATTAATGGTTGATTTTCGGGAGACTTTCCACCATTCAAAGCAATTTCAGTACCATATAACAAAGCAGGTACGCCTGGAGATGTATATAAATAAGAAAGAGCTAATTTCCAACGCGTACCCGGATGTTGATTCGCTGTAACGGCATCAAATGTAAACCTTGGTAATAAAGAAGTATCCATAAAGTTTACAACCTTTGGATACATATTCTCTTTTTGCTTAATCAAAAGATTCGCTAATCGTTCATCTGGAGCAGAAAAGGCAGTTCGCAGGTCATCAATTTCTGTGTAATCCATAAACGCATCCATTCCGGTTTCTTCATAACCTGTTACCCCCTTCCTCTCTGCACTCACACGATCTCCAATCAAGTAAAAATCAGCTTTTTCTGCTTTTACAACTTGATAAAAGTCCTGCCAAAAATCTGTTTCGACATCCTGCATCTTAACGAGACGATAGCCATCTATATTGGTTTCTTGAATCCACCATCGAGCTACATCTAATAAATACGACTTCACCTCAGGATTCTCTGTTTGTAATTCTGGAAGAGAATCAAGCCAGTCCATCTCAAGATTATCAAGATTTGTATCATGTGTAACTGCTTTCTTTTCTTTGAACCAATCATTTTTGTCTGCATCATTCAACCAAGTATGGTGCGGTCCAACATGATTAGCCATAAAGTCTATCATAACTTTAATATCTCGTTTATGTGCCTCTTCTACCAATTTTTTAAATTCAGCAAGCGTACCAAAATGCGGGTCAGTATGATAAAAATCACGGACCCAATAACCATGATAACCATCTTTTTCATTGGCAAAAATAGGAGAAAGGATAATAGTCGTAAAGCCCATATCCTTTAAATAGTCTAGTTTTTTGGTAATTCCCGCAAAATCTCCACCATTAAATGTATTTGGATTATTCACATCTACATCATCATTATTATTAGGATTCCCATCAAAAAATCTGTCTATGACAATAGAGTAAATCACTTCATCCTGCAAAATTCTTTCTTCTTTTGCAACAGCATAAGCTGGAATCGAATAAAACCAAAGCACTGAAAATATAATGAGTGGTAACACTCTTTTCTGCATGTTCCGCTCCCCTTTACTATATCACTAAGTACCTTTAAGATTAGCTCTTTACCTATCTATCGTCAAACATAAATTGTATATTTTACTAATATAAGGTAATTTTATTGTCAATTTTCTAATTATCTGCTATTTTGTATATATATGTAAATTACACATATATGATTTTGATTATACCGCTACTCTTCCTTTATACTCCAGTGAGTAATCTTTCATCGGCCATCTAATAACTGTATCTATTTTTAAGAAATGGAGTGATTATTTTGGAACGTACAGCAATTTTTCATCGCCCCATTGACCAATTTGCCTACTTAATCAATTCAGATACCTTACATATAAGACTACAAACCAAAAAGAATGACGTGTCTTCCGTTCAACTCATATTTGGTGATCCTTATATTAATGTAGATGGAAAATGGCAGTATCAAACTTTACATATGTCGCTTGCCGGGAATGATCAATTATTTGACTATTGGCATGTGCATGTAAAGCCTCCTCACAAAAGAATACGATATGGCTTTCATTTAAAATCCGAACAAGAAGAAATCACTTATACGGAAAAAGGCTTTTTTGAGTCAGCTCCTTTAGACTGTAGCTACTATTTCAGTTTTCCTTATTTGCATGAGAATGGGCTATTTAATCCACCAGCATGGGTGAAGCAAACGATTTGGTATCAAATTTTTCCGGAGCGTTTTGCCAATGGTAATCCTGAGAATGATCCAAACCTTGCCTTGGCCTGGGGAAGCGAGGAACCTAAAGTCGATAATTTTTTTGGAGGAGACTTAGAAGGAGTATTAGAGCATTTGGATTATTTGGAGGATTTAGGTATAACGGGAATTTACTTCACCCCAGTTTTTAAAGCTCCTTCTAATCATAAATACGACACAATTGATTATTTTGAAATTGATCCTCATTTTGGAACGAAAGACACACTAAAACAATTAATTCACGCTTGTCATAAACGCAACATCCGAGTCATGCTTGATGCTGTATTTAATCATAGTGGGTATTACTTTCCCCCTTTTCAAGACGTTTTAATGCACGGCGAGCATTCACGCTATAAAGATTGGTTTCATTCAAACTCTTTCCCTTTACAAGGGGGAGAACGTCCAAATTATGAAACATTCGGTTTTGTTGAATCCATGCCGAAGCTAAATACCACAAATCCAGAAGTGAAACAATATTTACTGGACGTTGCAACCTATTGGATTAAAGAATTCGATATTGATGGTTGGCGCTTAGATGTTGCCAATGAGGTAGACCACCCATTTTGGCGTGAATTTCGTCAAACAGTTAAACAAATAAAACCAGATTTATATATTCTCGGAGAAATCTGGCACGACTCTATAAGTTGGTTGCGCGGAGATCAATTCGACGCAGTTATGAACTACCCTTTTACCATCAATGCTTTGAAACTTTTAGCCTCTGAAACAATGAATGCCCAACAGTTCGTAGAAGAAATGACATCTGTTTATCACAACTACCCTACATTGGTATTTCAATCTACATTTAATTTAATTGGCAGTCATGATATACCTAGAGTATTGACGGAATGTAGAGATGATATTTCAAAATCCAAGCTACTACATGCTATTCTACTGACTTTTCCAGGCAGTCCTTGCATCTATTATGGTGATGAAATTGGTTTAACAGGAGGCATGGACCCGGGTTGTCGCAAATGTATGATTTGGGAGGAATCCGAACAGAATCTAGACCTACGCAGTGAAATTAAACAACTCATTTCTTTACGAAAACAAGAACCCCTCCTTGCGAACGATGGACAATTTGAATTTATCCAATCATTAGATAATAAAGCTCTTGTTGCCTACCGAATATTTAATGAACAGCAAGCTATCAATATTTTTATCAATCCAACTAATCAAGAACAAACATTTACTTTACCATGTGAAAATGAGCGTGTAATCATTACCAATCTTTTATCAGACAAAAAAAATCACTCAGACGAGTACGATACCTTCAGAATCGCCCCCTATGATTATCAGATTGTAAAAGTGGAAAAACTATACTAATGGTACAAGGCAGTCTAAAGTTAACTTGGACTGTCTTTCAACCATTTTCTATATCCCCTTTATTGTTTCTTATACACTTATGTCATATTAGGTAACACCTTCAATAATTCATTTTCCTTACCGAAATTTCATATATAATAGAATAGATAACCAAATAGAAAGGAGGACATATTCTTGAACAATAATATTGAACCATCTAATAAGACATCAAATGTTCAAGTGATTTCTCGTGCGGCAAATATATTACGAATTCTTAAAGAGCATCCAAAAGGATTAAGCCTTTCGCAAATCGCAAAAGAAGTAAGCCTTGCCCGATCGACGGTTCAAAGAATTGTTACTACCCTAGAACAAGAAGAATTTATCGTAGCCGCTTCTACTAACGGTGGTTTTCGTCTTGGTCCTGAAATTGTAAAGTTGGCTGCTTCTGTTAACATGGATTTACGTGAAGAAATTAGACCATTTTTAATTCAACTATCTAACCGAGTTAACGAAACAGTTGACCTCTCCATATTAGATAATGGCCAAGTTCTTTTTGTAGACCAGATTATTGCTGCACACCCATTGCAAGCGACGTCTCAGCCTGGAGCAACCTTTCCTTTACATTGCACGGCTAATGGAAAAGCTATTCTTGCCACTTTACCAATTGAAGAGGTTAAGAAACTTCTACCAGAACAATTAACTCCATTCAATGAAAAAACGATTACGAAACGGGACGAACTATTAAAAGAGTTAGAACAGGTTCGTAAGGAAGGTGTTGCTTTTACAAGAGAAGAGCATATTCATGGGGTATGTGCGGTAGGGGCAGTTGTGTTCGACAATTTGAAAAATGTAAGTGCTATCTCGATTCCACTTCCATCTACTCGTTTTTACGGTAATGAGGAAAAGCTAGTAACTGCCCTTCTTGAAACCTGTCAAAGTGTCAATCAACACTTTCATATAAGAAGATAAAAAATACATAAAAACGACTTGTTACCTACATATTTAATTATTCCACTATAGGCAATAATTATATGATTAGGTTACAAGCCGTTCCATATTTTCATTAATACTAGTCTTTCTGCTGAACTATGACGAATTTCATTCTTCTTAACACTTAATCAACAATCTCAATTCCATAATCTTTAAACCAAACATGGATTTGTGCTAAATGAGCAAGTAATTGTGGCCCAGACATCAGCTGACCAAACCAAGGTACTTTGAATGCTGCTCCTTTAGACTCTACAATGTCATTTAATTTTTCTTTTTCAAAAAATTCATGTAAGATTGAGCTTCGATCAGCTAATAGCTCTTTTAACCACAATTGAACTCGCTCTGTATATACGGGGTTATGCGTTTTTGGATAGGGACTTTTTTTTCGATATAAAACCTCCGTCGGAAGTAGTCCCTCTAATGCTTTACGTAATATCCCTTTTTCACGATTTCCAACCATCTTCATTTCCCATGGAATATTCCAGACGTACTCCACCAGTCTGTGATCAGCAAAAGGCACCCGTACTTCAAGGCTTGCCCCCATACTCATTCGATCCTTACGATCTAGTAGTGTCGTCATAAACCACAAAATATTTAAATAAAAAAGCTCTCTACGCTTCGCTTCTATGCCCGTTTCCCCTGGTAATTTTGGCATTTCACGAATCGTCGTTAAGTATGCTTCCTGGGCGAACTCTTCTAATTTTAACTTATCACGCCATCCTTGCTTTAACAGAGACACCCGTTCATCTGTTGAACGCATCCATGGAAAACCAGATCGATTTAGGTCATCTTCACGGTGAAACCAAGGGTATCCGCCAAAAATTTCATCTGCACACTCCCCTGATAAGCCAACTACAAAGTCCCTCTTTATTTCCTTACAGAACCATAATAATGAAGAATCGACATCAGCCATACCTGGTAAATCACGTACATGAACGGCTTCAGTTAAATAATCAGTCAGTAATTCTTGAGTAATAACGGAGGAATGATGAACCGTCTGAAATTCCTGTGTCATTTTTTCAATCCAAGGGCCGTCTGCATTTGGTTGAAAATCATTGGCTTTAAAATATTTTGCATTATCCTCATAATCAATCGAATACGTATGCAGATTTCCCTTTCCCTCATTCTGATACGCATTTGCAGCGATTGCCGTAATTGCACTCGAATCGACTCCACCAGATAAAAATGTACAAAGCGGTACATCTGAAACAAGTTGGCGTGTTACAGCATCTTCCACAAGAAAGCGAACCTTATCTGCTGTTTCCGCTAAGCTATCGGTATGCTCTTCACTTTTCACATTCCAATAGCGGTAAATCTTTAGCCCCTCTCGTTTCAATGTCAACGCGTGCCCTGGTCGTAATTCATGAACCTGATGGAAAACTCCGGATCCCGGTTTACGTGAAGGCCCTACTCCCAGGACCTCAGCTAATCCCTCCCCACTTATTTCCGCTTTTATATCAGGATGAGCGAGAAGGGCTTTTAATTCTGAACCAAAAATAAAGCCTCCATTTCTTTCGGCATAAAATAGCGGCTTCACACCTAAACGGTCGCGGGCGATAAATAATTTTTGCTCCTTACTATCCCATATAGCAAAGGCAAAAATCCCATTGAATAATTCCACGCATTTTTCTTTCCATTCTATATAAGAAGTAAGTAAAACTTCTGTATCAGAATGACCCTTAAAGGAATATCCTTTTAGTAGCAACTCTTTGCGTAAATCTTCCGTATTGTAAAGTTCGCCATTATAACAAAGTGTATATACCCCACTCTCATGGTCCTTTATCATTGGCTGTTTTCCCCCGACTGGGTCTACAACCGTTAAACGGCGATGACCAAATGAAACATGTGTATCACTCCACACATTTTCATCATCTGGACCACGTTTCGCTAATGTAGCCGTCATATATGCAACGGTATTTGTTTCTGCTCGTAAATCCTTTTGAAAATGAACCCAGCCAGTTATTCCGCACATTGTTCTTCACCCTTTCTTACCAAAGTAATCATTGTTAGATTAGGAAGTTGTGAGCAAACTCTCGAGTATATAACATAACCTATGCAAAAATAAAAAGATGGTTATTTGTCCATAAGCGATTATATTTTTAGCGAATTTTGTCAAAAAAGTAGGTGAGGCAATTTAAATCGGAGGTAATGATGAATGAGGCAGCAACAAAGAACAAAATTGATAAAACAACAAACTAGAGCCTTTACTGAAGGAACAGTGGAAAATATTAATTTTCAATGGATTTTCTTTGATGAAGAAACCGATGAAGCTTTCTCTATAGATGACTATATGCAAAATGAAGTAGAGGTATACCGAGCAGGGCGTTGGCGTGAAGGAATTATTCTGGAAGAAGGAGCTATTCAACTTAGATCTGAAATGACGTTTTTAAAAAAGAATGAGACCATAAAAATTCGAAAAAAGTTACTCTACTCCTTTGAAAAACTATTAGAAGATCTTACAGACGATTCCTTTTTTCAATTTGTACCAACTCTAAATTCTCTTGGTTTTTCCACTTATGATTGCATATATAGCTATAATCAGCTAATCTTTTTAGATCAAACAAGAAATCGCTCAGGAGTCAATTTCTTTACCTTTGATAACGGCACCCAAATCGGCGCCGTCCAACATCACTTCTCCTATGGAGAAAACAAAAATGACCGATTCGAATTCACGATCAATACAGGAAAAAGAATTATTATAGAAAAAGTCAACTCTAAATAAGAAAAGCGGAACCGGCTTGGGTAGCTTGCGAAGAAAATAGGAAAAGACCCGGAAGGCACGCTTTTTGCCTTTCGAGGGCTTTTATCTTTTTCACAGCAAGCTAGCCGGTGGAGCTAGACAATAGAAAAGCGGAACCGGCTTGGGTAGCTTGCGAAGAAAATAGGAAAAGACTCGGAAGGCGTGCTTTTTGCCTTTCGAGGGCTTTTATCTTTTTCCGTGCTGAGCTAGCCGGTGAAGCTAGACAAAGAAAAGCGGACGAATATGTGCTTTGCACAAGCTCGTCCGCTTTTTTATTACATAAAAGGGTGTAATCCCATTGGTAGGCTTAGTCCTAAATAAAGGACATACAAAAATGCTAAAACAAATAATGTCCATACAATTCCTGTACTTTTCCTTTTTTTCGTACGCACTAATACTAACTCCATGAAAGCAATCACTAAAATACCAACTATCATTTTTTGTGCATAATAACCAAAGTTTGAGATTAACATACCACCCGTTAAGAAAATTAAAATGTAGAACAATCGAGTAATCATATGCATCATTTTTGCTTTTGAACTACCCTTTTTTATTAACGAGTATGTTACGAAGAAAAGAATTATACCAATAACCCAAGTTGTAATGTGTAAATGAGTTGTAGTCATCATTGTGAATAAAATACCCCCTTTCCATATTCTTCTTCATCATATCATAGACATGTTTTAAAACCAAAAGTTAGTATCTAAAAAGAATCATTATATGTAAGGTGGTTTTACTCACATCTAGGCAAAGCAACATATGATGAGAGTGATTAGAAAAGCGGTAGGCACCAGTACAATTCAAAAATCTAAACTATATTTAAAGGGTGATGCTATGCCTGCTATAGTTGGAATTGTTCAAGTCATAAATGTGGGTGCCAATGGTATTTTTCATATTGGTGATGTATTTAAAATTTCTCCTTTTACAAACGCAAAAACGTTCGCTGGGGCAGGATCATTTAATACAGGGGAATCGATTTCCCTTTATAACGCGTACAGTCAAACCAATACAAATGATTCCGATGGAATTGATCAGCCGATCACATTCACTCTCTAGTACGAAAGGAGATTATCATGATTTATAATATCCAACAAACGATTCAAATTAATATGATAAAAATAGGAAGTATCAATAACTCTTCTGTTCTACAAATTGGCAGTGCCGGAATCATAAAACCACTCGCAACATTAGCCAATACAGGCGGTTTTACAACACCCGCTCCAAAACTTGTTCCAGGCACCCTTGTACCGTTCTAATCTATTTCAGGTATTCATCTAAACGTTCACCCATGCCCAATCTCCTGCATATAGTACTTTATCAAAGTCTAATACCTTGGGAGAAAAAGGGGGGGAATAGCCCTTGAATTACGATTTATACACCTATTCAATCCAAATGCAGCGATATTTAGAAGCTCAAGAACAAAGAATTCTTCAGCTTGAGCAAGAAGTCAAACGACTATCTGAAGAGGTTTCAAACCTAAAAAATAAACCACCGATACACGTCGATAGAATTGAATATAAATTTGATCAATTAAAGGTTGAATCATTAGATGGGACCTTAAATATCGGCTTAAATCCTAGCGATTTAAACAATATTGATGAATTTGCTGTTAATAATCAATCTACTCAGGCGACACCTTTCCTTTTTCCTGAACGTGAAAAGATTATAAATGAAATGATGGTACAAATCATGTCCGAATTACCTGAAATGGTTCAAGAAACAGAGGCTCAACTGGGAATCACACTTGATTCCTCTCACCATGAATTCATCCAGAATGATGTAGAACAGCAACTTGGACAACGAATCATTATGTACTTTGACAACAGTTCAATAATGGAACGCTCACCACAGCAATTTGAACAGTTAAAAGAAAAAGTATATGAAAAAGTTAAATCTGATATTCAAGTAGCCTTGGTCAATTTTATAACTCATTCCAATGATCAGACAGGAGGTCATCCACCTAATGGAATTTAATGTAGTCAATCATGAAATATGTGTAGGAAATATTAAAGTCATCGGGGTATCAAGTGCGTCCATTTTCCTTGTTGGAGATGTGCAAACTGTTCAGCTTGCTTCTGCTTTTGACACTCCGCCAAGTTCTTTTGTATTGCAGCCTACAACTGCAACAGCACCTCCAATTGCACCAACAACTACCGCCACTACTGCCACCCCTCCATCGAGAGGATTTTTAAATGTTTCAAAGAGTATCTAAAGTAAAATCAGTGACCGCGACATCCCTTCTTTTTAGTAGCACCCTTCAAATTGGTGACTGTTCTTATATTGATGGGAAGGCAAATGTAATGGCGGTTCATCGTAATATGGAAATCACATTATTACGAGGAGATGAATTTAGCGATTATCCTATTTATTCTAAACCGATTCCCCTTCCAATCCTAGATGAACCACTTCAGATGCATATTGAAAATCACTGCCCTTTTATTAAAGTCGATCATATTAACATAATCGGGGCCACCGTTTCAGCTTTCGCTGGCGTAGGAAACGTTGGACATATCCGAATGGATTCACGAGTTAAAAATATCCGAAGGCTTATACCCGGAACAGAAGAAACAATGAAATCGTATTTATAAAAGTACCATTTTAAACAAGGTTCGCTCATAAAATATTAGTGTAAAGGATGATTATTATGCCTGCCATTACAGGTCCAATTCAAATTTTCGTAAATAATTCAGGAATATTCCAATTCGGAGATGCAGCTGTGGTTTCTCCAAAATCGTCAGGAAAAACATTTGCCGGTGCAGGTTCTGCTAACACTGGTGCCCTCGTTTTCACAGCATCTGGTGTTAATGGAAGCAATACATTAGATGCTAATGTAGTCGACCAACCAATTGCCGGAACTAAGTAAATCACGATTTATATAATAAAACGCTTGGATTTTCCAAGCGTTTTGTTATTAGGCTACAATTCTAAAAGATGGGCCCCGTCAAAGAAAAATAAATATCGATGGGTGACGGTTTTATTTAAAATCCCTTCTACTGCCCTTGTATAGAGCTGAAGTTGTGTTTGATAACGATCGATAAGTATAGGCTTTGCCCCTTCAAACCCATTTTGAAAACGACCTGTGATTGCATCCGTTTTATAATCTACCAGAACAAGACCTTCTTCATCCTCAAATAAACAGTCAATAACCCCTTGGACAAGTACTTCTTCTTCTCCTTCTTGCCAATCCGGATAAGCAATATTCGCAGGCAAAGACATCATAAAGGGAACTTCACGCCGAACATTTTCAGCCTTTCTCATCCGCTGACCAATTTCTGTTTGAAAGAAATCGACAATGATTTGTGGTTCAATTGCAACCTGCTGTTCTGCAGTCAATAACTCACGTTGAATTAAACTTGCAATCAACTGTTGAATCGACTCAATCGTAATGTCAACATTCAAGTCAATATGCTGCATAATCAAATGAGTAATGGTTCCTTTTTCAGCTGGAGTTAATGATTTTTCTTGCATAAAAGCCGGTCGTTTGGAAATTGGACGGCTAAATGTCCGAATAAAATCCGTTGCACTATTTGGATCAGTTAATTCATACTGACGTTTTAACTCTGATACCGATTGCTTTGAACGATGAGTAGCTGCGTCCCTTTGCGGATATTCCCAAGATAGCTGCTGTTGAATTTGATTCAGATAGTCAGATGAGACATCCACTTTTTCTGATTTCTTTACTTGTTCCAACAGATTTTCTTCAGCTATCACTTGTTCTTCTATGGAAGAAAGCTCATCACTTTGAACGATGGAAATCCTCCAATGAGATGGATGGGAAGTGATGTCTTTATTCAACCTTCCTATAGCATTTCCTTCCATGATGCATTCTTGGCAATCCTGATGGCGTATTAACGACGGACCAATCCAATCAAGATAGCATTTTGCCCCAGCTCGGACATAATCCTTTAACAGCCATTCGGAATGAGTGGCCTTGCTTGCCCAACTTTTCATACTCTTTTCTGCATCATTCACCGTAGCAATTAAATATAGCTTTTCTTTTGCTCTCGTTAAGGCTACATAAAGCACACGCATTTCCTCTGCAATCATCTCTAATTGCTTTTTCTTTTTAAATGCAAGCTGTGGCAACGAAGGGTAGGTAATTCGTAAGTCAGGATTCACATATTTCGTCGCAAAACCATACTCCTTATCTAACAAATAAGATTTTCGTAAATCCATTAGATTAAATGGTTTTGATAATCCCGCGATAAAAACAATTGGAAACTCCAGACCCTTTGACGAATGTATCGTCATAAGTCGAACAACATCCTCTTGTTCACTAAGCGCCCTTGCTGCCCCTAAATCATCCCCACGATCCTGCATTCTTTCTATAAATCTCAGAAAGCGGAATAAGCCTCGGAATGAGCTAGCTTCGTATTGTCTTGCCCGATCATATAGAGCTCTTAAGTTCGCCTGGCGTTGTTTTCCTCCTGGCATGCCGCCAACAAAATCATAAAATCTTGTTTCACGGTAAAGTAGCCAAATTAAATCTGATAATGCCTCTTGTGTGGCAAGCTTTCTCCAATTTACGAGTTTTTTATAAAAAGATGTGACCTTTTCATACATGTCAGGAAATTCATCTCTATCACTACGACGATAAAACTGAATCATGGCCTCGTAATAGCTACCTGAATGAAAAGTACGAATCTTAGCTAGCTGTTCTTCATCAAGTCCTACAATCGGCGAACGCAATACAGAAGCAAGCGGAATATCCTGCTGTGGGTTATCAATCACCTTTAATAAAGAGAGCATGATTGCTACCTCTGTTGCCTCAAAATAACCTGTAGACAGATTAGCATAGACTGGAATCCCCTGTTTTTTGCATTCATCAAGAATTTGTGGTGCCCATGGCATAGATCGAAGCAAAATGACGATATCACGATATTGAACAGAACGGTATTGCTTTGTTTTCGTATCATAAATTTGTTGTTTCTCATCAATCGCCTTTTTAATAAGCTTAGCCATCATACGCGCCTCTAATTGCGCCTTCTCTAACTCTTCTTCTTCAAACACTGCTTCCGGCTCGGAAGAATCCGAAACGACTGCTTTCTCAACAGCTGCATTATTTATTAGATGTAGCTCAATAGGAAAGGCTTGGTCCTCTGGGTACGGTGCACCTTTTTTCAATTGGGCATCTTCATCATAGTCAATCTCACCAACTGTGGTTCCCATCAACTGCTGAAATAAAAAGTTCGTACCATCTAATACTTCCCTCCGACTCCGGAAGTTTTGATTCAAATCGATTCTTAGTCCAGATTCCTGACCATCATGAGTAAAACGTGTATATTTTCCAAGAAACAAATTCGGTTCTGCTAAGCGAAAGCGATAGATGGACTGTTTGACGTCACCCACCATGAATAAGTTTCCAGTATACTCCCCATCAGCCGTTACTAATTTTAAAATGGACTCTTGTACAAGGTTAATATCTTGGTATTCATCGACAAGAACCTCTTTAAATTGGTTTCGATATTCAAGTGCCGCTTCGGAAGGCTTTCGTTCCCCATCTATGATTTCGTCTGTAAGAATAGCTAGACAATAATGCTCTAAATCCGAGAAATCAACAAGATTTTTCTCAGCTTTTACCGTAAAAAAACGTTCATCAAATTGTTTTACTAGTTGCACTAGCGTCTCAACATATTCTTTTAGCTCTCCTATCTCACGAAGATAGCTTTCTGGTTTTCTAGAGAACAGCTCGTCCTTCAAAGTATTAATGATTTTTTTTGCCTGATCACGATTTTTAGCTGCTTCATCCAAAAGTTCTTTACTATATTCATCTCCTGAACAGCGCTTTGCTGTTTTAAACGAAATGTTTTGAATTTCTTCATATAAAGTATTCCAAGATGCTGCATTCGCTTTAGATAATTTGGCGACCATTTCTAGATCTGCTACATAATTTTCGGCACGTGGTGCTGGACCACCTGGAATCTTCGTTAATTCCAAAGCACTTTCAAGCAAATCCTTTGCTGCATCTAACTGCAACTCGATATCAAAACGCAATGATTGAACAAACGGCAAATCTTCTATTACCGAATCTTCAGGTATGTCATACATTGCTAGTGTTTCATCCAACCATTGACTTGGATTCGGGTGAGAACGTGAAAAATCATGCAAAGAGCGAACCATTTTTTGTAAATCATCATCACTTCGATCATTCGTGAATGCATCTACTAATCGGAAAAAGGCTTCATTATCACTCTGTCCATAGTGTTCTTCAAATAAATCCTCCATGACCTCATCTCGGAGCAACTCAATCTCCGTTGAATCTCCTATTCGAAAGCCTGGATCAATATCAGTGACATAATAATATTTACGAATTACATCAAGACAAAAGGAGTGAAGTGTTGAAATAGAAGCACGATTCATTAAACCTAATTGCTTACGAAGATGCTGTGAATTTGAATTTTGGCTAATCGCCTTTTCTAAAGCTTCACTTATGCGATGACGCATCTCTGCTGCCGAAGCATTGGTAAATGTCACAACTAGTAATTCATCAACATCAATTGGATCCTCCTCTGAAAGAACCTTTTGAATCATTCGATTGACTAATACTGCTGTTTTTCCAGACCCTGCAGCTGCGGCAACTAATATATCTTGATCTTTCGCCCAAATAGCTTTCCACTGGTCATTTGTCCAGGTGACATCTGCTGGCATTTCTGGAATGAATGTTTTACTCATGCTTGCTCCTCCCCTCTCAATAGGTCTAGGACATCTTTCTGTTTCTTATCTGTTAAATTCCGATACTGATTATCTTCTAATGATTGATCAAACTGACAAACTGATTTGAATGAGCAAAACGTACATGGTGTCCGATCCTTTAGCTTATAAGGTGCTATACCAACATCACCCTCAACCATCTTATTTCCCGCATCTTCATAAATATGTCGAACATGCTTTTGTAACAAAGAAAACTCTTCATGACTTGCAATTTTAGAGGTTGCTGTTAAAGTTCCATCTTTTTTGAAACTAGCAGGTATAATATTAGATTTGCTAGATACACCCATTTCTAGCGACTGATCCATTAATTGAATAACTTGGTTGTCACCTAATACAAGACCCTTCATCTTAAAATCCTTGAAAATCTCTTCTTCTATTTGATCTATACTTAACATTCCCTTTGCCTTAACGACTGGATTATGAACATGGAAATAAAGTACTCCTGCAGGCGTTGCATCTGTCCCCACCAAAACCTTAGAATGAGTAACTACAATATCAAGATAGGTTAACATTTGTAAGGCTAGTCCGTAGTATACTTCCGTTAAATTCAAGTCTTTTTCACTTGATTTATAATCTAGTACTCTCAAAAAGATTTCATTTTCATCTTCCGCTTTATCGACTCGATCGATTCGACCCATTAACTCCATTTTTGCTCCGTTTTGCAACGTAAATGAAAGAGGCGGCAGTGTTCCGTTTTTACCGAAACCTAACTCTAACCCAATTGGCGCAAATCCACTCCATTTTGCTTGCTCACTTAATACGGCTGTGGCTCTGCTTATAACATTTTCTAGCTTTCTCTTTAAATAATGATGGCGGTTGGAACTGAGTAAAATTTGATTTTGTAATTTCGGTGCTAGCATCTCAACTGCTTTTTTTGCAAGGAACAAACATTGCTGCTTCGTTAATGACTTCCAAGAAATTTGATTTTCATTTAAATATTCCGATATCATTTTTAATGCACCATGAAACATTTCTCCAATATCAGGTGCATCTAATCTAAAGATTTGTCGCTCCCGCAATTTTAAACCATGTGCTGCAAAATGAGAGAACGGACAGCCGTTAAACATCTCCATTCGTGAAACACTCGCCAAAATATCTTCCCCATATAATTGTTTCGTTGTTTCGGTTGATAGCTTCTTCGCTTTATTTTCATAAAAGAGACTAGATAAAATGCGTGTTGTTTCATACTTAGCAAGTTCATCGTTCATTAGCGTATTATAGACATCCCACCACAAATCATGGATTGGATAATTTCTCTTTTTAAGCTGTAATTGTGCTGTTAAATATGAAAGGGCAACGTCAACATTCACCACAAACTCCACTTGATCTTTTGGAGGTACATCAGATGGGTCGTTCGTATATAGATTTTCATGAACTTTTGGAGTAACATCACGGACTCGCTTTAAATAAGGGGATGGCAATAAAGACTTCCCTTCTTCATCAGCTAGTGGATAGGATAAATAAAGAGCATGGGATGCCGTACTAAACGCTTTATAAGCTGTAAACTCTTCATCTAATAAACGAATCTTCGAGCTTGGAGCTACTTCAAGTCCACTTGCAAGTAATGCTTCACGATCTTGATCGGAAATAATCCCTTCATCCACAGTTTTTCCCGGTAACACCCCATCGTTTAAACCAATGACAAATGCTACCTTTACATCATCCAAACGGGATAAATCCAGGTTCGCTACGATTACTTGGTCCATTGCCTGTGGAACTAATGAAAAGTGTAACGATTCCAAACCAGACTCAATAATGGTCATAAATGATTTTAACGGTACTCTTTCTTCGCTTAACAATTCAACAAATTGATCAAGCAAATCCACAACCGCATTCCAGGATTGTTCATGTTTTCGTGCTAAAATTAAATCACCATTTTTTTCAGCTGTTATCCTTAATTTGTCCAATTGTTCAGGCACATGTATCTCTTCTAAAAATAAATAAAGGGCTTCTGCTAATTCCTTGGCTGTTTCAGCTCGCTTAATTCGACGCGACAATTTTATAATTGGCTCTGTGAACAGCTGTTTAAGTTCATTCAGCTCATTTTCTATCTTTTTTTCTTGATCCGTCTGTGAGCGTTCATTAAGCTCGAGACCACGAAAACGACGATAGGTCCATCGTTCCTTTGACGTCCACAAAGTTCCTTTAATTCCACGGGATAACACATAATTCTCTAGTCGGTCTACCTTTTCACGCATAAGATCATGATTACTCTCAGGTGGAAAAAGCAGTTCCGTTTTAATAGCTCGGAACACTGCTTCATAGCGCCAGTTTGTTGTGAGAATTTCTAGAGTAGAACGAATGAGTTCAATTAATGGATGATGTAGCATAGTCTGCTTCGCATCAATAAAGTGTGGAATTTGATAATCTCGAAACACTGTTTGTAAAATATCTCGATAGGCCTCATTATTTCGAACCAAAATAGCGATGTCTCGAAAGCGATATCCATCATCACGAACTAGCTTTAAAATTGTCCGGGCCACACCTTCAACTTCAGCTCGTCGATTTACAGCTTGTGAAATTGTAATATTAGCTTGCTGTTCATAAGCTTGTACAGGTCGAACAGCAAAATATTGTTCTAAATGCATTAATCCAGAACTTTCATTAAATCGGCACGCTTCCCTTAATAAAATATCCTTTTCAACTGTAATACCATGTCGAAGTGCTATTGAAAAGATTTGATAATACGTAGTACCCGTCTGTCTAAACAGTTCTAAGTTATCTGGCGGCGATTGTTTATAGGGCTGATTCAACGTTAAAGCCACCGTCATTTTACAGCCACACTTCATCATTTCTTCAATAATTAATAGCTCTTGTGGGGTTAGACTGTAAAAGCCATCTATATATATTTCTGTATTCCTCATATAATCTGAAGCTGACATTTGTTCAATAAGCAAGTTAAAATAATCCTCTGAGTGAAGATATTTGCCAATCATTTCATCCTCAAAAGAGTGATAAATCAATTCAAGATCATGTAATTTATCTTGGATGGCACTTCTTTTTACCGACGTCTCTCCCAAATCTGCTTGAAGTGCATCTGGTTGAATACAATAACGCTTAAATTCTGTTATAATTTCTTCTATTTGAGATACAAAGCCTGGTTTATCAGCTGAGCGTCTAAATACTTTCAGTTCTTCTTTCTTTTCGACAATAATTTTACGAATGAGCATACTAACGCCAACACTATCTAAATGAATTCGGCTCATTCCACCTGTTTCTTGAAGTACACGCCAAGCTAGTCGGCTAAAACTGAATACTTGCGCCCGAATCATCCCTGCAAGGCCTGGCGTTTTTATTAATTTATACTCAGACAAAAACGTCATCTGATCAGGAACAAGATATATAATTGGATTTCCCTCTGGATTTTCGGATAGTTTCTCCCGTATTTCATCCAAAATAAAGGATGTCTTCCCAGTACCTGATTTCCCCAATAAAAAGCGGATTGACATAATTCCCACCTCTTCTTCGATAACTTCTACATTACTATCTATCCTATCAAAAAAACTACATCTTATATTATAGTTTCTATTTCCAGTTACTAATTATCTTTAGTATAGCGCAAGTCCGAGGAAAAACCAATCATACGTTCGTATATTTTTAGTAAAAAATGGTCATTCGATTTTCCTGCCCCTATCGAATGACCTTATTCTCTAATTATATCTTCAATGCTGTCTTTCTTTTTTATTCAACTTTTGATCTAAATTACGCTCAATTCTTTTTCCAACATACCAAAGAATAAAAATGATAATAAAGACAATAACCGTTCGGATTGGTTGGTGAATGAGCGCCGGAATATCGTACCCTATAAAACTGATGGTAAAAATCATCACCATTTTACCACCAATAACTGCCAGTCCATATTTCCAGAAGCTTACTGTAGATAATCCTGCCACAATATTCACAATGGCTGATGGTGTAAATGGAAAGCACAGCAGTAAGAATAATGGGCTAAACCCATGATTATCCACCCATTTCATAAGCTTTTGAACTTGCTTATGCTTTTGTATGAATCGGAAAAGCCTTCCTTGTCCATATTTTCGAACAATGGAAAAAACAAGATAGGACCCCGTAACAGCACCAATCCAAGAAAAGAAGAAGCCCCACCAAAGTCCAAAAGCTGTGGCATTTGCTGTAACAAAAACAAACAGCGGTAAAAATGGCAGAAACGCTTCTAGCATTGGCAGTACAATTCCTGGAATCGGACCAAGTGCTCGATACTGTTGTGTGAGTTCCGATATGTTCTCAAGTGTAAACCATGCTCGTATGACTTCCCAATCCATAATGTTCTCCCTCGTCTAAGTTAAATAGTCCATAAAAACCTCAAAATTAAAACATCCTCTTATTTTACTTATATCACGTTCTTCATAAAATGCAAAAATTTTAATAGTCTCTTTATCATATCATTCATGTTTTCTAGATACCATAATCAACATATGAACCATCCACAAGAGACCTTGCACAAAGGAAGTATTTCGCGTAAAATAGGAACAAATGTTCCTGTCTAAAAAAGTGGAAGGAGCTTTTTAAAAAACTTTGCAGCTATAGAAAGGAGACATAAAAATGACCCGAATCCCAGAGCATGATCGCGATATGATTGAAAAGGCCATTTATTTACCTATGGTCATTACTGTTTTTAATCGGGATTTAAAAATAATTGAAACGGGTGGATTTAAATTAAAAAAACCCTATCAACAGCTTGTAGAGAAAGCCTTAATAAGGGTACAGAAGGATTTAGCAGAGGTCCGTAAATATTTAAGAATTGAAAAAATTAAAGTAAGCGAACTAAAAAGAGATGAAACATTTACCATGTATTGCTTTATGTACAAAGGGTATGAAGAACATCATAATTATTTTAATCCCCGCTTACGGAATAAAACAGAAGAACTGTTAGAGTACTATTTAATTCAGTGAATTGAATAAACAAACAATGAAGAATAATTCATATAAAAAAATTAAATGGCAACCTCGATTTTTGTACTTCGTATTCAATCCTAGCTTCATCACAATGTTCCATAATCAGATGCTATTTCAGAAGCTTGTGATCTAATCGTTTGATCAAATAAATACCTGGATTTCCTTTTTGTTTCTTCCATTCTCTGAACAAGCTTTGTCTTCAAAAATGCCGTTCGATGAAGCTGATTTTCAAATGAGCCGCTTGACATATGAATCGTTAAAATTTGTTTGTTACGAAAAACGATCGTTGTATGCTGTTGATCTAATCGGGAGAATGATACAACATGATCATGAGACACCCAGATACATTGGGGACGCAGCGGAGATGTAGTCGGAAAGAAGAAAATTGAACTAGATGGGGCAATCGCAATAGGAGCTTTATGAGTAATACCAATTAATTGTTTGGTTCCGTGTTTACGTCCTTCATAACTAGCTCCAAAATACTCACAACTTTTGTTAATAATTTCAATCGGCTTGAATGGAGAAATAAATTCAGCTTCTAATTCAATAATTCGAGAATATACTTTACTCCCATAGTTTACAGGTAAAATGGCAAGAGTATAAGGAGTGATTTCATATTCCTCAATTAAACTTTCATGGGTAAATCTCATTATGTATGCCCACCTCTCCCTAGTTCATTAGTAGCAAATCCACACCAATAATAGCATACATTACCATACAGTAGCAATAATTCACAGAATATTCAAAACAAATTTTTAATGGCTATGTTACATAACCAAATTGATTTTTGGCTCATTCCCGCTCTGACGATATGAAACGATTTAACAAGAATATTATATTCATAGCCACTTAATTAGAAAGCTCTCTATAAATTGACACATTTCGTATGGTGTATGTCAAAAATATATTTTATTAATGTAAGTTTTTCATTTATTTTAGCAACTAGGCACACATATATTAATAAAAAGGGGTCAGGAGTGATTTTAAGTGAATAACGAAAAATCATATTCAGAATTAGTAAAAGCACATTCGATTAAAAAAGGAAAAACAGCCGCAACCATGCAAGACATACTAATTGATATGATTATTAACGAGTCCATCCTACTATACCAGCGCAGAAATCTTGAGAAACAAATCGATGATGCCCTTGATACGAAAAACAAACCGCTCTTTTTACAATTAAGTACTAAAATGAATCAACTGTTAAAACGATTTGGATCGTAAAAAATGTGGAAAGCCTTCGAATGTTTTAAATCCTTTGACTTTAAAATTGTTATATGACGCTGTTGATTTTTTGTCTCTGAGAACATATTCTTACTTCAGCTGAAAAATAGCTTGGGCTACATGAGTCAGGAAAGAAAGATTACTTTCTTTCATCGTTTCATGTAGCCCAATTTTCTTTATCCAATCTTAACAGTTAGAAAACCCCACTGATAGAAGTTTCACTTTATCCTTTATGAAAGAGTCCGATTACTTCAGTTGTTTGAGTAATGTTAACAAAAGCATTTGGATCCACTTCATTAATAATAGTCTTTACATCTGTTAATTGATATCGAGTAATAACGGTCATTAATATTTTTTGCTTAGCCCCTGAATAGGCCCCTTCTCCATCCATTACCGTAATGCCTCGATAAAGATTAGACAAGAGCTTTTCCTTCAATTCATCACTTTTTTTCGTCACAATCATTACTGTTAATTTTACATGATTCGTATGAATCGTATCAACGACCTTACCTCCAGCATAAATCCCTACTAATGTAAGCAATGCCTCATTCCAGCCAAAAATAAAGCCAGAAATAGCGACAACAACAGCGTTCATAGCGGTTAGTAATGTACCAAGTGGGAAATCTCTTTTTTTGGCAAGAAGCATCGCAAGAATATCAAAACCGCCAGAAGAACCAGACGCCCTGAAAATAACGCCCGCTCCCAAACCAGAGAGTACTCCACCAAATAAACAAGATAAAATCGGATCTGTTGAAATTTCATGAACAGGCACTACATACAAACTTCCTGATATCACAATTACCGATAAAATGGTATAACCAATAAAACGCTTTCCCAGCTTTAATACCCCAATGATTAATAACGGCAAATTTAATACTAAATTCAAGATTCCAGTATTAATAGGCGTAATAATTCCTAATAACATGGCAATCCCACTTAATCCACCACTCAAAATGTTATGAGGAATAAAAAATAAATTAAACGCGACTGCTACAATCACTGAACCTAGAATAATGGAAACTACATTGCGCAT
Organism: uncultured Bacillaceae bacterium; assembly: GCA_963751845.1. Lineage (GTDB taxonomy): Bacteria > Bacillota > Bacilli > Bacillales > DSM-1321 > Peribacillus. The sequence continues at coordinate 133,258 of CAVVWH010000010.1, forward strand.
GCTCGTTCTCCTTGTACAATTTAAAAGTTATCTTCATTATAGTAATAAATATGTGGCTAATGAAAATAAAAGTTTTTTCTCAATATTTTCATTTCTTTTCTCGAACAAAAAAAAGCCAGCAGAATATGTGCTAGCCTCCATTTCATCATGCCATTCAGGGAACTTTTCCTTTATTTACATTTCATTTATCATTTTCATATTGTTCAATAGTGGAGATTCTTTCCAACATAGAAGGATGCGAATAGCGGAGCCATTTTACAAGCAAAGGTGGATTTACTTGACTAAGCCCAGCTCGCGTTAACTCTTGGAAGGCACTAATGGCTGCCTCTTTATTATCTGTCATTTCAATTGCATAACGATCAGCTCTTGTTTCCTGATACCGTGAAATATAGTTAGAAAGTGGGCTTGAAGCAAATAGTAAGACAGCGGTCAGTAGCAAGAATAATGGCAACGAACTAATGTTGTCGACAGAGGAAATCTTCAAGACAGAGCCCCATTTCCTTACGATCCAGGTCATTAAACGATAAATCAACCATAATCCTACAAAGGTTAAAACTAAATAACCTGCAATTCCAATATAAATATGTTTCTCCACATAATGATCCATTTCATGAGCCATTATGAATAAAATTTCATCATCTTCAAGTCTATTCAACGTCGTATCCCAAAGTACAATACGTGAATTCGAGCCAATTCCTGTTACATAGGCATTTAAGGAATTGGTTTCTTCGGACTTATTGACTTCATACACATGCTCTGCTGGTATATCTGCTTCATCTGCAAGCTCTAAAATTTGGGATTCTAATTGTTTGTTTTTCAATGGATAAAATTCATTATAGAGCGGATCGATGAGAACGGGTTGTACAAACATGAGCAATAATGAAAATGGAACAGATAGGAGCCATGCATACAGCCACCATTTTTTCGTACTTTTTTTCATTAGCGCATATAATACAATAACAATCAAAAACATTAAGCCGAAATTCACCCAAAATGAAATCACTTCATCCTTCATCCACGCACTAAAAGTTTGCGTGTTAATATTGTAGGATCGACTAAGCCTGTAGCTAACATATTGAATAGGAAATAACGCCACATATGTAAGGAGTGACAGACAGCACAAATAAATCCCTGTTTGGACAAACTTCCATCTAGATATGGATAAGGACCATTTTTCAAGGCCTCTCGAAATACCAAATAGTAAAATAAAAAAATAAATAAGCCATTCAAGTGGTGTATTAAGGAAAAAAATAAAATTACGAATGGTAGAATACTCTTCACTTAAAACAAGTTCTCTTGCATTTAGAAAAGTTTGTGGATCAGCAGCCGTCCCTTTTAAGGCAGCCGGTATAGACGTATCAGCAAAGAAAAATAGATAGCCGTACATACTAGCAATATAGAGCAAATAAATGATTATTGCATATCCTGCCCATTTTCTAGTCATAATTCTACTTCCCCCTTTTCATATGACATATCTACATATAGTATAAGCAAAGTTGGACAGGTTAGAACGTGAATATTAGATGGAATTGGTTAATAATTATTCATACAAAATTCATTGTTTTGTTCTATTTTTACCCTTTCTTATAGTAGTGTTGGAGGAAAAAGAGGACAGAGAGTTATTTCACAGATCACTTCAACAATTAAAAGAGCCATACAAACAAGTTATTATTCTTCGATGTTATAGCGAACTCAGTTTTAAAGAAATTGAAGAAGTTTTTTCCAAAGGTGAAAATTAAGCGAGAGTAACTTTCTATAAGGGAAAATTAAATCCTTTAACAATTATTAGAAAGGGTGGCATTTAAAATGGCGAAAAACTGTCATGTTATTAAAGATTTGTTATCTTCCTAATACCTATTTATTTTCTTCTTCATCAATCAGTTGATCTAGGCGGATAATACTTTCTTTTGCACGGTGTGGATCAATTTGGCGGTAATGATGCTTTCCTCCTACTTCTTCATCTTTCTCATCAGCCCATTTAACAACCTGCTGAAGCGGAGTACGAATAATATCATTAGAGGGTAAAAATGAATCGGTGTGGAACAAAACAGCGAGGGATATTTCTTTAGCTTTAACTGGATTTTCGCCTAAGCGAATTAATAACTTATGCGCTCTTTCTGCACCTTTAATGGAATGAATATCATTTTGACGATAAAGCTCATAATCCCAATTCCCATCACTGCGATACCAAGTAAAGTGACCCATATCATGCAAAAAACCAGCTTTTGCCGCAATGTCAGGATCCACATTATGCTCACGCGCCAAGTGGAATGCATGGTAAGCAACTGCAATCGCATGTGCCATCCCAGACCGATTTAAATATTTTTGAGTAATAGGATGTTCAAAAATATTCAATAATGTAACGTCTCGCATAAATAGTCCCTCCTAACCATTTCAAATTTTTAAAGATTATAATACTGCTTTTAAAATAAGAATGCAAGTAAGATATGTTCTACTATTTTATGCTGTGAAAGAACGAAATGATTGTAAAAGAAAAGAGATTACCACTACATCGCGATAATCCCTTTAAATGGCTTAAAATACTAATTGTAAAACGTCATCTTTAGTCACATTACCAAAATAATGCTGGACGTCCACCTCTTCAAACACGTCAGCAACCGCCTCTTTTTCATAGCGAACGCCAATCAGCTTTTGTTCCAATTCAGCTACATCGCCAACACCAAAAAAGTCTCCATAAATTTTACAGTTTTCAATCTTTCCTTTATTCACTTCAAGTCGTAAATCGATTGAACCTACCGGAAAGCGTTTAGAGGCTTGTACATTAAACTTCGGTGACTTTCCATAATTCCAATCCCACTGTTGATATCTTTCTTCTGATATTTTATGGATTTTCTCCCAATCTTCATCCGTTAACACATACTCAGGGATTTCGGAACTCCCTTCAAAAATATTTGTTAAAATGAAGCTACGAAATTCTTCAATCGTCATTGGCTCTTTTAAAAAATCAGCAATATTCCCAACACGGCTCCTTATAGACTTAATCCCTTTTGACTCGATTTTCTCTTTTTTCACCTTTAAAGCTGAAACGATATGGTCCATCTCAGAATTAAACAACAGTGTACCATGACTGAACATCCGACCTCTTGTTGCAAACATTGCATTCCCGGAAATTTTTTTACCTTCTGCCATTATGTCGTTTCGACCACTTAATTCTGCGTGAATACCTAGTTTACCTAATGCCTTTACAACAGGTTCAGTAAACTTTTTGAAATTATGAAAGCTATCACCATCATCCTTTGTGATAAAGCTAAAGTTTAAATTCCCTAAATCATGATACACCGCTCCACCACCTGAAAGTCGTCTGACAACGGTAATATCATTTTTTTCAATATAGTCTTGATTTACTTCTTCAATCGTATTTTGATTTTTACCAATAATAATAGACGGTTTATTTATATAAAATAGCAAGTAAGACTCATTTATATCTAAGTTTTTAAGAGCATATTCTTCAATGGCCAAGTTAATTCTTGGATCCGTAATTCCTTTGTTATCAATAAAAAGCATGCTGATACCTCCTTAGTTGTGTTTTACACGGTTAAAGTTGAAATTCCAAACGATTTTTAGCAAGTGAAATTTCGCGGTGGAAAGCCTCACCCGCTTCCTTTTTGAGCTGTTGATGATCTCCATAATGCGGTAAATGCGTTAATATCAAAAGCTGTACATTTGCCTTTTTGGCAATGACTCCAGCCTCACGTGCTGTCATATGTCCTGCATCTGCCCCATTCATATCGCTATAAAAATTGCTTTCACATAATAGAATATTGGCATTCTTTGCAAAACCAACGAATTCCTCCATATATGCACTATCTCCGGTATATACGAGGATATGCCCAGCCACTTCTATTCTCATAGCAAAACATGGAACAGGATGCTTCGTTTGCATAAAGCGGAATGTAAATGGACCTACTTTTATGGGTTGCTCTGGGGAATAAGCGATTCCCTTCGTTATTTCTTTGTATGTAAGTTTTTTAAACTCTAACTCATCTAGTGTATGTCCATAAATTGGTACAGTTTTTTTCTTGCCACTCAGTAATTGTTGGATTAAAAGAGCATGCTGTAATACTCCAACATCCGCCACATGATCAGGGTGATAATGACTCAACACCACCGCATCTAGTTCTTCTGGTTGCAAATGATTTTGTAATTCAGATAATACACCGCTACCACAATCAAGCAATACCCGATAATCGCCATATTCAAGTAAATAACCTGAACTTGCTTCATTTTTAGCCGGATATCCACCCCAGAAACCTATTACAGTTATCTTCATGCTCGCTTCCTCCTCCGTATCTACTCAACTTACCAACACCAATATATACTATTTATTTTCAATTTGCATCTTTTTGATTTTGTTATAAAACATGTATTGACATTTTAAATCTGTTATAATACAATAAACTCATAGCTAATTAATAACCATTCAGGAGGATGAAATCATGATTAAAAGTATCGTAGAATTCTTTAGAAATTTACCAGACAAACATTGTGCTAAATGTGGAGAAAAATTTGAAGAACAACATGAATGCTACGGAAATATATGCGATCATTGCCTTTCTGAGAAGTAAAATCACTGTACCACCATCCGCTTTCCCCAAAAACGGATGCTTCCATATAAATAAGGACTTACTCTCTTTAGTCCTATCCCCAAACAGAAAAACGATTCCCCTTGAGGAATCGTTTTTTTATTGTTATTAGAAAGTAATACATCAGCAAAGAATTTTTATATATTTCAAGGAAGTACGAAAATTATTATTAAAAAAGCTGTCACCTCAGGATTACATGGACGAATCTCGTTCTTTTCGATGGCTATAGTAATTTTTTCCTTTATATAAGATATTATGGCCATTTCTATTACATTGAGCATTTCTTGTACGGCCGGCGTCCCCATTTCTTGTTCTTCCTGTAATAACTTCATTAATAATTGATGTTCTTTTCGAAATTCTAGGATCCGGTACAATGCTCTATGCAAGTTCTTATTAAAGCTCAAATTAGGTTGAATGACTTGCTCAGCCTCATTCTTCAGGTCATTAATCATTCGAAGGACAATTTCTTTAAATAACTGCTCTTTATTCTCATAAAAAGTATAAATCGTTCCTTTACCCACATTCGCAATTTTTGCAACTTGATCCATTGTTGTCGCTTTATAGCCAAACAGAGAAAATGACTTAGTAGTTGCTTCTAAAATAAGTTTTTTTCGATCAATAGACATATCTCACCTCAAACTGACCATTTGAACAAAATGGTCATTAGATTTCAAATTGATAGTAACAAAATTCTTAATCTATTTCAAGGAAGGACGCCTAATAAGTTTTTTCCATAAGAAAAGCTGATGGCTTCTATTCATTGGGCTATGTTAAACGCTAGTGTTGATATTTTGAGAAAATGGCTCTAAGCTCTTTGCTTTCCGCGGGCGAGTGCCAAGCCTCCTCTTCACTTCGTTCCTGTGGGGTCTTGGCTTTCTCGCTATCCCGAAGGAGTCTACAGGCTTTCCTCCTTCCATTTCCGTTAAAAAATCAACAGTAATGTTTAACATAGCCATTCATTAAAAAAGATTGACCGTCTAATAACGATCAATCTTTTGCAACAAGCTATTCATGATGTAGTTTCTTTAACACAACCGTAGCTAACGCATCAATAAAAGCTGGATTCACATCTGGCATGGGTGGTCGATAATAGCTAGCACCTATTTTATCCGTTACGACTTTACATTCATAATCATTGTCATAAAGAACTTCTAAATGAGTGGAAACAAAGCCTACCGGAATGTAGATAAAAGCCTTATATTCTTTTTTATCATACAATTCTTTTGTTAAATCCTGGACATCGGGTCCCAGCCAAGGTTCTGGCGTTTGTCCAGCACTCTGCCAGCCTACAGCATACTCAGAAACGCCAGCTCCTTCTGCAATAAGCTTAGCTGTTTCTGTTAATTGATTAGGATATGGATCTCCCAGTTGTAATATCTTTTCTGGTAAGCTATGCGCGGAAACAATTAAAGCAAAGTGATTCCGTTCTTCTTCTGTCATGCTGTCTATAACCTCTTTCAATTGATCAACCCAAAACTGAATAAATTTGGGTTCGTCATACCAGCTCTCAACAGATACGATATTCAAACCATATTTAGCAGCTTCCTCTTGGGCACGTCCATTATACGACTTCACACTAAATGTAGAGAAATGAGGTGCTAATACAAGACTAACAGCATCTTGATACCCATCTTCATACATCTGTTTTACAGCATCTTCAACGAATGGCTCAATATGCTTCAACCCTAGATAAGCTTTGAACTCTATTTCATCTTGGATTTCATTCAATTGTTTTTCAAGTGCATCAGCTTGTGCTTTAGTGATTCCCGCAAGTGGTGATAAGCCACCAATCGCTTTATATCTAGCTTTTAAATTCTCGATTAACTCATCACTAGGTCTTCTACCATGTCTAATATGTGTATAATATCTTTCAATATCTTCTTCTCTGTATGGAGTACCATAGGCCAGAACTAAAAGGCCCATTTTTTTTCTAGTCACGAAATCACACCTCGGTTATTTTTTACTTGCTGAGTATTCATGGATGAAATCTGTTAATCTCTTTAAGACAGCTGGATCAACAGATGGGAATACTCCGTGCCCTAGGTTAAAAATAAATCCGTCCTCTTCCATTCCTTGATTGATTATTTCCTTCGCACGTTGTTCAATTACATTCCAAGGTGCTAAGAGCACAGCTGGATCTAAATTCCCTTGTAGCGTCTTATCTACTCCCTTGCTTCTTGCTTCAGCAATCGGTAAACGCCAATCTAGTCCAACAACATCAAGAGGTAGGTCGTTCCATTCAAGGGCCAAATGACTTGCCCCCACCCCAAACATGATTAACGGTACATTTTCCTCACGCAACGCAGTGAAAATGCGCTCCATGATAGGCTTAATAAATACGCGATAATCAGCCACATTTAATGCGCCCACCCACGAGTCAAAAATTTGAACCGCTTTCACCCCGGCCTGAATTTGGGCTTTAACATACACGATAATGGTGTCAGCTAATTTATCCATAAGTGCAAACCAAGCTTTCGGTTCTGAATACATGAAAGCTTTTGTTTTATTATAGTTTTTCGACGGACCACCTTCAATCATATAGGAAGCGATTGTAAAAGGAGCACCTGAAAAACCAATTAAAGGCACAGTTAATTGTTCTGTTGTAAGCAACTTAATCGTATCCAATATGTATGGAATATCCTGTTCAGGCTGCAGTTCACCTAAGTTTTCCACATCCTGCAATGAACGAATCGGATTTTGAATGACAGGACCAATACCGGATTTAATATCAACGTCTACACCAATACCTGGAAGTGGAGTCATTATATCTTTGTAAAGAATGGCAGCATCTACCCCATAGCTTTCAACGGGCAATCGAGTAACATATGCAGCTAACTCTGGCTGATGTGTAATTTCAAATAAGGAGTACTTTTCTTTTATTTTTCGATATTCAGGTTGTGAGCGACCGGCTTGACGCATATACCAAACAGGTACATGATCTGTTTTTTCACCTCTTGCTGCTTTTAAAAATGTATCATTCGTTATTTTTATAGACATTCATATCCACCTTTCATGGATGTCTAAGTAGTGATTTTTTAACTAACACTAGACACCAAAACGTATCAATAATTTTCAGGTTTCTTTTATATTTAGGCTCTGTTAAACCTGGCTGTTGATTTCCGCTCCAATCAACAAAGTTGTAAAATCAACATCTACCTTTGATCCTATATTTAAAATTATTCACCTTCATAGAATATCAGAAGGAAGCCGATTTTCAAATGTATTCACACTAAATATATCTTTTTCTCATGAATTATAAATAGAATATATAACAAAGTGTCAGAAAATTGACTACTTTTACCCTTCAAATTTTTAAAATTGGGTATTAATTGATAAAATAAAACTGAGGTGATTTTATGAATGTATATATCACGACTGGAACATATGACTTTTTAAAAACAATAAAAGACAAGAATCCAAATGAAACCATGCTTTTGATGCAAAATGGAGAAACTGCACTTCTTTTACATGAAACTTCAGAGAAAACAGTATTCTACTCTCCTCGCCGTTATGAAGTAGTCGATGGAAAAGGATTGCTTCAAGAAAAAGGATTTGTCGTTATGAATAACATTCCCGTTACTGAAGAAGGACGCCCCATCTTAGAATATCGTTTTAAAAACCGAACAGGCCTAATCGAAAGTGAACAAGGATTTATCGCCATTCGTGTTCTACGACCTATTCGATCTGACACATACGTCATTTTAACCGTATGGGAAAAAGAATCTGATTTTCTAAGATGGACTAATTCAAAATCCTTTCATCAGGCTCACCAAAAAAAACAGGAAACACCTTCTTCAAGTACCAATATTTTTTCGGGTGCCTCCTATGTTACAAAATACACTCTTATATCCGAAGAAAAAAAATAAATTAAAAAGAAAACTCATCCCAAAAATTCAGGATGAGTTTTCTTTCATTTCGACAAGAATAAATGTCTATCAACAATTATCTACATTATTTCCACGGAAATATGGCCTAAAATGTTTTCAATTTTTTCCGAGCATAGCCTCTAAAACCGAAAATGAAGACGAAGCCAACTACAATTGCCATAAGAGCAGACATCCACTCTCCCTTACATAACAATACAATCATGAATACAATATCTTCTACCAGTAAAAAATAGCTGATCCACCCAATAACTGCGGTTTCACGCATGCGATCTGGAAGTGGATAAAGGGAAACCCAAATTTTCCATTCATGTACTTTCCATGATGGTAACAGCTGTAGTGCCGTCATGAATAAAAATAATAACGTTACAAATAAATAGGCCCAAATATTTGATAGCACACCAATTATTATGGAACCGATGATCGTTAATCGAATCAGCAAACCGACATAATCATTTGCCCTTAAAAAGGTACGGGCATATAAGTAATTGTATGTAGATTGTTGCTTAAAAGGTATAAACGTCAGGAACCCATCTAACCATTTTCTTCTTGCTACCTTACTACTTAAGCTTGGTACATCAGTAAACAAATTAGCAATTCGGTAAAATGATATGAGTCGCTTTCTTTCAAGAGCAATTAACCGATCCCACTTCAATATTTTCCCACGAGTTGCCACACGATAATAGAAAAACAAACCAATTAATAATAGTAACGTCAATGTTGGTAACAAAATCATCGCTTGATCAATTACTAAATACAAAAAGACTCCATTTATAATAAATCTAATAAACAAATCTACCTTGCTAGTAGATACTTCTTGATATTTCAAAATATACCAAGAAATGTACAGGTTAAAAAGCTTCATTATGACTAATAAAACAAATACACCAACAAAATCATTCAAGTTCGCTCCTGTTACTTTTGCATACATGGGCATTAAAGCAGCCAGGACCAGTAATAATACATAACCCTGCAACCCCCAACTTAGTAATATAGAACGATTGAAATAGCTTTTCAACTGTGTTTCCAGAGGCAAAATAAAGACAATATCCGCTTCTTTTAAAAAAGTATGTATAGGACTCCTTGTCACTAGAATAGCTAAAATGACGGCCATAATTAGTGCCACTGGAAAGTCACTTTGAAGCGTTTTAACCCAGTTACTATAATAATAGGCGCCACCCCCAAGTGCCAATATCATCACAAACACTAAATGGCCATTGAATATATAGCGCAAATATTTTTGCATTTCCTTCATGTACTCTACAAAACGTTGCTTCCAAAAAAGTTGACTATTCATGACTTTTTTCTTCCTTCGTTAACTGGATATAAATATCATCAAGCGTTGCTCCAGGAAGCGAAAATTGCTCACGCAGTTGTTTTAACGTCCCCTTCGCTCTAATTTCTCCATTGTGCAAAATAATGAACGAGTCACAATAACGCTCAGCTGTTGCCAAAATATGAGTGGACATTAAAATACCTGCACCACTTTCCTTTACTTTTGTCATTAAATCAAGCATGGATTGAATTCCTAATGGATCAAGCCCCATAAATGGTTCATCAACAATATAAAGTGAAGGCCGAACTAAAAAAGCACACATAATCATTACCTTTTGTTTCATTCCCTTTGAAAAATGAGCTGGAAACCACTTTAATCTTTTTTCCATTCGAAATTCTTTTAACAGACCATCAACACGTTCCTTATAAGCCTTCTCGTCAATCCCATAGGCCATTGCCGTTAAACGCAAATGCTCTTCAAGCGTCAGTTCGTCATATAATATCGGTGTTTCAGGGATATAGGTAAATTTCTTACGATAACCGTCTCGATCCTCTGAAATGGTTTTTCCACTAATCTCAATCCGACCAGATTTAGGCTCCATTAACCCAATAATATGTTTAATCGTTGTACTTTTTCCCGCTCCATTTAACCCAATCAAACCAACTAATTCATTAGGCTGTATATCAAAGCTAATCCCTTTTAACACAGGCGTTTTTGTATAGCCTCCAATAAGGTCCTTGATTTCTAATAAGGGCATAATTCATAACGATCCTTTCTATGTATGATTACTTACAGTTTAACAAATTCTTAACTTTTTTAAAATTTCCATAAAAAAACAATTATATTTTTTACAATATGTGTGCATGATAATTAAGGAAGAAGGGGTTCTTCATTACAAGTTGATTCACATCATATTGTAAAATGAGGTGTCAGTTAAAGAAACTCTAACTATTTTCTAAATGTAAGCTTCATCAACAAATGTTTAATCATATTGTTAAATGAGGTGTCCGTCGCAGACTACTAACTGCTTTTCCCCAAAAAAGCTTTTACAAATGATTCACATCATATTGTAAAATGAGGTGTTTGTCGCAGGCTACTAATTGCTTACCCATAAGAAAAGCTTCCTTACAAATGAATCATATCATTTTGTAAATGAGGTGTCAGTTGAAGACTACTAACTGAATGACCCAAGAAAAAACTTGCTTACGTAATCATTTCAGCAAGGAGATGGTTCGCTTGCACGTAGAAGAGAATAACATTCAACAGTTATCAAATATGCTTTATTAGTTGAAAAAACTTTAAAGATATAGGAGATGGTTGCATTGAATGCACAATCTTTATCACAAAACCATTAATTTACTCATCAGTAAATGAGGTGTTGATCAAAGGAAATTCTCATTAATACGCCAAGAAAAAGCAAACCCCTTTTTCAAACGACAGGGTGCAACTTTACGTTGCATCCTGTTTCTTATTTTCTCATGAAATAATAAGGAAATACCCATATCCAAGTAAGTTTTAGTTAATTTTCGTATGATCGTATAGTCATTTGGAATGATTATTGAAAAATTGCATTTTAAACCCGGCTTTTCCTTTTCTATAGTAAACAAGCTGTGGTACGATTAACAATAATTCACATTATTTGAAAGGAAGGTTACTATGAGTGATTGTATTTTTTGTAAAATTATTAAAGGGGAAATTCCTAGTACTAAGGTATTTGAAAATGACCACGTATTAGCATTCCTTGATATTAGCCAAGTAACGAAAGGCCACACATTAGTCATTCCGAAAGTACATAAAGAAAATCTTTATGAATTAACACCAGAAATTGCAAAAGAATTATTTTCTGTTGTCCCAGAAATTGCCCGAGCTATTAAACAAGAATTTAATCCAATTGGTTTAAACAGTTTAAATAATAATGGGGAAGCTGCTGGACAGTCTGTTTTCCATTATCATATGCATTTAATCCCTCGTTATGGTGAAGGAGACGGGTTTGGAGCCGTTTGGAAAACGCATACAAGCGAATACACCCAGGAAGATTTGAAAAATATTGCTGATTCGATTGCACAACATATTAAATAATTTATCCAATTCTCCACTATAATGGAGAACTTTTTTGTCAAAGTTTTAAATAAAATTCTAAATTTTCTCCCTATTAAATTAACTCTTAGGATATAATATAGGGCATAAACAACAACATTGCATTTTAGGAGGAAGAAAATTGAAACGTGCACGGAATTTTAATGCAGGGCCAGCTGCCCTTCCAGAAGAAGTATTATTAAGAGCTCAAAACGAATGGTTAAATATTGAGGATTCAGGCATGTCCGTTATGGAACTTAGCCATAGAAGCGCTCAATACGACAAAATTCATGAACATGCAATCGCCACACTTAAAGAATTATTGGCCATTCCTGAAAATTATGAAGTCCTACTTTTACAAGGTGGCGCTAGCCTACAATTTTCAATGGTGCCAATGAATCTGTTAAAAGAAGGAAAACGCGCAGATTATGTCCTAACTGGATCTTGGTCAGATAAAGCTTTAAAAGAAGCTAAGAAAATTGGACAAACAGGTGTTGTCGCTTCTTCTAAAGAAGAAAAATATACTTTCATTCCAAATCTTGAAGATATTAAAGTGAATGATGATGCAGCTTATCTTCATATTACAAGCAACAATACCATTTACGGAACACAATGGAAAAATTTCCCTGAAACAGGAAATGTTCCATTAGTTGCGGATATGTCTAGTGATATCTTAAGTGAAAAAGTAGATGTAAGTAAATTTGGTATTATTTATGCTGGAGCGCAAAAAAATCTTGGACCATCTGGTATCACAGTTGTCATTATCCGCAAAGATTTAATCGAAGATAATGAAAACCTGCCAACTATGCTAAATTATGCAACTCATGCAAAAGCAAATTCTTTATATAACACACCACCAACACTTGCGATTTACTTATTATCTTTAGTATTAGACTGGGCTAAAGAACAAGGTGGTATTGAAAAAATCGCTGAAGTCAATCATCAAAAATCAAAAATTATTTATGATACTATTGATGAAAGTAACGGCTTCTACAAAGGACACGCACGTCAAGACAGCCGTTCACATATGAACGTAACATTTAACCTTCAAACTGAAGAATTAGAAAAACAATTCTTAGCAGAAGCAAAAGCTGCTGGCTTTGTTGGTCTTAACGGTCACCGTTCAATCGGAGGATGCCGTGCATCAATCTATAATGCGGTACCAACTGAGCATTGCCAAGAACTTGCTGATTTCATGAAAAAATTCCAAGAAGCAAACCAAAAATAAGTTTGATAAAAGCGGTGTGAGCATTAGCTCCACCGCTTTTCTAAAAAACTACTTTAAAAAAAACAAGGTACATGATATACTTACCTAAACTTTTCGCAACAGGCAAAAAGGGCACTGTTGGAAAAGTTAATATTTAGATGAGATGAGAAGAGGAGTGTTACAATATGAACGTAAAAACATTGGTATCTCTAGCGTTACTACTAGGAATTGGGACAGCATTACATTTTATCATTCCTGGATTTTTCCTTGGAATGAAACCTGACATGATGCTTTTAATGATGTTTTTAGCGATTGTGCTATTTCCAGAAAAGAAAAATGTATTGGTTGTGGCTTTAGCTTGTGGACTACTTTCAGCATTAACAACAACATTTCCTGTAGGACAAATACCTAATATTATTGATAAACTTGTCACAGCGACTATATTTTATTTCTTGATCGTCGCGTTTAGGAAATTTTCGAAAACAGTTGTTGGTGTTACTGTATTTACAGTCATTGGCACGCTAATATCTGGAATTATATTCCTAGGTTCAGCCTAATCTAATTCTTTAGATTACCAGGAAACGCAACATTTTTAGGGCTAGTTATTGCAGTTGTTTTGCCTACCTTGTTACTGAATGGTGTGGTCATGGCGATTATCTACCCAATCGTAACCAAAATTTTAAAACGGACTTCTCTTTCACCAGAAGTCTAACATGTAAAAAGCACCGGAGATCCCGGTGCTTTTTTATACTATCAGAATTTACCCGCCTTAACAGGCAGTAGGACCCCCACCTCAAGATTCTGAGTATCCAAAGAAGATAGGTGGGGATCAACTGCCCGTAAAGGTCCGATTGGTTCAACTAACCATTAGTGGGGATGAAGAAACCCCCCACTGATGGAAGTTTCACTTTAGATACGCAAATAATCGTATGAAGGATAGCGACAATACCCACATAATGTGGCGTTTTTTAAGTTTAATAAAGTGAAACTACGCCCCTAACTCGCCAATCGGCGAGTCTTCTTTAACGAACTAAAAGCATAATGATCCAAATGAGAAAAAATAACACAAATATTATACCCCATTTCATCGCCCTTGCACGTATCATTTTTTTTGATGGATAAATCCCTGAATTTCTTAAAATAACCAGATGATAAGCGGTCATAATCAAACACCCTAACCATATTATGAATAATATTTTCATGCTAATTAACCATCCACATTGTTGTCATTAACTGCACAACTTATTTTAATACATCTATATGTTTCATCAAAAAAATATATGTACAATCCTCATGTTATTTTTAAATATCATATTCACAAAATATGGCTTTTTCAAATTATTTTTTTAATATAAGAATAAAAGAGTAAATTATCTTTCACTTTAAAGAAATTTATGATATTTTTTAATCAATATCTTTCTATACTACTCAGTACTTTTTCCAATTTTACTTTATGATTTATGAAGGGTTTTAGCATAGTCAAGGCGAAATAAATATAATGTGAGGTGATAATGATGAAGATTAAGTCTTTATTGATTGGTTTTGTAACCGGTGCCATTGTAGCTGGTGCCACAACATTTCTCTCTGCCCCAAGTTCTGGTAGAGAATTGCGATTACGGATACAAAACAGCAAAGATGATTTATTGGCTACTGCAGAAGAATTATTAAGGAAAATTTATGACATCAAAAATGAAGCATTAGAAGCTGCACAGTTAAGTAAAGAATCATTGAAATCGTTCATTTCTGATGTTCAATTTCTAGTTGATGATTGGAAAAGAGAAATGGAGCCTAGCAAAACAGAATTAATGAAAAATATTAAAGAAATTGAAGCTTCACTGAGAGAATTAGAAGAGATTATTCCTAGCTCTGATACTAGGTCCTAATATACTGACTTCTCAAGATTTTACCATTTATAGTAGTCTCTTTTTAAAGTTTCTAAAAATTTCGTAAATTTATACTTTATTAATTTTTATTTTATTGTCATAATAAATATACAGAATCTGATAAGTAGGTGAATCCACATTATGCAAGAGAAAAATTATTCTATGAAAGAGGCAATGATTTTTAGTCAAAGAATTGCCCAGCTAAGCAAGGCATTATGGAAAGCAGTTGAAAAGGACTGGCAACAATGGATTAAACCATATGATTTGAACATTAATGAACATCATATTCTCTGGATTGCCTATCACCTGAATGGCTCTTCCATTTCCGATGTTGCAAAATTTGGTGTCATGCACGTTTCCACAGCATTTAACTTTTCTAAAAAATTAGAGGAACGCGGTCTTTTGAAGTTTTCCAAAAAAGATAATGATAAGCGGAATACGTATATTGAAATTACTCCACAAGGGGAAAAAATCATCCTTTCCATAATAGAGTCGTTTGATCCATCAAAGAATTCAGCTTATACAGGTGCACTTCCACTTCGTAATCTTTATGGAAAATTTCCTGAATTAATTGAAATGATGGCAGTCATACGTAATATTTACGGAGATGATTTTATGCAAATTTTCGAACGTTCCTTCAAAAACATTGAACAGGAATATCAAGACGTCGATGGTAAAATTGTAAAAAAAGAGACTGAGCAAGAATCTAATCCTATTCAGTAATGAACTTTTTCATTTCTTGCATCAAATTCTCATATAGGCCTTGAGATAGACAGGAAGCCACCAATTCCTTTACAGAAAGTTTGGGCGTTAAGTTTATCTCCAATTGGCTAAAAAGCGGTTGAAAGTTCATATAGCCCTCCGCTTTTTCCATTGTCAATCTTTTGCTCAATAATTCACATAAGTCAAATATTACCTTAACTTCTTCTTTAGTCATATTTTTTTCTACAATCAGCAAATCGAACTGCGCTTTTGAGTTTTGAATAATATGTATTAATAATTGCTGATGATAACGTAATGTTTCAATTTCCTTTTCTAGATTACTCATACTAAAAAAATCTCCCGTCAGTCTTGTTACTTCTCTAATAATCTTGTTTCAACTAATTCAGGTTCATTCTTCTACGTCCATGGACATCTCACTTTACATTACATTATGACCTTTCAATTAATCATATGTATAGCCAACTTTTCAATTATGTATTATCATTGTACCATTTACATTTCCATTTAGGTTAACATGAATGTGAATTGGTATACCCCAAATTTTTGAGTATCTTTTTTCATGATTTTTTGATATCGTAGGGATACATGAATGTTTTGCAAGGAGGGATTCAGGTTATGGTCTCATTCGTTTTTATCGCTTTTTCTTTAATCATTTTATACAATATTAACAAAATGACAGACTCTTTATGTATACAAAAAGAGATTCCTGAAGACCGTCAACCGCAGGTATTCAGAATCATAAATATTTTAGTAACAATCATGCTATTATCCTCTTATGTTGAAATTCTATATACATAAGAAAAAGGCGCCCGTTCAGCGAAGTATAGTCTGAGTTCCCCTTTGATGTGGCACACAGATGAATACATCAGGATGTGGCGCTTTCTTAGTCTTTATTCACTCATTCTTGACTCCTCCCTTAATATTACCCTCCATGTTTTATTGCGCTTAAAAAAACATGACTTATCTCCCTAACGGAGAAAGTCGATGCGCCTATGGCATGACCTAAAGGCCCCCTTATCTTATACTTTAATTCTTTAAAGAAGTTAAACTTTCCGCTTAAAGTTAAAAAAAGGGTAAAGCTTCGCGCTTCCCCTTTTGCTTTCTTATAGCCAAGATGCTCCAATAATGATTAACAAAATGAATAGCACGACAATTAAAGCAAAACCGCCACCATGGAAACCACCAGACATGAATATCCCCTCCTTCCAAGCGAAAGTAAATCATGCATACGCACACTCGTATAGTCATAATAATTGGTTAATCAACGATTTCATTTACATAAACCATTCTTTACCTGAGCGGCTACCTCATCCTATTCACTTATCATTGAATAGGATTGGGCACTTTTTGTAAGTTCTGAGTTAGCAGAAAAATGCTGCACCAACAATTATTAGTAAAATGAATAGAACTACTATCAAAGCGAAACCGCCACCATGTACGTGACCCATTCTTCATACCCCCTTTATTGTCTTTCGTTCTATAATATGTTGCTGACCCCAAATGGGTTAGGTCATAACCTAATTTATTTAATTTTCTTCCTATTTTTTGTACAAATTTTTTTGAAATTATCCCATATATGCTATAGTTAGTTTTATGAAGTTTTATTAATACAAACTATAGAATTTATGAATTAGGAGTGTATTTATGAAGAAGTGGGCCTTAGCAGTTGCTATGACAGCTGGATTAATCGGACTAACAGCGTGTAGCAATGGAAATTCAGAAAAGATCGTTGAAACAAAAGCAGGAGACATTACAAAAGATGAATTTTACTCTGCGATGAAAGATCGCTATGGTAAAGCTGTTATTCAAGAAATGGTATACGAAAAAGTCCTATCTCAAGATTATAAAGTCACCGATAAAGAAATCAATGCAAAACTTGACGAAATCAAAACTCAAATGGGTGATAATTTCCAAATGGCTTTACAATCTTCTGGCTACAAAACAGAAGATGATTTCAAGCGTGCTTTAAAATTAAATTTACTTCAAGAAAAAGCAGCAATTGCAGATATTAAAGTAACAGACAAAGAATTAAAAGATGCATATAACAAGGCAAAACCAGAAATTAAAGCAAGACATATTCTTGTTGCAGACGAAAAGACAGCAAAAGAAGTGAAGGCAAAGCTTGATAAAGGTGAGGATTTTGCTAAATTAGCTAAACAATATTCAACAGATACAGGATCTGCCCAAAAAGGTGGCGACCTTGGCTGGTTTGGAGCAGGAAAAATGTTGCCTGAATTTGAAACTGCAGCTTACAAGTTAAAGAAAAATGAAATCAGTGCGCCAATTAAATCTCAGTATGGATACCACATCATTCAATTATTAGATAAAAAAGAAAAAGAATCATATGAAAAAATGAAAGACAAGCTAGAGTATAATGTAAAAGTGTCTAAAATTGACCCTGCAAAAGTTCAAACAAAGATAGATACATTAGTAAAAGATGCTGATGTTAAAGTGAATGATAAAGACTTGTCAGGAGCCATCTCTACAGGCACTAAATAAGTAAAATAGAAAAGCAGCCTTAATTGGTTGCTTTTCTATTTTTGAATTTAACGTATTCCTACAGAAGTCCTCTTCCCTAACGAAGTAAGGAGGGGTCATTGACCAATGTAAATGTCTCAGAAATAAACGAATCAGGCAATTAGACTTAACATCATACTCCCCTTACCTGTGACCATTTAATATGGCCCGTTTAGCCATTAAAATGGATTTGTAATGCCTGTTTGGAATGATATTAGGTACTAAAAAAAGGCTGTTTTCGCAAAGATTGTTGTTTTTTGAACAGGTTTTATTAACGTTTTCACTAAAGGTCCTCAAGATTCGGACCTGATTCCCATTGGGTTCACCAACCCTGTCCGAAGTTGCCTCAGGTTCGGACCTGATTCCCATTGGGTTCACCAAACCTGTCCGAAGTTGCCTTTGGTTCGGACCTGATTCCCCTTGGGTTCACCAAACCTGTCCGAAGTTGCCTCAGGTTCGGACCTAATTCCCCATTGGGTTCACCAACCCTGTCCGAAGTTGCCTTTGGTTCGGACCTGATTCCTCTTGGATACACCAAACCTGTCCGAAGTTGCCTCAGGTTCGGACCTAATTCCCCTTGGGTTCACCAAACCTGTCCGAAGTTGCCTTTGGTTCGGACCTGATTCCTCTTGGGTTCACCAAACCTGTCCGAAGTTGCCTTTGGTTCGGACCTGATTCCTCTTGGATACACCAAACCTGTCCGAAGTTGCCTTTGGTTCGGACCTGATTCCCCTTGGGTTCACCAAACCTGTCCGAAGTTGCCTTTGGTTCGGACCTGATTCCTCTTGGATACACCAAACCTGTCCGAAGTTGCCTTTGGTTCAGACCTGATTCCCCTTGGGTTCACCAAGCATGTCTAGAGTCACTTCTAAGCAGGTACAATTTGTACAAAGAGCAACAAAGTATACGAAAGGGGCCTAAAAAAAGTAGAGTGCAAATCCTTATGCGATTTGGCACTCTACTTGCTAACATATTTTTCCTTAAGCTGCGACAATAGTTTCTTTTTTTCATCCTGACTTAGACTAGAACCTTTTATTTTCTGACGTTCTTCCCATAATTCTTCTAGCACTAAGAAAAATGCTTCGTCAAACTGATTGAATAATTGCTGACAAAGCTGCTTTGCCAAAGTTGGACTAGCCCCTGCAGTTGACACCGCTAGCGTCAATTTCCCCTGTTGCTGAAAGGCAGGAATTTGAGCATTCCCTTGTTCTGCTACACTAGCTATATTAACGAGTTGATTTGGATTAGCTTGTTCCGCTACCCATTTATTCACTTCTTTATGATCGGTTGCTGCCACAATAAAAAAAGCATCAGACAAATCCTCTTTGACAACTTCACGCTGAACCCATTCAATTTGTTTGGATTGATACAGCTCTTTGATTTCATCGATTACGTTTGGACTGACTACCTTTATTTTCGCTCCTTGCTTAAACAAAACAGACAATCTTCTATAGGCAATTTGACCGCCTCCAATAATGAGAATCTGCCGATTTTGAACATCAACTATTAATGGTAGCATTGACTCGCTCTCCTCGCCCGAAAGTATGAATGGAAGCTTCGTTCTGTATGGCTTCTGTTACTCGCTCTACAAAGACAGCTTCCACCTTTGAATCATAGCCTAAATAGCGACATAAGCGAATATGACCATTTTGTTTTCTTGCAGTGCTTATCTTTGCTGCAATTTTCTTCACAAGAATCCCTGTAAATAACAAATAGGGAACAAAATAAATCTGCTTGTCCTTCAATGACATAAGCTCAGTCAGCATATCCTCAAAACTTGGTGCCGCTGCTGTTAAAAAACATGTTCTTACATCTTCAATTCCAGACTGTTTTTTGACTAACTCCGCGATTGTCTGTAAATCTGTCATAACATCAGGATCAGAGCTACCACGACCAATTAACACCACAATTGACGATCTACTTTTCTCAATCCCCTGTTCAACGACTCGTTCGAATACGCTTTCGGCCAGCTTTTTATGAACACCAAGCGGTTTACCATAGGTAATCTGAACATTAGGATATCGCTCCGAAGCTTTTTCAATCTCAAGCGGAATATCTTTTTTAGCATGCATAGCGGTCAACAACAATAAGGGAACAACCGCGATATGGGTTGCTCCCTGTTTAACACAGGATGAGAAGCCTTCTTTAATAGAAGGGGATACAAGTTCAAGAAAGCAAATTTCATGAAAATCTGCCTCAATCTGCTCCTGACAATGAGTGATAAAAGCAATTGCCTCATCACGCGCTTCTTTTACTCTGCTACCATGACATACATAAAGCACAGCCTGTTTCATTTATAGCTCCTCACTAATATATAGCATTTAAATTAGACCTTTTTTAGTTAGGATATCAGCTAATTGGACTACACATTCTTCAATGCTATATTTTTCAGTATCTAAAACGATTTCAGGATTCAATGGCTCTTCATATGGTGCACTAATACCTGTGAAATTTGAGATTTCTGCATTCCGAGCTTTTTTGTATAATCCCTTAGGATCACGCTTTTCACATTCTTCAACGGAACACTTAATATACACTTCTAGAAATTCGTTGTCTTCCACTAATTCTCTAACAAGATCACGATCTGCACGATAAGGGGAAATAAAGGCAGTTAATACGATTTGACCACTTTCCACAAATAATTTTGAAACTTCCCCAATTCTTCTGATATTCTCTTTTCGGTCAGTTTCTCCAAATCCTAAATCCTTATTCAAGCCATGACGAATGTTATCCCCATCAAGCACAAATGCCTGATTGCCACGTTCAAATAATGCTCTTGCAAAAGCATTAGCTACAGACGACTTTCCTGATGCTGATAATCCAGTAAACCAAAGAATAAAACTCTGGTGTTTATTTTTTTCTCTTCTCTCTTGCTTTAAAATAGAAGCCTCATGCCATACGATATTACTACTCAACTGTCCTCATCCTTTCTTATTAGAAAAACGTAAGGTGCCCGTCCTGTGCATCAGAGCTAGACAACAGTACGCGTCAAAAGTTACTAATTATTATCTTATTATAGAAAACAAGACGCCCTTAATCGACGACAAGAATAAGACAAGTGCTTCTGAAGGCATTCTTTACCTTTTATAGAAGCACTGTCTGCAATTTGAAGCCGAGAGCGCCTGGAGCTAGACTTAATAACTTATTAGAATTCTTACTTTTCTATCTCTTATGAATGAACTTCATTGCGAAGCCCTTTAATTAATACTTCAACAACCTCTGGTCGACTGAACGTACTTGGTGGCACTTCGCCATTTCTTAGCATTTGTCTTACCTTTGTTCCAGATAGAATAATACGTGATTCTTTGTCATGCGGGCATGTTTTCGTTGTAGCCATACCTTCACATTTCGTGCAATAAAAACTATGCTCAAACTTCAATGGTTTGATGTCGATTTCTTCTTCTGTAAATTGATCAAACAGCTTTTGAGCATCGTATGTGCCGTAATAATCGCCAACACCTGCATGATCTCGTCCGACGATAAAATGCGTACAACCATAATTTTTTCGAACTAAAGCATGGAAAATAGCTTCTCTTGGGCCCGCATATCTCATCGCAGCAAGAAATACTCCTAATTGAACACGACTTGCAGGATAATAGTTCTTTAACAATACTTGATAGCTTTCCATACGTATTTCAGCTGAAATATCGTCTGATTTTGTTGCACCTACTAATGGATTTAAGAATAGACCATCCACGATTTCAAGCGCTGCTTTTTGAATATATTCATGTGCTCTATGAACTGGATTTCTCGTTTGGAAACCAACAATTGTTTTCCAACCTTTTTCAGCAAAAATAGCACGTGTTTCAGTAGGTTCAAATGTAAACTCTGCAAATGGTTTTTCTGTCTTTTTCAAAAGAGTAATTTTCCCACCTACATAAACGTTAGGACGATCATGCATTTTCTTTACTCCTGGATGCTCTAGGTCACCTGTTCCATAAACATTTACAGCCTCTTTTTCTTTATCAGGCTCATAAATATCTTCCACTTGAATTAGACCATATACTTCACCATTAAAAGTAAGCTTTACTTTTTCTCCAACGCTTAATTGTGCAGCTTTTTCACTTGTCACAGGTAAAGTAATAGGAATGCTCCATACCGTACCAGATGCTAGTCTCATCTTTTCAACTACACTTTCGTAATCCGCTTGCGTTAAGAATCCTTCTAGCGGACTATACGCCCCAATACCTATTAATTCAAGATCACTTAAAGAAATGTCATCTAACTCTATTTCTTTCACAATATCTTGATATGATTCTTCTGGATGATAGGCCTGAATTAATACGCCCCCATGTGGTTGTAAACTCATTATTTCTCCTCCTAAACTAATAATATTAACAATTTTTTCAGTTTCTTACTTTTTCTCTAAAAAAGCAATACATTTGAGGAATACCAAGCAAGATTATCACTACTATTACAAAATATTCCGTCTTTTCCCCTTATTTATTCATGCAACCCGCATTCTGTTTTACCCGTGCCCTGCCATCTTCCAGAACGTAGGTCGTTCATATCAAATGCAGGCTTTGTGCAATGGGAACATCCAATACTTGGATACCCTTGGTCATGTAAAATATTATACGGTAAATCATGTTTTGTAACGTATCTCCAAACGTCTTTCCAAGTCCAATGAATAAGTGGACAAATTTTAATAGAGTGAAATTTATCATCACGATTGATAAATTGGACATGCTTTCTTGTTTCAGATTGCTCATGACGCAAACCTGAAATCCAAGCCTTAGAATCTGATAATACTTCATTTAAAGGTATCAATTTTCTAATTTGGCAGCATTGATTTGGATTTGTTTCCCATAGCTTATCGCCGTATTCTGCAGCTTGTTCCTCAAGTGTTAATTTTGGTTTTTTCATAATAATATTAAGTTGAGGATATTTCTCCTTCACACGATCAATCGTTTCATACGTTTCTTTAAAATGAACATCTGTATCAAGAAAAACGATAGTAGCATCTGGCTTTACTTTGGAAATCAAATCAATTAATACAATTCCTTCAATACCAAAACTACAAGCATACACGATTTCTTCTCCATACTGCTCATAGCTCCATTTCAGTACATTCAATGCACCTTTATATGTTTCATCAATTTCAAAATTGATATCGGGCTCTTGCCACGTTTCATATGAAAGCATAGTTAATTATACCCTCCCCATTAAACCCTGAATGGCTAAATAAAAAGAGCGTTTTTATAAAATGATATGTTACCGTATCATTAAAGCGCCTCTAGTTGTCTAGTCAGCCTTGGATTAAAATTTACTCAAATCTTATCAACAATTATCCATTAAGTCAACCTGTTTAGTGAGCATTAATTATATAATAATTTAGAATAAGAAAAATTAAATAATAAAATCCTCAGGTACAAATACTTTTACTTCTTTAGGTCGTACATAGACTAATTCACCAATTTCCAATTTTAATTCTGCAAATTCTTCCTTATTTAATTCCACTTCTACATACTCATCGATATCTTCCCTTTTCATTTCAATATGCCAGATTGGACCTACCGAATGAGTATAGGTGACTTTCGTCAGAATCGAGTCCTCATACTGCTTGGTACGTTCAATCTTCAAATGATGTGGACGTACATAACCAACAGCCTCTGTATTTGCAACATCCCTATGCTCAGGCGCTTCTAATTGAGCATTGCCGATATTTAATTTTCCATGATGTAATCGACCGCGAAATAAATTTACATTACCTAGAAAATCATAAACAAATGGACTTGCTGGATGGTCATACACTTCATCAGGTGTACCTAATTGCTCGATTTTCCCTCCATTCATCACAACAATACGGTCAGCAACATCCAGCGCCTCTTCTTGATCATGCGTAACAAAAACACTTGTTACATGAATTTCATTATGCAATTTACGAAGCCAACGTCGCAGCTCTTTTCGTACTTTTGCATCTAGGGCTCCGAAGGGTTCATCCAATAGTAATATTTGTGGTTCTACTGCTAATGCCCGTGCAAGTGCAACACGTTGCCGCTGCCCTCCTGATAATTGTGAAGGATAACGATTAGCAAATCCATCTAATTTCACTAAACTAAGAAGCTCATTCACTTTTTTCTTAATCTCTTCTGAAGAAGGTCGTAATCTTCTTTTGCGAACCTTCAAACCAAAGGCGATGTTCTCAAACACCGTCATATGCTTAAATAGCGCATAATGTTGAAAAACAAAGCCGACATCCCGCTGATTAATATGAACATCCGTCAAATCTTTTCCGTCAAATAAGATAGCCCCCTTATCAACTGTCTCTAAACCAGCAATCGTACGAAGGAGCGTCGTTTTTCCTGATCCAGATGGACCAAGTAAGGCGACAAGCTCACCCTTTTTAATATCTAAATTAATATCTGTTAATGCTTGAAAGCTTCCATAATTCTTGGATACATTACGAATTTGAATTGTCACATTTCACACCCCATTTTATGCTTCTTGTTTCTCAGTACGCCACTCAATCCAACTCTTAATAATGAGGGTAATAATGGCGAGCAGTGACATTAAAGAGGCTACGGCAAACGATGCAGAAAATTGATACTCATTATAAAGAATCTCAATATGAAGGGGCATCGTATTTGTCTCTCCACGGATTCGGCCTGATACAACGGAAACAGCACCGAATTCGCCAATTGCTCTCGCATTACATAGAATCATCCCATATAGCAAGCCCCATTTGATATTAGGAAGGGTGACACGAAGAAACATCTGCCAACCGTTGGCCCCTAGTGATATAGCTGCTTCTTCTTCAGCCTTCCCTT
Organism: uncultured Bacillaceae bacterium; assembly: GCA_963751845.1. Taxonomy (GTDB): domain Bacteria; phylum Bacillota; class Bacilli; order Bacillales; family DSM-1321; genus Peribacillus. The sequence goes on from CAVVWH010000010.1 coordinate 158,198, forward strand.
GTGATTGCATGACAGGAATTAATTCACGAGCAACGAACGGTAAGGATACAAATATAGTCGCAATAACAATTCCCGGAACAGAGAAAATAATTTTAATTCCATGGTCCACTAGCCATGGCCCTAATACACCACTAGGACTATAAAAGAGAATAAATATTAACCCGGCAATAACAGGTGAGACTGCAAAAGGCAATTCAATTAATGACAATAATAGCTGCTTACCTTTGAATTGAAATTTCGTTATTAACCAAGCAGCGGCGATACCAAATACTGTATTCATCGGAACCGCAATGACTGCTACAAGTAAGGTAAGCCGTATAGCAGCTAAAGCATCGCTTTCAGTAATAGCTGCTAGATAAACACTTGCTCCCTGCTCAAACGCTTTAACAAAAATAAAAATAAGTGGAACAAGAAGAAATATGGACAAATACACAAGCATAATCGAAATGAGTACTCGTTTCGTCCATTTAGCTTCTTTTACTTTTTTTCGACTAGGGGTCGGTTTTCTTTCGATTTGAATTGATTCTACGAGTTCCATTTACTTACCCCCTATTCGTTTTGAAGTTCATGTTTTCGACTCCAGAGTTGGATGGCATTAAGGATGATTAAGAACAAAAATGATACGAGTAACATAACTACTGCTATGGCTGTTGCACCTGCATAGTCATACTGCTCTAATTTTGACATAATCATGAGCGGAGCAATTTCTGTTTTCATTGGCATGTTTCCAGCAATAAACACAACAGATCCGTATTCCCCTACTCCTCTGGCAAAGGCCAAAGAAAATCCTGCTAATAAAGCTGGAAAGATTTCTGGAAAAATAATTTTCAAAAAAATTTGTATGCGTGATGCACCTAAACTAGCTGCCGCTTCTTCAACTTCTTTTTCAATATTTTCCAGAACAGGTTGGACCATCCGAACAACAAATGGCAGACCGATGAATGTAAGAGCAATCGTAATCCCTAAAGGAGTGAATGATACTTTTATATTTGCCAGATTAAATAATTGTCCTATCCACCCATCTTGAGAATATAAAGTGGTTAGTGTAATACCCGCTACTGCAGTAGGTAAAGCAAAAGGTAAATCTATTAATCCATCAATCAAGCGCTTACCTGGGAATTGGTAACGAACCAATACCCAGGCAATCACCAAACCAAACACAGCATTTATTATCGCTGCCGCAAATGCAGTTCCAAAGCTAATTTTATAAGCATGTAATACTCGATCACTTGTCACTGTCTCTATAAATTTCTCCCATCCAAGCTTGAGAAGATTCAAAAAATACAAGAGACAGTGGGATCATGACAATCAAACTAAGGTAAAGGAGCGTAATCCCAAGAGATAGTCCAAAACCAGGTAATACATTCTTTTTTCTACCCTTCCTTTTCATAAACACTCCACCTCAACTAATAAATCCCATTTTTTCACTGGTAGATTGAATCAAATTCTCCACCGTCATTAAAGTGGGTTTCTTGTGCCTTTTTCCAGCCTCCGAATACCTCATCAATCGTAAACAACTCAATTTTGGGAATTGATCCGCATATTTTTCAGCTACTTTTTGGTCACGAGGTCGATAGTAGTTTTTAGCTGCAATTTCTTGCCCTTTTTCTGTGTATAAATATTCTAGATAAGCTGTAGCAACTTCACGTGTTCCTTTGCGATCCACCACTCCGTCTATGACTGCAACTGGCGGCTCAGCCAGAATACTTACAGATGGAGCAACAAGCTCAAATTCGCCTTCCCCTAATTCTTTCAGTGAAAGCAATGCTTCATTCTCCCAAGCAATCAGAACATCACCAATGCCTTTTTCAACAAATGTCGTTGTAGAACCACGGGCACCAGAATCAAGTACCTCAACATTTTATATAGATATCCTTCACAAATTCTTTTGCTTTCTGCTTCGTCATTACCATTTTGTTTTAAGGCATAACCCCAAGCTGCTAAGTAATTCCAACGAGCTCCACCTGATGTCTTTGGATTTGGTGTAACCACAGAAACACCTTTTTTCGTTAAATCATCCCAATCCTTAATTCCTTTAGGATTTCCTTTGCGGACAAGAAAAACAATAGTAGACGTATAAGGTGTTGAGTTTTGCTTCAATTTTGTTTGCCAATCAGGTGCCAATAACTCTTTATTACTATCACTAATTGCATCAATATCGTATGCAAGTGCTAATGTCGCAACATCGGCTTCTATACCATCAATAACTGCTCTCCCTTGACTTCCAGATCCAGCATGCGATTGTTTTACCGTCACCGTTTGACCCGTTTCTTCCTTCCAATGCTTAGCAAATTCTTTGTTGAATTCTTGATACAATTCACGCGTTGGATCGTAAGATACATTTAATAATTCTATCGGTTCTGCTGCCTTCTCTGATTCTTTTCCTTTTTCTGTTGTACCGCTAGATGTATCAGCACCGCCGCATCCTGAAAGGAACAGTAATGAGGAAATTATAATTACTCCACTTTTAAAAAAACCTTTTTTCTTTAACCTTTTCAAAAAAACCCCTCCTAATAAATTCGATTAAAATTATTAATATAAGTTTCGGCCTAAACATTCTTAAAATTGGATGAATTTCTATAATAATCCTATTTTTACCCATATTACACTAACTATTCATATAATTCAACTATGTTTTATAAATTTTATATGAATAATTTAAATTCCCTATATAAATTCTGATCGTATAGAAAATAGCAAAAGACCATGAATGTATAAATTCATGGTCTTCATCCGTCTCTCCAATTATCTTATTCACACCTTGTGTTGTAACAAAAATCAAGCATATATCTTATTCGCTATATTGTTTATGTTCTGTCAAACCTCTCTTCTCTTGTTCGATTCTGATCCGTTCCATATACTTTTGTCCTTCTTCTTCAATCCACGTATCTTCAATTTGACGTTCTTGTCGAGCAGTTCGAATTGACATGACGGCACTGATTACTATACCTATAAACACAAACCAAATCCATAATGGCATGTCCATTCTCCTTTCATTAAAATCCGATAGTAATAAACCATATGCCTAAAACAAAAAAATATGCCTTCTCAATTAAGAGAAAGCATATTTTTTAAAATGTTGGTTTATAGAATGATCGATTATCCAGTGCAAATACTCTTTCTGTAAACTCACCTGGTTTGACTTTTTCCAAGGCGCGGTCCATCATATTAATTTTTGCATCTATATTATCGATATAGTGAAGAACCTCTGCTTCACGAACAAGCGGTGGTTTCGGACTGCCCCATTCTGCTTTGCCATGATGACTTAGTACAAGATGTTGCAAAATCATAATTTCTTCTGCTTTTATATCTAATTCATCGGCTGCCTTACCAATTTCAGTTATCATAATGGTAATATGCCCAAGTAGATTGCCTTCTACCGTATAAACGGTCGAAACCGGACCTGACAGTTCCATGACTTTTCCAAGATCATGAAGAATTACACCCGCATACAATAAATCTTTATTCAAGGATGGATAAAGCGTAGCAATCGCTTTTGCCAAATCAAGCATAGAAACGACATGATAAGCCAAACCTGACATAAATTCGTGATGATTTTTTGTTGCTGCTGGAAATACTAAAAAGTCATCTTGATATTTTTTAAGCAGAAAGCGAGTAACCCTCTGTATATTTGGATTAGTCATTTCGAAAATATATTGTGTAATTCTCTCTAGCATTTCTTCCTGACTAAGTGGAGCCGTTTGAATTAAATCAGCTTTTTTCACTCCATCAGCATCAGTTGTTAGACGAATTTGACGGATTTTCAACTGACTACGGCCACGGAAGTTTTGAACTTCCCCTTGTACTTTTACCGTTGCTTCAGCAGCATACGCCTTCTCATCATTAACAGATACATCCCAAAGCTTTGCCTCAATTTCTCCCGTTTTATCGGCAAGTATCAATGTTAAAAACGGTTTCCCATTGCTCGCAACTGCCTTTGTGCTCGTTTTAATGTACATATATGTATCTACAATCTCACCAATGCCATAATGAACAATTCCATTCTTCATCCAATTACCTCCGTTCAAGGAAATATCAACATTATACCATAGATGATTATGTCACGATATTCTGGATTAACCACGTGAATTGAAAAACGCGGTTTATCGCCCTAATCACGTAAGCCAATGCACCTACCGTATGACCTAAAGTCCCTCTTTAATCCTTTAAAGAAGTTATATTTTCTGATGAATAATAAAAAGAAAATCTAACAAATCAATAAGCCATAACTTTTTTGATTATTGTTAATTTTATAAAAACATCTATTTATCATACAATTTTCCTTTAAAAAATCTTGTATAATTTCTTAATAAACCATATAATCAATCTATCTTTGTAATACTAATAAGATTACTGTAATTTATTTATTAAATATTTTAATACGATGAAATCTACATTTACATCAAGAAAGGAAAATCATATGCTAACATATATCGCACTCGCAATTGCTTTCTTTTTTGCCATGAATATCGGTGCAAGTGGTACAGCCGCTGCAATGGGCGCTGCCTATGGTGCAGACGCCATTAGAAATAAACGAATAGCATTACTGCTTGTTGCCGTTTCAGCCTTTTTAGGTGCTATTTTGGGCGGCGGTGAAGTGGTTAAAACAATTAGTCAAGGAATCATTCCTTCTGATATTTTACAAGTTGAAATTGTTGTTATTATTCTTTTTTCAGCCACTTTTACTTTATTTATATCTAATTTACTAGGAATTCCATTGTCTACTAGTGAAGTTACGGTTGGTGCTATTGTTGGAGTTGGTATTGCCTATCAGTCACTATATGCTCATTCACTTCTTATTATTATTTCATTTTGGTTCCTAGTACCAATCGCTTCATTTCTTATAACCTTTATCCTCGGAAAAGTAATCATGTATTCTGAAAAAAAATGGCCACAACTAACAAGAAAAGGGAAATGGACAAAGTGGCTATCCCTATTATTAATACTTGGTGGCTGTCTCGAAGCCTTTTCTGCTGGAATGAATAATGTTGCGAATGCAGTTGGTCCTCTTGTAGGTGCCAATATGATCGATGCAACTAAGGGTCTTTTTATTGGAGCCATTTTCGTATCAATTGGTGCATTGTTATTAGGAAGTAGAGTATTGGAAACAAACGCAAAAAAAATTACAAAACTTTCTCTTTTACAAGGTAGTGCCGTATCATTTACAGGAGGTACTTTGGTAATCATCGCATCCGTATTTGGTCTTCCTATTCCATTAACACAGGTTACAACTTGTGGAATCCTTGGTGTAGGAACTGCAAAAGAGGGAATAATCACCTTACAAAAATCAGTAATTAAGCGAATATTATTGGTTTGGCTTGTTTCTCCATTAGCATCACTTGTTGTTTCTTACTTTTTAATCAACCTATTTGTTAAATGGAACGGATATAATGTTTTAATTACTTTATGTATACTCATTTTAACAATGGGTACAATTACTTTATATCAACTTGTTCGTAAAGAAAGAAGTACTACTTACGATAGTGGTGGAGGCATCTAATTGAAGATGCCTTTTTTCATACAATAAGATAAGATAGCATATCCTATTTATTCTTTTCTCGTTAATTGCAAAGCTCTCTTTATATTTTTAAGTGATTTTGAGCTACCGTACATTAACACGCCACCTTTATATACGCGTGCACCGAACACAGCAAGAACAACGATACTCGCTACTAAAATGATAATGCTTAGACTAACCTCCCAAAACGGAATATCAAGCATTCCCACCCTAAGAAACATTAACATCGGTGTAAAGAAAGGGAAAAACGAAGTAACCGTAATATATGTAGCTGATGGATCACCCAATCCAAACATCGCCAACATAAATGCAGCTACAATTAGAAACATCATCGGGGTGACCGCTTGTTGAACATCCTCTACTCTGCTGACAATCGACCCTAAACAAGCTGCTAAAGTAGCATATAAAAGATAACCTAACAGCGTAAATATCATCGCGTAAATAATCGTAGATATTCTTGTATCTCCAAAGCCCATAACTGAGAAGATTCCTTCATTCATATCAGATAAACTACCTTTCACCGCTAGATAGCCTACACCAAAAAACAAGATCATTTGCGTTATACTCAATAATGCAATACCTAGAATTTTTCCAAACATTTGCTGAACCGGAGAGACACTAGAAATAAGCACCTCCATCACACGGGAGGTCTTCTCAGTAGCTACCTCAGTTGCAATCATATTCGCATACATCAGCACAGAAAAATAAATGACAAATAAGATAATGTACACAAGTCCCCTAGCCGCGTTCAACTCTTCTTCCGTCTTTGCATTTTTTTCAAACGCTACTGTCTCAAATGCTGCAGGAGTATTTAATGCAAGAATTTGTTTGTCGGAAAGCTGTAATTCATTTGCAACCATTTTTGATTTTATTTGAGATAAAACACCTGACAGCTGCGAGCTTAGAGTAGTATCTGATAATGTGTTAGCTTTATAGACTCCTTTTACTATCTCTTGCTCATCACTTTCAATTAGCAAGTAGCCAGTTAATTCCTCTGAAACAATACCTTTTCTTGCTTCTTCTTCTGTTTTAAAGGCTCTTATATCGACATCCTTATCCACTGTGCCCATCCCAAGCTTAATCTCTTCAAACAAAATTCCAGTCTGATCAATCACGCCAATGGTTTGTTTTGAATTATTATCAAATAGCTCAATGATTTTCGTTAGATTGGCCAGTCCAATTACAAGAACAAGCATAACAGCCGTTGTAATCATAAAGGACTTTGTTTTTAATTTTGTAAAATATGTATGAAATAAAACAATCCAAAACTTATTCATAGGATGCCCCTACCTTTTCGATAAAAATATCATTTAATGAAGGCTCTTGTAATTCAAATTTTCGTACAAAGCCTCTAGTAACCAGCTCTTGTAATATTTTTTCAGCGATTGCTTCATCGGCAACTTGAAGTATTTTTCCCTCCATCGTCGTTTTTAGCTTTGTGACTCCAACAAATGTATCAAGAAAATCTATATTGAAATCAGCATGCACAATCACATTCTTTTTTCCAAACGAGCGTTTAATATCCTTTAAATGGCCAGAAACAACAACAGATCCCTTTTGTAAAATACATAAATGTTCGCAAAGTTCCTCCACATGCTCCATACGATGACTTGAAAATACAATCGTTGTTCCTTGATTTCGTAAATCAACGACCGATTCCTTAAGCATCTCAACATTGACTGGATCTAGACCACTAAACGGCTCATCTAAAATAAGTAATTTCGGCTTATGAAGCACAGAAGAGATTAATTGTATTTTCTGTTGATTTCCTTTTGATAGCTCCTCCACTCTCTTATTCTTGTATTCGGGTACTTTAAAGCGTTCAAGCCAAACTTCCATTTCCTTAATAGCTTCAGTCTTACTCATCCCTCTTAATCTCGCAAAATACACCAACTGTTCACTTACCTTTAGCTTCGGATATAAGCCCCGCTCCTCTGGTAAATACCCAATTAATGAACTCATTGACTGATTAATCTGTTTTCCATTCCAAATAATCTCACCAGATGTAGGATTCAGTAACCCAATAATCATCCGAAATGTCGTCGTCTTACCTGCTCCATTTGTACCTAAGAGACCAAACATCTCTCCTTCTGGAATTGTAAAATCTAATTGATTTACAGCTGTATACGTTCCGAATCGCTTTGTTACATTCTTCACTTGCAGAGCCACAGAAATTCCCTCCTCTTCAATTATGTTAATAGTATCGAAAGAGAGTCATTGTTTCAATGCAATTGGCAAATTCTCCATAAAATGTTAATCTATTATTAATAACATTTTTTGTAAAACAGAAAGGGGCTTTTGGAATGAGCAAAATCTATAAATTAACAGTATTTGAGCCTTCTGGAGAAAAACTTTTAGATGATTCTTTCACAGCAGAAAGTGACCTAGAGGCAAAAGTAGTTGGAGAAAAACTCTTAAAAGAAAAAAACTATTACGAATTTACACACCGCTGCACATCACCTGCCGGAAAATTACTACTATTTCACAAGTAGAAAAAGCTGTCCAAATTGGGCAGCTCTTACTTTGTTACTTTTAAAAAATTTGTTGGTTGTATTTTATTTTCCAGTAAAAGTTGGTTTTCTTTTTTCAACGAATGCCTGAATTCCTTCTTTATGATCCTGCGTTTGACGTAATTGTAATTGGCTTTCTTTCTCCATTTTCAATACATCCATTAATTGTGGACGGTGTTTCTCAGTAAGGATCTTTTTCGAGGCAACCATCGCTTGTATTGGACTATTCAACCAGGCTTGTACCTTTTGTTCAACCGCAAGTTCAAGAGAGTCTTCTACCACAGCATCAATTAACTTTTTCTCAAGTGCTTCCGGTGCTTTCATAACTTTTCCTTCCCAAATCAATGCCTTCGCAGCAACAATCCCTAGATTACTCTCAAGCAAGTAATGTCCTCCACCATCTGGAACAAGACCAATACCAACAAAGTTCATGGCAATCTTACTGTTCACATCCGCAATGCGATAATCCGTGGCTAAGGCAATGCTCAAGCCTAGTCCCGCTGCAGCTCCGTGAATGGAACTAATCGTTAATTTTGGCATGAAATATAAAGTTGGAATTAGCTCACTTACTTGATCCATCAATTCAGAAAATCCTGAACCATCATCTGCATTCAACATCATTTTAATGTCACCACCAGATGAAAAGCCTCTTCCATTTCCTTTTAGTACTACAATATCAATCGATTCATTTTCACTTATTTCCTTCATCACACTTGTTAATTCTTTAACTAATTGAAGATTAAGTGCATTTAATGATTCAGGACGATTTAACGCAACGTAGGCCACTCGACCTGTAAGAGTCACCTCAACCGTTTCTGTAATAGAAGTTATTTCATTCCCCATATAATTACCCTCCATTTTCTAAATATTACCATAATTATAGTATCATATTTTCCATAAATTGTAATTTATTATAATTTTTTACTACGCTAGGCATGAAAAATACTCCAACTTTTCAGTGGCGTTTTATAAACAAAATTATTTTATAGTAGTTAACCATACCCCTAATTCCTCGTAGATTATGATTTTATTTTGGGCTTAGCAGCCACGCCCATATTCGAATGACGGATTTCATGGTTCAGCTTAATATTGATTATTGTAGCCTTGGAATAAAGTTTAATTAAATTAACTTAATAAACCATGATAAAAGAACATACAGAAAAGCTATAAACCCCAAAAAAGCACTACTTTTTATAAAAATAAGCTCAATTATGGCGTCCTATAATTGAATAACTAAAATATGATCTCAGACCTAAAATAAATTTATTTTTTCTTTCACTATGGCAAATGTCTTCTCAAATTTCGTGAAAAAAGTCGTTTGAAAAAATTAATAAAAATAATTTAAAATTATTTTAGAGAGGGGATGACGGCATGAAACGTATAACCAGCGCATGTTTAGAGCAAACAATTCGATTTGATACACATAATGATGCAAATCCACAGGAAGACTTTAAAAGGTTTTTATCCCAACTAGAAAGAAATCACACAAAGTATGAATTAGTGGATTCACAAGAATCTAATGATGGTTCAGTAATTATTAAAATTAAGAAAAAATACAATAATTATAGTACCGAAGGATATTTTGGTTAAATCTAATGGAGTTAAATGAGGAGCTGTCAAGAGACAGGCTCCTTTTCTATTATTTTCATTTTAAATGCCCTTTTTAAATACGCAATTATCCTACTACAAATCAAGTTCAACTAAATCCAATGCTTGTTAAATTGTTATGGAATAGACATATTTCTAGAATGGAATCTTGATAATTTTTTATAAAATGAGTGTAGAGATTAAGAAAGGAAGTGGCTTATGTTACTTAAAGTTCGATCTGAATCGGATGAATTAATGGCTATGCGGTATTTAAACATGCGAATGGAGTTAACTGAAAAAGAAAAGTTTCACTATTTAAACCTTGAAAAAGGATACGAAGGTGAGGTGAAATTTGACCGGCTGGCAGAAAGCCTTCAACAAGAAATGTATATTATTAATGACTTGTTGCTTGAAGTAAACAACTCCTATTTCCAAATTGATACATTGATTATTTCACAAGGAGTGATTCACCTTTTGGATATAAAAAATTTTCAAGGTGATTGTTACTTAGACTCGGACAAACTTTATGCCGTGACAACCCATCGCGAATATAAGAATCCTGTAGACCAATTAAAAAGGAGTGCAACTCTATACCGTCAACTGCTCCAAAACCTCAAGCAAAATTACCTTGTTGAAGCCTACGTTATCTTTATCAACCCTGAATTTACCCTTTATCAAGCCCCATTGAACCAACCCATAATTTTACCAACCCAGGTCAATCGTTTTTTGAAAGATTTAAACAATACTCCGTCTAAATTAAATGATGGGCACAAGAAACTAGCCCAAAAATTAATTTCATTACATCAAACTAATAATCCATTTACGGCATTGCCTAAATATAATTATGACCAGTTGCAAGAGGGGATTTATTGTAAAAATTGCAAGTCCTTTCTGATTTCTATTAAAAATTATGACTTGGTGTGTGGAAAGTGTGGATGTCATGAAAAGGTTGAACTAGCTATTTTGCGGAATATTGAGGAATTTAAGTTGCTATTTCCTGATAGGAAGATTACTACCCAAGACATTTATAATTGGTGCAAATTGGATTTAAATAGAAGAACATTTTGCAGGGTATTAAAGAAAAACTATAGCGCATATGGAAATACAAGCGATACTTATTATAAATAAAATTAATAGACTTTTTTAGATTGATTGGTTTTATGAACATCTCTAAATCTGATGAATTCAGACTGGATTTTTCTTTTTTTCTCTTTGTCCGAATGAGCCTCGCTTTCAGACATACTCCTGCTTTTTTCGCTTTCCCCTGTCTGAATGATGCACTCATTCAGACTCCGCCACGTTTTTTTCGCTCTCCCCTGTCCGAATGAGTCTCGTGTTCAGACTCCCTCACGCTTTTTTCACTCTCCCCTGTCTGAAAACGAGACTATTGTTCAGACTCCCTCACGCTTTTTTCACTCTCCCCTGTCCGAATGAGTCTCGTGTTCAGACTCCCCCATCCTTTTTTCGCCTTCCCCTGTCCGAACGTGACTCGTGTTCAGACTCCCTCACGCTTTTTTCACTCTCCCCTGTCTGAACGAGACTATTGTTCAGACTCCCTCACGCTTTTTTCACTCTCCCCTGTCCGAATGAGTCTCGTGTTCAGACTCCCCCATCCTTTTTTCGCCTTCCCCTGTCCGAACGTGACTCGTGTTCAGACTCCCTCACGCTTTTTTCGCTCTCCCCTGTCTGAACGAGACTCGTGTTCAGACTCCCTCCTGCTTTTTTCGCCTTCCCCTGTCTGAACGAGACTCTTGTTCAGACTCCCTCCTGCTTTTTTCGCTCTCCCCTGTCTAAACGAGACTCGTGTTCAGACTCCCTCACGCTTTTTTCGCCTTCCCTTTTCCGAACGAGACTCGTTTTCGGACTCACTATCAATAAGTTATCCACAATTTATCCCCTAACAAAAAAGTACCTGTTACTTCCAATTCTTTGTTATACTCTTTTATGATAACGTCAATTTAGAAGATAAAGGGGATTTGATTAATGACTGATTTAAAGAGTCAATTACAATTTGCACATGAAAGCTTACTAAAAGAGATAGAAGGAATGAGTCCAGAGGTATTCGATGTACAGCCAAACGGATTTAATAACACGATTCATTGGCATATTGGTCATGTATTAACAGTTACTGAGAAATTTCTATTTGACTATCCTCAAACAAACAACCTACCAGCCAACTACCAGGAGTTGTTTGGTTATGGTTCAAAGCCAGCAGATTGGAAAGATGATGTTCCAAGTGTTTCTGTACTTACACAACAGTTACAAGAACAAGCAAAGCGCATTCTTGAAATACCAGAAGAACACTTTAATGAAAAATTACCTCAACCATTTAAAGAATTTGAAACAGTCGGTGAAATCGCAACATTTAATATTTTCCATGAATCTAATCATCTAGGACAAATTCATGCGATGAAACGTGTAATAGAAGCTGCAAAGTAAGATAACAGAACGTATCAAATATAAAAAACTTAAAGATCATCCAGATTGTTTGGATGATCTTTAAGTTTTCTTCAAATCACTTTATTTCAGCAAGTTCATTTTTTGCAAAAATTCAATTGGTTGTTGCTTACGGAAGAATTCCTTCAACATATACCCTACCCCATTTTCATCATTTGAGCGGGTAACCCATTTCGCTGCTGTCTTAACTTCTGGAGCGGCATTTCCCATCGCCACACCAAGACCTGCTCCAACAATCATATCAATATCATCCATACCGTCACCAATAGCAACGATCTCACTTCGTTTAATCTGCAAATGATTGGCTAAATACAACAGTCCACTCCATTTGGATACTCCTTTTGGCACAAGCGTCAACCGATCTTCAGATTGTTGGATCACTTCTATTTCAGGAAACAGAGATTGAATCAGTTGGTACATTTCCTGTAAATCATTTGTTTTAGAAAAAATAATATCTACTTTTGTTGGGGTAAACGGTCTCTCTTGAAGTTCTTCACTTAATACTTCAACATAATTTTGTGAAAAAATATGGGGATCATTTAAAGTGATAACAGCTCGGCTTAGTAGATTTTCCGGAGTATTAATTCGATTGGCTAGTGAGGCTTTTTCATGAAGAAGTTGAATTTGACATGTCGCTTTTTCTAATAATTGGACAACTTCTAAAGTCAACTCTTCGGAAATTCTTTTAACAAGTAACGGTTTTTCAATCGTTTCTGCAACAAACGCACCCTGATGGGCTATAATCATTGGATTAATTTTAATCGATTTAGCTACTTTTTTAGCTGAATAAAAGCTTCTATTAGTCACAAGTGCCACATATACACCTTTTTGATGCACATATTCTATGGCTTCTTTTGTCATTTTATTTAAGCGGCCATTTGACTGAAGCAAAGTTCCGTCTACATTCACCGCCAACAGACGATACACCATGCTGATCTCTCCCATCTGTAGTGTCCTGCTCTAATTTATGAAAAAATAAGAGCAAGTAGAACAGATGATGAAAATCTGACATTAAAAAGAAACTGACGTAATATGAGGTGACACACCTCTTTATTACGTCAGCACTCGAGATTTTAGGCTTGCCCAGGAAGACCGTATAATTCCTCTAGTGGCTTCATGATGATTTTATTTAAATCAGCTATAACAACGCTCATTCTTTGCTCTGCATCCATTAACTTAGCAATCGTTGGATGTTGTTGAACAAGTTGTACTGTTTTTTGTGCTTGTTGAATTTCTTCAGGTGCAATTTCTTGACCCATCATTTGTTTTTGTTGAAGCTGCATTTGCAAATTACGGAAGTTTTCGAACATCCCTTTTGCACTTGGGTCAGCATTAACAAGATCATATAAACGTTTTAACTCCATATATTCATTGCTTGTGCGTATCGCCTGTTCCATTTGATAGGCTACATCATAGATATTACTCATCATTTCCCCTCCTCTGTCCATTGTATTCTCGCACTCACCCTACTATAACATGAATGTTCTCACCACTTAATATTCTTATAACTGAAAAAGGGAATTTTCGAGCCCTTTATAGAAATCGGAAGACATTGTTAATTACATCAGTCCATAATTTATTTACTTCTTCTCCAACATAATCCTTCATATTTTGTATAGAGATGCTAATGAAGAAATTTCTAGGCACATTTCATTGTCCAAAAACATAATATACGTTATCCACATTTGCCCATTATTTATTATAAAGAACCTTAAATTAAGTGCAAACGGAGAATCAATCATTATGGACGGTCAATCTTATAAAATGATAGTATCTGTCATCAAAGAAACTAAAGCGATCATATACATCGATGAAATGTCATGTACACAATGGCAACTTCAAGAGGGAGAATGGATTACAATTATTGCAGGTCAACGCTCCATTCCAGTTGAGGTCCTTTCGTTTCCTTCTAACAAAAGAGAATGCAAACTTACTAACCTTACTACTCAATTCTTATTACTGCCTGATATCAATACCCCTATTTCATTTACTGTCTTTAGGACCACAAAAAAATTAATCATCGGACCATTTCTTGCAATTGTTACGAATCAATCACTTTTAACCGATGGTACATTCGGTGTGATGGAAACCTTTTTTCAGGAAATGAACACATTCTGTGCTAATCAAGGATTCCCTTTTTATGTAACAAACCTGCAATCTTTACAAGACAAGATGATTACTGGTTATTTGCTTACTAAAACAGGATGGATCTCTCAAGCACTTCCACTCGCTGATGTATTTTACAATCGTATTCATTCACGTCAATTAGAAAAATCAGCACTATTTGAACAATTTACAACAGAACTACAAAAATATCGAATACCGATGTTTAACGCTTGCTTTCTCTCTAAATTTGAGGTTCATACCTTACTATTAAAAGAAGAAACTTTACATTCTCATCTACCCGAATCCATTATGTTTCAAAATAAAGAAGAGGTTTGTTCTTTTATCCAAAATCATCCTGTCGTTTATGTAAAGCCCGTTTTCGGCAGTCAAGGCCGCTCAATTGGCAAAGTAACGAAGATCTCTGACGGTTGGCGCTTTGAACATTCTGGCGATACGAATGACATCTACATCGCGAAAACAGATTTAGAGCTTTTTACAGTAATAAGAAGATTTTGTAAAAATCGCTCCTTTATCATCCAAAAAGGAATTTCCTTGCTAGAATGGGAACATAAGAAAGTAGACTTCCGTATCCTTCTTCATCAGCAAAAAGATGAGGATTGGAAAGTCACATCAATGATTGCTCGTATTGCCAATCCAGGTCATATTGTTTCCAATGTCGCTCATGGCGCAGATATGAAAAACGGTGGTCAATTTTTAAGAGAACGCTTCGATCATCCTCAAGCTCTACGACTTCAGCGAGTACTTGTTCAGCTAGCCAAAAAGACAGCTCAGCATGTATCCAATCAACATGATGGATTATTTGCTGAACTAGGTATTGATTTAGCCTTTGATCAAGACTTACATCCTTGGATTATTGAAGTAAACTCTAAGCCTTCAAAAAAATTTGAAGGACATTACGAAAAAATACGCCCATCTGTCAAAGCAATTATTCATTATATGCAATTGCTTTATAAAAAAATAAAAACGGTGTGAACGCAGCACGCACATTAAAGGTCTAAATTACACAACCACTTGAACTTCATTCCCTCACCTAACCATTTGCGAAGTTCCGCCCCTTTTCCTTAGAAAGGAGTTATCCTGTATGTTATTAGGATTAATGCCATCTAGTTTACCAAACGAGGAACGCTTTTTCACCGAACTTGCGAAAGTAGCCAAAAAACAGAATGTAGATATCTGCCGTTTTACTCCTAAAGAAATTAATACAGAGACCAAAGAAATCCACGCAGAGATATTAGATGAAAGCCAGGAAAAATGGATTAAAAAAACCGTCCCCTTACCTGATTTCATCTATGATCGTACCTTTCATGGATTAACGCGTGAAGCTAATGATGTAATTGAAAAAATTAATTGGATAAAAAAACACAGTATTTTTCTTGGCTATGGTCTACCCAACAAATGGGAGCTTTATGAGGCACTTAAAGATCATCCACATTTACAAGCATTTTTGCCAAAAACAGTGAAAATCCAAACAGCTGAAGATATGTGGAAACAACTAGATGAGCATGAAAGAATTGTCCTTAAACCAGCCTTTGGAGCTCAAGGAGTAGGCATCTATTTAGTTACTAAAACAGCTACAGGTGGCATTGTGTCCCTGACAAAAAAAGCAGAGAAATACGAACGAGTCTTTGAATCGAAATCACCATTAAATAAATGGGTTGACCGATTACTTCAAAGATATAGTTATCTTTGTCAGCCTTACTTACATTTATCAACGACTGATCATCATCCATTTGATTTACGCGTGTTACTACAAAAAAACAAGCAAAATCAATGGGTAGAAAGGGGCCGGGGAATCAGACTTGGGCAAAAGGATAGTATTACAGCCAATGTTGCAACTGGTGGATTATTTCTTCCTATCACAACATTTTTGAATCAATATTCAGATACCATTCCTCTCACGGCTGAACACACGATTCAACACATTCTTCGGACTCTTCCAAACCAAGTAGAGACAAGATTCGATCGCCTCTTTGAACTTGGAATTGATCTTGGTGTAGATAAAAATGGGCAAGTATGGATTTTAGATATTAATTCAAAACCTGGGCGAAAAATCATCGAGGCGCTCTACCCTACACAATATCACCAGCTCTACCTTGCTCCTATTTTATATTGTCAATACTTATCTAAGTCACCTTTGAAAGCAGGTGAATAAAAAGTGAAAAAAGTCTATCCAGTAGAGATCACTACACACAAAGATGAAATTTTATACTATCCTTCAGAATTAGATGGGCTAAAAGATATAGATCTAATCTATTTTGGACAACACTCTTGTCTAGCTCAGGTCAGGAAAAATCCCGATACAGAGGAAAGAATTGTTCTCACAAAAAATCTTGCAGATGCATTAATGTTTACTGAAACGAATACTCCCCTCCATTTATTTGTATACAAAAATAGCATTCATCTTGGACCGCTAATAGGCATATTTTCATCTGGCTTCACCAAAATTCATAATAAACCGCTTGGTGAACGATCCGATTTTTTTTCCAAGCTACTCTCACTTAATACCTTGACAGGCTGCATTCCATTTATTTTTGGAGAACAGCATATCGATTGGGATCATGAAATCATACACGGCTTTGTTTATATAGATGACCAATGGCAAGTATGTGAGTTTCCATTTCCTAATGTCGTTTATGATCGTTTACCCAATCGGAGAACTGAAAACGAAAGTGGTCCAAAAGAAGTAAAACAGAAATTCCAAGAACTGTACACAATCCCTTGGTATAATCCTGGTTTTTTTAATAAATGGGATGTATATGAACGGTTGAGTGAGGATGAATCAGCGTTAGCCTTTTTACCAGAAACCTATCCCCTGAGATCTTTTTCAACAATTGAACATTTACTTTCCAAATATCGTCAAGTTTTTATAAAACCGATTCATGGAAGTCTCGGACTCGGCATTCATCAGGTAATCTACAATAGGGAAGATCTTGTCTACTATTGTCGCTATGAAAATGAAGAAAAGCAAAATAAACTACAACGATTTTCCTCTTTAGAATCGATGATGAATTATGTATTTCGTAATAGAACATTAGATAATCTCATTGTTCAGCAAGGAATACCGCTTATTCGCTCAGAAAAACGTCCTGTTGACTTTCGGGTCCATACGAACAAAGATAGTCAAGGAAATTGGCAGATAACAGCCATTGCAGCAAAAGTAGCAGGAGTCGGTAGCGTGACCACTCATATAAAAAATGGTGGTTCCGTAAAAACATTGAAGGAACTATTCGATGATCAGAAATTAGCAAAAGAAATCGAACAAAAACTAACAACAGCTGCGATTACATTAAGTAAAAGCATCGAGAACCATCTGGATGGAATCATCGCAGAAATAGGCTTTGATTTTGGGGTTGATAAACATGGTCAAGTTTGGATGTTTGAAGCCAATTCAAAACCAGGCCGTTCCATCTTCTCACACCCTAAACTTAAAGAATTTGAACTATTAACTCGAAAATTAAGTCTAGATTATGCTATTTATTTAGCTGAACAATCCATCACTCAATCAATTGGTGTTAGTAAATGAAGATTTTTTATAACGAATCTAATAAAAGTTGGTGGCATAATCAAGCTGGGTTAGAATTCACATTTGGGGTAAATAAAATAATGATCCCCTACCAGAATAGCAAACCCACTTCAGAGATGATTAGTCTTGAATTGGAACCTTCTCACAACCATGAAATAATAGCCATCGGGATCCTCACAACTCAAAATTCTAAGAATGGGATTGGCATTAGTGGGAACCTGTCCTTATTCCGTTCATTGCAAATGTATTTATTGGAACAGCGAATTCTTTCCTACGTACTGACAATTGAAGATTTGTTGAATCAGGAAAATTGCGGCTATATCTATTCTAATAAGCATCAAAAGTGGCAAAAAGTATCTGTTCCTCTTCCGCATATTGTCTACAATCGCATCCCATTACGTTCTATTGAATCCTCCCTTCCCTTTCAACAATTGAAAGAGACCTTTATTAGTCAAAAAATCATCATGTTTAATCCTTGTTTTATTGATAAATATGAAATGTACACTACTTTCAAACAGCATAAAAAATTAACATCACTATTACCACAAACCATGATCGTCACAAACCTCAAAGAATTTGAGGCTTTTTTTCATAAATATAAAACCATTTATTTAAAACCAAGAGAAGGAAATCGTGGCAATGGGATTTACACTTTAACACAAAATAAGAATGGTTCTTTACAATTGAATAGTCCACATCACAACGAAACTTTTTCATCTCTTATTGAATACTGGAATATCTATGAAAAACAACTTCATACAAAAAAGTACTTAGCCCAACAAGCCATCCTTCCTAAAAAAATAAATGGTCATCGCTACGACTATCGACTCTTAGTTCATTATCAAAACGGATTATTTAAGTTAACCGGAAAGGCCGTACGAATGGCTCAAATTCAAGAAATCACAACCCATGTTCCAAGGGGTGGAAAGATTTATCCCTATCATAAAGTCAGAACACAAAGAATCGATCAGCAATTAGCTGAAATTGCTCAAACTTGCGGAACCGTTCTCTCAAAAAAATGGGGGTTTATTGGAGAATTTTCAATAGATCTTGGAGAAAGTGAAACCGGCGAGCTATATATTTATGAAGTCAATTCGAAGCCCATGCAATTTGATGAAGCCGATATTGAAGCAAATAGACTTTTTCAACTAAAAAATTTATTTATAGAATTAACTGAGCAAAAAAGTTCTAATTAAATGTATAGATAGCCCTCAGCCAATTAGCCTCTTATTTATCCTTTAAAGAAGGTAGATTGTCTTAAAGTACAAAAAAGACCTCCCTCCTTCCTAAATTTCCAGTATAATGAAATCAAATAGTCTTTTTATTTAGAGGAGGTTGGTTCTTTTCCTATGATCACTCATTTTCAATGGAATCCGTTGTTCAAAGATGAAAGCTTACCTGGTTGGAACATTTCATTTTTCTTCAACAAACAATATTATCAAGCAATTTATCATAAAGATGGAAGTATAGAATGGAAAAACTTGATCCCATCAGAGGCGTCTCAATCAGACTTAATAAAATCTATTCATGAATTAATGCTTTTTCATGTGTATGAATAATACCTTAGCTTTAAATGAATAAAATGATCCCTTTCATGCTCAAACTATAAGCGCATCTTCCATTAGTCATTAACCCCACTCATGGAAGATTAGCTATAGGAGGGATACATGTGGATAAGAAAAAAGCGACTTATACGTTTTTAAAAGATACGACATATGAAAGTAAAGACTCTGTTTACTTGGACATTGATCGTATTATCAACGAGGGTATGGCTGGCGGCAACGTATATTCAGTGGGGAGTTATCAAAATATAGAAGAAGCACATGACTTTTTTGATGAAGCTCCTCCAAATGTAAATCAATAAACGAACAATAATGAGCTGAACGTTTACCTACATTCAGCTCATTATTATAATAAGTTTCATGGTACAGAAAGAAGGATTATGTATGTTAAAGAAAGTTTTAATTACTTTATTGAGTATCATCCTGGTGGTTCTTTTTGCCTCTCCTAGTTCATCTGCAAAATACATAACAAATAAATCCAATAGCAAACTTGTAGATTTACGAGACATTGATCGTACAATTGTTATCGATTTACGCTATGCAACAAAAAATAATTTTACAACAATTAATGATGAATGGTGGCATTATACAGATAAAAATTGGAAAAAATACCCCATTCTTAATGTACCTTTACGTTCCTTTAAATAAAGCTTTGTAATATAACTCTATTGATTTTTAGATACTTTTCATTAAAGCCGAAATATGCCAAAAATCATTTTTATCAACATTTCACAAAGCCATTTAGTTAATTACTCGCTTTATTATTCCTATATTTCCAATTAAATCCTATCCACACTATTATTCGATTATAATAATCTACAAAACGTATAATTTGTTCTCATTATTGAAACATTTTAGTGGTTTCTATGTATAGACATAGATAATTTAACTTATTAAAATGTAAATATAGAGAGGATTATACTTTATTAGAATAGAAAATGGTTAATATAACAAACAACTACTCACATATACAAGTAAAGATTTTCAACTTATCATAATTAACATATATTAAAACTTCTTTACAATATAATGAAGTTTCGTTTTCGCCTCTCTTTATATGATATAATTGTAATATTCTAGAAAAAAGGGAGTGATTTTTTTGCAATTTGTTGATGTATATCTATACGAAAAAGAGAATGATGCTAACCCAGTGAGATGCCAAGAAATTGAAGTAATCCTTGATGCTGATAAGATTCAGACCACTTCTCCTTACTTTGAAATGGAAATACACGCACCTGAAGAATGCGATAGAATAATGACATTCGATGGTGAACGCATTAGTCTTAAAACCATTATTCTAGATGACGACGAAATCCCAAGCAGCTATCTTTGCTACGATATTTTAAATTGGGACTTTTCAGGCAAACGTTTGATCGTTGAAAATCCCGATGAAAATGTCCACAAATACTCTCTTCCTTTTAAGTAAGAAAGACATCCTTCATTAAGATGTCCTTTCCCATTAGTTATTTCTTATTCAAGACTTTATTCTTTAATTAAAATAACCTCATCATGAAAACATTTTGGGCATTTCATTAAATGTGGACATTGACCGTATTCTTGTGAATGAGGAAAACCATCATTTTTCTTTAATGTATCAGTATCCTCGTAGGCACTATATGCGTCATCGTAATCCATGACCTTACCTTTGTCCTCCATTTCACTATTACATTCCGGACAATAGAGATGAATATGTTTTAGGCCATTGCATAATGGACATAAAGCCATACTATTCCATCCTCTCATTATTTTTAATTAATATACCCTTCCAAATCGATTTGGAAGGGTATTAAATTATAATTATTTATTTACCATATTCGTTGGGTCAACCCAAGCGTCAAATTCTTCTTCCGTTAGAAAACCTAATTGAAGGGCAACTTCCTTTAAAGTAGAATTTTCTTTAAATGCACGTTTAGCAATTTGTGCTGCTTTTTCATAACCAATATGTGGATTTAAGGCTGTAACAAGCATAAGTGATCGTTCAACATTTTGTTGAATCTTCTCTTTGTTTGCAGTAATACCAACCGCACAGTTTTGATTAAAGGATAAAATACCTTCTGTTAATAATTTAACCGACTGTAAGAAGTTATAGGCAATTACTGGTTTAAATACGTTTAGCTCAAAATTCCCTTGGCTTGCAGCAAATCCAATCGTTGCATCATTTCCAACAATTTGGGTTGCAATCATCGTTATTGCTTCACTTTGAGTCGGGTTCACCTTACCTGGCATGATTGAACTTCCTGGTTCATTTTCAGGAATAGAAATTTCGCCAATTCCACTTCTAGGGCCGCTCGCTAACCATCTTACATCATTAGCAATTTTCATTAAGTCCGCCGCTAGCGCTTTCAACGCTCCATGAACATAAACCATTTCATCATGACTAGTTAGAGCATGAAATTTATTATCTGATGTTTGAAATGGATGTCCCGTATCAGCAGCAATTTGCTCGGCCACTCTAGATGGAAATTCAGGTCTTGTATTAATACCTGTTCCTACCGCGGTACCTCCAAGAGCAAGATTCAATAATTTTTGACTACTTTCTTCAATCATCATCAAACTCTTATCTAACATCGCTCTCCATCCAGAGATTTCTTGTCCTAATGTTAACGGGGTTGCGTCCTGAAGATGAGTTCGACCAATCTTGACAACATCCCAAAATTCATCTTGCTTCACTTTTAATGTATCTCGTAATCCCTTAATAGCTGGAATTAATTTATTAGCAATTTCCATGTATGCAGCAATATGCATTGCTGTTGGAAACGTATCGTTAGAACTTTGTGCTTTATTGACATCATCATTTGGATGTAATGTTTCACTAAATCCATTTTCCTTTAGCCACTCATTTCCTTTATTAGCAATAACTTCATTCACATTCATATTACTTTGTGTACCACTACCTGTTTGCCAAACAACCAGTGGAAAATGCTCATCAAGAGTCCCTTGAAGAATTTCTCCACAAATTTTTATAATGGCCTCTCTTTTTACTTGAGATAAATCCCCCAGATCATAATTAACTTTTGCTGCAGCTTGTTTTACATACGCAAATGCACGGATTAACTCAATGGGCATCTTTTCATTACCAATTTTAAAATTATTACGACTTCTCTCTGTTTGTGCACCCCAATATTTATCGTAAGGAACTTTTACTTCACCCATCGTATCTCTTTCCACTCTGAATTCCATTTGTGTTCGCCTCCAATTGATATACACATTACGAATTCATCTACACAGCAATCTATTTTACTTTACATTGCATAGTGTAAGATTATTTCTCACTTATATTGTACAAGTTTTACTTTTTAATCGCGATCATTTAGCTTCCTTTCATTTTTAGTATGTACGGTTATAATAATTAATGGCCAAAAATTTGCAAATTAAGAAAAAATTCATAAAATAAAAATTAGACTATGTTATAATTTTGAAGAATCAGTTTTTTATTATATTGACATCATATTGATTGTATAGTAAATTCATAAGAAAAAGAATGTATATACTCTTATCCAGAGAGGTCGAGGGAATGGCCCGTTGACACCTCAGCAACCATCAATAGTGCAAACTAATGAAAAGGTGCTAATTCCACAAGTTACAGGAACTTGGAAGATAAGAAGAATGACTCAATTTTGATAAATCAAAGTCTTCTTCTTAAAGAAGACTTTTTATTTTACATTTTAAAAGGAGCCGTGATTGCTATGTATAAAACAGAAACAATACTTGCACAACTAGGAAATCGTAGTGAACCAACTACTGGAGCAATTAATCCCCCAGTCTATTTCTCGACTGCCTACCGACATGAAGGAATCGGACAATCAACCGGCTTCGATTATAGTCGCACAGGAAACCCGACACGTAAGATTCTCGAAGACTCTATTGCCAAGCTTGAAAGCGGAGATCAAGGCTTCGCTTGTAGTTCTGGTATGGCAGCAATCGCTACTATATTAGCCTTATTTCAATCAGGAGATGAATGGATTGTAAGCCAAGATTTATACGGTGGTACCTTTCGCCTATTAGAAAAAGGCTTTAAAAAATGGGGTCTGGATTGCCAATATGTGGATACTTGTTGTTTGAGCGATATCGAGCAAGCGATTACCCCTCAAACAAAAGCCATTTTTCTTGAAACTCCAACAAACCCAACGATGCAACAAACAGATATACGTGCTGTTGCTTCCCTCGCTAAGCAAAACAATTTAATATTAATCGTTGATAATACTTTTTACACACCCATTCTCCAACAACCGATTCTCGAAGGTGCTGACATCGTTGTACATAGTGCAACAAAGTATTTAGGTGGCCATAATGATGTACTTGCAGGACTCATTGTTGCAAAGGGCTCTGAATTATGTGAGTCTTTAGCATTCCATCACAACGGAAACGGAGCGGTATTAAGTCCATTCGATTCATGGCTGCTTTTACGTGGAATGAAAACATTAGCACTTCGTATGAAACAGCATGAGCACAATGCAAAAGCGATTGTTGAATATTTATCTAATCACGACAGTGTTACGGATGTCCTTTACCCAGGAAAAGGCGGCATGATTTCATTTCGTATTTTTGATGAAGCAGCCGTAAATCCGTTTCTTCAATCACTTGGTTTAATTTGTTTTGCCGAGAGTCTAGGAGGAGTCGAAAGCTTTATTACCTATCCAGCGACTCAAACGCACGCTGATATTCCGCTTGAAACTAGATTAGCAACGGGAGTAGATAATTGTCTATTACGTTTTTCTGTTGGAATTGAGGATTCAGACGATTTAATTCAAGATTTAGAGCAAGCTTTTACTGAAGCAAAAAAGGAGACTTTACAATGACAACCAACGAAGAATTTAGTTTCGAAACACGATTACTTCACAATCAACATAAATTTGATCCTACTAATGGAGCAGTCAGTGTACCGATTCAACACGCATCCACCTATCACCAGTTTGATATCGATCAATTTGGTAAATACGATTATAGCCGTAGCTTAAATCCTACACGTGAAGCTTTAGAAGATATCATCGCTGAACTTGAAGAGGGTACACGTGGATTTGCTTTTGGATCAGGAATGGCAGCCATTTCTACCGCTTTTTTACTTTTATCAGCCGGCGATCATATCATTGTAACGGAAGATGTATATGGCGGAACATTCCGTATGGTTACAACAGTGCTAACTCGTTTTAATATCGAGCATACATTTGTTGATATGACGGATATCAATAATGTAAAAGCAGCTGTGAAACCTAACACAAAAGCCATTTATATGGAGACACCTTCAAATCCAACACTTAAAGTGACAAATATAAAAGAAATTTGTGATTTCGCTAAAAAAATTGGTGCAATTACCTTTGTTGATAACACCTTCTTAACACCTGCACTTCAAAAACCACTAACGCTAGGTGCTGATATCGTTCTGCATAGTGCAACCAAATTTTTATCAGGTCATAGCGATGTTGTAGCAGGCCTTGCAGTAGTGAAAGATCCTGAACTTGGAAACAAATTAGGGGCTTTACAAAATTCATTCGGTGCTATACTCGGTGTACAGGATGCATGGTTAGTAATGAGAGGATTGAAAACATTATCTGTTCGGATGGAGCATTCTCAAAAAGGCGCTCAAAAAATAGCTACCTATTTACAACAGCATCCACTCGTGAAAGAGGTATATTACCCAGGATTAACGGATCATCCACAATACCAGGTTCAACAAATTCAAGCAAGCGGAGCTGGAGCAGTTCTTTCATTTGATCTCCAAAGTGAAGATGACCTACGAACTTTTGTAAAGCATGTAAAATTGCCGGTTTTTGCAGTCAGCTTAGGGGCTGTCGAAACCATTTTATCGTATCCTGTGAAAATGTCTCACGCAGCTATGCCACCTGCTGAAAGGGAACAACGAGGAATTACAAATAGCTTACTTCGTGTTTCTGTTGGTCTAGAAAATCCTGATGATTTAATCAAAGACTTTGAACAAGCATTCCAACATATTAAAACGACACAAACAATAACAGCACGGTAAAAATGGAAAAGGATAGATTAAGCAAATATCTCAGCTTGATCTATCCTTTTTTATGTCTTTTTTATCGTATACAGCTTACATTTTTTATTCATTTTTATATACTCTTTTCTTGATATCCTTCAAGGCTGTTAAATCTTTGGATTGCATAATGAATGTCTGCATGAATTTGTTGTTTTAAACATTCAGAAGAAGGGAATTTTTGTTCTTCTCTTACTTTAAAAAGAATTTGACATTCAATAGATTCTCCATAAATCTCCTTATAAAAATCAAATAAATGAACAACTATCGTCTTTCTCAATGTTGATTCGAAGGTTGGTTTAACTCCTATATTCATAATTCCCCAATATTTATTCCCTTTTAAAGTTCCAACCACTCCATAAACTCCACTCTTTAAGTTTCCTACATAAGCATTGACATTTGCGGTAGGAAATCCAAGCTCACGTCCTATTTGCCTTCCCCGAATGATCCTACCTCTAATGAATGTTCGTTTTTCTGATGTATATCTATTTTCTATTTGCATATCCCCCCACCTTTCTATGGCTAATTTAATACTCTTATACAAAAAATATTTCACGTTCTTTTAAGAACTTAGCCTTCAAATCGGAATATTCTGATTTATAAATATACGATAATATCATATTAAATGTAATTTAACGATTAATATTCAGACCGTTTCAGGCACCTTCATTTGATTTAACAAATATGTCAAGTATAAATTTAGTTCAAATCGATCTTCTTTAACAAAATCCTCAAATAGTAATTTTTCTTCTAACAAGTTCATTCCTCTCTTCCCCTCCCTCTATCTCTGTATTCTCTTTTTACATAAGATCTATTTAAGAAATATAAATATGTAATAGTTGGTAATTGATTATTACATATATTTACAGATAAATCAATGTATTCATGTGAGTAAATATAACATTAAGGACTTTTTTACAATTTCCATATATTTGTTAATCTATATTTTACCCCTTTTCAAACTGAATGTTATTAAACATTAAATGAAATGGTCAAAAGTGATTTACAAAATCTCTATAGTTTTTTTAGTTATTACGCTATTGTATACAACCGTCTGAGTTTGGCAAGAATGGTGCTAAAATGATGAAGGAGAAAAACGATAATGAAAGGAATTATCCTAATTAATCCTAGATACTCCATCAATGATCTAAACTTGAGCGACAGTTTTGCCATTCAAAAAATATTAACGGAAAAATTTATGACCAATCAGAGTATTACTCAAGTTACCTTAAATCCAAATCAGATATATCCCTATTACACAATACCACATGTACTTTTACATCATCTTCAAAAAGAGAATGCATGCTCACTGGACTATCTTGTTTTATATTCCCTGGACACAGTGGAACGATTTATAGAGGCTTATCCCGAAAAATGGGAAGAATTATGTAGCTATTTCCTACATATCACTACCATTATGGATAGTGAGGATCAAGACCAAGCACACCTACATAAGAATCTAATATAACTATTGCCCTAGATAACAAGGCTCTTTCAATGAAAATGAAAGAGCCTTGTTTTTTTGCTGATTCATTTATCCCGCCTTAACGGGCAGTAAGACCCCTACCTCAAGATTCTGAGTATCCAAAAAAGATAAGTGGGGGATCAATAGCACGTATTGTGTCCGATTGGTTCAACTAACCATCAGTGGGGATGAAGAAAACCCCCACTGATGGAAGTTTCACTTTATCAGTAATCTTTAATTCTCTTCATTACATAATTCTATAAAAAATAATATAAATACTACGGATTATGTTATATTATGGAATATATAGTACCAAATGTAAAGGGTGGATATTTTGAATACTGAAAAGCAGAAGAAAAAAAAGAAAAAGAAAACACTACCTATACGAATGAATTTTCTTTTTTTCATCGTATTTCTTTTGTTTTCTGTGTTAATCGTGAAGCTCGGTATGGTCCAAATTGTGTATGGCGATGAGTTTCTTCGAGAAGTCAAACGGACCGAAAATGCTTTGATTAGTACTACCGTCCCACGTGGTAAAATGTATGATCGTAATTTTAACCCTATAGTAGATAACAAACCACTTAATGCTATTACATATACGAAATACCCTAACGCGAAAACTGAAGATATGCTTGAAACAGCAGAAAAACTCGCACAATTAATCACACAGAATACGAAAAAAATTACCGAACGAGATCAGAAGGATTTCTGGATAATAAAAAACCCTCAAAAAGCAAAAGCATTAATTTCAGATAAAGAACTATCTCTTTTAAAAGATGAGGATTTATATAAACTTCAATTAAATAGAATTACAGAAAACCATCTAAATCAATTGACAGAAGATGATTTGGAAGTGTTAGCTATTTTCCGTGAGTTTAATAGTGGCTACGCTTTAACCCCTTCCATAGTAAAAAACAAAAATGTTACCGACCAAGAATTTGCTAGAGTCAGTGAACATTTAGACTCCTTACTCGGCGTAAATGTGACCACTGATTGGGAAAGAGCGTATCTATATGAAAATACTTTACGCACAATCATTGGCAAAGTATCTTCTTCAGATGAAGGACTCCCGCGTGAAAATGTCGACTATTACTTAGCTCGAGATTATAGCCGAAATGATCGTGTCGGACTCAGTTATTTAGAGAAGCAATATGAAGATGTGCTTCATGGAAAAAAAGCGAAAGTCGAAGCTGTTATAAAAAAAGGTGAGGTACTCGAAACTAAGCAAATTTCTGAAGGGCAACGAGGAAAAGACTTAATTTTAACAATTGATATGGAATTACAACAAACTGTCGAAAAAATTATTGATAATGAACTTCGCAACTCAAAAGCAAAAGGGAACGCCAATTTATTAGATCGAGCATTTGTTGTTTTGATGGATCCTAATACAGGCGAAGTGCTTACGATGGCTGGAAAGCAATATGGTCGTAACAGTAAAACTGGAACCAACGAAATAAATGATTTTGCCCTTGGAAACATTACAACTTCTTATACGATGGGTTCATCTGTGAAGGGGGCCACAGTTTATACCGGTTTCCAAACAGGAGCCATCTCACCCGGTACAGGGTTCTTTGATCGAAAACTTTACTTTAAAGGAACGACTCCTAAAGGATCCTACGCACCTTTAGGCTATGTAACGGATATCACAGCACTGCAGCGTTCATCTAATGTATACATGTTTCTTACTGCAATCAAAATTGGCGGTGGAAATTATATTTCGAACTCTTACTTGCGCATCAAACCAACTGCCTTTTCGATCATGCGAAATCATTTTTCCCAATTTGGTCTTGGTACACGAACAGGGATTGACCTACCCAACGAAGGAATCGGATCGAGGGGACCAGATGCCACAGCAGGTCTTTTATTAGACCTATCTATTGGCCAGTATGATACATACACGCCGATGCAATTAGCTCAATATGCTTCAACCATTGCCAATGGAGGAAAACGACTACAACCAAGACTTGTTAAAGAAATTCGGGAACCCAATAATGAAGAAAATATTGGACCTGTCTTTCAACAACTGAAACCTAAAGTCTTAAATACACTTGGTAACAACGAAGTTTGGATGGATCGTGTTCAAGAAGGATTCCGTCAAGTCGCCCAAGTACCAGGAGGAACAGCTGCTAAATACTTTATGGGAGAAGCCTATAGTCCAGCTCTCAAAACAGGAACTGCAGAGGCTTTCTACGATGGTCCACGTAAATCTGAATTTAACGGACTCGTACCGACCACTAATTTAACACTCGTTGGCTATGCACCCCATAATAATCCTGAGGTTGCCATGGCTGTTGTTGTCCCTTGGGCTTATCAAGGTGGTGGAGACGACATTAATAAACGAATTGGAAAACAAGCTTTGCGAGCATACTTTGATTTAAAAGCGAAAAGAAAATAAGATACGGAGGAAAGCCATATGTTTTATGAAGAAATTGAATTAGGACAACGTTTCTATTGTGAGCCCATTTTAATTACAGCTGAGGAGATTGAACGATTTGCAACAAGTTATGATCCTCTACCCATTCATATTAATCCAGAGATTGCTAACACCACCATATTTGAAGGCATTATTGCCTCCGGATTCCATACATTAAGTGCTGCATGGGGCCAATGGGTAAGACTAGATATATTTAGTAATGAGGTAATTGTTGGTCTTGGCCTGGACTTCGTCAAATGGCCAGCGCCGGTCAGGGCGAATGATGTATTAACAGCTGTAGTCGAAGTCGTAGGATTAAAACCATCTTCAAAACAAGGTCGTGGAATTGTCACTATAAAGCTTAGCGCTACCAATCAAAAAGGTGAAGTGGTATTAGAAGTCCAATCAAACGCATTAATAAAAAGAAAGATCTTATCTATTTAACTTACAAACACTTGAAGACCGCTGCATATTCAGTGGTCTTCAAGATCTAGATGTGAAAAAGATGTAAACTCAAATAATCCTTTATCTGTTAATTTAAGTTGCGGAATAACAGGAAGGGTTAAAAAGGATAATGTTAGAAACGGATTAAATGTTTGAGGCGCCCCTATCCTACTAAGAGCATCATTTAGATTATTCAAAGACTGATGAACTACTTTATATCCTTCTTCCGACATTAACCCTGCAACAGGAAGAGATAAGGAAGCTAACACTTCTCCTTCATCCACAACCGCTAATCCGCCATTTGTTTGGATGACTTGTTCAATTGCGACAAGCATGTCTTGATCTGATGTACCAACAACCACTAGATTATGTGAATCATGAGCTACAGTAGTTGCAATAGCACCCTTTTTTAATTGAAATCCTTTCACAATTCCTAAACCCATATTACCTGTTGCTTTATGTCTTTCAACAACAGCTAATTTTAACTGATCTTTTTCAATAGAAGAAACAAAAACTCCATTGTCTACTTTAACGGTTTCTATTAAATGTTGTGTAACTAAGCTATTAGGTATGATTCCAATCACGTTACAATGATCTGATGATAAGGGAATCTTTAAATCATTTAATGTCACCTTACTAGTGTTAATCACAGGAAGTGAAGCACTTTGAATCGACGAGTTTTTTCTAAATAATGACTCGTTCAATTCCCCTTGATTAACGATGCAAGTCCCTTTTTTATATACTTGATGAATCACTAGCTCTTCCAGATTTTCAAGTAGAAGAAAATCCGCCTGATATCCAGGTGCAATTGCCCCTATATTACGAAGTCTGAAGCACTCTGCCGTATTCAGAGTAACCATTTGAATAGCTGTCACAGGATCAAGTCCTTTTTTTATCGCTAATCGAACAATATGGTCTACACTACCCTCTTCAACCAAATCATCAATTAATTTATCATCTGTAACAAATAAGCATCTTCGCGAATTTTGCTTTGTAATGACAGGAAGCAGCGCCTCTAAGTTTTTAGCCACCGTCCCTTCCCTAATCATTAGATACATACCTAAATCTAAACGATCTTTTGCTTCCTTACTATTTATACATTCATGATCAGTCCGTATGCCTGCTGACATATAAACGTTTAAATCTTCTCTTTTAAGCCCCGCTGCGTGTCCATCAATCACACCACCATAGTCTAACGTCATTTCTATTTTTTCTAGCATCGTTTGACTGCCAACGGACACAGAGGGAAAATCCATCACTTCAGCAAGACCTAATACTTCTTGTTTTGAAAGGAAAGGCCGTAACTCTTCCGCATCTAATCTCGCACCATTCGTTTCAAAAGGAGTAGTTGGAACACAAGACGGCAACATGACAAATATATCCAATGGTAGTTGCTTAGCATCCTCCAGCATATATTGAATGCCATCTGTCCCTGCTACATTTCCAATTTCATGAGGGTCTGTTATGACAGTTGTTACTCCATGTTGAAGCACTACCTTCGAGAATTCCGTAGGTGTCAGCATAGAGCTTTCAATATGCACATGACCATCAATAAATCCAGGAACAATGATTTTTCCCTGTGCATCAATGATTTCATTGCCTTCGTATGAACCAATCCCCGCAATGACTCCATCAACAATAGCAACATCACCTTCCATAAATTCTCCCGTAAATACATTTAGAATTTTCCCTTGCTTTACAACTATATCAGCGGGTAATTTGTGTCCAGCAACTAAAATTCTTTTTCTCAAAATTGAAGAATAATGATTCATAAAGTCCACTCCTATATTTAGGTCTAAGTATTATACAATCTATCCAGGTTTTTTCTCTATATGATTTGTATTGTAATAATATACTAATATCTACAAATAAAAAAATCCTGATTACAAAATAATGAGAAAAACACATTTTTTGTAATCAGGATTTTACGGTTCCTGGTAGAGACCCTCAAACCATATTAATGAGGTTATACGCTTCAATTGTATGTATACTAAAAGATAAGATAAAAAAGTTCAAATATTATTGTAAAGGGTTTACTCACTTATTTTACCGAAATCCAGATTTCAGAATAGAAATTTGGATCAGTTGTATTGTTATCATTATAAACTTCTAATGATGGTCCTGCTTGCTGATATCCACTAGCTGGAAACCATTCTGAATAAATTTGTTTCCACGATTCTTGCATAGCATCTGGCATCGGTCCATTCACTTCAAATACTGCCCATCGGGATGCTGGAATGTCTAAAACTGATAATCCTTCTGGCACGTCGTCACCACTGAATTCTGTGGCAATCCAATATTCCATCATATTTTTCAAATCACTATCAGCAACCACACCTAATACACTTTTCATTTGTCCATTGTTTAATTGAAATAATAAATCGACTATTCCATTTTTATTTACTTCATTCCAAAATGTTGAAATCCCCATATTTCCCCCATCCACCATTGGGTACTCTCGTTTAACCCCTATAACTTGGAAAGCAGCTCTTTCAATTATTTTATATTTCATTTACCGACACCTCTCAAAATCCATCTTATGTTCAACTAATATTTTCCCTCATTAAAGTATAATACACAGCAATAGTGTTTCCTCCAAATTGTTCGGTAACTGATGAAACGATTTTCCAACCATTTAATCCGTACTCATTTAATAGGGCATCATTTTCAATGATAGTCTTAAAAAAACCTTTACTCTCAATTTTAATGGTTTTATATTCATATGTATTCATAATCATTCCCCCTTCGCTTGACACTCTATCTCATTATGATACATTAAAATATGTTTTTATATTTTCTTTATTACTAAAAAACATTTAATCATTAGTTTTCTTAAAAAATCTGGGGTTCAAGATGTAAGTTACACTTTATGAATCGGAGTGCTAATGAATAGCGATCCTTACAATGGCAAAAATGAATAAGATAACAACTACTATCACGAAAGAAAGGTACACTGCATGAAGAAAAATCAACATGAATTAAAAAGAGGTCTCCTGCCTAGACATGTCCAGTTTATAGCATTGGCTGGCATGATTGGAACAGGTATTTTTAAAGGGAGTTCTGATACCTTAAATATGGCGGGTCCAAGTGTCGTAGTAGCCTATTTAATAGGCGGACTATTATTATTTATTGTCATGGCTGCTTTAGGGGAAATGGCCATCGTATATCCAAATTTAAATGTTCAACATCTTATCAATAAAGCATTTGGATTTCAAATATCCTATATTGTAGGCTGGCTCTATTGGATTAATTGGATTATCGTAATTATTGTGGAATTAATTGCCGGGGGAAGCTTTTTACAGTACTGGTTTCCCAATATACCATTATGGCTGTTAAGTATCATTTGTGCGGCATTCATAGTAGGAATCAATTTATTTCAAGTTAAATACTACGGAGAACTCGAGTTTTGGTTTGCAGGTATTAAGATCATTACATTAGTTGCGTTTATTATTTTAGGAGCTCTCATCCTACTGGGTATCTTCCCTAGTTCACATCCTGCTTCCTTTTCTAATTATACGGCGAATGGTGGCTTTTTCCCTCACGGAATATCAGGAACAATCAGCGCCTTTTTAGTGGTGATGTTTTCATATGGTGGTGCTGAATTAATCGGGGTAGCTGTCACTGAAACAAAGGACTCTGAAAAGGTATTACCGAAAATTATTAAAGGCACCGTTTGGCGGGTCATTATTTTCTATATCTTGCCCATCCTTATTATTTGTGGAATCATTCCTTGGAATGAAGTAAGCTCAGTAGACAGTCCTTTCGTACAAGTATTCAGCTTTACAGGACTTCCAGGTGCAGCTCATGTGATGAATTTTGTTCTTTTAACAGCTGTCTTATCAGCAGCAAATTCAGGTATTTACGCCACCTCCAGACTATTATATACAATGTCTCAAACTGGAGAAGCGCCTAAATTATTTTTGAAAATAACGAAAAAAGGCATTCCACTTAACGGAATACTATTAACTACATTATGTATTTTAGTTGGAGTCTTTTTAGCTTATTTGACGCCTAATCAAGTTATCAGCTATCTTATGAGTATTCCTGGCTTTACCGTGTTATTATTATGGATTAGTATTTGTTCTGCTCAATTAAAGCTTCGTCCTCAATACACTGATCAATTAGGGTTCCGGATAAAATGGTACCCATTTACAACGATATTTGGCATATTAGCTTTAAGTTTAATTTTTCTATTCTTTATCTTCAATAAACAAAATATTATCGGCACTATTGTATGTCTAGCGGCTGTAGCTATACTTACCGTTTTATCTTTTATGATGAAATTAAAAAAAGAAAAGTGACTTCACGGAATCTTCCGAAACCTGGAAAAAATCTATTTAAGATTAATCAAAAAGGGCAAGCACTACTAAATAGTAGGTGCTTACCCTTTTTTAATGAATGAAAGACTTTTCAGTTCGATGAAGAGACCCCCCACTGATGGAAGTTCACTTAATTATTTTTTTGTTATTTTTAACATAATTAGTTGATTTATACATGTATATTTTATAATGTAGCTTTGGGTGGAATAGTATTATAATTTTCTATTTCACTCAGTTAATAAGTTGAGATAAATGAATTGATATCAAGTTTTAAGGAGGTTTTTCATGGCAACAAAAAAGAGTCAACAAGGATTTATAGTTGCAGGGCTGTTACTGTCACTTCTTATGTCATCAATGGATAATACTATTGTAGCTACAGCCATGCCAACAATTGTAGGCGAACTAGGAGGATTAGACAAATTTATTTGGGTAACCTCTGCATATATGGTTGCAGAGATGGCAGGGATGCCGATTTTCGGTAAACTTTCCGATATGTTTGGACGAAAGAGATTTTTTATGATGGGCATGGTCCTATTTATGTTTGGGTCCATTCTTTGTGGAACGGCACAAAGTATTGAACAGCTAAGTATTTACCGTGCGATTCAAGGAATTGGTGGCGGTGCATTAGTTCCCATAACTTTCACGATTATATTTGATATTTTCCCTCCAGAAAAACGTGGAAAAATGGGCGGTCTCTTCGGAGCAGTTTTCGGGTTATCCAGCATCTTCGGGCCTTTATTTGGGGCATATATTACAGACTATATTAGTTGGCATTGGATTTTTTACATTAACCTACCTATAGGAATTATTTCAGTTATTTTATTAGGACTACATTATAAAGAATCACTGCAGCATCAGAAACAAAAAATCGATTGGGTTGGAGCTGCTACCCTTGTTGGGGCTGTCGTCTGTCTTATGTTCGCCCTTGAGCTTGGGGGAAATAAATATGCGTGGGACTCCATAAATATCATTAGTTTATTTTCAGGTTTTGCGGTTTTATTTATCTTATTTATATTTGCGGAAAGAAAAGCATCAGATCCTGTCATTTCTTTTTCAATGTTCAAGGATCGGTTATTTGCAGGCAGTACTATTGTAGGTTTGCTTTATGGCGTTGCTTTTATAGTGGGTGCTGTGTTCATCCCTATCTTTATTCAAGGTGTAACGGGAGGTACCGCAACAAACTCAGGACTTATTTTACTACCGATGATGCTAGGTGTTGTCGTATCAGCCCAAGTTGGAGCAATCAGTGCTGCAAAATTTGGTTATAGAAATGTTATGCTTGTTTTCGCGATTGTATTTGTTGTAGGAATGTTTTTGTTGAGCACAATATCTGCAGACACATCAAAAAGTACTGTAACATGGTATATGATTATCATAGGCCTTGGCACGGGGGCTTCCTTTTCCGTTTTGAATATGGCAGCAATTCATAATATTCCTCCTGAACGTCGTGGATCTGCAAATTCTACGGTTTCATTCGTTCGTCAATTTGGAATGACAGTAGGTATCACAGTTTACGGCATCATACAGCGTAATGTTTTTTCTGATAATTTTAATGGATCAGGTCAAATGGTAAATGGAGGAGCGATTAGCAGCGATCCACGAGCTCTACTTTCTGAACAGGCCCGTGCTAGTATGCCTGAAACAGTGCTTAATAAAGCAATTGATATACTCGCCAATTCAATTGGCTACACATTTTCGTGGGGACTAGTTCCCGCTGTGTTAGTCGTAATATTTGTTTTCTTGCTGACGAATGATCGATTGGCCGGAAGTAAAAAAGTCAATAAAGAGATTCAGGCAGTGAAGAATAGCACTTCTTCTTAAATAAATTAGCAAGTAAAACACGACTTATCTCCCGAATGGAGAAAATCAATTTATCTAAGGCTCTTATATTGATCCGTTAGAGAAGTTAAACTTGCTAAAAGTGAAATAAAGGACCAAGACATGTATAGTATGTCTTGGTCCTTTATTTTCTTAATTTTACTTGTTTTCAATCTCATTTTTTCCCTGTATCTTCATCAATTTCCTTTAAAGACTTGACTTTACCATGTGGGTTTTGCGATTGTTTACGTACTGTCCATTGTCTTTCTTCTTGACGTTTAGATTGTGTCATTTATCTATTCCCCTTTACAAGTTAATCTATAATAGATTAACCATAAGGACAATTTTCATACGAGAATTAAATTTGTTCTAACTGAAAATAATTAGATAGCTCGATGATCATAGCTCCCATCCTCTCATTTTCAGGCGCCAGTATTCGCTCAATTCCTTCTTCTCTCAAAGCCTCTGCAGTCACTTTTCCTACTGCAACAGCTAGTACATCTGCCTTAAAAGCATGTATGATTTCGTCCAGGCACCCTTGCTCCCTTGCAAAGTTAAAAAGAGAGTGCACCTGAATAGCAGTTGTAAAACATACGGCATCCACTTCATGATTAATCAATTCTTGACATAATTTCGATACTGTCTCAGATTTAGGAGGAATATGTTGGTAAGGAAGAATTTGTTGAACCAATGCTCCTCTGTCCTCGAGAAACTTTATTAATGATGGAGCAGATTCACCATGAAGCTGTACCATTACCTTTTTTCCCATAAAATCATAAGCTTTTAAAGCCTCGGTCAACCCACGGGTCGTCCCATCGCTATCTACTGCTACTGGTTTAATCTCTAGTTTTTTTAGCGTAGAAAGTGTTTTGTACCCTCTAGAGGCTACTTTAGCTTGACGAATGCAGTTTAAAAACTGTTCTGCAAACCCAAGTTTGTCTGCTAAGTTTAAAAGAGTTTCTGTTCCAATCCCCGTAGTAAAGATAACCCAGTCTGCTCCTTCCTGAACAAACTTCCGTAAATCAGGTTCTACCCCCTTATCCGCTAAAAATACCGTTCCTTGAAGAGACCGCACAACTGAAACTCCACCTTGTTTTTCAATTAAAGTGCTCATCTCTTCCGTTTTACGTGAAGCACCAAGAACAACCCGCTTGCCTTCCAAACCTTTCGCCATTCAAACCCCTTCTTTCTATATATTCATCAGTAGATCAATCTCATAATAGTTTTCGACTTGTCACCCATAATGGCGGGACTTGATGCCAAAAAGCTCTCTTTTCTTATACTATCATCCATAAGGGATAAATTCTAATAGTATTAAATAGAGTGCAAACTCCTAGGGGAATTTACACTCTTATTTGGAATATTAGTTTTATTTCATCCATTATTATTGTCTAATTTAGATAAAAAAATCTTTATACAGCGTTCGAAGCGCATCGCCTCGGCTGATAATTCCAACTACTCGATTTTCCGAATCAACGACAGGTATTTTTTTAAAGTGATGTTGAGAGATCACTTTTATCGCCTCTTCTAAATGATCTTCAGGAGAAAGTGTTGTAATCTTATTATTTTTTAATAATTTAGATACGGTATCATTCAACTTACTTTTCACCGTTTCATCTAAATTTTTCCCGGGTAATACAGAAACATATGTAAAATAGTCTTTATAAACAGACTCTTTCGGAGCTAGGTAACGTAAAATATCCCCATCAGATACTACAGATATTAACTTTTCATATTCGTCAACAACTGGCACGCCACCAATTTTATTTTCAATAAATAATTGCAAAAGTTGTTTTAACGTATAAGTTGGTCTTGCAACATAGACATCCTGAATCATAAAATCCTTTACTAGCATTTCAATCACTCCTTTTGTCAACTCTATAAATAATTAGGCTACAATAATACTATACGATTTCTGATACAGATAATCCTTCTATTTCACACTATTTTCAAAAAATTATTTTTATTGATAAGTCATTTGAATGTCCTTGCTGCTTGAATGGCCTTCTTCCAACCATTATATAATTCTGTTCGTTCGACTTCCTCCATACTTGGTTGAAAAGTTCTGTCAACTGCCCATTTGTTAGCAATTTCCTCTTGATCTTTCCAAAAGCCAACAGCTAATCCCGCTAAATATGCCGCTCCAAGTGCTGTTGTTTCATTAATTACAGGCCGCTGAACGGGAACATTAAGAAGATCACTTTGAAAGCTCATAAGAAAGTTATTCCTTACTGCTCCGCCATCCACGCGAAGAGTTTTTAATTGAATCCCTGAATCTGCTTCCATCGCTGCGAAAACATCCTTCGTTTGATAGGCTAGCGCTTCTAACGTCGCCCGAATAAAATGCTCCTTCGTTGTTCCTCTTGTCAATCCAAAAACGGCTCCCCGAACATCACTATCCCAATAAGGAGTACCTAAGCCAACAAATGCAGGAACAAAATATACCCCCTCTGATGAGGTTACACGGGTTGCATATTGTTCACTGTCTTTGGAATTTTTAAACATTCTTAAGCCATCCCGAAGCCACTGAATAGCTGAACCAGCTAC
The DNA here is from genome assembly GCA_963751845.1 of uncultured Bacillaceae bacterium. Lineage (GTDB taxonomy): Bacteria > Bacillota > Bacilli > Bacillales > DSM-1321 > Peribacillus. Next base: position 196,486 of record CAVVWH010000010.1, read on the forward strand.
AAAAATACTTCCTTCTAAAGCATATTCCACCTTGCCATTGATTCCCCAGGCAATAGTTGTCAATAAACCGTGCTCGGAACTTACCGCTTTATCACCGGTATTCATTAACATAAAACAACCCGTGCCATACGTATTCTTTGCCATACCTACTTCAAAGCATGCTTGACCAAATAACGCAGCCTGCTGATCTCCTGCAGCACCTGCTATCGGAATTTCCTGACCGAAGAAGTGAGAAGAATCAGTTTTCGCATACACTTCTGAAGAAGGCTTTACAGTAGGTAACATTTCTTCGGGGACTTGTAAAATATCCAATAACTCATCGTCCCATTTTAAATCATGAATATTAAACATCAATGTCCTTGATGCATTTGAATAATCTGTAACATGAGCCTTTCCAGCAGATAGCTTCCAAATTAACCAAGTATCAATGGTTCCAAACAATAATTCTCCAGCCTCTGCTCTCTTTCTTGCCCCTTCAACATGATCAAGAATCCATTTCACTTTCGTTCCCGAAAAATACGGATCAATTAAGAGTCCTGTTTTTTCATTAAACATGACTCCATGACCATCTTTCTTTAATTGTTGACAAATCTCATTCGTTTGCCTGGACTGCCAAACAATCGCATGATAGATAGGTTTTCCGGTAACTTTATCCCAAACAACTGTTGTTTCACGCTGATTTGTAATACCAATTGCATCTATTTGCGAAGGCTTTACGCCCGACTCTGATAAACAAGAAGCAATGACAGATAAAATAGACCCCCAGATTTCATTCGCATCATGTTCTACCCAACCTGGTTGCGGAAAGTATTGCCTGAATTCCGTTTGAGCAATGTGGACCACTTGACCACTCTTATTAAATAGAATCGCTCGAGAACTTGTAGTTCCCTGATCTAAGGATAAGATATACATTTCTACTATCATCCTCCTCCCCCATATTAAGCCTATGTTTATTTTACTAAATAATCCAAAAATGAACAAAATATTAGTAAAAATGTTCGCACATTCACTTTCACTCTTTTACAATGAAAATAGAAACTATATATGGAGGTATTTGACATGAACAATCATGAAATTGATTACAAAATCTATGGTGATGATATGCAATTTGTACAAGTCGAATTAGATCCACAAGAAACGGTAGTCGCTGAAGCAGGAAGCTTTATGATGATGGATGGAAATGTAAGAATGGAAACAATTTTTGGCGATGGCTCTTCATCAGGTGGCAGCGGGTTAATGGGCAAACTGTTAGGTGCAGGAAAACGATTAATAACTGGTGAAAGCTTGTTCATGACTACTTTTACTAATGATGGCTCAAGTAAAAGTCATGTTTCCTTTGCTGCTCCGTACCCTGGTAAAATCATTCCGATGGATTTAAGTCAGTTGAATGGCAAAATTATTTGTCAAAAAGATGCTTTTCTTGCTGCTGCGAAAGGCGTCTCAGTTGGCGTCGAATTTCAACGCAAGCTTGGTGCAGGTTTCTTCGGTGGAGAAGGTTTTATTATGCAAAAGCTAGAAGGCGATGGCATGGCTTTCGTTCATGCAGGTGGTACGATTATAGAAAAAGAACTTGCTCCAGGCGAATTATTACGTGTCGATACAGGTTGTTTAGTAGCGATGACTAGTGGCGTTAATTATGATATTGAATTCGTAAAAGGGGTTAAAACGGCTCTATTTGGCGGAGAAGGCTTATTTTTTGCTACCTTACATGGACCAGGGAAAGTTTGGGTTCAATCCCTCCCATTCAGTCGCTTAGCTAGTCGTGTTTTTGCTGCTATGCCAAGTAGTGGCGGTTCTTCTGACGAGGGAAGTATCGCCAAAGGAATCTTTAACTTATTTGAAAAATAAAAAGGATGGCTACCGATTGATTCGGTAGCTATTTTGTTTACGACTTTTATTTTGGGCAATATCTTAAAATGATGTATGATAAATGTATCAAATAACTTTTCAAAATTGGAGGAATATAATATGGATCTTCTTAAACAAGTATTTTCATTAGGTTTAGGTGCAGCCGTTGCCACAAAGGAACAAATTGAAAAGACCGTTGACTCCCTTGTCAAAAAAGGAGAAGTAAATAAAGAAGAATCAAAAGAACTTATTAATCAATGGGTGGAAAAAGGCGAACAAGCTAAACAAGATTTAGATGATGTGATTAAAAATAGAGTAAATCAAGCCTTAACTAGCTTAAACCTCGTGACTAAAGATGAGTTTAATGAATTAGAACGCAGAATTCGATTATTAGAATCTAAAGAAGAATGAGCCATTAATCTGGAGGAATTTGCATGTTCAGCAGGAAAATTAAACACGCGCAGCGATATCAAGAAATTATTAATGCATTTTTACGTAATGGATTTAGTTATTTAGTCTATCGGTTAGGTTTAACAGACAAATCTTCCTCTAAAAAGCTGGAAAATGCAGAAATAAATATGAACCTGCGAAACATTGGTGAAAAACTTCGAAATATTTTACAAGGATTAGGTCCAGCCTTTATAAAGCTTGGACAAATTGCTAGTACACGACGAGATCTTGTACCAGAAGAAATTACCAAAGAGCTAGAACAACTACAAGATCAGGTCACCTCTTTTTCCTTTAGAAAAGTAAGAGAAATTATTGAAGATGAATTAGGTGATACACTTGAAAATCTATTTCAAGATTTTAATGAAACACCTATCGCAACCGCTTCAATAGGTCAAGTTCACATAGCCCATCTACTTTCTGGAGAACCCGTCGCTATTAAAATTCAACGACCAGATATCCAACCCATTGTCGAAACGGATTTAGAAATTCTAGATGGTTTAGCGAAACTAATGGAAGCCAAGCTTTCATGGGCGAAAAATTATCAAATCAGAAAAATGATACATGAGTTTACCATCTCCTTACTTGATGAGTTAGACTATAATATTGAGGGACGTAATGGAGATCGAATAGCTAAGCAATTCAAGCAAAATTCATTTATACATATTCCAAAGATTTATTGGCAATTCACTACAAAAAAAATCCTTACGATGGAGTTCATACAAGGAATCAAAGTCTCCCACTATGAACAACTCGATGAAGAAGGTTATGACCGAAAATTAATTGCTGAAAGACTCACACAATCCATGCTACATCAAATATTAATGGAAGGGTTCTTCCATGGTGACCCTCATCCTGGCAACATTTATGTGTTACCAGATAATAAGATTTCCTACTTAGACTTTGGGATGATCGGTCGATTAAGTGATGATATGAAGTACCAATTTGCATCACTCGTTATCAATTTACAGCATGGAAATACAAAAGGAATGATCAAAACATTCTCATCAATGGGGTTACTTTCTGATGAAACAAACCTATCTTCCTTAAAAAATGAATTAGATAGTCTCAAGGTTAATTATTATGATATTCCATTAAGCGAAATAAGTTTAGGTAGTGCGATCACTGACATATTTACCATAGCCTATCATCATCAAATTCAAATTCCATCAGATTTAATGATTCTCGGAAAAACATTGCTTACTTTAGAAGGAATTATTGAAAAGTTAGATCCTAACTTCAGTATCATGAAGGCTGTCGAACCCTTCGGTGTACAACTTGTACGTAATCGTTATAACCCAAAAAGCATCATAAAAAACTCTTGGACCCAGATTGTTGAAACTGTTGAAGTTCTATCTGAATTACCAAAAAGTCTTAAAGAAATCACCTCAACGATTCAAAAAGGAAAGCTCCGCTTAGATATTAATGTCCCAGAATTACAGCTTTTCTTGCAAAGACTTGATAAAATAAGCAATCGACTTTCCTTTAGCATCATCCTACTTGCTTTTAGTATCTTAATGGTCGGGTTAATTATTGCATCGGCACTAACCGGTCATACAACGGTCTTATGGAGATTACCTGCTATTGAAATAGGCTCCGTTATAGCAACCTTAATGTTTTTATTTATGCTCTTTTCTATTTTTAAATCCGGGAAAATGTAATAAGAAAAGCGGAAGTTCCGTTTTTGTAAAAAACAGAAAGAAGGGGCTGTTCGAAAAGGGCAAATCCGATAAAATCCCAAAATTAAGAATGCTGTTATATCAACATTATTGAACATGAAAAGGGGCATCCAAAAGTCGATAAATTGACTTATTGGACAGCCCCTTCTTTCCATTTATAGTAACTTTTAAATATCCGCTTCCATATCAAGCGGACTATTAGAAGACTCAAATCTCTTTACAACGTTTCCCTCTTGATCAATTAAAAACTTAGTAAAGTTCCATTTTATATTAGGAATTATACAAAACTTATTAATATATTAAAATTATTAAGTATAAATACCTAGATGAATTTTTCATAGCTTTATTATATTTCCTGCTTTTTGAATAAAAATACTCCGAAAAACAGAAATGCAAGAATAATAACTACTGTACTAATTAAAGGGACAGCAATTTTATACGGATTTCCCATGATTAACGGTAACAATAACGAAAAATTGAAATCTCCCCGTGACAACATTCTTTCCGAAAAGATTATTCAACAAATACCGCCGTACCATACGCAATAATCTCGCAGGTATTTTGCATGATGGCTGAAGTTTCCAATCGGACCATAATAACGGCATTCGCTCCTTTTGCTTTTGCGTCATCTGCCATTCTACCAATTGCTTTCTGTCTTGCTTCCGTCATCATTTCTGTATACTCGTCTATTTCACCCCCGACAATGGTTCGAAGACCTGCTAGAATGTCCTTGCCAATATGCTTTGACTGCACTGTATTACCTTTCACAAAACCCTTTAACTCTCTTATTTCCTTTCCAGGTACAAAATCAGTAGTCACGATAATCATTTAACTCCCCCTCCTCCTTCTTTCTTGAACGTCTGACTAACAAATAGAAAATTATCGGCATTGGCGCTTGAATTAAACCAATAATCCCCCAAAACCAATAGTTCATCCCATTTTTTCTTGCATCAATGAACAAATAAATACTCTGTATTAGCAGGATAATCGCTGCGATTGGAAGTATGATCAAATCTACCTTAGTCATGACCCTTCATCTCCCTTTTCTTACCGAATTCATAACTTGTATACCCTATTAAAAAAAAGAGAGTAAATCCTTGTAAACTTAGAAATAAAATAGGCATCTGAAACAATGTAGTAAACATAACACTTAAAATTATGAGAGCAACTGTACTAAATACAATAAGGTCCAGTCTCCATTTTTTTCGAATTTGCTTCTTGTGATCCACAATCTTTTGTTCAAACCACTGTAATTCTGGAGTTGAAAATGAAAAAGATTGTTCTAATTTTTCAAAGCTTTCATGAATAGAACTAGTCATTTTTTCCTCAGCTTTGTTTAATTGGCCGTCCAAATGGTTGTCGCTCTTGATCATCTATAACCAACTCCTTTCTAACAAGTTGAATTCCTTTATGCACCCTTGATTTAACCGTACCTTCCGCTAGTTGAAGCATAGAAGCAATCTCATCATAGGAATACCCATAATAATGCTTTAAAATAATAGGAATCCTAAAGTCATCTTTTATTTTCCCTAATGACTCCAACATATTGTTCCAATCTTCATTAGCAGATTGTGCTTGCCAACTTATCATCCTTAATGCCTGTTCTTGACTTTGCCAAGAATCTTCTCTTTTTTGTTTTCGCTTTTGATCGATATACAGTCGTGTAGCAATTGAAATTAGCCACGTTGAAAATTTTGATTTGCCATTAAACTTCATAATATGTTCAATCGCTTTTGCCATCGTTTCCTGTGCCAAATCTTCAGCTACCTCCAAGCTATATGTTAACTTTATTAAATAATGAACGAGAAATGAATAATTTTGTTGAAATAAATAAGCTAAAGCATGGGTATCCCCTTTTTTAGCTAAAGCCACCCATTCCTTTTCATTCAATTCACTCACCACCTTCATCACTTACCCTTTATTAGTATGACGTATAACTCCAGCCAATCGTTCATTTTATTTTTCATTTATTTTGATGATTAGCCCTTTCTGAAATAATTTTTTATTAAAAGTAGAGAATAGAGCTTAGAACAGTTACTCTGTTATTTCATCATAAAAGGAGACAGACTATGCAAAAAAAAGCATGTATATGGATTTCGTCTATGTTTTTGATATTCTCTTTCTTTATTATCCCTAACAGTAAAGCGGCAGAACCTAATAACAGCAAGATAGACGCAGAAAATCAAGTGACGATTACAGCTTGCTCAAAACTATCAGAAATGAAAATTCCTGCTGAAAATATTGGCTTACCATCAAAGGGAGCCACTATAACATCCGCAGCATTTATTTCAGGAAAGGAAGCAGGTAATAAAAACGGTGATTTTTGCAAGGTGCTAGGTGCCATTCATTCAATAGACAAGCATGCACCTGATATTCATTTCGAAGTAAATCTTCCTGTTAAATGGAATCAGAAGGTTCTACAAATGGGAGGTGGTGGATTTAATGGAACGCTAATTACAGGATTAGAGCAATCGAAGGGTGAAGATGTAAACAAACCTACTCCATTAGCCAAAGGGTATGTTACCTTTGGAAGTGATAGTGGTCACACTGGCGGAAAATGGGATGGATCATTTGCTATGAATGAAGAGGCCTTGTCTAACTTTAGTAAGGATCAAATTAAGAAAACCCATGATGTGGCTATGTATATAATCAAGAGTCATTACAACAGTAACCCAAAACTAACGTATTTTTCAGGCGGCTCCAATGGAGGTCGTGAATCTTTAATGGCTATTCAACATTGGCCCGAGGATTATGATGGTATTATCACTTTGTATCCTGCCTTCAACTGGACGGCCAAATTCATAAAAGATAATCGAAATGTAAAAGCCCTTTATGCTAATCGATTGGGCTGGTTAGGTCCAAAAGAAAATAAACTAATTAATCATACCGTACTTGAAGTTTGTGACTCATTGGATGGTGCACAGGATGGAATTATAAGTAATACTGAAGCTTGTACCAAAAAATCTACCAATATTCTTGAACGCTTACGTAAATCCCGCCTATCAGAAGCACAAATACAGGTGATTAAGACCTTCAATTCACCCATGAAGCTAAACTTTTCACTTGAAAACAAGGTGAACTCAAGTCCAGGATATACACAACTTGTAGGAGCTGACATCGGTGTACAATTAGGACTGGATGAAACACTAACTATTCCATTGCCTGAAAATGACGGCACAAAAGGAGTAAAAATGGGTGTATTTGCTGACCAAAACATTCGCTACATGGTGACTCGAGATCCCTACTTTAATTCTTTCACTTTCAATCCTAATGAGTGGAAAAATAGACTTCGTGAAGTATCCAAAATGATGGATGCTACGAATCCTAATATCTCTTCTTTTATAAAAAAGGGAGGCAGAATCATTTTAGTGCATGGCACGGCAGATGAGATTGTTTCACCATACGGAACGATTGATTATTACAACCAACTCAATAAAAGATTTGGAAAAAATACGCTTGATACATTCATGAAATTTTATATTGTTCCTGGCTATGGTCATGGTAATGGTGACTTTAAGCTGGCCGCCGATTTATTAGATTCCCTGGATGATTGGGTCATAAATGGCAAAGCTCCTAATAATATGATTGCTATGGATCAAAATCCCAAGACAGCTGGTCGTACACGCCCTTTATGCGAATATCCAGCTTGGCCTATATATAAAGGCTCTGGAGATATAAATTCTGCCCAAAACTATAAATGTGTATCACATTAGAAAAGCGGAAGGCACCCGTTCAGCGACACATGAACTGAGGATCACAGGATGTGAGTTACACAGACGAAGGCATAGGACGTGGCGGTCTTAGTCTGTGTCCTTCTTCCGTATGAGCTAAAGGAAACACGAAGAACAATACAAAGTGCCTGACTCTTTTGTTAAGAGCAGGCACTTTGTACATTATGGGTTATCTTTACACTTCCAAAAAGTGTGATGTAAGAAGTAAATAGAACTTTTATGAGCTATTATCAAAATATATGAGCTCTCAAATCATATAAGGTGAAACTTCCATCAGTGGAGGTTTTCTTCATCCCCCACTGATGGTTAGTTGAGGCCCACACGATGTGGATCACACAGACCGAAGAAATAAGGATGTTGCTTTCTTAGTCTGTGATCATTTGATTCGGACACAATACGTGCGGTTGATCCCCACTTATTCTCAGAATCTTGAAGTGGGAGTCTTACTGCCCGTTAAGAGTGGGATAAATGTAAAGACGAGTTATTGAGAAGGTTTTGATGTTCTCTCCAATATACTCATAAAGTTTTTCCTGTAATAAAACAACAAATAACCAAGAGTGAGAACAAGTATTATAGCTAAAATAAGTAATGAATGGTCTAGGAACAAATGAAGTAAGAAAATATTAGTTACAATTGGTGATAATATTGCTATGGCTAAGGGGGTAAATTGGTTGATTATGAGTAAAATTCCACATATAACTTCTAAAGATTTTTCTGCAATTAATAGATATTCAAATTCGAATAATGCCATTGCTTCGGGGCTAGTTGCTATAAATGGTTCAAATCCAAAGATGACAAAATAACCGTTAATACCTGCAACCAAAAAGACGACCCCTAAAAATAATCTGCTTATTTGCATAAATATTTTAGACAATTTGCACACCTCCTATTGAAGTCTATTACAACTCGAAAATTTATAATATTGAAAATCAAAAAAATCTTTAAAGATGATGTGCTTATTCAAGTAAACTCCTTTACTAGATGATGCTTCATTTATCTCAGGAGTAACTTTACCAATTGATGGTGGTTATACAGCCGTTTAATCTGTTTAGAGACTACTTTCCAATTTTTATAGATTAAAAGTATTCCCTTTATCAAATTTTACAAATAAAAAATAAAAAGCCATTTAAAGAAATTGTATCCTTTAAATGGCTTTTTATTATTAGCGTACAAAATTTTCAAATTGTTGGTAGGATCCCTTTTAAATCTTTATTTTCTCCATCTCATCATGTTATTCCAATATAATAAATAAATTTTCCCATTTGAACATGGGGATGTTTTGATGAATCGATTAGAAGGTATGAGGAAAATGATTACAGGGGAATTTCCCCCAGCGTCAATTCAGGAGTTTTTTGGTTTTCCATTGTTGCAGTAAATGAAGGACATGTTGTGATAGAGATGTCTTTCTGAAAAAATGCACAATCCAACAGGCACTCTGCACGGTGCATTTTATGTGACTTAGCCGATACTACAATGGGCTATGCTTTCTCAAGTACTTTAGGTGATGATGAGATTTTCACAACAATTGAATTAAAGCTAAACTTTTTAAAGCCTGTTCCCATTCCTCAAATTCATTGCAATTCCTTTAAAAAATCGGATGAATATGAAATAATAAAACGAGTTTTTTATGAATTGAGGTATCCTTTATGGCAATAGCAAAAAGCTATTTATTAACTGCAGTACTTGGTGTCATTGGCGCCTATGTTTTTCAATTGTTACATATCCCAATGCCGTGGCTTCTCGGACCATTGCTAACGATATTAGTTTTACAATTAACGACGCCACTTCCTTTAAAATGGAATAAACACTTTCGGAATTTTGGTTTAGTTATTGGTGGATATTCGATTGGTCATGCCTTTACTCTTGAGGCACTTGCAGATATTCAGCTTTATTTACCTGTGATGATTTCATTAAATGTCCTTTATATCATTTTATTAATTTTCATCAGCTGGGTTATAGTTAAACGTGTGAAAGTTGACCAACTTACCGCACTTACTAGCTGTGTGCCTGGTGGTATGACACAAATTGTTACTTATGCTGAAGAACAGGGTAGTAAAAATATTACGATGATTACGTTTTATCAGGTGCTCCGTGTACTCTGCATTATCGGCTTTGTGCCACTGCTTGTTGTAGGTAATAGCAGTAGCTCGAGCACATCTGTTTCAGACGCGCATTACACGTTACCATTTTTATTGTTTTTTGCTTTAAGTTACATTGCTGGCTTTATCGCTATGAAAATCAAAATCCCTACCGGCTATATGCTTGGTCCGGTATTTTTACTTATGGGCTTACAACTTGCAAATATCGAGATTCCAGAAAATCCGGTGAGTGCACTTCATGTTGCACAAATTGTGATGGGGATTTACATCGGACTGCTTATGAAAAAAGAGAATCTTCACTTATCGAAAAAGCTGATTTTCTATGCGTTCGTTTCGTCGTTTCTATATATCGCAAGTGCGTTCGGCCTTGCTCTATTAGTGATGCAATTTTATCCACTCGACTTTAAAACGAGCTTTTTAAGTATCGTGCCTGGTGGTCTTGATCAAATGGGGATCATTTCTGCGTCGGTTCATGCTGACAGTACCATTGTTACAGCATTTCAATTATTCCGTGTTCTAGTAATCTCTATTGCGATTGTTCCATCTATTAAATATTTCACGACTGACCACTCCCACGGCTAAAGCCGATGAGGTTCTTTCTCACAAACATCCCACTTACCACCTTCCATTAGAAGAGGCAGAGGCAGAACTTTTAGTGAGCAACTCTTGAGAGAAGGACGCTCTTTCAAGAGGGCAAGGTCGGTGCCTACTACGCCACCCTACTGGCGATACTTTTTTCTTTTTTTCGGTTGATCATTGGGGTGTTTTGTTTGTTGTCTTTGTTCCTCGGACAAAAAACGTTTATACCACACCGGTTGCTTATAGACCACCGAACAAAGAGGTTGAATGCCCATCGTATATTTTTTACGAGCGATATTTTGCGCTCCATTTACATCCCGATGGATTTCTGTTTTATGAACAGAACACATGAATCTTCGTCCCTTCGCATGGTGCCTTCCCCCACAAAATGGACAATCTTGAGACGTATAGCTTTCTTCTGTTTCTTCCACGATGATGCCTTTTAATTTTGCTTTATAGATTAATTTTTGTTTCACTTTCCCTTGATTCCAAAGGGATAATTGTTGTCTTCTTACTTTGTTATTCTTTTGTTTCTTTTTCGTGGTGTTTTTTTCGATTCCTGATACCTTTCCAATGACAACATTCGTGACGTTTTCTTTTTCTAAAAATAAGACCACTTCTTTTGTAGTTTTATGTTCTAATGCTTCGAGTCGATTTTTACTTGTTTGTCGAATGCGCTGTTTAGCCTGTTTATATTTTTTCCATTGACGGGAACCTTTTTTACAGCGAGCCATTTTTTTACTTAAGTCGGCTAATGCCTTTGCGCGGAATTGAGAGATACTGCGCATTGCACGTCCTGATACGACGAATGCTTTGTCCTCGGTTGCCACTGTCACCGCATGAATTTCTCCTAAATCTCCACCTACCACTTTAAAAGCATGAGAAGAAAGATCTTTTTCGGGAACCTGAATGGAATAACAAAACCAATAGGCTCCGTTTCTCCACACAATTTCTGCATAATTACACTCCTCTAGGTTTTCTTCTGAACGGTTGGGAATCACCACAACTCCATTTTTCTTCGGAACCTTCTCGTTCCAATTGTCCTTTTTCTTTTTGGTTAACAGGTCGGAAAGCTGAAATCCATATTCTGCTCTTTTAATCGTGATGGTGTCTGTTGAAATGTCCATAGAAGCTTTTTTTTAGGGGGATACAATAGTAGAATTTTCTTCGCCACGGATATTTCGCCTTTTTATCCGTTTTTCGCAGTTGTTTAATGGTTTCGCGATTCGCATCATATTTGTCGGCAATCGCTTGAACGGTTTGAGAATGAAGGTCGTAGGTTTGTTTTCGAACCGCTCGAATCTCGGTTTTACTGAGCCACTTTTTACAAGTGAAATAATAAGATGTGGCTTCCCGAACCATATCATTCCAAACCGACGCAGCTTCTCGTTGCATCATTCTCAATTCTTGGTATAGATTTACATCATAAGGAATTTGAAATGAGTGCGTCACAAATATAGTTGTTTTCCTCCCTTCTCCTTTTAATAGGTTTATTATAATAGAACAAACGTTCTCTAATCAAGAATTTACTTTAACAAAATTAAAAAAATCGAACCATTGACGTGCCATAAGACGCGCTTGGTTCGACTACACTCTCATTCCATCTCTAAAGAGGGTGCTGTCACACCTTAATGGGCTTTTTCGTTCGGAAGAATCTGTAAGAATAACATATTCAGAACTTATCATAATCAACATCTTGTTTTAAACAAGGGTTCCTTACAAATATCCTGAATCCCAAAGTTGCTGTCTTTTTCTTAACCTTTTTACCTCAATTCGTGGACTCTGGAAGCAATACCTTTTTACCGTTTCTTATAATGGGTATCACTTATACTTTATTGACTGCCGTATGGTTTTTACTTTATGTCTATTTAATTAATCAGATTAGTGCTTTTATGAAAAAAACTAAAACACAAAATATTATTGAAGGAATCACAGGTACTATACTGATAGGTTTTGGTATAAAACTAGCTCTTGAAAAGACCCATAATTAGATTATTTTTATTTTTAAGTTAAGACCCTTGATTTCCCTAAATCGAAGGGTTTTATTTTTTGCTGGAATTAATTATCTTTATTAATCTTGTTAAACTGCCAAATAGTTTAAGTGTAAACCTTCACAATATCCACTTCACTTTAAAATTGTTATTAAACAATATGGCTCTTTACATAAAGAAAGAGCGCATTTTTTATTCTAGAATTGCGCCCGATTGCTGAATAGTGGTAAATGCAAGAATGACACCTTAGTTATTAGGCTAAAGCACCCTTTAATGGCATAACTGTTTTTTAAATGATTATAGGTAAAGCATCTTCATCGTTTGACAAAAGCCTAATCTACCATTATCATCAATTCGAACTTATTTACGGGAGGGATAAAGATGAAAATTTATGTCGATGCAGATGCTTGTCCGGTAAAAGATATTATTATCTCTGAAGGTACGAATGCGGTAATTCCTGTTATCCTTGTTACTAGCTTTTCTCATTTTTCTAATGCGGAACAACCATCAGGAGTGGAAACCATTTATGTTGATTTTGGAGCAGATGCTGCGGATTATCGGATTATGAAGTTAGCAGAAATAGGAGATATAATCGTTACGCAAGATTATGGTCTTGCTTCGCTAGGTTTAGCAAAAGGGTGTACCGTTCTTCACCATAAAGGGTTTAGCTATACAAATGAAAACATTGACCAATTATTACAAACACGTTATTTGAGTGCAATGGCTCGAAAAAGCGGAAAGCGTACAAAGGGGCCAAAACCATTTACATCAGAAGATAGGGAGAAATTTAGGGGGCTTTTTAAAAGAACGATTTCACGTTAAAAAATAACCGTCCATTTTTACGGAAAACCTAGAAAAATAATATTGTGACATCTATTTCAGTTCTTTTTTGAGGCCTTACACTACCCTCACATGAATAAACAGTATATTTATTTGCTGTATTGTATTAATGGTACATCATTCCATAAAATGACTTAATATACAAAAAAATACGCGTTTCTAAATAAACGCGCCCTTTCTGGAAAAAGAGAGAAACTAAACTAATATTAGCTGGTTTAAACAGAAAGCACTTTCGATAATATAAGAAAAAAGCAATTGGAGTGGAAAGGTTAAATAGCAACGTAATTAAGTAGCTTTTATTTCATTGATCTAGTATCAAGTTTATAAAATTCAACTTTATCGTCAAATAACCAGAATTCTATGGATATATCTCTTTTTTTATCTACATAGCCTGTGTTAGATGTTTTTTAAAATTTCAATTACTTTAAACGGCTCTACACGTTTTGTGTAGTCAGAATCGACTTCTGCAAATACGATCTTACCTGACTGATTGATTACAAATGTAGCAGGCTTTGGAAGTTCCCAATCATCATTTCCATTATGTCCCGGAACGTCTAATCCAGAGTCCTTATAAATTTCAATTAAATATTTCGGCATTTTGAATACCAAATCAAATTGTTCAGCAACATTATTGCCTTCATCACTAAGAACAATGAATTCAAGCTCATTTTTTTCCCTTGTAGACAAGGTTGCATCTGGTGTCTCAGGACTAATGGCTATTAATGTTGCACCAGCGTCTTTGATAGATTCTAATTCTCTTTGATAAGCTTTTAATTCAAGATTGCAGTAAGGGCACCAGCCACCTCGATAAAATGTCAGGATCACCAGTCCTTTCGAAAGCTCTTCAGTAATGGACACCGTTTTTCCTGTTGCGTCAGGAAGTTTAAAATCCGGTACTTGGTCTCCCTCTTTTAGTCCCTCTGCAACTCCGGATTCTTTTAATTCTTTTGTTGCTTGCGCCATTAACTTCTGTTTTTCCTCGGGAGCCTTTTGTTTAAATGCTTCTTTATAAGATTTAATTTCTTCGAGCAATGTAGTCATCTTTATCTTTACCTCCTATTTCTTAATCAATTAAACCTTAACAAGAAATTTCTCTTTTTTTCAATAATTAGCTTTTGTACCTATTAATTGAACTACTCTTTTACAGTTTCAAAGTCTTGTATGGCATTTGTTAAAGTCAATGGGTTTTCACTTAACTTATGGCCTTCTACAATAGATACATAATAATCGTCATTAGACAAAGGTATGGAATTAGGTTCTTCTTTAATCTTTTTTAAAAAAATAGTGTATTTGTTATCATCAATCGTGATTAGTTCCCAACTTACATCTTTTTCATATCAACACTTGCTGATATTTTTACAGCATAAAATAGGGAAAAGGGACAAATACTCTCATTATTAAGACTTACCATGAAAAGTTCGAACGGAAAAACATTAAAAAGGAGTAGACCTATGCATTGGTATGAAAAATTAAATCAATATTTTCCGATTGAAGAAATGAAATCGAGAGACCACATGGAAACCTTACTTAAAGAGCGTTCAGATATCTATCATAAAGATGAGAGCCCTAAACATATTTTAATGTATGTTGAACTAGATAATTTTATTTTTATTGATTATCTTCTCGTTTCAAAAAATGCTAGAGGTGAAGGAGTTGGGCATAAACTATTAGAAAAACTAAAACGAAAAGAAAAACCGATCATACTTGAAGTAGAACCTATTAACTATGAAGACAGTGATTCAGAAAAAAGGCTTCATTTTTATAAACGTGAAGGATTTGAGCATGCTAAGTCCATTGGGTATGAGAGAAGATCCCTTGCAACAAAAGAGCTTAATGAAATGGAAATCCTCTACTGGGCACCCAATAATGAGTCGGAAGAAATGATTTTCGAAGCGATGAAGAAAACATATAATCTGATACATACATATAAGGATCAACACTTTTATGGTGAATCCTATCAACCAGTTGAGGAAGTTCTAATCTTTAGCAAAGAGTCGAAAAATGAAAATTTATTTGAAAATCTATGACTTTGATATTGTCACTTAGTTAATCAATCGGTTAGATCCTAGAAAAGGAATTAACCTTTATTATGTGCCCAGCATGGGTGCAAGCTCTAGGGTGAAAGTCCCGAACTGCGAAGGCAGTAGTAGCAGTAGCTTAAGACAAGGTTATGCGGGGTGGCTTGCATGGCTGAAGGAAGTTGGCGGCAAATTTCCACTCCGAGGGACACGAATCTCATACAAGGCTAGGTGACATTGGATGAGTCTGCAATACAAGATAAAGTCCTTGCTGCCGAAGGTGTCACAGAGTAAATGAGGCGGAGACATAGAAAGAAAGTTTGCACTCTTACCCGGGGAGAACCTGTCGATACGCCGTGCTCACACGGCAAGCGTACTCGAAACGGGTGCGTTGAACGACAGGAGTCAGCAGAGGTCATAGTCCTTATCTACTCAAGAAGATAAGGAAGGACCGCACCAGGGAGGAAGACCTAAGGTTAATCAACAAAAATTGAATCAAGCCATTTCAATGTATCATTCTCAAAGAATGACGGTAAAGGAAATCCAAGAAACTACTGGTGTGTCAGCTGCTACAATATATCGGGAACTAAAAAAAGAGCAAAATCAATAGGTTGGCTCTTTTTGTTTTTATCTTTTGTTAAGCAATAGCGCCCGATCGTAATATAAGTTTAGCCAGTTTTTACTGGTTGAACTTTTTTTATTTGGTTTTATTATAGCGGTAGTCGGAGTAGAACGTAGCGCCCGTGGGACTTGATCCCGTCAGCAAAACTGTTCACTCCCTACTTGTATAAGCATGTTTCAGGCTGGTTGGGACAATGATCCCGTTTGGTTGAAGACTGATTAATTTATTTCAACTGGTGTTTATTACAGAACTTTTTAGAATCAGATGTTTAAAACACGTTTTATTCTATGTAAGCCACTAACTCACATATACCAGGCTCTTATTTTTTCAACGAAATGATCCTTGAATGATTACTCATAAACTACATATGCATTAATTAGCAACTACATGTAAAAGAGGGGGTTATATATGAGTAATTCTCATCAACCTGAAGTAAGACCCTACCTGATTACAAAGACATTAGTTCCTGAAAATCAGGAAACACCTATACATTTTATTAATGGCGATATTGTTAGTAAAAGACTTTTTTATAGGAGAAATCATTTTCCTTATCCCAGCTTTGCGTCTTCCTTTTATTTTCTTCCAATTGAGGGGCTAGTGCATAATCCAAAAGTCTTTTCATTACAGGAAATTTACTCATTGCCATCTAAAACGATAAAAGTGGTTTTAGAATGTTCTGGTGATAAACGTGAGTTATTTAAACCAAAAGTTTATGGAGAGCAATGGGGAAAAGGTGCGATAAGCCAAGGGATTTGGAAAGGTGTACCTTTAAGATCCTTATTGGAGTACACAGGATTACTTGATACTGCCAAAGAAATTGTTTTTGAGGGTCATGATTATGGAGAAAGACCTGATTCTAACCAACTATTTAGTTTTTCAAGGAGTTTACCCATAGAAAAAGCCCTTGATCCAGATACCATTATTGCTTATGAATATAATAATCAACCCATCCCCTTCAAGCATGGTTTTCCGCTTAGATTAATTGTTCCTGGATGGTATGCAATGGCATCTGTAAAATGGGTTAAAAAAATTATTGTGATTGATAAGGAATTTAAAGGACCTTTTCAAGCTGTTGATTACGTTTACTATCCGAACAAAGAGAACGATAGTGGAAAATTCCCTGTTACGACTATCAATGTTAACTCAACTATAAAATATCCTTTAAATAGGAAATTATTGCATTCAGGGGTGTATGAAATTAATGGAATTGCATGGACAGGTAAAGGTCATATTGCAAAGGTGGAAATTAGTTTTGATGGAGGCCAAACTTGGGATACATGTCAACTAACTTCTTCATCCGAGAAATATGCTTGGGTATGTTGGAGTTATAAATGGGAGGCACTTAAAAAAAGCGAATATACCATACTTTCCAAAGCGACTGATTCTAAAGGCAATGTTCAACCATTAGAGCCGATGTGGAACAGAAAAGGTTATGGTTACAACGCCTTAGATAGTATAAAAGTTAAAATTGAGTAACACACATGTTTCGCTTAATAATATTGAGTCATACTCTATTCACTGTAAACTGCTTCTCTATTAGGGGTTTTATGCAATCTTTTCGTTCGCTAAAGCTCCCTATTAGTTCAATGGGAAGAAATTATTTTATTCAACAATCGCGCCCTTCGTTGAATAATCCCCTAAAAATACCTACCTTTTCTTTTTACGTTTCACGAATGAAAATATAGCCCATCCAATTATTATCACTGCACCTATAAATATTAATTGTGCAATCGCATCACTCAAACTGAACATTCATTAATCCCCCTAAAACTATTTCTAATTATACTGTACAATAAATATCAACTCCTTTGTGACCTCTTATTGAATTATTCTGGTCCAATTCAAAAGAACGCCTTCTTATACAAGAATGGCGCCCGATTGTGGTAGATACATTATCCTCAATTACTTCTTTGGATTAAAAAAGTTCATACTAAACTCCCTCGCATATTACTTTTCTTTTAACATTGAATACTTTCGATAAGCTTTATAGAAACTGCTACCAAAAAAAACAACCAGAAGTGCGGGAAACAACTTCAAAAGGACAAATGGAGTTTCAAATAAAAATGCCTTCCAAAATAATGAACCTTTCATACTCCAAAGACCTTCATGATATAATCCCGAATCCTTGTAAGGCATATAAGAAGCCAAACACAGCATACCCAACATAAATGAATAACCCATTAATCTTTTATAATAATTACCCTTTGATTGGCGGTCCGAGAAGATTTCATTTTGATCATCATCTTCTTTTTGCCAATAACGTATTCCACCCAGCCAGTACCCCTTTATATAGATCCAACCAAAATCTTCATATATCCCTTTGTATTCCTCGAACTTTTTCTTTGGTAAATAATCTTGATAATCAAGTCGCATAACATATCTTTTGTCAGTTTTTTTGAAAGTGTATATTCCTAATCCACTAATATTTGTACAGCGATAACCTTTTTGTAATTGCTCGTTCAGCCATTGCTCTTCTCTTTCAATATCAAAAAACAACTTAAACTTCTTCATTTGATTCACTCCCTTCGTACAATGATAAAATATGCGATAGCCTTTTTTGTTCCATTTTCAAAATGGCGCTTCCTTCTGTAGTTATCATATAAATTTTTCTCCGACCCGAATTTCCAACAGGTTCAATCCAACCATGTTTATTCAAGTTTTCAATTGCACCGTATAATGTACCAGCCGCTAAAATAACAGTACCATTACTTATTTTTTCTATCTTCTGCATTACGGCATAGCCATGGAGTGGTTCACGTAGGGCTAATAAAATATAATGCATGGTTTCAGACAACGGCAATAATTTATGTTTCATACTCTCACCCTCTATTTAGTTCAACTATATAGTTCAACTTTATAACAATGTAATACAGTTCGACTGAATAGTCAACAGCATTTTTAAAATTCATCGAAGGAACTTAAAGCAAAACATTTATAATTAGGAAAAAATTTAATCACAAAAAGTCGATTTCCTTTACGTTGGGAAATCGACTTTTTGTGTAATCTTATTCAATTAAATGGTCCGATTGCTGAACAACAGAACGGGTATTTTTAATTAGATTTAATGTACATGTAACAACTTTATTTGTATTTAAAAACATTTTTTGTTAATAAGCACGTTGTACAAAATCCCTAAATATGGATGTTTTTTTAACCATAGTCAACATCTTTCCACCTTCTCAATACTACTGAAACGGTGCAAGTTAAATGGTTAAAGGAGACATTGTTTCTATAGACCCACTACCCTTTTGTTTGTTATCGTTAAATTGCAAGCTTATCACGGAGGTACGGCCATGAATCAACAACATCAATCTATTTCAGTGGAAAAAGGAGCATACATTAGCATTCTTGCTTATCTTTTTCTATCATCCCTTAAATTAATTATCGGCTATATCGGTCATTCCAAAGGCCTTTGGGCAGATGGACTTAATAATTTGACAGATATTGTATCATCAATTGCCATCTTAATTGGATTAAAAATTTCTAAAAGACCACCCGATAAGGATCATTTATATGGACATTTACGTGTCGAAACGATTGCTTCCCTCATTTCAGCCTTCATTATGGCTTCTGTTGGAGTACAAGTTATTAAGGATGCCATCAAAGCTTTTTTTATTGAAGAAACAGAAGCAATTAGTATGATCACCGCATATGCTGCCCTTTTCTCAGCCATTTTTATGTACGGAGTCTATCGTTATAATTTATCACTAAGTAAGAAAGCGAACAGTGCGGCTATGAATGCTGTCGCACAAGATAATCGTTCAGATGCGTTAGTCAGCGTGGGAGCTCTAATTGGTATTATAGGAACAAAATTAGGACTAGATTGGCTTGATGGAGTTGCGGCCCTTGGAGTTGGACTTATCATTTGTAAAACAGCTTGGGATATTTTCATTGATGCAGCGCACTCATTAACCGATGGTTTTGATGAGCAATTATTACAAGAAATAAACGAAACAATCTCTAGAACAGAGGGCGTTAAGCATTTGATTGAAACTAAAGCACGTATGCATGGTAATGAAATTCTGGTAGAAGCAACCATCAGCGTCAATCCACTATTAACCGTTATCCAAAGTCATGAAATTACCGTCCAGGTAGAAAAGAATCTACTTAAAAATCATAATGTTCAACATGTCATTATACATATTGAACCCGAAATAATAAGATTGGATAAGTAACCATTCATGATGAATGGTTACTTTTTTAGGACATAAGCATGATTTTCTGGTTTAGATAAAGGATTTTTGTACCTATTAACGAATTCTTATATAACAGATTATTTTACCAAGGGCTATGTTTAACAATTATGTTGATGAGCCAAGTATCACTCGAATTTTCTTACATAGCCTATCCAAACAGCAAAAGCGTCACACAATTATGTATTATAAAACGGACTATTACGTGGTAAAACACTCACATGCTTGTTGGTCCACCTTGGTCTTAAAGTGTGTGTTTGCTACTATTAATGTGGGATAAACGGAGGGCGAGATGTTATTTAACAAAGTGATGGATTTCTTAACGAATAATGATAAAATGATGAGTCAATGGAAACAGGTTTCTCTTACTGTAGAGCAAGTGGATTCAATTTTTGAATTATTACAAAAAGAAATATTACAACATTCAGATGTAAAAGAGGGATTAAATTTACTTGCTAAAAGTATCGCAACTGAACAATTCGTTAAGAAAATGAACCTAGAGGATTTTACAAATGCTTTGACCACTGGTCGTTCTGTGCTAATAACAGAGGTGCTAAACTTAGATATTTCAAATGAAGAAAAAACGCAATTAATCCATAAAATTAATGGACTATTAGATCAATTTATCTATCTAAGTCTAACTCATTACGGTAATTTACAAGAAAAATCATTAGAAGAACAATATTATTTTATTAGCCAAACCCATAAAGACCGCTTGACTTTACTTGGACAAATGACATCTAGTTTCGTTCATGAATTTAGAAATCCATTAACATCCATTATGGGATTTATTCAATTACTGCAATCTGAGCAATCTGATGTGAAATATTTGGATATTATTTCAAAAGAACTTGAACAATTAAACAGTCGTATTACTCAATTTCTGAATTTTTCAAAAAAAGAAAATAAATCGTCCACCCTTACTCTCTTTTCTATCTCACAACTTGTTCATGATGTCATTGAGTTTCTTTATCCGAGCATCTTAGAAGTAAATGCATCTGTATCTTGTAATATCGCCGATGATATCAACATTAGGGGCTCAAAGGAAGAGATACGTCAAGTGTTGTTAAACATCATCCTCAACGCATTAGATGTTATTTCAAACATTCATTCACCTTCTATTTATATTTCATGTACAAAATCACCATTAGAAAATTTAATATTGACTATTTCTAATAATGGTCCGAAGATTCCAGAAGATGTTCTACCAACCATATTTGAACCTTTCGTAACAACAAAGAAACAAGGAACAGGTCTTGGTCTATTCGTTTGTAAAGAAATTATCGAAAAACATGGCGGCACTCTTACTTGTACTTCTTCGGATTTATTAACAACCTTTACCATTCACCTTCACATATAAAGGTGAATTTTTTTTAGATTTCACAATTAGTTAATAATTTTGACGGAATTTACTTTTTTTCCGTATACTAATAACAGATACAATTCACTGCTAAAAAGGATATAATGAAAATAACTCTATCCGTTTTTAAAAGAAAAATTAAATTCATAAGTATTTTGGGAGGTGACTGAGGTCAATCAATCGCTATTGATTTGCATCTCACACTAATTGGACACTTTTAATGTAACATTGGTCATTATTTTAATTGCGCTAACAGCTTTCTTCGTAGCATCAGAATTTGCCATAATTAGAGTTCGAAGCTCTAGAATTGATCAACTGATTGAAGAAGGAAATAGACGAGCAATTGCAGCTAAACAAGTCACATCAAAGCTTGATGAATACCTATCAGCAACACAGCTTGGCATAACAGTTACAGCTTTAGGTTTAGGGTGGATTGGTGAACCAGCAATCTTAAGTATTATTCATCCTTTATTTGAATTACTACATATACCAAGTCAAATAACTGGTATTTTATCATTTATTGTTTCATTTTCGCTCATTACTTTCTTAAATGTCGTCGTAGGTGAACTAGCACCAAAAACAGTCGCAATCCAAAAAGCAGAACAAGTTACCTTAGCTATCGCTAAACCGTTAATTTGGTTTCATAAAATCACTTTTCCAATTATTTGGTTACTTAATCATTCTGCTCGAGCTGTTGTTAAAACACTTGGATTTCAACAAACTTCTGAAAATGAAGCCCATTCAGAAGAAGAATTACGATTCATTCTGTCTGACAGTTATGAAAATGGCGAAATTAATCAATCTGAATATAAATATGTAAACAACATTTTCGAATTTGATGATCGTCTAGCTAAGGAAATTATGGTACCACGTACAGAAATCTTAAGTATTTCAAAAGAAGAAACACTTGAAAATTTCGTTGATATCGCTAAACAAGAAAGATATACGCGCTATCCAGTTGTTGAAGTCGATAAAGACCATGTCATTGGATTAGTAAATCTGAAAGAAGTATTTGCAGATTATATTAAAAATCCAGGGAATAAAGTGAATAAAATTGAAAAGTATACTCGGCCTATTATTCGAGTAATGGAAAATATACCGATTCATGACTTATTGCTAAAAATGCAAAAAGAACGAATTCATATGGCCATCCTAATGGACGAATACGGTGGCACAGCTGGACTTGTTACCGTAGAGGATATACTTGAAGAAATCGTTGGGGAAATTCGGGATGAATTTGACATTGATGAAGTACCTCCTATTCAAACTCTTTCATCCGGTCATTATATTCTGGATTCAAAATTACTTATAAAAGAAGTAAATGATTTACTTGGTCTAGAAATTGATGATGAAGACATTGAC
The DNA here is from genome assembly GCA_963751845.1 of uncultured Bacillaceae bacterium. Lineage (GTDB taxonomy): Bacteria > Bacillota > Bacilli > Bacillales > DSM-1321 > Peribacillus. The sequence continues at coordinate 219,255 of CAVVWH010000010.1, forward strand.
ACAATAGGTGGTTGGGTTCTAACAGAAAATTATGATGTTAAAATCGGAGATATGATTGAACAAGAAGACTATACCTTTAAAGTCATCGAAATGGATGATCATACAATAAAATCTATTGAAGTAAAGAAGAATCAAACGGAAAAAAAACATAGTAAAGAAATTGATTCACCATTGGAATCTTAATCTTTAATCCTTTAGAAAAATTACATGATCTTAAAGTACAACAAAGCGGCTGACTTACCTAAAATGAAAAGTCAGCCGCTTCTATAAAAAAATAACTGAATATTCTATATAATCAATCAATAAATCGGAGAAAATAGCCAAAAACGGCTAATATTCTCCCTAAACTGGCCATATATTATTAATAGGTGGCAATTTAACCATTATAGCTCATTTGACGGATTTCATATCTCTTTCTATAATTAAAGTATTTAATTAATGAAAATTGAGGTGATTAGATGGGATATTGAAGAATCTTTGTAGGCAGACTTTGCGTTATCAGATGCAACGGTACGTTCTAGAAACGAATAATTTGGGGAGCGCAACTTTTTCACACAAAACATTCTTTTCTCTCCCGTCTTATCGTATTTAGTATAGAAGTAGTTTAACAGAATATTTTATTAATCTAGGAGGTGGACTCCTTATTCGCCACCACGGTGATGTAAGGGAGACTATTTGGACATAATAAACTTGGTTTTGATTGCCATTCTAATTGCTTTGACAGCATTTTTTGTAGCTTCAGAGTTTGCAATTGTTAAAGTGAGAAGTACGAGGGTCGACCAATTAATTGAAGAAGGAAAAGTAAATGCCATTCAGGCAAAAAAAGTCATTTCTAACTTGGATGAGTATTTATCAACCTGTCAACTTGGTATTACCATGACAGCACTTGGTCTTGGGTGGATTGGAGAAGCAACAGTTGAAAGGATTTTAATGCCTGTTTTTATCCAATTCAATATTCCTGATTCTACATCTCATGTACTATCAATTGTGATTGCCTTCTCATTCATAACATTCATTCATGTAGTTGTTGGAGAATTAGCTCCAAAAACACTAGCCATTCAAAAAGCGGAGAAGGTCACACTACTCTTTGCTAGACCATTAATTGGGTTTAATAAATTGATGTACCCATTCATTTGGATTTTAAATGGTAGTGCACGATTACTTACAAGAATGTTTGGACTAAAGGCAGTAACTGAACATGATATCGCTCATTCGGAAGAAGAGTTACGTATCATTGTCTCTGAAAGCTATAAAAGTGGTGAAATTAACCAATCTGAGTTTAAATATGTAAACAAAATTTTTGAATTCGATGATCGAATTGCAAAAGAAGTCATGGTACCTCGTACTGAGATTGCCACATTATCGAAAAAAGACACCATACAAGAATTTCTAAAGATCCTTTCTGAAGAGAAATATACACGTTACCCAGTTATTGATGGCGATAAAGACCATGTCATCGGGATGGTCAATATTAAAGAACTATTCACACAAATGGTTGATAAAAGCTATCAGTCTACTCAAACGATTGAATCCTATATTCGACCAATTATTCGAGTAATCGATAGCATACCGATACATGATTTACTTTTAAAAATGCAAAAAGAACGTATCCATATGGCCATTCTGATGGATGAATATGGAGGAACGTCTGGACTTGTTACAGTTGAGGATATATTAGAAGAAATTGTTGGCGATATTCGTGACGAATTTGACTTAGATGAAATTCCAGATATTCGAAAAATAAAAGAAGATCACTTCATTATTGATGCTAAAGTTTTAATTAGTGAAGTTAATGATTTACTCGGAGTTTCGATTGATGATGAAGATATCGATACAATGGGCGGTTGGATTTTAACTGAAAATTATGAAGCAAAACAGGGGGACATTCTCAAGCATGGTGCTTATCATTTCAAAATAAAAGAAATGGAAGAACATCATGTACGCTACATCGAAATATATAAACCAGCTAAAGTTGTTTCGGAAGTGAAAGAATTTCCGATCATCTCTAAAACTGAAATCGTTTCTTAAGAAGAACCCCGCACTTTTATTAGTAGCGGGGTTTTCTGTAAAATTCTCCATACC
>CAVVWH010000011.1:0-74278 GCA_963751845.1 uncultured Bacillaceae bacterium
GAAATCCCCATCCCTGTAGACGGTGAAATTTGACGAAAGCTATTGATAACAAGACGACAAAAGTCTTGTTATTTTTTTTTGCCCCTATGATAGTATGGAACATAATGCTGTGGAGGGGAGGAAGAGAAAGTGGACAAGAAGGATAATGGAATTAAGATTAAAATTAATGGAGAACAAAAACAATATATTGAAAAAAAAGATAGTCCAATCATAAGTGAGAATGATGAGGCAGCAGCACGCGAATCATCAGATGAAAGCTTTGATTGGATCTTACCGAATGAGATTATCCCTTCCCCCGCATCAAAGAAGGTAAAGACCCATCATCATCAACGTCGACAAATAAAGCTAAAAACGCCAATCATCTTGGCAATTGTTGCCGTTCTTGTTGGGACAAGTCTGGGACTTATTGTGATCCGGACGATTACAACCGAGCAAGCAGTCAATGAACCGGTTGATCAAACGATCCCGACAGTGGCACCCGTAACAGAACCTACTTCAACTTCAGCTACTTCAGAGAATATGACCATTCAAACGTTTTTAGTGCAAGGCGGTGTATTTAGCACCGAAGAGTCAGCTAAGGAAGTACAAGCACTAATACATGAAAAAAATGTACCAGCCGAAGTGTTTCAAGTGGATAAGAATTATTATTTGTTTTTGGGTGCTGCAGAGAACCTAGAAGCGACTAAGGAACTTGCTTTGCTTTATAAAACGTATGAGATTGATGTTTTTTGGAAGCAAATTGACTTTACAACGAAACTTACAGAAGGGGATCAAGATACAGAAAAGCTTCTCGCTGCCTATTCCTCATTAGCGGAGCTTTCTGCCGCGCAGCTTCGTCAAGCTGTGTCCAATGTCGAGGTGAATCAGGTACAAGCACAATTAAATGATGTGAAATCGTCAGATCGTAAGCAAGCATTGAGTGACGCTGCTGATTTTCTTCAAAATGACAAACCGAGTGAGGCTCAAGAAAAGCTGCTTACTTTTCTACAAATGATTACTGAGTAAGTGTAATTTGCCATGATTCGACTTGCAGAACGAGCATATATTCTGAAAATCGAGCATAAAATCTAGTAATCGAGCATATATTTTAATAATCGGGCAGAAATCCCAATAATCGAGCATATCTTCATTTTGCCGTTGTGTAGTTCGGTGGGTTTTAACTAAAATGTTTATTTAAACGGGCAGAATCATCACAGGTCATCTGCCCGTTCTCCGAAAGCCTATGCCTGACATTAATATATTTTCCAGGAAATATGACGAATCGAGTTTTTTTGATAAAAGATTTGTGATGATATGATTAATTTGGTACGATTAGGGTGTATCTCCTATCGCAAAAAGAAAGGTGCTTAATGAATATGCAGTCATTGATTTTAGCTTCGTCCTCTCCACGTCGTCAAGAACTTCTGCAACTCCTTCAAATTCCTTTTCAAAGTATTTCCGCGAACGTAAACGAAGATTTTCCAGAACAAATGAAAGCTCCAGAGGTTGTCAAAGAATTAGCTAGTCGTAAAGCAGCAGCTGTTGCAAAAGAGCATCCGGATAGCTGGGTGATTGGTTCTGATACAATCGTTGTATTAGACGGCAAGATCTTAGGAAAACCGCTTAATCGTGATGATGCAAAGGAAACATTATCTCAGTTATCGGGGCAAACACATGAGGTGTATACCGGTGTGTCTATTATGTATGGTCGTAACCATAGCGTTTTTTTAGAAAAAACAAACGTAACATTTTGGGAGCTATCAGAATCAGAAATTGAACGGTATCTTGATACTGGAGAACCATTTGACAAGGCAGGCAGCTATGGAATTCAAGGCTACGGTGCTCTGTTTGTCAAACAAATGGAAGGGGACTATTTCTCCGTAGTAGGACTACCAGTTTCCAGACTTGCACGAGAACTTAAGATGTTGGAAACACAGTGGTCTTAATTCCCTTTCCGGCGTTTGTCTATGGTGGTTGCTTCTGACATTCTCCCTTTATGTTGAAGAAGGAGAGTGGACCTAAATTATGTTAATTCGAGATTATCGGAAGGAAGATCGACCGCGTGAAAGATTTATTCAAGATGGTGCGCAAAGTCTCTCAAATCAAGAGCTGTTGGCTTTATTGTTAAGAACTGGAACGAAGAAAGAATCAGTTCTTCAATTAGCCAATCAAGTGATTCAAACATTTGAAGGCCTACGTTTGTTGAAAGAAGCGTCCATTGAAGAGTTAATACAAGTAAAAGGTATTGGGGAAGCAAAAGCCATCCAACTTCTAGCAGCGGTTGAACTAGGTAGAAGAATTCATAGTGTCAATCAACAAGACCGCTACGTCATTCGCTCACCAGAGGACGGCGCAAATTATTGCATGGAAGAAATGCGCTTTTTGAATCAGGAGCATTTTGTATGCCTCTATCTCAATACAAAAAATCAAGTACTTCATAAGCGAACAATCTTTATTGGAAGCCTAAATGCCTCGATAGTCCACCCTCGCGAGGTGTTCAAAGAAGCTTTTCGTCGTTCAGCTGCCTCTATTATATGTCTTCATAATCATCCCTCCGGAGATCCCTCGCCAAGTAGAGAAGATATTGAAGTTACCAAAAGACTAGTGGAATGTGGTAAAATAATTGGGATTGAATTATTAGATCATCTGATTATTGGTGAACATAAATATGTGAGTTTGAAGGAAAAGGGCTATTTATGACCTATCAATATTTTCGACGATACGATATAATATTGTTTGTGATTTTTAAAGAGGGAACTTTTATTAGAGTCATTTTATGATGTGAAAATGGACGAGTCTGTGACCTTATGATAAAAAGCAGTTTTTTGCGAAAGGGAGATACGAAAATGTTTGGAATTGGTGCAAGAGATATTGGAATCGACTTAGGAACAGCAAATACGCTTGTTTATGTGAAAGGAAAAGGTGTGGTCGTTCGCGAGCCTTCGGTTGTTGCCGTACAGACTGATACTAAACAAATCGTTGCCGTTGGTAATGATGCAAAAAACATGATTGGACGTACTCCAGGGAATGTTGTAGCCCTTCGTCCCATGAAAGATGGGGTTATTGCCGATCATGAAACAACAACTGCGATGTTGAAATATTATATGAAAGAAGCGCAAAAAAAAGGAATATTTAGTAGTAAACCTTATGTGATGATTTGTGTACCATCAGGTATTACAGCTGTTGAACAACGTGCGGTTATTGATGCGGCTCGTCAAGCTGGTGCCCGTGATGCATATCCGATTGAAGAACCTTTTGCAGCAGCTATCGGAGCGGAACTTCCAGTTTGGGAGCCAACAGGTAGTATGGTTGTAGATATCGGCGGTGGAACAACAGAAGTAGCGATTATATCCCTTGGAGGAATCGTAACAAGTCAATCCATTCGGGTGGCTGGCGATGAAATGGATGAAGCAATCGTTGCTTATATCCGAAAAAATTATAACCTAATGATTGGTGACCGTACATCTGAAACAATAAAGATGGAAATTGGTTCAGCTATCGTGTCGGATGATATTCCTAATATGGAAATTCGCGGTCGCGATTTACTGACAGGATTACCTAAAACAATTGAAATTACAGCAGAAGAAATTTCAAAAGCTTTACATGATACGGTGTTAGCGATTGTCGAATCTGTGAAAAATACATTAGAACAAACCCCACCAGAGCTTGGTGCTGATATAATGGATAGAGGAATTGTCTTAACAGGCGGCGGTGCTTTATTGCGTAACTTAGATAAAGTAATTAGTCAAGAAACGCAAATGCCTGTATTGATTGCCGAAAACCCTTTAGACTGTGTGGCGATTGGAACGGGAAAAGCCTTAGATCATATCCATTTATTTAAGTCAAAATCAAGAGATTCTAGATAAGACATTTTGTTAAAAAAGGTTCTTTTTCAATAAAAGGCGTGGATTTAGTTAATGCAGATTATAATAGATTTTCTTTTATACTAGAGTTTCACTTTCATGCTTTTTAAAACGTCGGCTCAAAATCTTGGTGGAATGAGCCGACTTTCTGCATGTATGATTCAAGTTTTTTTACGTACCTAATAATGGTATAAAGAGATACATCGACTTTGGCCATTAAGGGTGACCAGCTGTATTTTTCTTATAAATAAATATAGACAATTGAGGTGGAGCATCATGCCACAGTTTTTTAATAAAAAACTCCTTCTATTACTTGTAAGTATTATTGTTCTAGTGGCATTGATTGGGTTCTCGTTAAGAGATCGACAGGAGTTAAGTTGGCCAGAGCAATTTCTAAAAGATACGTCTGGGTTTTTTGTGAATATTTTTAATAAACCTGTATCAGGAGTCACTGGGCTCTTTGAAAATTTAAGTGATCTTCAAAATACATATAAAGAAAATAAAGAATTAAAAGAGCGTCTCGATGAGTATGTAACACTTAAAACGGAAGTTCAGGACTTAAAAGAGGAAAATAAAAATCTTCGTGAGATCCTTCAAAAAGAAGATAATTTGAGAGAGTATACACCTTTTCATGCCACAGTTATTGGCCGAAATCCGGATCGTTGGCATGAGACATTGACGATAAACAAAGGAACGTTGGAAGGTATTGAGAAGGATATGGCTGTTATTACGGCTAAAGGCTTAATAGGCAAGGTTAAGACGGCTACTAAGTTTACAGCTACTGTTCAATTGTTAAGTTCTATGGATGCAGCGAATCGTGTTTCAGCATATATTCAGGGGGATACAAAATCCTTTGGCTTAATTGAAGGCTATGACCAGAAGAAAGACCAGTTGTTGTTGAAGCGAATTCCTTATGATAAAAAGATTAAAAAAGGATCATTTGTTGTCACATCAGGTTATGGCGGCGTCTTTCCAAAGGGAATACCAATTGGGAAAGTGGTAGATGTGAAAGTAGATCAATATGGTTTGAATCAAACAGCCTACCTTGAACCTTCAACAGATTTCTACGATATAAGTGATGTCATGGTAGTAAAGCGGAGCATGTCAACTAAGGAAGAAAAAGTTGTTACAGGGGAGGATGGAGTTCAGTGAGGCAGTTCATCCTTTTTCTTGTGGCCTTCCTTTTTTTTGTATTGGATAGTATTTTTGCACAGGTGTTAGCAGGATCATTCTTTGGAAGAGACATCATTCTTGTGCCATATTTTATGATTGTATTTATCTTCTTTTTAACCATATATGGTTCTAGAAAGTATGCTATGATTTATGGTGCCATTTTAGGCCTGTTTTATGATGTGGTGTATACAGAGGTATTAGGGATTTATATGTTTCTTATTCCTTTTCTAGCTTATCTTATCGCTAAATGTATGAAGGTGTTACAGTCCAATTGGATTATTGTCATTTTTCTGACTTTAGTCTTTGTGGCTATTGCAGAAGTCGTTCTTTATGAAATGAATGTCATCATGTCATTTGCTCATTTAAATTTCAATGAATTTGTAAGGATGCGATTGCTGCCAACAGCATGCTTAAATTTTGTGTATATTGTCGTATTTTATTACCCTTTTAAAAGGCTTATTCTCAATTTTTCAGAACCGAATGAAGTCGATTTGTAGAAATTTCGTTTTTTCCATGAATGAATAAAGAGGAAATATGTTTTCATGTGTCGAATAATATTTCATTGAGGTGAAACTAAACGTCATGAATAAGAGAATACAACAAAATGTGATGATAAAAGGGACTAAAGATGGGTTGATGCTTCATCTCGATGATTCTTGCAGTTTTGCTGATTTGTTGAAAGAGCTAGATGTAAAGCTTTCTGAAAACTATCAGTTTCAAGAAAATGCCCCGTTACTCTCTGTCAAGTTACACACAGGTAATCGATATTTAACTCCAGAACAGGAGAAACAAATTGAAGAAGTAATTCATAAGAAGAAGTTTGTTATTTCAGAAATTCTTTCTAATGTTGTAACGATGGAAAAAGCAAAGAATTGGAGAGAAGAACATCAAGTAACAACCATTAATAGAGTTGTTCGTTCAGGGCAAATTATTGAAGTGCCTGGTGATCTATTACTAATTGGCGATGTAAATCCTGATGGTACGGTACGTGCTGGAGGAAGCATTTATATTATGGGAAAATTAAAAGGAATCGCACACGCCGGTTTTAAGGGAAATAATCAAGCGGTGATAGCAGCATCGGTTATGACGCCAGCTCAGCTGCGTATTGCCGATCATGTGACGATTGCACCTGATCAATATATAAAAAAAGAACGTGAAATGGAATGTGCATTTATGAACGATGAAGAGGAAATTATAATAGATAAGCTACATGTATTGAAGAAATATAGACCAAATTTTAATAGATTAGAAGGGGGTCTCTAATCGTGGGTGAGGCAATTGTAATTACATCGGGAAAAGGCGGTGTCGGTAAAACGACGTCATCTGCCAATTTAGGAACATCGTTAGCTCTTTTAGGTAAAAAAGTTTGCTTAATTGATACAGATATTGGTCTACGTAATTTAGATGTGATTATGGGACTTGAAAATCGAATCATTTACGATTTAGTAGACGTTGTGGAAGGACGTTGTAAAATTCATCAAGCGCTTATTAAAGATAAGCATTTTGAAGACTTACTTTATTTGCTTCCGGCTCCACAAACGAGTGACAAATCAGCAGTTAATGAAGAACAAATGCGTAAACTAGTAACTGATTTAAAGCCAGATTATGATTATATTGTCATTGATTGTCCAGCAGGAATTGAGCAAGGATTTCGTAATGCCATTGCAGGGGCAGATAAGGCTATTATCGTAACAACTCCAGAAAGACCAGCTGTTCGTGACGCAGACCGAATTATTGGTTTGTTAGAAAAGGAAGAACATATTGAGCCTCCACAATTGATTATTAATCGGATCCGTGGTCATTTGCTTCATGAAGATGAGGAAATGGATATTGATGGTGTGACAGACTTTTTGAAAATTGATTTATTAGGTGTGATTCCTGATGATGACGGCGTAATTGTCGCAGCGAATAGAAAAGAACCGATTGCTTATGATCCAAATAATCGAGTTTCGCTTGCCTATCGTAACATTGCTCGTCGTATTTTAGGTGAGTCTGTACCATTGACGCCAATTGGAGATGAACGAAAAGGTTTGTTTGCGAAAGTGAAGAAATTTTTTGGCGCCCGCGCGTAGTTCTTGGAAATTGTTGTGACACATAACAATCTGGATGTAACCCATGGATGATGACTACTTTGAAAACGTATGCCTTTATGGTATGCGTTTTTTGAATTGGATTGGAATGAATTTTAATTGATATTGGCTAATCCTTTGGGGGATTTGACAAAATGATTGAACTGATAATTGAATTTTTCGCATGACAACATTTGCACGAGGTACCCTTTTACTTCGATATTTTCCTCTATTTAGTACTACCATCAGCCAATCCTACCTCTTGCATAGCTGAACGGGTGCCTTCCGCTTTTCTAAGCATACTCCGGACAAGTTCAACATAAGTTGAGTAAAGAAGCAAGGGATTTGAGCAGGGGGGAGAGATTCGAATGGATGATCGCAGAAGGGATATCCTCGACCGTATTGAAAAGCGAAGAAAAATAAATGAGCGGAGAGTAAATGGAGCTTGGAGTTATATTGATGATCAAGATGATGATTACGTTTCTTATTCTAGTCATGAAACAGAGCAGGATCATCCACTTTTTAAAAAAGAGCATTTTTTCTTTAAAATACTAGCAGCGATTGCCTTATTTTTAATTATAGCAGTCATCTATAAACATCCCTCACAGCAATTAGAATCTGCACGCAATTATGTTACGAAGACGATGAATGAAGATTTTCAATTTGCTTCTATCTCAAGCTGGTATGAATCTACCTTTGGTAAGCCTATCGCTTTTTTGCCTCAAAAGGAAGAGCCAACGGAAACGGTGGATGAGCCATATGCTCTTCCTGTCTCGGCAAAAATTACTCAAACCTTTGAAACAAATGGTGAGGGAATTATTGTCGAAACGGGTAAGGGATCGATGGTTGAAGCGATTAATGATGGACTTGTCATATTTGCAGGTGAAAAAGAAGGAATTGGAAAGACCATTATTATCCAACATAAGAATAAAAGCGAATCTTGGTATGGCCAGTTGGAGTCTTTTAATGTGGCTCTATATGATCCTGTAAAAAAAGGGATGCAAATAGGACAAATGACGAGAAGTGAAGATGGATCTAAAGGTACATTTTATTTAGCGGTTAAAGAAAAGGGAGAATTCGTTGATCCTAAAAAGGTGATTTCCTTTGAGTGAATATGGAAAGCTTTTCACAAAAATAAAAGTGCATCCTACGCTTTGGTTTGTAATAGGAATTTCAGTCGCTACCGCTCATTTTACAGAAATGATGATGTTGCTAGCGATTGTTTTTGTGCATGAAATGGGGCATGCTGTCTGTGCACAATACTTTAAATGGAGAATCAAATCGATTGGTCTCTTACCATTCGGAGGTAATCTTGAAACAGAGGAGTATGGTAATAAGAGTTTAGGAGAGGATATGCTTGTTGTTTTAGCGGGCCCTATACAACATATTTGGTTGATTGGTTTAAGTTATGGATTGTATTTTTTTTCAGTGATTTCCCATGACACATACCAAACATTTTTTTATATGAATATGATGTTGTTCATTTTTAATTTATTACCGATTTGGCCTTTGGATGGTGGTCGCTTACTTTTTATAGGTATAGCGCGATATCATTCGTTTCTAGAGGCGCAGACTTATACTCTGTATGTATCAGCAGTTGTGGCTGTTGTTATTTGTTTGACGTGGATCATAATCGAGCCTCTAAATCTAAATGCGTGGATGATTGCCTTATTTATATGCATTTCGCTCATATTGGAGTGGAGGCAACGCTATTATGCTTTTATGCGCTTTTTATTGCAGCGACATTATGGAAATAGCAAAGACCTAGCTAAACTCCAGCCAATTAGAGCGGATGAGAATGAACCCATTTATAAGGTGCTAGAAATGTTTCAACGAGGCTGTAAGCATCCGATTATTGTGATGCGAAATGGTAAGGAAAATGGAACGTTAGACGAGAACGAACTGTTACATGCTTATTTTTCTGAGAAGAGAACAGACGGTAAAATTGGTGACCTGTTATATTCGTATTAGATATGGTATCCTTGTACGAAAAGCGTAAGGAACTCGTTTAGCGAGGTTTTGGGTTACACAAACTAAGGATATAAGGACGTGTGCGGCGGGATATCCATTAGATGTCGATGTATGGCCTCCTAAGTTTCCACGTCCTTATACACAACGAATCACTAGGAAATCGTAGCTAGAATTAGTTTAGTATCCAACGTTATATGTTTTGAAAGTAGGATTTTTTTATGAAAAAAATAATTGTTAATTACACTTCACGAGAAAAAAGATATGCAGTATTAGAGCATAATCACGTTGTGAAAATGGAAATTATGTCACCGAATCAATCGAGTGCGGTTGGCAATATATATTTGGGAAAAGTGACGAAAGTATTGCCAGGTATGGATGCTGTTTTTGTTGATTACGGTGAGCAGAAGAATGGATTATTGCACCGTGATGATCTTCCAGCCTATCAGCTTGCAGATAATAAAAGTGGAACGATTAGTCAATATATTCGTCAGGGAGAGAAACTGCTTGTTCAAGTAAAGCGAGATGAAACAGGTACAAAAGGAGCGAAGTTATCTGGTTTAATTGAGCTATCTTCTGATTCGCTTGTGTACATATATGGAATTGATTATGTCGGTGTTTCGAAAAAATTTCAGGATAGAAAAATGCAGAAGCACTGGCGTGAGCTGGCATACCAACATAAGGATCAGGAAGAAGGATTAATCGTTCGTACGGCGATGGAAGATCAAAGTGAGGCTGATTTTTTACAGATTTTCAGTACATTACGTGAAATGTATCAAGAACTGAAAAAAAAGGGAAATGGATTAAAGCATCCTAGTCTCATCTTTCAAAGAGATACATTTTTAGAGATGTTAATCACAGAAATGGCTAAAGAGGATGATGGAGAAGTCGATCTTGATGATTTTTCCTTTTATCAACAACTTGAACAGCGTGTTAAGAAAGAGCCATTAAATTGGAAAGTTACCTATGAGCTAGGGAAGAAAAATATTTTTGCTGATCACCATATTGATATGGAGTTAGACCATGCGCTGAAAAAAATTGTTTGGCTTGATAATGGGGGCTATTTAATTATTGAGGAAACAGAAGCCTTTACAGTCATTGACGTAAATACCGGAAAATTTGTTGGTAAAGAGAAGAAAGAAGAGACCTTGTTTCAAACGAATCTTCTTGCGGCAACAGAAGTAGCTTATCAGCTTCGGCTACGCAATCTTGCTGGGATTGTGTTAGTTGACTTTATTAATATGGACAATCCACTACATAAAACAGAAGTCATCGACAGGATGAAAAAAGAAACGGCTAAAGATGAAATGCGGGTATCTGTCATTGGTTTCACAGAGCTTGGCATTTTAGAACTGACTAGAAAACGAACTTCTCCGTCACTAAGTGAAAAAATGATGATTCACTGTCCGACCTGTGGAGGTAGCGGAAAAGTATTAAGTCCTGAAACCGTTGCGTTTCGATTGGAACGAGAATTACTTGAGCATCGAAAAAATGAGGAAGAAGCAGTTTGGATTGAGACGAATCAAGCAGTTGCTGACTTATTATTAGGAGATAAAGAATCCTATCGGCCTATTTTAGAGGAAGCGATTGCTAAAAAAATGATTGTAACAACAATAAAAAATGATGTGAATCAATATGAAATAAAACGGTTTGGAGGCTATCAGGAAATGCTTGAGGCATCTCGTTAAACATCTTGACAAATATTTAAATTATATGGTAGACTTTTAACGTTATGTTTGTAGCACCCGTGCTACAACCGCTCATATCAGGTTTTTAAGTTTTACTTTTAGTAAAACACCTGTACATGGCGAGTCTGAGACATTCAAGGAGGTGCAGGTATGTACGCAATTATTGAAACTGGCGGTAAACAACTTAAAGTAGCAGCTGGCGAAGCAGTTTACATTGAAAAATTAAACGCAGAAGCAGGCGAAACTGTTACATTTGACAAAGTTTTATTCGTAGGTGGCGAAAACGTGAAAGTTGGTGCTCCATTCGTGGAAGGCGCTACTGTAACGGCTAAAGTTGAAAAACAAGGTCGTCAAAAGAAAATCACGATTTTCAAATACAAAGCGAAGAAAAACAATCATCGTAAACAAGGTCATCGTCAACCATACACTAAAGTTGTTATTGAAGCAATCAACGCGTAAGGCTGATATGAAATGATTAAAGTAACCTTTAATGCTACTCATGAACGGATTACTTCGTTCACATTGAGCGGACATGCTGATTTTGCAAAAAAAGGTTCAGATATAGTATGCGCAGGTGCATCAGCTGTTTCATTTGGAACAGTCAATGCAATTATGTCCCTAACGGACGTAAGCCTTGAGATTGAGCAAGGAAAAGATGGCGGTTACCTTCATGTTGTGATTCCTGAGAATATTCCAAACGAATCACAAGAAAAAGTACAGCTTCTTTTACAGGCGATGCTTGTATCGTTGCAAACTATTGAACGTGATTATGGTAAATATATGAAAGTGATTTTAAACAAATAGGAGGTGGAACAAATGTTAAGATTAGATCTTCAGTTCTTCGCTTCGAAAAAAGGGGTAGGTTCTACAAAGAACGGTCGTGACTCTCAATCTAAGCGTTTAGGTGCTAAACGTGCAGATGGTCAATTCGTTTCTGGTGGTTCAATCCTTTACCGTCAACGCGGAACAAAAATCTATCCAGGTGAAAATGTAGGCCGTGGTGGAGATGATACTTTATACGCAAAAGTAGACGGTGTTGTACGTTTCGAACGTTTCGGACGTGACCGCAAAAAAGTTAGCGTATATCCAGTTGCACAAGAAGCATAATTGCATCTTTGAGATTAGGATGGCTCAAAAGGGTCTAATTCCTTCTACTGACAATATATATCGCGACAGTATTTGATATATATTGCTAAGAGGGAATTGGCCCTTTTTTAAGTGAAAAAGAATGCATCTGATTTTCGATGAGTACAGATGTCTAATTCCAGTCGCCCAGGGGGCATTTCGCTTTTCGTTCTACCATCGTCCAAAGAACACAAGACATGATATGTTCTTGGTTTTTTGGACGGGGGTGTTCATGTAAATAAAGTGAAACTTCCATCAGTGGGGGTCTTACTGCCCGTTAAGGCGGGATAAATGAACAGATATTCATGACAAGTACATTTTTGATATACTGTTACTAGGCAACATGATAGAGCTGAACAGAGTCTAAAACAATAAGAAATGACCATTTTGGAGAGCACAAGTTACTAGCTCTGCCGAACTACTGGGCGCCTTGCATTTTTCTAGTATTTTAAGATATTTAACTTTTAAAAGGGGTAAAGTATAGGAAAAGAGGACCTCTAGATCATATTGTAGATGATCGACTTTCGCCATTTGGGCGTAAAGTGTGCTTTTTTTATGGTGTTTCACTTTATCATAAATATGAAGGTGAAAAAATGGGGAAAAATTGGACGACTTTTGAAGTACTTCGCCAATCAAGACATGATTGGTTAAATAAATTACAAATTATTAAAGGTAATCTTGAATTAAACAAAATTGATAGTGCAAAGGGATATATCGAAGAAATTATTATCGAATGTCAGCAAGAAGCAAGGCTTTCGAATTTAGCATTGCCAAAATTCGGTGAACTATTAATGACTGTAAATTGGAGTAATTGGAAATTTGAGTGTGAGTATGAAGTCATCGAAGTATTTGAAGGCTCTCAAAAGTTGGATAACCTTCTATATGAATGGACAAAGGACTATTTTCAAATGCTAGAGAAGCAGTTGGATCCTTTTACTGAAAATATCCTTACAATAAGCCTTTCTCAAAAGGATGGAATGGATATAACTTGTTCTTATCATCTTCAGGGAAAGCTAAAGGACTTAGAGTCATTGAAAAATTTTCTATTCACATCTTTAGTAAAAGAACAAAGTATTGAGCTTTGTGAATGTGCTGATGATGAATTTTTTTTCAAAATGGATATTAAATTTGCATAGGAAATAATGAGTACAGCAAGATATTACATATAGTAAATAAGGAAGTGATAGGATGTTTGTCGATCAAGTTAAAGTGTATGTAAAAGGTGGAGACGGCGGCAATGGAATGGTTGCCTTTCGACGTGAAAAGTATGTTCCATTAGGCGGTCCTGCTGGTGGAGATGGTGGAAATGGCGCAAGTGTCGTTTTTGAAGTGGAAGAAGGCTTACGTACCTTAATGGATTTCCGCTACAAGCGTCACTTTAAGGCTCCTCGCGGTGAGCATGGGATGTCTAAAAATATGCATGGAAAAAATTCAGCCGATATGGTTGTTAAAGTTCCACCTGGTACAGTGATTATAGATGATGATACGAAGGAAGTTATTGCTGATTTAGTTGAGCATGGCCAACGTGCTGTCATTGCAAAAGGTGGGCGAGGAGGCCGTGGAAACTCACGCTTTGCCACACCAGCTAATCCAGCTCCTGAAATTGCTGAAAATGGAGAACCAGGACAAGAGCGTACTATTGTTATGGAATTAAAATTATTAGCAGATGTAGGGCTTGTTGGTTTCCCAAGTGTCGGAAAATCAACTTTGCTATCTGTCGTTTCAGCGGCTAGACCGAAAATTGCTGAATATCATTTTACAACGATTGTGCCTAACTTAGGCGTTGTCGAGACAGAAGATAATCGTAGCTTTGTCATGGCCGATTTACCAGGATTGATTGAAGGTGCCTCAGAAGGCGTTGGACTAGGTCATCAATTTTTACGTCATATCGAAAGAACGAGAGTTATTGTTCATGTGATTGATATGTCAGGACTTGAAGGACGAGATCCATATGAAGACTATGTAACGATTAATAAAGAACTACAGGAATATAATTTGCGTTTGACTGAACGTCCGCAAATTATTGTTGCTAGTAAAATGGATATTCCTGATTCAACTGAAAATTTAGCTCAATTTAAAGAAAAATTACAAGAAGATTATCCGATTTATCCAATTTCAGCTGTAACTCAAGAAGGAATTCGAGAATTATTATTTGCAATTGCCGATAAAATCGAAGAAACACCAGAGTTCCCACTTTCTCATGATGAGGATGAAGATAAAGGGGTTCATCGTGTACTTTATAAACATGAGACTAAGCAGGATGAATTTGAAATTACACGTGAACCAGATGGCAGTTTTGATGTTTCTGGATTTAAAGTGGAACGTCTATTTAAAATGACTGATTTTACTCGTGAAGAATCTGTTCGTCGCTTTGCAAGACAGCTTCGTTCATTTGGAATCGACGAAGCGCTTCGTCAAAAGGGAGCGACCGATGGAGATATCGTTCGAATTTTAGAATATGAATTTGAATTTGTAGATTAATCAAGGGTTTTCGAGGAAAGAGTACGGTTGGCGAGGGTGATAAGAAGTGAACAACATCGATAAGAAGTTTTTCCTCGTTCGCGAAGATGTCCTTCCTGAGGCAATGAAAAAAACACTGGATGCCAAGGAAATGCTAGAACGTGGAAAGGTTGAATCTGTTTGGGAAGCAGTTCAACGCGTTGATTTGAGTAGAAGTGCTTTTTATAAATATCGTGATACGGTGTTTCCGTTTCATACGATTGTGAAAGAAAGACTTATTACTTTATTCTTTTATCTTGAAGATCGTTCGGGAACTTTATCAGAGTTATTAAGAGTTGTGGCGATGTCTGGCTGTAATATCATGACCATTCACCAAACCATTCCCTTACAGGGACGTGCGAACGTCACGCTCTCTCTTAATACGACTGGGATGACTATGGACATTGATGAATTGCTCACTACTTTCCGTAAAATGGAATTCGTTGAAAAGGTAGAGATTCTAGGAAATGGCGCTTAAGCATTACCCCGTGTTTTCGATGACACGGGGTTTTTGTAAAGGGTCGGAGCTTCGCTATCTAATATGAAGCATCATTTGTTTTTGAAAAAAATGAAATTGAGATGTGATCATTTAATTTGGAGTATGCTACGGTCCAACGCCTTTGGTCTTTTATTAGATATTTCGTAATCATTTAGACTATTGCTAAAACGATATAGGTTCAGATTGTAAAAAATCTGAAAATGACATAACATATAGAAATACGATTCTCAAGAAGAGTACAGTAGATTTGCTAGAAAAGAAGGAGAGTTTTAGATGTCACATAAAATTGCTTTTCTCGGTCCTAAGGCAACGTTCACAGATTTAGCAGCTTCTCGATTATTTCCTAATGAAGTGAAGATTCCTATGACCACCATTCCTGCTTGTCTTGATGCCGTCAAAGAGGGAGAAGCCACGATTGCAGTTGTCCCAATTGAAAATGCTTTAGAGGGATCTGTAAATATTACGATTGATTATTTAATACATGATGTGCAACTTCCTGTAAAAGGTGAAGTAACCATTCCGATATCTCAGCATTTTATGGTGCACCCCGATCATACTTCACCTGATTTTAAGCCAGAAATGATATATTCGCATCCGCATGCCATTGCTCAGTGTTATAAATTTTTACATAGAGAATGGAAAGGCATTCCCTGTGAAGAGGTAACATCAACCGCAGCTGCTGCCAAACTAGTACACGATCAACCGCAGCGGAATATTGCAGCCATTGCGAATGAAGTAGCAGCAGAGGAATACGGGTTAACCATTATCGGTGAGAATATTAACGATTACTCGAATAATCATACGAGATTTATCGTTGTTTCAAATGAAGACGTAGATTATACCGGACATTTAACTACAGAGCGTGGGTGGAAAACAACGCTCATGGTTACACTTCCTTCTGATTATACCGGAGCTCTTCATCAAGTGCTTTCAGCATTTGCGTGGAGAAAGTTGAATTTGTCTAAAATTGAATCGCGTCCTATGAAAACAGGACTAGGAAATTACTTCTTTATTATTGATGTGGAAATGGCACTTGACGAGGTACTTATTCCTGGGGCCATTTCTGAATTAGAAGTGCTTGGTTGTACGGTTTCTATTTTGGGTAGCTATCCAAGTTTTGCGGTGGAGAATTCAGTAAAAAAGGAATCCGTACAAAAAAATTAAACATGAAAACGCCCCCGTTTGAATGAACGGGGGTGTTTTCATGTATGGAATCTTGCGAATTCAATTGTTTTTCTTGCAATTTCAGGTGGAAATCTTGCAAATTTGACAGGTAATCTTGCAAATTCAATATCCTTCTTTTTGGTCTACAAGAAAATTAGCCTTCTTCAATGCGGCTTCAGCTTCATCCAGGATTTCCTTAGACGGAGCACTTAAAGTATGAAGATGAATACCGTCAGTTGAAAGTTCTAACAAATAGGATGCCTTGGTATCTGCCATTTTATCGAGAAATTGCTGAACATCCTTTCGGCTACTAACCATCATTGAAGCGGTTAAATCGCCGTATATCGGATGCTCAATTGTCACATTTTTAACGGTTACGCCTAGGTCGACAAGTAAATGTAATTCTTCTTCGGTTCTTGAAGGTTCATGTTGACAAGCAATGGTACGCTCAAAAAGTTGTGGTTTCCCCATGTGCATATACATATAGCCTTGGCTGGTGGCGATAATCGGTTCATTCCTTGCTTTCAAAAGAGTAATGTCCCCCACAATTACTTGGCGGCTAACATTCGTTTTTTTTGAAAGATCACTTCCTGTAATGGGTTCGCTACTTGATTTAAGAATTTGTAGTAGTTGCGATCGTCTTTCTTCACCGAGTAATTTCTTCTTTATTCCCATCCTATCTCTCCTCAATCATCTATTAATATCTTAGCATAAGAATGATAAACTTTCGATTTAAGTGAGTAGTTCCACTCTTCTTTGTCTAGCTCCGGGCACCCAGCGCCTAATGGACTTCCCGTTCCTCCTTACGATAAGTCAACATCGAATCGTATGCGTTCTTCGTGTTTCCTATATCTCATACGTAGCGGTCCAGTCCATACATCGCTGAACGGGTGCCCTCCGCTTTTCTTTGTCTAGTTCCACCGGCTAACTCGCTGTGAAAAAGATGAGTGTCTTTAAAAGGCAAAAAGCGCCTTTTAAGCCACTCCCTATTTTCTTCGCGAGCTGACCAAGCCGGTTCCGCTTTTCTATCTACATCGATACGATTTGTACAATATTTTCCGCTAATTGCTTTACATCTTCCTCGGTTGTTAATTTTCCAAATGAAATACGAAGCAGTTGATGAGCTTCTTCGATACTTTTCCCAATGGCAAGCATTGCTTTTGAGGGTTCTTGTTTGTCAATTTGACAAGCACTTCCTGTTGATACAGCAAAGCCACGTCGATTTAATTCAATCATCAGCGATTGCCCCTGCAAACCTGAAAAGGTGAGCGCAAGAATATGTGGGAGCTGATGGTCTTTAGCTTCAATCACCTCAAAGGACACATTTTCTTTTGTTAGTGAACCAATCAATTGTAATCGTAAGGCATGAATTCGCAAAAGTTCCTCATCTTGGATAGCTACTAGTTTTTTGGCTGCTGTGACGAAAGCGGCAACCCCAGGCACATTCACTGTACCTGCTCGAAAGCCGAATTCATGAGTCACATTTGGTAGGGCAGGCTTTAGCTTATGATAGTTTGGAAAAATCACTGCCCCAACGCCCTTTGGCCCATACACTTTATGGCTTGAAATCGCCATGCTGTCACAAGCTCCACTAATTGATTCTAGCGGAAGCTTAGCAAAGGACTGCACACAATCGACATGTAAGAAAATATCACGATGCTGCAATATTTTATGAATTTCCTGGATGGGCTGTATGACCCCTATTTCGGAATTTACATGCTGAATGATAACGAGACAGGTTTGCTCAGTTAGATGTGAACGGAGGTCATCTAGATCAACTGTTCCATTTGATAAATGACGAAGCGTGCCAACTTCATAGCCTTGAAGTTCTAGTTTTCCGACATACTGATGAAGTGACGCATGTTCTGTTTGACTGATCAAGATTTGGTTTTTCAGTTTATTTTTTGAAGCTAATAAGGTATCAATAGCAAGAACATTGCTTTCTGAGCCGCCGCTTGTAAAAATTACACCTTCTTGATCAACTTGTAATAAAGCTGCGAGCTGTTGTCGTGATAAATCAAGTAAATGTGCAGCCTTTGAGCCAAAATCATGAAGACTGCTTGAATTACCGAAAAATTGCTGTGAAGCTTTTACCCAGATATTTAATGCTTCAGCATCAATCGGAGTTGTTGCTGCATAATCTAAATAAATCATTGGATCACATCCACTTCTTAATCTAAAAAACTACTTGATATTCATTAAATAATATGTAAAGATAGGTGTCAAGACAACCTGTAAAAAAACAGGAGGCAAAAAAATGGATAAAGTAGAAGTTGTTATTGTAGGTAGTGGGGTTGCAGCCCTTCAAACAGCAATAGAAACAAGTAAGTCAAAACATGTGACAATTATCACAAAATCAAAGCTTCGGCATAGTAATTCTTATTTAGCACAAGGTGGAATTGCAGTAGCGATGTCTGAACAAGACAATCCTAGTTTTCACCAAAAGGATACTATTCAAGCGGGGCGTTATTATAATAATGAACATGCTGTAAAAATGTTAGTAGAACAAGCGCCATATGTCATCTCTAATCTTATAGATTCTGGGATGAGATTTGACCACAATCAAGATGGTAGCCTGACATATGGAATGGAAGGTGCTCATAGCGAACGTAGAATTTTGCATAGCCATGGAGATGCAACTGGCAAATTTGTCACAGAGCATTTGTTAAGTAAATTAGATACTTCGAAGATTGATATCGTTGAAGATACAGCGGTTGTCGAGCTAATCATTGCTGAGGATCATTCATGTATCGGTGTAAAAGTCATGAACCAGAAGGGGCAAGTTGAATCGATTTATGCAGAGCATATCGTGTTAGCAACGGGTGGCTGCGGTTCACTATTTCAGTTAACATCTAACGCATCAACTGTAGCGGGAGACGGTCTTGCTTTAGCCTTAAAAGCAGGTGCAAGAATCCGTGATATGGAATTTATTCAGTTTCATCCAACACTTTTATATTGTAATGGAAAGACTCATGGACTTGTTTCGGAAGCTGTTCGTGGTGAAGGAGCCATACTTGTGACGAGTCATGGTAAAAAAATAATGGAAGCTGTTCATCCATTAAAGGATTTAGCTCCACGTCATGTTGTTGCTCAAACGATTTATTCTTATATGGAACAGGGAGAAATGGTTTTTTTAGATATTTCGATGATTGATCATTTTAAAGAACATTTTCCAACAGTTGCTGACATATGCGAAAGCAATGGAATCAATCTTGATGAAGGAAAAATACCGGTATCACCTGGCAATCACTTTTTGATGGGTGGAATTGAAACGGATGAGTTAAGTCGAACGTCAGTTAAAGGATTGTATGCGGTTGGAGAAGTGGCTTGTACAGGTGTCCATGGGGCCAATCGTCTCGCAAGTAATTCTTTACTAGAGGGTCTTGTATATGGTCATGCGCTTGGTCATTATTTAGGAGCAGTGCCACCAAGAAAATTAGCAAAAGAGGCCAGGCAAACAGGAGTAAAACATTCGTTACGAATGCTACCTGAAATAGCTGATATTCAAAACAGTTTAATGCAAAAGGCAGGAATTGTTCGGAATGAAAAGGATCTTGCTTCTTTAAAAGCTTGGTTGGAAACGTATCGAATCGATGAATTGCTTGATGTGGCATGTGAAGATTTAACACTTGACCAATTATCGAAAATAAATGCTGTTATTGTATCATGGCTAATTGCCGAATCTGCTTTGATGAGAAAAGAAAGTCGAGGCGGGCATTACCGTGAGGATTATCCAATTGAAAATGATGCAGAATGGCTTCATACATCGATTGTATGGGATAAAAACAAAGTCAAAAGTCTGAAAGGAAATGTTTATTATGAATCAATTAAAGCTTAAGGGATTATTAGAGCAGTTTTTTATAGAAGATATCGGTGAGCAGGATGTAACGAGTGATACTTTATTTCCAGAGGATTCACAAGGGACATTAACTTTTCTTGCAAAAGAGCCAGGGATTTTTTCGGGAACAGATGTTGTGAAAACAGGCTTTACATTACTTGATGATACTATTGAGATTCAATGCTTTGTTAAAGATGGAGAAGCATTTGAAGTCGGACAAAAACTAGTGCAAATGACGGGTAGTATGAGAAATCTTTTAAAAGGAGAACGTGTTGTCCTTAATTTGGTACAACGTATGTCGGCAATTGCTACTGGAGCAAATAAGGCAGCACAAATTTTGGATGGAACGAAAACAAAGCCATGTGATACACGAAAAACAACACCAGGATTACGAATGCTTGAGAAATATGCGGTTCGTTCTGGAGGTGCCTTCAATCACCGCTTTGGATTATATGATGCAGTCATGATTAAAGACAATCATATTTCTTTTGCTGGTTCCATTACAAAAGCTGTCAAAACGGTTAAAGCAAAACTGGGCCATACGGTGAAAATAGAAGTAGAAACAGAGTCAGTAGAGCAAGTACATGAAGCAGTTCAAGCAGGCGCAGACATTATTATGTTTGATAATCGTACACCAGACGAAATCAAACAGCTAGTAAAACTTGTCCCAGCTCATATCATTACGGAGGCATCGGGTGGGATTAACTTAACCAATTTGGCAACTTATCGCGATTGTGGAGTGGATTTTATTTCATTAGGCAGCTTAACACATAGTGTTCGTGCGTTAGATATTAGTGCAAAAGTAACCGAAAGGGAAGGGGTTCATTCATGAGTTTATTAGAACAGGCAGTAGCCGAAACAGCTTTACCTGAAAAGTATAACAACATGACAGCAGAGGAAATGGAAGCGCGGATTTGGGAGATCAAAAAACAACTTGGTAAACGTCTGTTTATTCCGGGACATCATTATCAACGTGAGGAAGTCATTCAATTTTCCGACGTCACAGGTGATTCGCTGCAGTTGGCACAAATTTCAGCACAAAATCGTGATGCTGAATATATCGTCTTTTGTGGTGTGCATTTTATGGCGGAAACAGCTGATATTTTAACTACGCCTGAGCAAACTGTTGTGTTACCAGATATGCGTGCAGGCTGTTCGATGGCAGATATGGCTGATATTCATCAAACAGAAAGAGCTTGGGCAAAGCTGCAAGAGCTATTTGGTGATACGATTCTCCCATTAACCTATGTGAACTCAACAGCTGCGATCAAAGCATTTGTTGGAAAAAATGGTGGAGCGACCGTTACCTCATCTAACGCCAAGGAAATGGTGTCATGGGCATTCACGCAAAAAGAACGGATTTTATTCTTACCTGATCAGCATTTAGGCAGAAATACGGCATACGATTTAGGTATTCCGCTAGAGCAAATGGCTGTCTGGGATCCGCATAAAGATGAATTAATTTATGAAGGCAAGCTCGAGGATGTAAAAGTATTGCTTTGGAAAGGTCATTGTTCCGTTCATGAAATGTTTACACCGGCTAATATTAAACATTTGCGAAAAACAAAACCGGAAACAAGAATTATTGTTCATCCAGAGTGTAGTCGTGAAGTAGTGGCGCTGGCTGATGATAATGGTTCAACAGCGTATATTATTAAAGCGATTGAAAATGCTGAACCAGGTAGTTCATGGGCAATTGGCACCGAAATGAATCTTGTCAAACGTTTAATTGCGAAACATCCAGATAAGAATATTGTTTCCTTAAATCCGATTATGTGTCCATGCCTAACGATGAATAGAATCGATTTACCTCATCTATTATGGTCGCTTGAATCGATTAGTAACGGGGAAATTATCAATCCAATTAAAGTGGAACAACAAATTGCTGATGATGCAATTCTTGCTTTGAATAGGATGTTAGAAAAAAAATAAGTTTGAAGAAGGGCCTGAATCGAAACTGATTCAGGTCTTTGACTTTTTTGCTATATTTTACTTTGTTAGAGGTTGGATAAATTTTATGTAAATTGTAATTCTGATAATTATGTATGGTTCTTGTGAAAAATTATTTTTAATTTTTATATCAAATCCTCATATTTATGACCAATTTTTTCATAAACTGCTTTAGTACAGCATAAGTTTTGATGATGAAAATGTTAGCAATTTATTGACTGCTTCATAGTATATATGGACATATGCACAGGAGGGGTTACAGCGTGAAAATTCATATAGTCCAAAAAGGCGATACGCTTTGGAAGCTAGCTAAAAAATATGGCGTTAGTTTCGATGAACTGAAAAAAATAAACTCGCAATTAAGCAATCCGGATTTGTTAATGCCGGGCATGAAAATTAAAATACCTGGTTCAGCTGGTACCATGAAAAAGGAAGCTGTTCAGCCAATTATAAAAACTGGAACAAAAGAAGTACCTGTACAACCACAAGTATCTGGATTGAAAGAACAACTGATTAAAAAAGAACAACCAATTATGAAAGAACAGCCAA
This sequence comes from uncultured Bacillaceae bacterium, assembly GCA_963751845.1. Lineage (GTDB taxonomy): Bacteria > Bacillota > Bacilli > Bacillales > DSM-1321 > Peribacillus. The sequence continues at coordinate 22,365 of CAVVWH010000011.1, forward strand.
TCGTTAAAGAAATTCCAATTGTTAAAAAGAAACCAATTGTGAAAGAACAACCAATTATTAAAGAATATCCAATTGCCCCACCAACTCCAACTGTTATTGAAAAGGAAGTTGTGAAGGAGAAGCCTATTTATATTACAAAAGAGGTACCAAAAGAAGTTGTGAAGGAGAAACCCATCTATATTACGAAAGAAGTTGTGAAGGAAAAGCCAGTCTATATTACGAAAGAAGTACCTGCACCGCCACCACTTCCCGTCCCAGAGGTAAATAAACCAATTGAAGAACAACCAGTTGAAGAATGTATACCTGTGACGCCTATTTTACCAGGAACAGGTTTCTGTTATCCATCACCGCCGCCATTACCACTACAATGGGAAAATGCTCCTGTTCAGTTCGCTCAGCCAAACTTACCAGCTCCACTACCTTATGTTCAAGCTCCACTGGCGGTTGGAGAAAGCTCAGATGTATGGGGCGAATCATCGTCGCAATATCAATCGTTTCCAGAATCCGTTGCTGGAGCGAGTACTTATCCGATTCCTCAGCCTTATCCAAATCCGGCACCATCATTGGCCCCTTCGTATGGAGGTGCTCAACCAGCTTATCAAGTGGAATCCGCAGATTGTGGCTGCGGAAAAACGAATTTAGGGACATACGGACCTGAAAAAATTCATCAGCCTATATACAATCCTTATCCTAAGATGCCAAGTTCACAACCACATAATCCAGACATGTTAGAATCCCACTCAGATTCCCAACAGCCACAACCAGGAATGGAAGGCCAGCCATATTCTCAACAACCGCAACTAGGCATGGGAGGGTACCCATATCCTCAACAACCGCAACTAGGCATGGGAGGGTACCCATATCCTCAACAGCTGCAACCAGGAATGGGAGGCCAGCCATATCCTCAACAGCTGCAACCAGGAATGGGAGGCCAGCCATATTCTCAACAACCGCAGCCAGGAATGGGAGGGTACCCATATTCTCAACAGCTGCAACCAAGTATGGGAGGCCAGCCGTATTCCCAACAGCTGCAACCAGGAATGGGAGGCCAGCCATATTCTCAACAACCGCAGCCAGGAATGGGAGGGTACCCATATTCTCAACAATCGCAGCCAGGAATGGGAGGCCAGTCATATTCTCAACAGCCGCAGCCAGGAATGGGAGGGCACCCATATTCTCAACAATCGCAGCCAGGAATGGGAGGCCAGTCATATTCCCAACAACCGCAGCCAGGAATGGGAGGCCAGCCGTATTCTCAACAACCGCAATTAGGAATGGGAGGCCAGCCATATTCCCAACAACCGCAACTAGGAATGGGAGGCCAGCCATATTCCCAACAACTGCAGCCAGGAATGGGAGGCCAGCCGTATTCGCAACAGCCATTACCAGGAACAATGCCACAATCTCAGTATGTAAATCCATTAGCAGGTAGGTCTGCTCAACCTATGGATCTTATTCAACTATCTAGCCAATCTGTTCCGGAATCATTTGCTCAACCGCAAACTTTGCCAACCCAATTTGGAGGCCAGCCGGGGCCGTTTATTCCTGAACAATTTGGTGGGGTGCGTGCGCCTGAAACATTTGGTATACCAACATTCGCAGAGGAAAGTGATGACTTCTAATCGGAATTTCCCTATTCGAAATCATCTTATATCAATAATTTCAGAAATCAAAGGTAGACCGGAAAGTATAAGACAATTGCGTGGTGATGTCCACTTCATTACTTTCAAGGATGATAAACCACTTATTCTAAAAGGTTTCAGTAGCTATGAAAAATGGAATCGACAACAAATGTTTACCTTCTTATTAAAACAAAATAATTTTGATCAGACGTACGAAATGTACAGGGACCCTATGCCATTTCAATTAGACGGTTTATGGTATGGTTTTATTGAATATTTACCAATAAGCAGTAATTCATTCAACTTTTCAAATGAAACGAATCGAATCGAAGGAATACAACTTCTAGAGGCGTTTCATGACAGTGCGGACAAAATTTCACTATCCCTGCCATTGTTTAATCAAGAAAGGAAATGGCAAGATCGATTAGATTTATTTCGTCAACATGCGCCAACGATTAGCACACATATCCCAGAGTCGATAGTAAATGAGTGGATTGCATGGGGTGAATGGTCATTGAAGGGAATAGCTGCTAATCATCACTATTTGTATCAAGAAAAAAATACAATTATTCACGGTGATTGTGCACATCATAATTTCCTTCGAAAACAAGATGGTAAATTAGCGTTAATTGATTTTGATTTAATTGCCAAGGCTCCACGCATGTATGATTATTTACAATACGCTAATCGTATTTTGCCACAATTAGATCAACCGTCTAATGAAATCTGGAACTATCCACAAATTAAAGCATATCAAGAAAATCCAGCTTTTATATTTGCTCTAGCCTATCCCTCTGATATTTTTAGAGAGTGGAATCTATTGTTTAAAAAACGTTTTCATCTCGATCATGTTTGGAAAATATCTGTTGACGATTTTGAAAAAAGAATGGACTTAAATCATAAGCTTGCAAAGCTTATTTCAAATTAGAGCAATAACTAACACGATAGAAAATACACAATCAAAACTGACTTCGATGTTGAAGTCAGTTTTTTGGGTTAAATTCACAGCAATCGGTCAAACTAATTAATGAAATTTCTTGTTCTATTTAAAGCTAATAAAAAAGTAAACGCCGTAAGAGGTGATTGATTTGAAACTACGAATTTTTGCATTCGTCATTATGCTGTTTTTTTCATATACTTGTATGGGAGCAGCAGCCGTACCAGTTGAAAACGACCAGCAGCAAGAGATAAAAGTAATTTTGCAACGTGAATACTTGGATGGAGAGTTAAGCGAAGAAAAAGTAACCGAATGGTTTTGGTCTATTGAGGAATTAAAAGATAAATATAGAGAATGGAAAATGATTGAACAAACAAAAGATCAGATTGTATTTTATAAAACGGAAAATGATATTTCTCCCTTACTTAAAACAAATGGATATTTTGGTATGACCAAAGATGGAACTCTGTCAATCTTTAATGGAAAACCGGAGGATGATAAAATCATTCATACTTTTTTTCAAATTGATGTAGGTAAACTAGAGGTGTACCAGCAAGAAGAATTACAACAGGGCATTCAAATAATCAGTAAAGATCAATTTAATAGCCTGATGAAGAAATATCAGGACTATGCGATACAGCCTAATTATTGATAGGGGAATACACACTTAAGCAGAAAATAAAGACTTCCACCATGTTTTATGGTACAATGAATGGTAAAGCAAAATTGGGGAGAGAAGTCGTTTGTATGATTATTTAAAAGGTATGGTCGATTATATTGGACCTGAATATATAGTAGTGGAAAATGGGGGAATTGGTTATCAGGTCGTGACACCAAATCCTTTTGTTTTTTCGTCACAATTAAAAAAAGAAATTCAAATTTTTATCTATCATTATGTACGTGAAGATAATATAACGCTTTACGGATTTCAAAATCGACAAGAGAAGGCGTTATTTACAAAATTATTAGGTGTGACGGGAATTGGTCCTAAAGGTGCGTTAGCTATACTTGCTTCTGGACAGGTTGATCAAGTCGTGCAAGCTGTAGAGCAGGAAGATGAATCCTTCCTTCTTAAATTTCCTGGTGTGGGGAAGAAAACGGCGCGTCAAATGATTTTAGATTTAAAAGGAAAGCTCGAGCATATTATTCCAGATGCCTTTCCTACTTTGTTTAATCCTGAGGTAATGCAGCTAGCGACAACAACTCCAGAACTAGATGAAGCTATTTTGGCTTTAAAGGCGTTAGGTTATTCCGAAAAAGAAGTACAAAAAGTAGCTAAAACACTTGAGACGGATTCACTAACGACTGAGCAATATATTAAAAAAGCTTTACAAATGATGTTAAGATAGGGGTTGGCGTGATGGAGGAGAGAATTGTTAATCAGGAAATGGATTCGAACGACCTGTCCTTTGAGCAAAGCTTGCGACCCCAAACTCTAAAGCAATATATTGGCCAGGATAAAGTTAAAGCAAATTTAAGCGTATTTATTGAAGCTGCGAGAATGCGTGAAGAAACCCTAGATCATGTGTTGTTATATGGCCCTCCTGGTTTAGGAAAAACAACATTAGCGGTCATTATTGCTAACGAAATGGGAGTCAATATTCGAACAACATCTGGCCCAGCCATTGAACGACCAGGTGACTTGGCGGCGATTTTGAGTGCACTGCAACCAGGGGATGTTTTATTTATTGATGAAATTCATCGTCTTCCGCGTGTGGTAGAAGAGGTACTATACCCAGCAATGGAGGACTTTTGCCTAGATATTGTGATTGGAAAGGGTCCTGAAGCACGCTCGATTCGAATTGACTTGCCACCATTTACTCTAGTAGGTGCCACAACGAGAGCAGGTGCTTTATCAGCACCACTTCGCGATCGCTTTGGTGTATTAAGCCGTTTAGAATATTATAACGAATATCAATTAACGGATATCGTATTGCGGACTTCCGTTATTATGGATACGGAAATGGACCAACAAGCTGCAGCGGAAATTGCCAGTAGATCCCGCGGAACACCAAGAATCGCCAATCGTTTACTGAGAAGAGTAAGAGATTTTGCTCAAGTGCGTGGTGATGGTACGATAACCAAGGAACTTTCCAATTATGCATTGGAATTATTACAAGTAGACCGTTTGGGACTCGATCATATTGATCATAAACTTCTAAAAAACATTATGGAAAAATTTCGAGGTGGACCGGTGGGGCTAGAAACGATTGCAGCTACCATTGGGGAAGAAGCTCATACGATTGAAGATGTGTACGAACCGTATTTACTACAAATTGGTTTTCTTCAAAGAACTCCTCGCGGTCGAGTAGCAACACCTTTAGCTTATAAACATTTTCAAATGGAGGTGCCTACCGAATGACTGGGCTACCAAAGCTGCTAGTAACGATCGGCGTCATTTTGATTATTATTGGCTTGGGAATGAAGTTTATTAACTTAGGAAAACTTCCTGGCGATATTGTGATTAAAAGGGAGAATACAACTTTTTATTTTCCTATTGTCACTTCAATTGTTTTGAGTTTAGTCTTATCGGCGATTTTTTACGTGATTGGAAGATTTAAATAAGGAAGTGTAGAAATGAAGTTAGATTTATTTGATTTTCATTTGCCAGAAGAATTAATTGCTCAAGTCCCTTTAGAAAATAGGGAAGCAAGCAGATTAATGGTGTTGGATAAAGTTAGTGGAGAAGTTAAGCATGATGTGTTTAAGAATATTACCGACTATTTAGAGCCTGGGGACTGCCTTGTATTAAATGATACAAAGGTTTTACCGGCGCGTTTGCATGGTATAAAAGAAGATACAGCTGCGAATATTGAAGTCCTGTTGCTAAAACAACAGGAAGAAGATGAATGGGAAACACTCGTAAAGCCTGCCAAACGGGTTAAAGAAGGGACAACTATCGTTTTTGGTGAGGGTAAATTGAAAGCAGTGTGTACTGGTGTCCTTGAACACGGTGGACGAATTCTAAAATTTCAGTATGACGGCATATTTTACGAAGTATTGGATGAATTGGGAGAAATGCCTCTTCCTCCTTATATAAAAGAACAATTGGATGACCAAGACCGCTATCAAACGGTGTATGCTCGCGAAAGAGGTTCAGCAGCAGCGCCAACAGCAGGTCTTCATTTTACAAAAGAGTTGTTAGCTAAGGTTGAAAAAATGGGGGTACATATTGCTTTTATCACCCTTCATGTCGGACTGGGAACATTTCGCCCGGTAAGTGTAGATGATATTGATGATCATGATATGCATTCAGAATTTTACCAAATGACAGCAGAAACAGCCGACCTTTTAAATAAAACGAAAGCAAATGGTGGGCGTATTGTTACAGTAGGTACTACCTCTACGAGAACATTAGAAACGATTGCTACTCGTCATAATGGAGTTTTTAAAGAGGAAAGTGGTTGGACGAGTATCTTTATTTATCCGGGATATGAGTTTAAAGGAATTGATGCGATGATTACTAATTTTCATTTACCTAAATCAACGTTAATTATGCTAATCAGTGCCCTTGCTGGTCGAGAACATGTGCTTCATGCCTATGAATTGGCAGTGAAGGAAAAATATCGATTCTTTAGCTTTGGCGATGCAATGTTTATCAAGTAAAAAAATAAGAGAGAATTGCTTTTGAAAGGAGTCAATCTGTTGACAGCCATACGATACGAACATATTCATACATGTAAGCAGACAGGAGCGAGGCTGGGAATCGTTCATACACCACATGGTTCCTTTGAAACACCTGCTTTTATGCCGGTAGGAACGCTTGCTACTGTTAAAACGATGTCACCTGAGGAGTTAAAACAAATGGGTGCTGGGATTATCTTAAGTAATACCTATCATCTATGGTTACGACCTGGTCATGATATTGTCAAAGAAGCGGGTGGACTGCATAAATTTATGAACTGGGATCGTGCTATCTTAACCGATTCTGGTGGATTCCAAGTATTTAGTTTAAGTGATTTTCGGAAAATTGAAGAGGAAGGTGTTCATTTTAGAAATCATTTAAATGGTGACAAGCTGTTTCTTTCACCTGAAAAAGCAATGGAAATTCAAAATGCATTGGGCTCTGATATTATGATGGCATTTGATGAATGTCCACCATTCCCAGCAACAGAAGAGTATATGAAGAAATCAGTGGACCGCACATCTCGTTGGGCGGAACGCTGTTTAAAAGCACATGCGCGTCCTGAAGACCAAGGGCTGTTTGGCATTGTTCAAGGCGGTGAATTTGAGCATCTTCGTAAGCAAAGTGCTCAAGATTTAGTTTCTTTAGACTTTCCTGGCTATGCCATTGGCGGTTTATCTGTAGGAGAGCCAAAGGATATTATGAATCGTATGCTTGAGTATACGACGCCATTACTGCCTGCAAATAAACCACGCTACTTAATGGGAGTGGGATCACCAGATTCACTTATTGACGGCGCAATTCGTGGAATTGATATGTTTGACTGCGTACTCCCTACACGTATCGCAAGGAATGGTACGTTGATGACAAGCAAAGGTCGCCTTGTTGTGAAAAACGCGAAATATGCACGCGACTTTGGTCCAATTGATGAAAATTGTGATTGTCATGTTTGTCAAAATTATAGCCGTGCCTATATCCGTCATTTAATTAAATGCGAAGAAACGTATGGAATTCGTTTAACTACTTATCATAACCTACATTTTCTGTTAAAATTAATGGAACAAGTCAGACAAGCTATTCGAGAAGATCGTCTTGGAGACTTTAGAGAAGAGTTTTTTGAACAATATGGTTTTAATAAGCCAAATGCGAAAAACTTCTAATCCATACACATTATGATAAGAAAGGAGAATACATAAAATGCAACAAATATACCAATTTTTACCGATAATCATTATGTTTGTATTGTTTTGGTTTTTGCTCATTCGCCCACAAAAGAAACGTCAAAATTCTGTTCAACAAATGCAAAGCAGTTTAAAAAAAGGCGATAAAATTGTGACGATTGGCGGATTACATGGATCAATTGACTCAATTGACGAAACAAAAATCGTTGTAAAATCACCAGATGGTTCAAAATTAACTTTCGATCGTCAAGCGATTCGTGAAATTACCCAAAGTGCTCCTGAAAGATCAGAAGTGTAAGATGTAAAAAACCGAGACTAGCTCTCGGTTTTTTTGTTATATATAGAATAAGAGTGAATGTAGGTACGCTGCTTTTGGTAATATGGGTGATAAGTCAGGTTCATTTTTTATTCATTTGCAGAGGTAAGCTCACTCGTCTCTGAATGAACATCATGCGCTTTCTTATTCCCCGCCTTTCATATTTACACCAAGAATGCCGCCCATTGTAGTTGTGCTTAAAAAGCATATATAATAAATCCACTGATTTGCCGAAAATTGCGAATCATGTCCTAAATATTGAAATAAGATGATAATCACTAAGTAAAGAATACCTGTTCCGCCACCTAGTAAAATTCCTTGCTTTTTACCTTTTCCTCCTGAAATAAATCCTCCGATGAAAAGTGAAAGAAAAGTAACAATCAACATGATTATACTGAGTGATGACTCAGTCAAGGCTGTAAAGCGTAGGAGAATAGAGAAAATTAAGCTTGCAATAATAGCAAATGAAAAAATACTCGTAACACCGTATATGATGGCAACGCTCATTTTTTTTGTTTCGATTGTCGTTCCCTCCTTTTTTATTAGCCGGATCTTCTTTTCTTTGTCTAGCTCCGGCGCCCAGCCCCTCGAGTCGCTTCGGCCCAGTTGATGAAGTCAAAGAACGGCTTCACCTTCTGGTCCTCCATCGCTTGTCGTGGCTAAACGGGCGCTTCCGCTTTTCCTAATGTCTAGCTCCACCGGCGTGACCAAGCCGGCTCCGCTTTTCTTTGTACAAACATATTCGGGTGTTTTGGGACATAGACCATTCGTTTAAAAAAAGGAAAAATATTTTTTAGTTTCTGGCACACCCTAATATGGATTGATTCATGGGGGAGTGATGAATGATGGAGGCTTATTCAATGATTATCTTAAGGACAGTGATCAGTTATGTTCTAATCATTGTTATTTTTCGGTTAATGGGTAAACGGGAAATTGGTGAATTAAGTATTTTAGATTTAGTTGTTTTTATTATGCTAGGAGACATTGCAGTCATTGCGATAGAAAAACATAATAAACCATTTTTTCATATTATTCTTCCTATGCTTATTTTATTGTTTCTTCAGGTTGTTCTTTCGTTCATATCATTGAAAAGTTCGAAGTTCCGAAAAATACTAGATGGAACCCCAAGTATTATTATTAATAATGGTAAAATAGATGAAAAGGTCATGCGAAAACAACGATATAATTTTGACGATTTACTGACACAACTTCGTGAGCAAGGAATTATTGATATAACTGAAGTTCAATTTGCGATTCTTGAAACCTCAGGTAAGTTGTCCGTTATGAAAGTAGAGGAACATAAAAAAGTAACAGATAAAGAAACCGCTTATCCACTAATCATTGATGGTGAGGTACAAAGGATTAGTCTTGATCAAATCGGTCAAAATGAATTTTGGCTCAGGGAGCAGTTGAAAAAACATGGATTTGAAGATCCAAAGCAAATTTCATTATGCACCTATACTCATGGTGAATTTTACATTGATAAGAAAGATTAAGGACGCCAAGCAAATCGTGCTAAGAAAGATCCGATTCGCGGAATTCGTTTAACATCGCTCTTTGTTATACTACCCGTACCAAACATGAGCACTAAGTAAATTATAATCAGAACAGTAATAGAGCTAAGCAGTTGAACGTTTAATAACTGATTATTAAACCATTTATTGTAAGCGTAAAATCCGCTATACCCTGAAATAATTGTAATGATGAGAGGTAAAATATAGTTCCGAAGATGAAGTGAAATTGGAACCACTTTTAATATCGTCGAGAAATGTAGAAAGGTCACTAAAACTGTTCCAATAGCAATCCCAACAGCAGCACCCATAATTCCAAAATTTTCTTTTGTCGCAAGCATGAAAATGATGATGATTTTGACAATTGCACCGATAAGACTATTAATCATCGCTGCTCGCGCTAGATTCATCGCCTGTAGCATCGATTGTAACGGAATTTGAAAATAGAACATGATAAAAAAAGGTGCTAGAAATTTAATGAAGACGGCTGCATGAGCTGAACCATACATAAGCTCTAGAATGGGATCGGCAAATACAAATAGAGTAACGACGGCTAAACAGCCGGTTGTGAAAGTAATATGTAATGATTGCTGCAGTCGATATACAACTAAATTAAGATTACCAGTCGAATTCGCCTCACTGACAGCAGGAACGAGTGATGTGGCAAGTGATGCAGTTAGAAAGGAAGGTAGCATTAAAAGTGGTAAGGCATATCCTGTTAGTTCTCCGTATTGTCTAGTGGCAATAGATGTGGTCACACCAGCAATGGCCAAGCTTTGAGCGACAACAATGGGCTCTAAAAACCAAGAAAGAGAACCAATCATTCTACTTCCTGTTGTTGGTAAGGCAATCCCCATTAGTTCAGTGAATGTTTCCTTTCCGGCATTCACCATTTTGAAAAATCCTTTTCTTACTTTAAAATGCTTCTTTAATTTAAATGCATGTAGTAAGTAGAAAAGCGATGCGAGTTCTCCGATAATCGAAGCTAACATGGCACCCGCTGCAGCATATTCAATTCCATAGGGTAAAAATGCTCTTGTCAGTACAGTGATAAAAGCGATTCGTAAGATTTGTTCAATTACTTGCGAAAAGGCGAATGGTTTCATATTTTGTTTCCCTTGAAAGTAACCGCGAATAACCGATGAAATAGCGATAATTGGAATAATAGGCGTAATGGCGAGTAAGGGCCAAAGAGTTCGCTTGTCCGTAAATAATGTATCAGAGAGCATAGGCGCTAGTAATATCAAAAGTGGTGTAAAAATCATCGATAATGAAAAGGTACAAGCAATTGAAACAACAAGGATTTTTTTTATTTTTTTCTCATCACCGCGTGCATCAGCTTCTGCAACGAATTTCGATATGGCCACTGGGAGCCCAAGTTGAGTTATATTAATGACAAGAAACAAGGTGGGCAATGCCATCATATATAAGCCTACACCCTCTTCTCCGATAAAACGGGCGACGACAATTCGATTAATGAATCCAAGAACTCTTGTTATTAAACTGGCTACAATTAAAATCAAGGTTCCTTTTATAAATTTTGACATTTTTTTATATCCCCGCCTTCTCAAAAAAGCTGACATCATATACAATTAACTATATGCAGTGACTTGGACAAAGCATGACAAATGTGTGTGATCATGTACAAATATTCCTCTTGTTATTATTGTGAGGAAATATGGGGGCAAAATTGATGAAAAAGAATCATCCGTATCAGCGTTATTATTTCAAGGTTAAGCCAGCATTGAATATTAAATTAGAGGAGTTAACAATGCTTGGCCTGAATGAAGTAGTAGTCGAAGATATTTGGGATTATCTTACGAGTAAGAAGTGGAAGAAGCCCCAAGAAAATATTCATCTTTATGAAATTGTAGCCGACATTTTGTCGCTTTCGAGCAATCAATTTATGGCTTATCAAGTGGTTGAAGCTTATAAGGCTCCAAGTCTATTTGAACCGCTTTCAGAAGGTGAATTGCAAGAATTATTAAAATAATGAGGGGGTTTCCAATACATCGAGCTATAACAAAATTGGGTTTTCATTCTGTGAAAATCTTTTTTTGAGATTTTTAATAGTCGTTTTAATTCTTCGATACATAAAAACGGTTTTTTTCCTCAAACTATAACAAATCCTTAACAATTCAATACATATATAAAATTGACAGTAGCTTTAAATTGAATCATAATATTTATGGTTATCATTTATTTGGAATAGTCAAAATTGCTCGGTCTTTTTTTGGCACGGGCACTTCTTTGATTGCATTTAATTTTTCACATCAAGGGCGGTCAGGCATATTAAAGAAAGGGGCCTACTACATAATGGTAAAAAGAAGTAGAATTGTGGCGTTTTTCCTTATTGCAATCCTGATTTTTTCAGCAATGGGTTCAACGTCCAAAGGTATTCTTAACAATATTAAGTTGGGATTAGACCTTCAAGGTGGTTTTGAGGTACTTTATCAGGTAAAACCACTTACAGGTGAAAAAGTGACAGAAGAAATGCTGACAAGTACAGCGCAAGCACTGGAAAAGCGTGTCAACGTACTTGGTGTCAGTGAGCCGGTCATTCAAATTGAAGGTAAAGACCGGATTCGTGTGCAGTTGGCGGGCGTAACGGATCAAAATGAGGCCCGAAGAATTTTATCAACTCAGGCGAAGCTATCATTCCATGATGCGAATGATAAAGAAATGATGACAGGTGCTGATTTAAAAGAGGGTGGTGCAAAGCAAACCTTCCAAGAAACAAAACCTGTTGTCGAAATTACATTAAAGGATGCTGGAAAATTTAGGGATATTACAAAAAAGATTTCAGCGATGCCAGTTCCTACAAATGTCTTAGCCATTTGGTTAGACTTTGAAAAAGGAAAAGATTCCTATTCAAAATTGGAATCACAAGATAATATGATATCAGCGCCACAAGTAAGTGAAGTCTTTAATACGAATACAGTATTTATTACAGGACAATTCACAGTGGAAGAAGCAAAAGAACTTGCCAGCCTACTAAATGCAGGTGCCCTTCCTGTTGATTTAAAAGAAGTGTATTCAACATCTGTAGGTGCTCAATTTGGTCAAAATGCATTAGATCAAACGATTTTTGCTGGTATTATCGGAATTGCGTTTATTTTCCTATTCATGCTAGTTTATTATCGTTTCCCTGGTTTTATTGCCGTCATAACCTTGTGTATTTATCTTTTCCTAACCTTGCTTGTTTTTGATTGGATGAATGTCGTTCTAACCCTACCAGGTGTTGCGGCACTCGTGCTTGGAGTCGGGATGGCCGTTGATGCGAATATCATCAGTGCTGAGCGGATAAAGGATGAATTAAAGCTTGGTCGTTCGGTAAGGGCAGCATACAAGGAAGGAAATAAAAACTCCATCGGCACGATTATGGATGCCAATATAACTACGTTGCTTGCAGGTGCGGTTCTCTTTTTCTATGGAACGAGCTCAGTTAAAGGATTTGCGACAACATTAATTATTTCAATTTTAATGAGTTTTATTACAGCCATTTACGGTACGCGCTTTTTCATGAGTTTAATTGTAAATAGTGGCGCATTGGATAATCGTCCAGGCTGGTTTGGAGTTAGAAAGAAAGATATTCATAATTTATCGGAAAAATTAGATTTAAAGGACATACCAACACATTTTGATCGCTTAGACTTTGTGAAAAAGCGTAAAGTGTTTTATGGTATTTCTATTGCAATCACAATTGTTGGGATTATTTTCTTATTGGTCTTTAGATTAAATCTGGGTATTGATTTCACAAGTGGTACACGAATTGAAGTTACCTCTAACACTAACCAACCAATTACAATTGAGCAAATCCAAAAAGAAATGGATACGTTCGACTTTGAAGTGAAGGATGTTACTTTAGCAGGAACGAATAATGAGATTGGTGTCGTACGTGTCGTTGGTGAGCTTGAAAAAGAAGAAATTGCCCAAGTGAAAGACCACTTCAAGAAAGATCTTGGTGTTGAGCCAAACGTCAGTACGGTATCGCCAACGATTGGTAAGGAATTAGCGAAAAATGCGATGCTTGCAGTCATTATTTCATCAATAGGAATCATTCTTTATGTTACGATTCGCTTTGAATGGCGTATGGCTTTACCAGCTGTCGTGGCATTATTCCATGATGCGTTCTTTATCATTACGATTTTCAGCGTATTACGTCTAGAAGTAGATATAACCTTTATCGCTGCCGTTTTAACGATTATCGGTTATTCGATAAACGATACAATTGTTACATTTGACCGGATTCGTGAAAATATGCATAAAAAGAAAAGAATTAAAACACCTGAAGAACTTGAGAATATTGTGAATATTAGTATTCGTCAAACGCTAACAAGATCAATTAACACAGTTTTACTTGTGCTTGTAACGGTTGTTGCGTTAATGATTTTTGGTAGTGAATCCATTCGAAACTTTAATATCGCTTTATTCGTTGGTATGCTTTGTGGTGTATATTCATCACTTTATATTGCCTCTCAATTCTGGTTAGACCTAAAAATCAAAGAATTGAAGAAAAAAGGTACATTAATCACAGAAAAAGTAAAAAAACAAAGCATAGAAGGAACTGTATAATAGACGTACATTGGAGAGGCAGTCCTCTAAAAGCAACGGGTTCTCTTTTAATGTGCAATCAGTAAAAAATCACTACAAATAACATAAATATTCATAACCAAAATAGCAGAACAATTTGAACTCGAATTTGTCTCTGCTATTTTTTTATTTTCACTGCCATTCATTCTAGAAATTCTCAATTGAATCTATAGCTATATTTTTAGTATAATAAGAGGATTGAGGGGTGAGTTTATGTTAAAGCCAAAAACGCGGTGGAATGTACAGACCGCTGATTCAAAAAAAAGTACTGCACTAGTTGAGCAGTTGCATATTACACCTCTAGTAGCGCGTGTTTTAGTCAATCGGGGCTTAGATGAAGTAGAGGCTGCCCAATCTTTTTTATTTGTCAAAAAACAAACATTTCATGATCCTTTCTTATTTAGAGATATGGACAAGGCAGTTGCTAGAATTAATGAAGCGATTGAAAAAGGTGAAAAAATTCGAATCTTTGGGGACTATGATGCAGATGGGGTTACATCGACAACAGTCATGATGACTACATTAAACAAGCTAGGTGCTCATGTAGATTTCTATATTCCAAATAGATTTACAGAAGGCTATGGACCTAATGAAATGGCTTTTCGACTCGCTGCTAGTGAAGGAGTGAAGCTGTTAATTACGGTAGATACGGGAATTGCGGCTTTACGAGAAGCAACTCTTGCTCATGAACTGGGCATGGATTATATATTGACTGACCATCATGAACCAGGTCCGGAATTACCAGAAGCATTTGCGATTATTCATCCGAAGCTTGAAGGTAATCCTTATCCATTTAAAGATTTGGCAGGAGTAGGGGTGGCTTTTAAATTAGCACATGCTCTACTTGGAGAATTACCAGAAGATTTACTAGAAATTGCTGCGATTGGAACCATTGCCGATTTAGTGCCTTTACTAGGAGAAAATCGATTAATTGCTGCGAAGGGGATAGAAAAGCTACGTCTAACGACTAGACCAGGACTTGTATCATTAATGAAGTTGGCTAGCATTGAGCAGAGTACCTTAACGGAAGAAACGATAGGCTTTTCTATTGCGCCTCGTTTGAATGCTGTAGGTCGCTTAGGACCCGCTGATTTTGCAGTCGATCTATTAATGTCTAAAGATGTGATGGAAGCATCGGAATTAGCTGAAGAAATTAATGACATGAATAAAGAACGCCAAGCTATTGTAAATGAAGCGGCGGAGGAAGCTATTCTTGAAGTTGAAAAAAATTACCCTTTAGAAACAAACCACGTCCTCGTTGTTGGCAAGGAAGGCTGGAATCCCGGTATTATCGGAATTGTAGCATCAAGGCTGGTTGAGCGCTTCTACCGACCAACAATCGTGTTAAGCTATGACCTTGAAAAGAGAGTGGCAAAAGGCTCTGCTCGTAGTATTGAAGGCTTTGATTTATTCAAAAATTTATCATCTTGTCGAGAGCTATTGCCTCATTTTGGGGGACATCCGATGGCTGCTGGTATGACGTTAAATATAGATGATGTACCTGAACTACGAATGAGACTAAATCAACTAGCAGCGGATCAGTTAACACCAGAAGATTTTATTCCAATTACGAATCTTGATGGAATGGTAAGTCTAGCTGATGCATCCATTCAAACAATAGATGAAATGAGTTTACTAGCACCGTTTGGGGTGGGAAATCCTAAACCAAAAATGCTGATTGATTCCGTTCAGCTTGCTTCTATTCGTAAGATCGGTGCGAACCAAAATCATTTAAAGCTGTTACTTGAAGAAAATAATCATCAGTTAGATGGTGTTGGCTTTGGACTAGGAGAGTATGCTGATCAAATCGCCCCAAATGCTGAATTATCAGTCATTGGTGAACTCTCTATTAATGAATGGAATAATATAAAGAAACCGCAAATTTTTGTGAAAGACCTTTGTGTGGATCATTGGCAATTATTTGATTATCGTGGAAAAGGACAGGCAGAAAAGTGGATTGCTAGTATTCCATCTGAAGCACGAAAAATAGTTGTTTTTTCAAAAAGTACATTCAAACAATATCCTTTTTTACAAAAACAACTAAACGTCAAGTTGATTGAAACCGAACAAGAGGCGATGGATTTAGACAGTCAGAACAGTCATCTTGTCTTTATGGATGTACCTTCTTCGAAATCTTTATTACAAAAGACTATTCAATCTAAACAACCTGATCGAATTTATGCTCATTTCTATCATATGCAAGATCACTTTTTAAGTACGATGCCTACACGTGATCATTTTAAATGGTTTTATGCTTTTTTAATGAAAAAAGGTCCTCTTAATGTAAATAAATACGGTGATGATTTAGCAAAATATCGAGGATGGTCTCGAGAAACAATTGATTTTATTTCCAAGGTGTTTTTTGAGCTTGATTTTGTTACAATAGAGGATGGATTAATTTCACTTAAAACCAATGCGAAAAAACGAGATTTAGCGGATTCGCTTGCTTATCAACGGAAGAAAGAGCAATTTGAGCTTGAAAAAGAGCTTGTTTATTCTTCCTATCAGCAATTATTCGATTGGTTCAATCAACAATTAGTTCAAGAGGCAAGACATCTTGAGGGGGAAATACAACAATGGATTTAAAGCAATTTATTACGGACGTACCGGATTGGCCCAAAAAAGGAATTTTGTTCAAAGATATTACAACTTTAATGGATAATGGCGCAGCCTTTAAATATGCAACAGATCAGATTGTAGATTATGCACGTGACAAAAAAATTGATATAGTTGTGGGTCCTGAAGCTCGTGGATTTATTATTGGTTGCCCTGTTTCTTATGCATTGGGGGTAGGCTTTGCACCAGTGAGAAAGGATGGAAAGCTTCCACGCGAAACCGTGAAAGTGCAATATGGTTTGGAGTACGGACAAGACGTATTAACCATGCACAAAGATGCGATTAAGCCAGGCCAAAGAGTTTTAATTACCGATGACTTACTTGCTACAGGTGGAACAATTGAAGCGTCTATTAAATTAGTTGAAGCGTTAGGCGGAATTGTTGCCGGAGTTGCCTTCTTAATCGAGCTTGGCGAGTTAGAGGGAAGAAAAAAATTAACAGGTTATGATTTATTAACCTTAATATCCTATTAAGGTGTATGTAAAAGAGCATTCTAGA
Source organism: uncultured Bacillaceae bacterium (assembly GCA_963751845.1). GTDB lineage: Bacteria > Bacillota > Bacilli > Bacillales > DSM-1321 > Peribacillus. The sequence continues at coordinate 39,264 of CAVVWH010000011.1, forward strand.
GATGGAATGTTCTTTTTTATAATAAAATAAAAGGAATACTCTTTACATCCTCGCTTTTTTTTTCGATAATAGTGATAATCATCTTTTTTTACTATTAAAGTTCATATGAAGTAGATGATTGTATAAAAGTAAAAGGCCATTAGGTCATACTTATAGGTGCATCGACTTTAGCTATTTGAGCGATAAGTCGTGTTTTTCTTATGTGTAATTTGTCATGTTCTGAATATAGATTATGATTGAATAATAGATGGAACAATTATACTATAGCCGGTGTTCATTTTTATTAGGGTAACAATACCGGTGGCGGTAAAGTGGGGTTATGATGATTTATGGCTAATGATCAAATATTGACTGCTGAGCAGGTTATCGAAAATGCGAGTCGATATCTTCAACCAGAGGAATCTGAATTTATTTATAAAGCATTTAAATACGCCGAGCATGCTCATCGTGAACAATTTCGGAAATCTGGCGAGCCGTATATTATCCACCCTATTCAAGTGGCGGGTATTTTAGTGGATCTGGAGATGGATCCTGCGACGATTGCAGCAGGTTTTTTACATGATGTAGTAGAAGATACCGAGGTGACGTTGCAAGATCTTGAGGAAGCCTTTAGTCCTGAAGTTGCCATGCTAGTTGATGGTGTGACGAAATTAGGTAAAATTAAATATAAATCACAACAAGAACAACAAGCAGAAAACCATCGCAAAATGTTTGTAGCGATGGCTCAGGATATTCGCGTTATTTTAATTAAACTGGCTGATAGACTTCATAATATGAGGACACTAAAACATCTACCTCAAGAAAAGCAACGTAGAATTGCGAATGAAACGTTAGAGATTTTCGCTCCTCTTGCTCATAGATTAGGGATTAGTACGATTCGCTGGGAGCTTGAAGATATCGCTTTACGGTATTTAAATCCACAGCAGTATTATCGAATAGTTAATTTAATGAAAAAGAAACGTGCTGAACGTTTAGAATATTTGAATGAAGTCATTGAGGATGTTCGTAAACAAGTAGAAGATGTTCATATAAAAGCAGAAATTTCAGGAAGGCCAAAGCATATTTATAGCATTTATCGTAAAATGGTCATACAAAACAAGCAGTTTAGTGAAATCTATGACTTGCTTGCCGTACGTGTGATTGTGAATAGTATAAAAGATTGCTATGCAGTCCTTGGAATCATTCATACATGTTGGAAACCAATGCCAGGACGCTTCAAAGATTATATTGCGATGCCAAAACCGAATATGTATCAATCTCTTCATACGACAGTTATTGGTCCAAAAGGCGATCCGCTTGAAGTACAAATTCGTACAGCCGAAATGCACCAAATCGCGGAATATGGTATCGCGGCACATTGGGCTTACAAAGAAGGGAAACAAGTAGGCGAGCAGCCCTCACTTGAAGATAAATTATCGTGGTTCCGTGAAATCCTGGAATTCCAAGATGATGCATCAAACGCTGAGGAATTTATGGAATCACTAAAAATTGATTTATTTTCGGATATGGTGTTTGTTTTTACCCCTAAAGGTGATGTAATTGAGCTACCAGCTGGATCTAATCCCATTGACTTCGCTTACCGTATACATTCAGAAATTGGGAATAAGACTATTGGTGCAAAAGTGAATGGAAAAATGGTTCCACTTGATTATAAATTTAAAACGGGAGATATTATTGAAATTTTAACGTCCAAGCATTCATATGGACCAAGTCGAGATTGGTTAAAGGTAACGCAAACCTCACAAGCGAAAAATAAAATTCGCCAATTTTTCAAAAAGCAGCTTCGTGAAGAAAATATTGAAAAAGGCAAAGAACTTGTTGAAAAAGAAATTAAAACAATGGATTTTGACGTAAAAGAAATATTGACTCCAGAAAATTTGAAACGTGTAGCCGAGAAGTTCAATATCATTAATGAAGATGATATGTATGCAGCGGTTGGGTATAATGGAATAACAGCTTTACAGGTTGCCAATCGGTTAACGGAAAAGTTACGGAAACAAAAAGAGCGAGAGCAGGAGCCTGATATTTCGAAAACCGTTTCTGAATTAAAAAAGTTCTCATCAGGGAAAAGGCATGAATCCGGTGTTCGTGTCCCAGGTATTGATAATTTACTGATTCGTGTATCTCGCTGTTGTAACCCAGTTCCAGGTGATGAAATTGTAGGATACATTACAAAAGGTCGTGGGGTATCCGTTCATCGCAAAGATTGTAATAATGTGGATCTCACAGAAAATGAAAATCGGTTAATTCCAGTTGAATGGGAAAGCAGTGTGAATGAACGTAAAGAATATACAGTGGAAATTGAAATTAGTGGCTATGACCGTCGTGGGTTATTAAACGAAGTCTTACAAGCTGTTAATGAAACGAAAACGAATATTTCAGCTGTCTCTGGTAAATCAGATCGTAATAAAGTGGCAACGATTCATATGACAATTTATATTTATAATACGGCTCATTTACAAAAAGTAGTTGAACGAATTAAACAAATTCCGGATGTTTACTCGGTAAGACGGATGATGAATTAAGGAGATTTAATAATGCGTGTAGTATTGCAACGATCAAAAGCAGCTAGAGTTGTGGTTGCTGAAAAAACAATCGGTGAAATTGAGAGTGGCCTTGTTTTATTGGTTGGAGTTACGCATGGCGATACGGCTGAAGATGCCACGTATCTTGCTGAAAAAATTGTCAATTTACGAATCTTTGAAGATGAAAGCGGCAAAATGAATCTTTCGTTATTAAATGTAGGTGGTTCGATTCTGTCCGTGTCTCAGTTTACTTTATATGGCGATTGTAAGAAGGGACGCCGTCCAAATTTTATGGATGCGGCCCGGCCTGAGATGGCAAACAAAATATATGAATTATTTAATGATGAGCTGCGTAAGAGAGGGGTTCATACCGAAACAGGTCAATTCGGTGCGATGATGGACGTGCAACTCACGAATGATGGTCCGGTAACTTTAATTTTAGAAAGCAAATAAAATGAAAAATGAGCTTGGAGAATGAAAAATCTCCAAGCTTATTTTTTTGTCCATTTTTCTTTTTGCTGTTTTCTCAAAGATTGTTGTTTTTTGGAACAGGTTTTATTAACGTTTTCACTAAAGGTCCTCAAGGTTCGGACCTGATTCCCATTGGGTTCATCCAACCTGTCCGAAGTTACCTATAGTTCGGACTCGATTCCCATCGGGTTCACCCAACCTGTCTGAAGTTGCCTTTGGTTCGGACTCGATTCCCCTTGGGTTCACCCAACCTGTCCGAAGTTGCCTTTAGTTCGGACTTAATTCCCGTTGGGCTCACCCAACCTGTCCGAAGTTACCTATAGTTCGGACTCGATTCCCATTGGGTTCACCCAACCTGTCTGAAGTTGCCTTTAGTTCGGACTTGATTCCCTTGATTTCACCCAACCTGTCCGAAGTTACCTTTAGTTCGGACTCGATTCCCGTTGGGCTCACCCAACCTGTCCGAAGTTACCTTTAGTTCGGACTCGATTCCCCTGGGGTGCACCCAACCTGTCCGAAGTTACCTTTAGTTCGGACCTGATTCCCATTGGGTTCATCCAACCTGTCCGAAGTTGCCTTTAGTTCGGACTCGATTCCCCTGGGGTGCACCCAACCTGTCTGAAGTTGCCTTTGGATCGGACTCGATTCCCCTTGATTTCACGAACCCTGTCTATAGTCACTTCTTAGTCGGACATCAAATATGTACATCAGAGCCACAAAGTATACGAAAAGACGCATTCTTTCTTAATGACTTAGTTAAAGGGCGATGTTGCATTGTATAACACAGCCTTTATTGAAATATCAACAGTAGCGTTTAACATATCCTCTTCTTTATATAAAAATTTTTGATTGGGTAATACTAATTGGAAAAGAGGGGGGCTACTTATGAAATTTAGTGAAAAAGGACAAACAAGTATTAACAGTGCTAATCAATTAACGGGAATTGATTTTCGTGATCTTATTCAAAAAGAAGAAAATACGCATGTAATGGAATTAGCTTCTGAATTTATTATTAATGGACGAACGATAAAAAATGCTAAAAAGCAATTATGAATCTTGATGAAATTTGTCGAAGGAGTCTTGACAATTCTAGACAAGGTCCGTATGATTATAAAATATCATACATATTTTTTGCAAAGCCGATGATGGAGAAAAGTAATTAAGAATCACATGTAATAGAGAGGAAATGCCTTAGGCTGGAAGCATTTCACATGATGCCTTAATGAAAGAACACTCTGTAGGTTTCACTCTGAAACAGCTTTCTTTAGTAGGAGATGAACGTAAGCAGGCGTTAACTGCTTTAAAGAGGATGCACATTTGTGTGTCAACTAGGGTGGCACCACGGGATATTCAACTCTCGTCCCTTGTAACGATTTGGATAAAAGCGATTAATTTTGTAGAAATGATATCTTTCTCGATGAGTATAACAGTTACGCACGTATTGATTCCGCTCCTCCTTAAAGTCAACATCGAATCCTATCGCTTTCGTATTTTATCTCAAGGAGCGGTCCAGTCCATACGTCGCTGAACGGGCGCCTTGCGCTTTTCTAATAAGGAGGAACATACAATGGCAATTCAAATTCCTAGAGGTACGCAGGATATACTGCCAGACCAAACGGAAATTTGGCAGTACATTGAGAATACAGCACGAGAAATTTGTCGTCGTTATCAGTATAAAGAAATTCGGACACCAATTTTTGAGCATACGGAACTTTTTTTGCGTGGTGTAGGTGATACGACAGACATCGTTCAAAAAGAAATGTACACATTCCAAGACCGTGGGGGACGAGATATTACTTTACGTCCAGAAGGTACAGCGTCAGTCGTTCGTTCGTATATTGAACATAAAATGTTTGGAAATCCAACGCAACCAGTGAAACTTTATTATATTGGGCCGATGTTCCGTTATGAACGACCTCAAGCGGGCCGCTTCCGACAATTTGTCCAATTTGGGATTGAGGCACTTGGTAGTAAGGATCCTGCGATTGATGCAGAAGTGCTGTCACTTGCTATGAAAATATATCAAGAACTTGGTTTAAAAAAATTAAAGCTTGTAATCAATAGCTTAGGTGATAGTGAAAGTCGAATAGCGCATCGCAATGCGCTAATTAATCACTTTCAACCACGTATTGGGGAATTTTGTAGTGACTGTCAAAGTCGTCTAGAAAAGAATCCGCTTCGTATTCTAGATTGTAAAAAAGACCATGATCATGAACTAATGGGCACAGCTCCATCTATTATCGACTATCTAAATGAAGAGTCTCGTGCCTATTTTGACAAAGTGAAACAACATCTATCTGATTTAGAGATTGACTTTGTCGTAGATCCAACGCTTGTTCGTGGTTTAGATTACTATAATCATACGGCGTTTGAAATAATGAGTGAGGCAGAAGGATTCGGTGCGATTACAACTTTAGCAGGTGGCGGTCGCTATAATGGACTTGCTGAAAGCTTAGGTGGTCCAGAAACACCTGGTATCGGTTTTGCCCTTAGCATTGAACGCTTGATTGCAGCTTTGCAAGCAGAAAATGTAGAGCTTCCGATTGAAAAGGGGATTGATTGCTACTTCGTTTCTTTAGGGGACGATGCACATGATTATACGGTCAAGCTTGCTTATCAATTGCGTAATGCAGGTTTTACCGTTGAGAAAGATTATCTCAATCGTAAAGTGAAGGCCCAGTTTAAATCTGCTGACCGTCTTGAAGCAAAATATGTGGCCATCCTAGGTGATGATGAGTTAACGAATAAAAAAATCAATCTTAAGGATATGGCAACTGGAGAACAAGTAGAGTTAGAGTTAGAGACATTTATTGAAGAATTTAAAAAGCTACAAGCTTAAGGAGGAACAAATATGTTTGGCAGAACTTATTTCTGTGGAGAAGTTTTAGAAACAGCTATTGGTGAAAAGGTAAAGTTAAAGGGATGGGTAAGTAAGCGTCGCGATTTAGGTGGGTTAATTTTTATTGATTTACGTGATAGAAGTGGGATTGTTCAAATCGTATTTAATCCAGATGTATCTGCGGAAGCTTTGGCAATTGCTGAAAGAGTACGTAATGAATATGTTATTGATGTTGAAGGAACAGTTATCGAACGTAATGCTGAAACAATCAATCCAAATATTGCAACTGGTAAAATTGAAGTGCAAGTTGAAAATATCACCATTCTAAATGCATCAAAAACACCACCATTTTCTATTGATGACAAAGTTGAGGTGTCTGAAGATGTACGCTTGAAATATCGCTATTTAGATTTACGTCGTCCAGCGATGTTTGAAACATTAAAAATGCGTCATCAAACAACTCAAACGATTCGTAACTTTTTAGACAGTGAAGGTTTTCTAGATGTTGAAACACCAATCTTAACGAAAAGTACACCAGAAGGGGCTCGCGATTATTTAGTACCTAGTCGTGTTCATGAAGGTGAATTTTACGCGTTACCTCAATCACCACAGCTTTTTAAACAATTGTTGATGGTATCTGGCATCGAACGTTATTATCAAGTAGCTCGCTGTTTCCGTGATGAAGATTTACGTGCAGACAGACAACCTGAATTCACACAAGTCGATATTGAAACAAGCTTTATGAGCCAAGAAGATATTATTTCGCTAACTGAAAATATGATGGCAAAAGTAATGAAAGATGTAAAAGGGCTTGATGTTACACTTCCTTTCCCACGCATGACTTATAACGAAGCAATGGGTCGTTATGGTTCAGATAAACCGGATACACGCTTTGGAATGGAATTAATTGATATTGCTGATGTAGCGAAACAAAGTAGCTTAAAAGTGTTTACACAAGCTCTTGAAAAAGGTGGCCAAGTGAAAGCGATCGTTGTTAAAGGTGGAGCGGTTGATTACTCTCGTAAAGAAATGGATGCTTATGCAGAATTTGCAGCTATTTATGGAGCAAAAGGGCTTGCTTGGTTGAAAGTAGAAGAAGACGGCTTAAAAGGACCAATCGCTAAATTCTTTGGTGAACTTCAAGATGCATTAGTAGAAACAGTCAAAGCAGAAGTAGGAGACATCATTCTTTTCTGTGCAGATAAGAAAAGTATTGTTGCAGATACGCTTGGTGCTCTACGTGTTAAATTTGCTAAAGAACGTGGCTTAATTGATGAATCACTATTCAATTTCCTTTGGGTAACAGACTGGCCATTGTTTGAGTATAGTGAAGAAGAAAAACGCTATACAGCAGCGCATCATCCATTCACTATGCCATTCCGTGAAGACTTGGATCAATTAGAAAGCAACCCAGGCGAAGTTCGTGCTCAAGCCTATGACATCGTCTTAAATGGCTACGAGCTTGGTGGTGGTTCTTTACGTATTTTTGAACGTGATATTCAAGAAAAAATGTTTAAAGTGCTTGGTTTCTCTGAAGAAGAAGCAAAAGAACAATTCGGCTTCTTAATGGATGCCTTCGAATACGGAACTCCTCCACATGGTGGATTAGCTATTGGATTGGACCGTTTAATTATGTTACTAGCTGGTCGTACAAACTTACGTGATACGATTGCTTTCCCAAAAACAGCAAGCGCAAGCGATCTGTTAACAGATGCACCAAGTGCAGTAAGTGCAAAACAGTTACAAGAATTAAACTTAAGATTAGCACCAACGAAAAAATAATTGTGAATTTTAGGATACCGCTTGAACGGACATAAGTGATATGTTATGATATTTTCAATTAAGTAAGAGTCCTGATGTGTACGTTTCTTAACCTATAAGTTTTGACCGAACACTTATAGTTACGGGAGCTAAAAAGTTTCCAAACCGCGTAAATGCCTCCTTTCGAGAGGACTTACAAGTGTTTAGAACAGAGCACCCACCTGCGGAGCGCGGGTTCAAAACAAAGGACAAAACGGCATAATTGGGACTCTTACATCTGAATATGAATGATTCCCCTACGTTGAGAGGCGTAGGGTTATTTTATGTGGATAAAGGACACGAGTGAGTTTTTGTGTCCAATCGGATAATAAACTTCCTTGCCATGTACGGAAACTGTCAGTATGATAAATAAATATTGTAAAAAAGAAGCACAACCCTGAATGAATCTTCGTAAAGTATTGCAACTATATCTTTTACTTAAGCAAGAAAAGAGTGAACATCTTGAGGGATTTATTAAATGCTAAGAAACAGGAAATGATCCGATTATTGGAACAAATAGTTAATATTGATAGTGGCTCTAAAACTAAAAGTGGTATTGATAAAATTAGTACCCTGTTAAAAACTAAATTTGAACGGCTGGACTTTTTAGTAGAAGTTATAGAAGAGAAAGAGTTCGGGAATCATCTCGTTATACAGCATCGAGATGCGACTGATCCGGAGATTATAATTTTAGGTCATATGGATACAGTATTTCCTGATGGTACGGCCAGTTCACGCCCATTCAATATGAAGGGGAATCGAGCTTTTGGTCCTGGTGTCATCGATATGAAAGCAAGTTTAGTTTCGCTGTATTATGCCTTAACAGCAATGAAGCAAGCAGGGAAAAAAGGATATCAAAATGTTCAGATTATCTTTAATAGTGATGAAGAGCTTGGCTCGCCGTCATCAAGAGAGATTATTAGGAGGCATGCGGTTAATAAGAAATATGCTCTCATTCTTGAAGCGGCTCGTCCGGATGGTTCGCTTGTTACAGCAAGAAGAGGGGGCGGTCAGTTCAAAATTCTGATAGAAGGTAAATCAGCACATGCAGGACTTGAACCGGAAAAAGGAAGAAATGCCATTGAAGAGCTTGCACATAAAATTATCCGTCTTCAACAATTAACAAATTATAAAGAAGGAATACATGTTAACGTAGGAATCATAAATGGAGGAACAGCAGCAAATACGATTCCTGCAGAGGCTGTAGCTTTAGTCGATGTTCGCGTTTCAGAGTTACAACAAGTACAAACGGTACAAAATCAAATAGAAAAAATTTGTGCAACGACCTATATTGAAGGAACAAAAACGCAGCTAATTGGCGAAATTGATCGAATGCCAATCGAAAAAACCGAAAGTATAGCGTCAATGTTAGAGGTGATTAAACAAGTAGGAGAGAAAATAGGCGTTGTTATTACAGATACGGCAACAGGTGGTAGTTCTGATGGTTCCTTTACATTTGCAGCAGGGGTTGCGACAATTGATGGCTTAGGTCCTGTAGGAGGCTATTTTCACAGTGAGAATGAGTACCTTGAGGTCCCAAGTTTAATCGAAAGAACGCAATTATTAGCAGAGATTATACAGAAATTATCAAATGAAAAGTTAATCCGATAGAAGTACTTATAACTTTCCTTGTCATCTACTACATTTTTGTTATATGCTTGAGTTTAGAAGTAATTTTTATTGGAGTTGAGAATGATGTTGCACCAATTTTCAAGAAATGAATTAGCAATTGGTAAAGAAGGTTTAGAATTATTAAAAAATTCGACGGTTGCTGTCCTAGGTATTGGAGGGGTAGGATCGTATGCAGCTGAGGCCTTAGCTAGGTCTGGTGTGGGACGACTCGTGTTAGTCGATAAAGATGATGTGGATATAACAAATGTAAACCGTCAAGTTCATGCTTTATTATCAACCGTTGGACAACAAAAAGTGGAACTGATGCGTGATCGGGTCAAAGAAATTAATCCGGATTGTGAAGTCATTGCGTTAAAAATGTTTTATACAGAAGAAACATACGAACAATTTTTTAGCTATGATTTAGATTATGTTGTTGATGCATCTGATACGATTATATATAAAATTCACATAATGAAAGAGTGTTTAAATCGTAATATTAAGATTATTTCTAGCATGGGCGCCGCAAATAAAATGGACCCAACTCGTTTTCAAATTGCAGATATTTCGAAAACACATACGGATCCACTTGCTAAGGTGATTAGAACAAAACTGAGAAAAGAAGGAATTACGAAAGGAATAACAGTTGTCTTCTCTGATGAAAGTCCAATTGTGATTCGCGAAGATGTTCGAAAAGAAGTAGGAAATGATGCGGCAAAAATACGAAAAGCGAAAATGCCACCATCCTCGAACGCCTTTGTTCCATCGGTAGCAGGATTAATTGCCGCCAGCTGGGTTGTACGTGATATTCTACGAGATATTGAAATAAGGCGTGTAAGTGATGAGAAGAAATAAAGGCAGCTTTACTAGCTATTTGGACTAACTCTATGATGGAGTTAGTTTTTTTATTTTACTTTGTTTAATGACATAACCAAGCTTTGTATGGAAGAGTAATGTAAAAAATGTATAAAAAGGGACTTTTATAGCATGTGGAAAAAAGCCCTTGTTATATTTTATGACATGTTACTAGACGAATAAAAGATAGTAAGTTACAATATTTACAGAATATTTGATTAATTGCTAATATTCCAACTTCTTTGCTAAGGCATACACTCAAAACATAAAAAATATGGGGGTTATGCAATGAAGAGAAAAAGATTAACAGGTGCCTTTCTAGCAGTATCATTATTTGCTGGCGTATTAGCGGGCTGTAGCTCAACTGAAACTAGTTCAAGTGATGAGAAAGCTGAAAAAATTAAAATTGGTGCAAATCTTGAATTATCTGGAGGTACTGCTTCATTTGGACAATCTGTTGCCGAAGGATTGCAATTAGCAATTGATGAAATTAACAAAGAGGGCGTTCTCGGAGGTAAACAAATTGAAATTATCAAGGCTGATAATAAATCAGATGCTGCTGAAGCAACAAATGGCTCAATCAAATTAGTTAACCAAGATCATGTAGTGGCGATTGTTGGTGCAGCAACGAGCACGAATACCCTTGCACAAGTGCAAATTGCACAAGATAGTAAGGTTCCTTTAGTCTCACCAACTGCAACAAACCCAGCTGTTACCTTTGATAAAAATATATTGAATGACTATGTATTCAGAACATGTTTTATTGATCCATTCCAAGGTACGGTAGCAGCGAACTTTGCATCAAAAGAACTTGGAGTAAAAACAGCAGCGGTTTATGTTGATAGCTCGAGTGATTATTCCAAAGGATTAGCAGATGCATTCGTGAAATCATTTGAAGCAAATGGTGGGAAAATTGTAGCCAAGGAGGCATATGTAGCAAAAGATACGGACTTCCGTGCTACGCTGACTAGAATTAAAGCTGCAAAACCAAATTTTGTATTCCTTCCCGGTTATTATGAAGAAGTTGGCTTAATTTTAAAACAAGCTCGTGAAGCAGGAATAGACCTTCCCTTCATGGGAGGAGACGGTTGGGACTCTCCGAAAGTTATTGAAATTGCAGGGGCAAAAGCGTTGAATAATACTTTTATTACTAATCATTATTCACCACAAGATACGGATGAAAAAATCCAAGGATTTGTAAAAGCATTTAAAGCAAAATATAAAGATAAAACTCCAGATGCATTTGCGGCATTAGGTTATGATACAGGATACTATTTAGCAGACGCGATTGAAAGAGCAGGAGAAGCTGATCCAAAGAAAATTCGTGATGCGCTAGAATCTGTAAAAGACTTACCATTAGTTTCAGGGAATCTTGTGTTAGATGATCACCATAATCCTATAAAATCAGCGACAATCTTGGAATATGTGGATGGGGAGCAAACCTTTAATACGAAAATTAATCCTTAAGGGATAAATCGAAGTTTACTTTTTGTTGAGTAGATCAATGGCTGTTGGTCTACTCAACATCTTTATTATTACATATTATTTTAATATAATTATATAAAAGAAGACGCTTTGTTATTTTGATGTGTTAAAGTGTTGGAAAAATAATAATCATTTAAATAGGAATGATTAATATATTAGTCTTCAATAATAACATATAAAACAAATTCTAATAATGAAAAAAGCTGTAAAGATAGGCAGAATATAGCTTTTTCTATATGGTTACCCTCAAAAATGACAAATATTTGGACTTTTCAACCAATTTATTATTATTATATGAAAGGTTTTTGGAATAGGATATAGACTAAATTATATTTTTAAGGTAAACTGACTTTTGAATATTTATTATTTTGTAAATATTATATTAACTATTGCTATACAGCAAAGTGTACAGTGGAGGTTTAGGTATGAAGAAGAAAAAGCTAGCAGGAATATTTATGTCTTTATCCCTAGCAGCAGGTATGTTAGCAGGCTGCGCGGGTGATAAAGGCGGCGATTCAGGAGATACGATTAAAGTCGGGGTCAATCTTGAACTATCCGGTAACGTGGCTTCATATGGCCAGTCCATGCTTGAGGGGGTTGAGTTAGCGGTAGACGAAATCAATAAAGAAGGTATTGATGGTAAGAAAATTGAACTTGTAACAGTTGATAATAAATCTGAAGCATCTGAATCTACAAATGCTGCGATTAAGCTTACTTCACAAGATCAAGTGTCAGCCATTATTGGGCCAGCAACAAGTGGAGATACAAAAGCAACAATTCAAATTGCACAAGATAATAAAGTACCTGTCATTGCTCCAGGGGGAACAGCTCCAGAGCTTACATTCAATAATGGAAAATTAAATGACTATATTTTTAGAACAAGCTTTATCGATCCTTTCCAAGGGATAGTAGCTGCTAACTTTGCTGCAAATGAATTGAAAGTAAAAAATGCTGCTGTCTTTATTGATAAGTCAAGCGATTATTCTCAAGGAATTGCTAATGCATTCAAAGAACAATTTGCAGCGAATGGTGGCAAAGTTGTTGCACAAGAAGCGTATGTGGCCAAAGACACAGATTTTCGTGCTACATTAACAAGAATTAAAGCAGCTAAACCAGATTTCGTTCTTATTCCAGGATATTATGAAGAAGTTGGTTTAATTATTAAACAAGCACGTGAACTTGGTATAAATGCTGCATTCATGGGTGGAGATGGTTGGGATTCTCCGACATTAGTTAAAATAGCAGGTAAAGAAGCATTAAATAATACGTACTTTACAAATCATTATTCTTCAGTTAACCCAGATGAAAAGATTCAGAATTTTGTAACAGCGTTTGGAAAGAAATATGATGGTAAAGCACCAGATGCTTTCAACGCTTTAGGTTATGATACAGTATACTTCTTAGCGGATGCGATTAAACGTGCTGGATCAACTGACTCAGTAAAAATTAAAGAAGCTCTTGAAACAACAAAAGATCTTGATGCTGTAACAGGTAAATTTACAATCGATGATCAACATAATCCAATCAAATCAGCTGTAATACTTGAATTGGTTGATGGAAAACAAACTTACAAAACACAAATTGATCCACAATAAGACTAAATGAAAATAGGGGGCGAAAGTAGCCTCCTATTTTCAACTAATTAATCATACAAATTTCCCTATCATGGGAAACAATTTTAATATCAAGGAGAGTCGATCATGGAACTGATTCAACAGCTCGTTAACGGGCTTTCACTCGGTAGCATATATGCGCTTATAGCACTCGGCTATACGATGGTATATGGGATTGTTAAGTTGATTAACTTTGCCCATGGCGACGTTTTTATGGTCGGTGCATTTGTTGGCTTTTATTCTATTACTATTTTGGAGTTATCATTTATTCCCGCTTTATTAATTTCGATGATTGCTTGTGCGATCTTTGGAGTCGTCATTGAAAGGATTGCGTATAAACCATTGCGTAATGCGACAAGAATTGCTGCGTTAATCACCGCAATTGGTGTATCATTACTTATTGAATATGGCACGATTTATATCCGTGGAGCGCAACCGGAAGCATATCCAAGTGATGTATTACCTTCAAGTGAAATTAGTATTTTTGGTGCTTCTATTAGCAGCCAATCTATTTTTATCTTTGCAGTAGCTATTATTTTGATGGTTATTCTACAATTTGTCGTTCATAAAACAAAAATAGGGAAAGCTATGCGTGCGGTTTCCTATGATACAGATGCTGCTAAATTAATGGGAATTAATGTTGATAATACGATTTCTGCGACATTTGCAATTGGTTCTGCATTAGCAGGTGCAGCAGGGGTGATCTTCGGCGTTTACTATATAAAAATTGAACCTCTGATGGGTGTTATTCCAGGGTTAAAAGCATTCGTTGCTGCTGTACTTGGTGGAATTGGAATTATTCCTGGTGCCATGGTCGGTGGATTGGTTTTAGGGGTAATTGAAGCATTGGTAAGTGCAGCAGGCTTCTCACTTTGGCGTGATGCTGTAGCATTTATTGTTCTTATTTTAATTCTTATTTTTAGACCACAGGGCTTATTCGGTAAAAATAAAAAAGAAAAAGTATAGGAGTGACAAAGCGATGTCTAAATTAAAACGGGCAAAAGGATTTTGGATGTCCATTTTGCTCTCATTGATCTTTTTCGCTGTCATTCAAATAATGATAAGCGGAGGAATATTAAATCCTTTTTATCAAAATACGTTAATGTTTATCGGTATTAATATTATATTAGCAGTAAGTCTTCATTTAGTTATCGGAATTACCGGTCAATTCTCAATAGGACATGCTGGATTTTTGGCGGTTGGTGCCTATGCTTCCGCTATAATTACTATGAAGCTACAAATGCCATTTTTTGTTTCGCTGATTGTAGGTGGATTAGTTGCCGCTCTCGCTGGTCTTATCATAGGGATTCCAAGTTTACGTCTTAAAGGGGATTATTTAGCCATTGCTACGCTAGGATTTGGTGAAATAGTTCGGATTGTCTTTTTGAATATCGATTATGTTGGTGGAGCAAGCGGAATGCAGGTATCTCATTTTACAACTTGGCCATGGGTATTTGCTTCTGTATTCATTACTATATTAGTCATTCGCAACTTTACGACTTCTACACATGGGCGTGCATGTATTTCAGTTCGTGAAGATGAAACAGCAGCAGATTCAATGGGAATCAACACGACGTATTATAAAGTTGCTGCATTTGCCATCGGTGCTTTCTTTGCTGGTATCGCAGGCGGTTTATATGCACATAACTTCTACATTATTCAACCTTCGAATTTTGGTTTCTTAAAATCATTTGATATTTTAATTTTTGTAGTACTTGGTGGTTTAGGTAGTTTATCTGGCTCTGTTTTAGCAGCGATTTTATTAACAATCGTAACGACATTCCTTCAGGATTACCCAGAAACACGTATGATTATCTACAGTCTTGTATTAATTATTATGATGATTTATCGTCCTCAAGGTTTAATGGGAACAAAAGAGGTAACAAGTTTCTTCAAGCGTAAGGGAGGTAGCAAACGTGACAAACAAACCATTGCTTAAAGTCGACTCCGTTGGGATTCAGTTTGGTGGTTTAAAGGCTGTCTCTGATGTAAATGTTGAACTTTATCCGGGCGAATTAATTGGACTAATTGGTCCAAATGGTGCAGGAAAAACGACTTTCTTTAACTTGCTGACAGGTGTTTATGTGCCAACAGAAGGCCGAATTACTCTAGATGGTGAAGATTTAAGGAAGTTTCCTCCTTATAAAATTAATCAAAAAGGGATTAGCAGAACCTTTCAAAATATTCGTTTATTCGGAGATTTATCGGTGATTGATAATGTAAAAGTAGCTTATCATTCATTATCTAAACATACTATGCTAAGCTCGATCCTTCGTTTGCCTAGTCATTTTAAAGGTGAAAAGGAAATGGAAGAAAAAGCAATTGAGTTTTTGAAAATTTTTAGTTTAGATCAGTTTAAAGATGAATTGGCTAAAAACTTACCTTATGGGCAACAACGTCGCCTAGAAATTGCGCGTGCCTTAGCAGCGGAACCTAAGCTTCTATTATTAGATGAACCTGCAGCAGGTATGAATCCACATGAGACACATGAACTAATGGAGCTTATTGCCTTCATCCGGGAAAAATTTGATTTAACCATTTTATTAATCGAACATGATATGCCACTCGTTATGGGAGTTTGTGAACGAATTTATGTATTGGACCACGGTCAGCTGATAGCTGAAGGGAAGCCGGAAGAAATTCGTAACAATCCGAAAGTTATTGAAGCGTATCTCGGCGAGGAGGTTTCATAATGTTAAAAATAGAGGACATCAACGTCTATTACGGAAATATACGCGCGCTTAATGGATTGTCACTGGAGGTTAAGGAAGGCGAGATTGTTACCTTAATTGGCGCTAATGGCGCGGGAAAAAGTACATTACTTAAAACGATATCGGGATTACTTAAGCCAAAGATGGGAAAAATTTTATACAAAGACCAATCGATTGGTGGAAAGCCTGTACAATCCATTGTAAAAATGGGAATCTCCCACGTTCCAGAAGGACGTCGCATTTTCGCTAATATGACAATAGAAGAAAATCTGCAGCTAGGAGCCTTTTTACGGAAGGATAAAGAAGGAATCAAGCGGGATTTGGATCATGTAAATGAGTTATTTCCACGGCTATTAGAACGGAAAAAACAAATGGCTGGAACACTTTCTGGTGGAGAGCAACAAATGTTGGCTATGGGACGAGCTTTGATGGCTAGACCGCAATTACTGTTATTGGATGAACCGTCCATGGGACTTGCACCAATCCTTGTAAAGCAAATTTTTTCAATTATTGAGGAAATCAATAAAACAGGCACTACTATTCTTTTAGTTGAACAAAATGCGAACCTAGCCCTTTCCATTGCTAATCGTGCTTATGTTGTGGAAACAGGGCGCATCGTACTTTCAGGTACAGCTGAAGAACTTAATGCAAGTGAAGAAATTAAAAACGCTTATCTTGGCGGCCAGTAAACAAAAAAATGCAGATGTTACTATAGATTATGATTTATAGGATAGTTAGTCTATTATGTGGGCTGATTATCCTTTTTATTTGGCTTTAATATAAATATTAGCAATAAAATGACTTAGTCTAAATACTAGTATGATATTGCTTTATTATCACTTTTTTGATACTCTAACAATTGACTAATATTGTCGATATTTGAAAGTATATAGAAGTTAAAGCTTAGAGAAGGTTGATGAGGTATGAATAAAAACGTATGTATGTTTGTTTGGAATCATTTTACCAATGATGCCAGGGTACTTAGGGAATGCACAGCATTAGCCGAGAAACAATATTCTGTTGATTTAATTTGTATTGAAGATCCTAATGATCCAGAATTACCTTTATTTGAAGAACGAAACCCTTATTTTCGGGTTTATCGAGTGAAGAGATATCCAGTATTACTTGATTTCATGAAAAGTGGAATCAGATATTTTAAGAAAAATAAACTAGTGGGCGCTTTAGCTGCTCTTGTATGGTTAGCATTGGTTTATTACTTTCCAATTATTATGGTTATTTTAACAGTTTTGTTGTTACTTCTCTTAAAAACCAAATTGCAAGTTATTTGGGTAAGAGGAGGTATTATTATGCGTATGATAAGAAAGGGAAGAAAGAAAGATTACGACATTTATCATTCGAACGACTTAAATACATTGCCTCAAGGATATGCTTGTGCAAAATTAAGATTTAAAAAACGAAAGCTTATTTATGATTCACATGAAGTTCAAACAAGT
The DNA here is from genome assembly GCA_963751845.1 of uncultured Bacillaceae bacterium. Taxonomy (GTDB): domain Bacteria; phylum Bacillota; class Bacilli; order Bacillales; family DSM-1321; genus Peribacillus. The sequence continues at coordinate 56,628 of CAVVWH010000011.1, forward strand.
AGAACGGGATATGGAAGTTTCCAAGGGAAAATGGAAGGCTTTTTAATAAATAAAATGGATGAAATGATTGTTGAAAACCATACACGTGCTAAATATAATGAGGATTTATATGGCTTCTATCCACATGTAGTGCATAATTATCCATTTAAATCTCTTGAAAATAGTACTGAGAAAGCTCCATTACATAAAATATTAGAATTAGATCCTAATGAAAAAATCCTTTTATATCAAGGTGGAATTCAGGCTGGAAGAGGGCTTGAAAAGCTAGTACAAGCAGTTCCATTATTTAATGAAGGCACACTTGTTTTTATTGGGGATGGAAAAATTAAGCCACAGCTTGAAAAAATGGTTGATGACATGGACTTACATAAAAAGGTGAAATTTTTACCAAAAGTTCCAGTAGCTGAACTTCCTAAATACACGCGAAATGCTTATTTAGGTTTTCAAGTATTAAATAATATTAATTTTAATCATTATTCTGCTTCATCTAATAAACTTTTTGAGTATATGATGGCTGGTGTGCCAGTGATTGCTTGTAGTTTTCCGGAGATACAAAAAGTGGTGGATACTGAGAACGTTGGGATTTGTGTTGATTCTCATGATTACAAGGACATAGCAAATGGAGTAAATAAATTACTTGCAGAGCCAGACCTTCGTGATGAATTGCACAGAAATTGTCTAATAGCTAAAGATAAATATAATTGGGAAATTGAAAAGGACAGTTATTTACATGTAGTTTCTTTGGTGGAGAATTAAGTATTTATTTAAAAGTAATCATATGTATAGAAAACGAGGTGTTAAAGTGTGAGTCAAAGCGAGAGCGGGCAACCTTTAATAAATACTGAGAAGGTAACAGATAGTCAAATTCAATCTTTATTAGAATTATTATTAAAGGAAACGAAACGAAATAATCAGATTCAAGAAAATCAGGTCCTCGAAATTGATCATTTAAAAAAGATGATTCACATGCAAAAAGAATCTCTTGAGAAATTTGAAAATGACAATGAAACATTAAAGCAGCAGCTTCATGGCGAAAAAATAAGTAAATTAAAAAGACGGAATCGTAAGCAAAAGGAAAAAATAGATCATTTAAAACTACAGGTTGCCAATGAAATATATCAAAATTATCAGAATGGTAAAAAGTTATTAGAAACACTTGAAAGTGAAGAAAAGTTATTGAAGCACACAAAAAAACTTCAGATGCAATATGAAGCTTTAAGAAAATCTAAGCTGGGACAATTGACATTATTCTATTGGAAAAAAAGAAAACAGATTAAGAGAGGCTTTTAGTATGGACATTATGGATATTGAAAAGCGCTTAGTCGCTATTCAAATGGAGAAGAATAGAATAAGAAATGAAATGAAAGAAGAAAAGTATCGCATTCAACAAATCGTAGCATCCATTAAAACAATTGATGACGAAATGATTAAGAAATTTAAGTTTTTATCAGAAGATACTCATAAAGTAGTAGATCAATTTTATGTGCAGCAATATCTAAGTAGTCGAGAAAAAGAGTCTCAAGTAGATTATTTTGCTGAAGTTGAAAATCAATTACAGCAAATCCCTGATAGTAGTGGGTCAAAGTTTTTCCAAAAAAGAAATGTTAATGTTGGTATTATTTCAGATGAATTTCTTTATCATTCCTACGTAGACGTTGTTAATCTAACTTATTTAACTTTTGATGATTATAAAAAACATGCCAAACATTTAGACGTTTTTCTAGTTGTGACAACTTGGAAAGGGTTAAATGAGGAATGGCGTGGAGTTGCCAACCCTTTTTCTGCACGTCGCAAACAACTATTTGAAATGATAGCGTACTTCAAAAAGCTTGGGAAAAAGGTTGTTTTCTATTCAAAAGAGGATCCAATCAATTATGAAAAATTTGTTGATATCGCCGATCAATGTGATTATATCTTTACTACAGCCGTGGAAAAGGTAAAGGACTACAAAAAAGATTGTAATAATGAAAATGTTTTTGTTCTTGAATTTGGTGTAAATCCACTTTATCATCATCCAATTGGTATGAGAAAGTATCCTAAACGTAAAGAAGTCTTTTTTGCCGGCTCTTGGTTAGCTAAATATCCTGAAAGACAAGAAGATACGATAGCTATTTTTGATGGAATTATAGAGGGAAATAGAGATGTATTGATTGTGGATAGAAATTATTCATCTAATGATCCTGATTATTTTTTCCCTGAGAAGTACTTTAAATATATTGCACCATCTATTCCTCATGAGTATGTACAGAAGGTTCACAAATTATATGACTGGGCTATTAATTTAAATTCAGTGAAATATAGTGAAACGATGTTTGCTAGTAGGGTATATGAGATGCAAGCTTTAGGTAATATTGTTTTAACCAATTACAACGTGGGGATTAATAACAAGTTTCCGAATGTTTTTATGGTACATGAGGAAAAAGAAGCAGGGGAAATTATTAATTCGATGAGTGATGAAGAAGTTTACAGTCATCAAATGGTTGGTATTAGAAATGTGATGACAAATATGACTACCTTTGATCGCTTTGATCATTTACTGGACTGTATTGGTAAGGAATATGACAAGCCAATTAGGAAAGTGGCTGTGTTGGTCGAACAGGTCAATAATCAAGTGGAAAATTCATTCAACCGACAAACGTATGAGCATAAGGAATTGATTTTAGTAGAAGATTTTAATGAAGAGATAAAAAGGAATTTTGATTTTGTTACATTCTTCGATCCTAATAGTACATATAGGGAATATTATTTAGAAGATATGATTAACGGCTTTAAATACACCGCTAGTGATTATGTTACTAAGGACGGCTATTATAACGGTAACGATTACGTACCTGGTGTAGAACATGATTATATTGATACGATGAAAAATAAGTATAGAACCGTTTTTTGGTCGGCTTCATTTACGGCATCGGACTTAATGAATTTTAATGGTCAAGTGTCCATTCCGAATGGTTATAGCGTGGATCACTTTGAGTATAATGAAACAATGAAAGTTAGACAGGTAGCAGATGTTACGAAAGAATACAAATTATCTGTCATCATTCCTGTGTATAATAATGGTAAATATTTAGAATTCAAATGTTTCCAAAGTTTAGAAAGAAGTAGTATTTTTGATCAAATGGAAATTATTTTAGTAGATGACGGATCTACTGATCAGGATACCTTAATGATTATGAACCGAATCGAAGAAGAGCATGCTAATGTGAAAACCTATTATTATAGAGATGGAGGCAGTGGAAGTGCTTCTAGACCAAGAAATAAGGGTGCAGAATTAGCTACTGCTCCATATATTACATATTTAGATCCAGATAATGAAGCTGTTAATGATGGGTATGCTACATTATTAAATATGTTAATAAATGATTCAACACTCGATATGGTTGTTGGAAAAATACTAAAGTTCGATAATCAAAAGAAGAGTGAATTTAATTACTATAAAACAGTAACTAATGCAATTGATTCTGATACAATTAACAACCCAATTGAGTTATTGAAAATGACTAAATTGCGAGCGCAAAGTATCCAAGCCTTAATTGTGAAACGTGAGATTATACAAGAAAATCAGCTGAAAATGATTGAAAATGCTGGAGGACAAGATACTTTATTCTTCTATGAGTTACTCATACATTCTCAAAAATCAAAGGTTGTTGATTTGAATATTCATATTTATTACGCAGCTGTTACAGGTTCCGTTACAAATACGATATCGAAGAAATTCTTCCATAAATTTTTTGTGCTTGAAAAAGAAAGACTTCCATTTTTGATTAAGCATGAGTTACTTGAAACGTATATGTCAAAAAGATTTAATTTTTATTATAAAAATTGGTATTTGAAAAGAGTAAAATATATAATGGACTCTGATGCCGAAGAATGTTTGAAGATTCTAAGTGATATCTACATGCTATATAAAGAATATATTATAGACGAAGATCCAGAAATTACTGAGTTTATTACTATGTATAATCGTGGAGAGTATGAAGAAATACTTGCCTTATATAAAGACATAGAATAATTTGGTATATAGGGAATAATGGTTTTAAGTTAGAGTAGGATTTTTATATTTGAATATATTGGATCACCAACTGCTAACATGTATTTTTAAAACAAAATATATTGTGAATGATTGTTCTAAAATGTAGAATATATAAATTTTGCGAACTTTAGTCCATTCACTCAAAGGAAAGCTGTTATGATATGAAACTTGTTATGCAAATAATTAAAGAGCAATTTATGAATTTAAGATTAATTTTCCAACTATCAATTTACGACATAAAGGGTAAATATAGCCAGCATTATCTCGGAATACTTTGGCAATTTTTGAATCCGTTTATTCAAGTATCAATTTATTGGCTTATTTTTGGACTTGGATTTCGAAAAGGACATCCAGTAGATGATGTTCCGTATTTTATATGGATGGTAGTCGGATTGATTCCGTGGTTTTTTATAACCCCATCAATTATACAAGGCTCTAACAGTATTTATGCAAAAGTAAATCTCGTTTCTAAAATGAAGTTTCCAGTTAGTGTCCTGCCAACCGTTTCAATTGTTAGCAATTCCTTCAATTTTTTGGTAATGATTATCATAATGGGAATATTTTTATTCGTAAATAAAGTAAATTCAGGAATGTATCTTTTACAGTTTCCTTATTACTTACTTTGTTTATATGTCTTTTTATTTTCAATCACATTGTTATTTTCCACTATTTCTGTTTTAGTGCGAGATTTTCAATTGATGTTACAATCTTTTATGAGAATGCTTTTTTATGTTACACCAATTCTATGGGTACCAGGTAGTTTGCCACACTGGGTTGAACAGATTTTGAAGTTAAATCCTATTTACTATTTAGCAATCGGATTTAGACATACTTTTATTGAGAAAACCTGGTTCTTTGAAGATATGGCTTTTACTTTCTATTTCTGGATGATCACTCTATTGATTTTATTTATTGGAGCTGCGGTCCATACAAAATTCAAAAATAAGTTTGTAGATTATTTATAAATGGAGGCTTATATATCATGAAGCCTAAAGTAATATTTAGAAATGTTTCAAAAAGATATTCACTTTATCACAATAAACTAGACAAATTTAAAGATATATTTTTACCTGAAAAATCCAAAAAAAGCTTTTTTGCTTTAAGAAATGTGTCATTTGAAGTGTTTGAAGGTGAGTCAATAGGTGTTATTGGAATCAATGGATCTGGTAAGTCAACGATATCTAATCTTTTGGCTCAAGTCATGCCACCATCCTCTGGTTATATGGAAATAAATGGAGAAACCTCGTTGATTGCTATTTCTGCTGGATTGAATAGCCAGTTGACAGGGATGGAAAACATTAAACTGAAATGTGCAATGTTAGGGATGAGACCTGCAGAAATAAAGGAAATAACCCCAAATATTATTGAATTTGCTGATATTGGGGATTTTATTAATCAGCCCGTTAAAAATTATTCAAGTGGAATGAAGTCTCGACTAGGATTTGCTATTTCTGCTAATACCGATCCTGATATATTAATTGTGGATGAAGCATTATCTGTTGGGGACCAAACTTTTTATGAGAAATGTATAAATGTCATGAATGAGTTTAAGGCAGCAGGGAAAACAATCTTTTTTATTAGTCATTCTGTATCACAAGTGAAGAATTTTTCGGATCGTGTATTATGGCTTCATTTTGGCGAAGTTAAGCAATTTGGTGATACGAAAGAAGTAATTGCTGAATATCAAAAATTTATCAAAGACTTTGGTAAGATGAGTGATGAGGATAAGAAAAAGTATCGAAAAGAAAACTTGGAAAAGCAAAAAATACATTCAGATGAACCGAATGAAATAGTAAATTTAGAAGTAGCTTCACGAGGAAAAAACATAACTCAATTATTACAATTTGGTTTCCTTTTCATCCTGTTTATTATAAGTGCCATTAATTTGTTAATAAAGTAATAAAGAGAAGGGAAATGAATTTCTTTTCCGACTCTCTGTTCATTCATGAAAAGAGAAACGTAATGGAGTGAAGTAAAAAGTGTGGACTACCTACCAAAAAGAAGAAATTGACTTTGAAGAGTTAAATCAATTCGAAATTCCGTATGAACCATTGTATTTATCGGTTAACTATAATCAAGTTTCTTATGAATTTTTACTTAATAGGCAGCAATCTTCTGATAAACTAATCGTATTTGGGTCAGGAGCGTATAATGCAGAAAAAATGAAACCTCCGATATTTCAAAGATATTCATGGATGTCTGAATTTACCGAATCAACCATCTTTTATAATGATCCAACTCTTTATAATGGTTCATTAAATTTAGGATGGGGACAAGGTAAAGAGGAACGGTTTTATCTTGAAGAATTAGCTGCGATTTTAAAGGTTGTTTTGGAAAAAGTGAAAATAACGAATGAAAAAACCCTGTTTTATGGTAGCTCTGCTGGTGGATATATGTCACTTCTATTAGCAGGTTTTCTACAGGGGGCTCGCGCATTAGTCAATAATCCGCAGACAATTGTAACCAACTATTATCAAACTCATGTAGATAATATGCTTGCTGCTGCTTATCCTTCTTTATCAAGGGAGGAAATTTTAGAAAAGTATAATGAAAGATTAAATGTACTAGAATTTTATAAAAAAATTGGGTTTATTCCAAAGATTACTTATATTCAAAACATTGCCTGTAGTCATGATTTTAATAAGCATTATTGGCCTTTTATTAAAGGGTTAAAAGAAATGGATGAAAACATCTTTAATCATGAAATTGATTTTATTCTATACGCAAACAAAGAACAGGGACATAATCCTTTGGAAAAAGCAGAATCTATTGCTCATATTCAATCTGTATTAACAAAAATGTAAAGATGAAAATAAGCAGGATCATAAATGCCGTGCATACACTTCAATGCACGGTATTTTAGTATTTTTTCTTTAGTAAGGTTCAATACTAAAAGTTGGGATATATAAGCAAATATAATGAAACTTCCATCAGTGGGGGTTGTCGTATCATCTCCCATCTAAAATTTCCCATTTAACTAGGAGAAGCATGATTTTGTATGGTAAAATAAATCATTCTTCATGAACAATAATTATGGGCTAGACTGATTGTGAAAGGGGTTAACTTTGTGGTTTTTAGTAACTTAGTTTTTCTTTATGGGTTTCTTCCGATTGTTTTATTATGTTATTTTATTGTTCCACGCTTTTTGAAAAATACAATATTGCTGATAGCGAGTTTGGTTTTTTATGCGTGGGGAGAGCCTATTTATGTATTTTTAATGTTATTTTCGGTTTTTATGAACTATATTTTCGGTCTTGCTGTCTCTGATAGTAAAAATACATCTAGAAAAAAAGTATGGCTATTGGCAGCAGTGCTTGTGAATTTCGGGATTCTTGGCTATTACAAATATGCCAATTTTCTGGTTGATTGTGTGAATGGATTGTTTCATACTTCCTTTGTATTTAAAGAAATTCCACTTCCTATTGGAATTTCATTTTTTACCTTTCATGCGATGAGCTATGTGATTGATATCTATCGAAAAAAGGTACCTGTTCAACGAAATTTGTTAGATCTTTCTCTATACATATCTTTATTTCCTCAATTGGTCGCAGGACCGATTATACGGTATAACACGGTTGCTGAACAACTCACAAAACGATTTGTAACATTGGATCTTTTTGTAGTAGGGATTCAACGATTTGTTTTGGGGTTGGCGAAGAAAGTATTAATTGCGAATCCTTTAGGTTCTGTTGCAGACGAAATTTTTGTCCTGTCATCGGGTGATTTAACAACAGGTACAGCTTGGATTGGAATTGTGGCATACACTCTCCAAATTTACTTTGATTTTTCCGGTTATAGTGATATGGCAATTGGACTTGGAAAAATGTTTGGTTTCCATTTTGATGAAAACTTTCGATATCCATACATATCTCGGAGTATTTCGGAGTTTTGGAGAAGATGGCATATTTCACTAGGTTCTTGGTTTAGAGATTATGTTTATATTTCTCTTGGTGGGAATCGTGTGTCTACATGGAAGGTCTATCGAAACTTATTAATTGTATGGACAGCTACTGGGTTTTGGCATGGGGCTAGCTGGACCTTTATGGCATGGGGATTTTATTATGGAATCATTATTAGTTTAGAAAAAGCTTTCCTTGGAAATTGGTTAATGAAACTGTGGAGTCCAATACAACATATATATGTATTGCTATTAGTAATGATTGGCTGGGTATTTTTCCGTGCAGATAATTTTGCCTATTCGGTTGATTACATAAAAACGTTATTCAGTTTAAATGGTGAATTATATAATAGTAAATCTATCCTTTTGTTTTTAGACAACGCATGGATTCTTTTATTGGGCATCATTCTTTCAACGCCAATCTTTCCTTACCTAAAAGAAAAGACAGAGAATTTGTCCAGAAAATTTGTCGGCATTCGGCTGGTAAAAGAAGGATTCGGAAGTGTTTATTATCTTTTGCTATTGTTAGTTATTACCATGTATTTAGTGAATTCTACGTATAATCCGTTTATTTATTTCCGTTTTTAGAAGGAGAGTTTTTATGCGATTTGGTCGTTATATTCTATTTATAGGATTTCTTCTTATTATTTTTTCTCTTGGAGTATTAAGTTACGTTTCTCAAGACCGTGAAAAGTCCGAATTTGAAAACCGTTTTTTAGCTCAAAGTCCTGAAGTATCTTCACAAAGGATAGCATCAGGTGAATACTTTAAACAATTTGAAACCTACTTTGTTGATCAATTTTATCAGCGTGATAATTGGGTAAAGTATTATACCCAATTGCAAATGAAGATTACTCCTGTTTACATTAATGGGTATCATATTACGAATGACGATTACATATTAGCAAAGCCTGATGAAGGTTTTCCTCAAAAAGCTATGGACATAGCAGCTACAAATGTCAATGAGCTAGGAAATTATTTAGCTAATAAAGATGCAAAGCTTTATTATTTTTCTTTACCCTCTAAAAAGAATATGTTAGTAAAATCTTTGCCAAAGTATGTACCTAAAGGAAGAAATGAAGCAAATAAAGACTATTTTCTTTCGCAGCTAAACCCTGAGGTGGTTACCCCTGTGGATATTCGACCATCTTTAGAAGAAAACAATGATTATGAAACCATTCGCAAGATGTATTTTAAAACGGATCATCACTGGAATATAAAGGGGGCCATGCTTGGATACGAGAAAATAATCGAAACGATTTCTAATGATTTTGACTCTGTACCCACTGATTATGAATTATCCAACTTTACCTTATCTTGCTTGAATGGGTATGATTTTATTGGAAGTTGGAATAAACAACTATTAATGCAGGTCAATGTAGCGGGTGAACCAATCTGTTATTATGAACCGAATACTTATTCTTTAAATGATTTTGTTGTATATAAAAATGGAATAAAGAAGGAAAATAGAGTAGATTACTCTAGCATATGGGCAAGGATTAAGCATAAAACCACGAAAGAAACGAGCTATCCGGAGATTTATTCAGAGAGTCAGTCAGAATTTAATATTGTTAATCCTTCTAGCAAGAATGATCTAAAAGTATTGGTTTTGAAGGATTCCTATATGAATCCTCTACCTTTCCTTATCGCTCATCATTTCAAAGAAACAACCTATTATGATATGCGTTATGAGCCTTCTCGTTCTGTTTATGATTATTTAGCTTCTCATGATTTTGATATTGTGATGATTGGCTATAATGATACAAATTTGACGAAAGAAATGTATGATTTTGAAACACCGATCAAGTAAAAAATAACATAGTATTCCTTTAAGGCTGTCAAGAAATTGCTTGGCAGCCTTAATTGAGTATATTGAATATTTCGTTTAGATGGAAACCACCTTCTCGAAAAAAATGAACACTTGTCTCGACCTAATTGAACGTGTATCTCGGATGGAGAACAATCCCCAACAATGAAGATGACACTGATTATTCAGTGAATCTTCAGCAATCGGGTCAGATTCTGGAATAACTTAGTGCAAAAATGCTTGAATTATAAAGCATTTATATTATGATAATGAGGTCAGAATTCCTGAAATAAATAGTAGATTGGCGGTAAAACACTTGAAAACCAAACAAAACACTGCTATTCTTTGGGCAATTTTAGCAGCTGCACTTTATGCAATTAGCACACCATTTTCTAAAATACTTTTAAATGAAATTCCACCCACTTTGATGGCAGCACTTTTATATCTTGGTGCAGGTATCAACGTAAAACAGGAAAATCAAAGGAAGAATTAAAATTAACCAAGAAGGAACTTCCTTATACAATCGGTATGGTTGTTTTAGATATAGCTGCCCCAATTTTTCTTATGGTTGGGTTAACGATGACGACTCCAGCAAATGTTTCACTTCTTAATAATTTTGAAATTGCCGCAACTTCATTGATTGCACTTTTAATCTTTAAAGAAGCCATCAGTAAAAGACTATGGGTAGCTATTGGCTTTATAACACTTGCAAGTATTATTCTTTCTGTAGAGGATTTTAGTAGTATATCTTTTTCTTCCGGATCAATTTTAGTTTTACTTGCAGCCATTTGTTGGGGACTTGAAAATAACTTAATGACAAAACTATCAGCAAAAGACCCTTTAGAGATTGTTGTGATTAAAGGATTTGGTTCAGGCTTAGGTTCTTTAATCATCTCTTTTGTCATCGGGGAAACTGACAATAATGTTATATACATAATTGGTACACTAATACTAGGATTTTTTGCATATGGGTTGAGTATCTATTTCTATGTCTACGCACAACGTTATCTTGGTGCTACAAAAACAAGTGCGTATTATGCTATCTCTCCTTTTATAGGTGTAGTACTTTCATTGATTATGTTCCTTGAGATACCTACAATTAGATTTATCATTGCTTTGCTAATTATGATAGTGGGAACGTATTTTGCATCGACAGATAATAAGGAAATTAACGAAGAAGGTCATTAATGAATTCTATTTTTATCAAATGCTAAAAGAAGTGTTTATATTAGTTATTCGAAGGGCGCGATTGCAGAAGAAGTAGTAAAGGAGCGATACATATTATACATGTTTAATATGTATCACTCCTTATTTTTTATGACTTTTTACGATTTAGGTCTTGATAAATTTTAAAGCTACACCACGTCACATTGAAAAATGGTACAAGTCAAATGTAAGCGACCTCGATCAATCTTTTAAGGAATCCCAAGGTCGCTTACACTATTTCTTCATTTATTTTTATTATAACAAAACAAAAAAAGTCGAATCACAAAATTTCCAATTTCCTGATGCTACCTCGTATAACCCTCTTTTTTAGATCTTGTAAGAAGAACCAAAACCAATATCATGCGTTCTTAAGACTATCTAAGACAAAAAGTGCACCAACTAAGTGCACTTTTTGTCTATTTGAAGAAAGCGATGGTGAGTCCTCCGCTAGTTATCAAAATAATAATGACTTTTACCAAAAGGGGAAGGGAATCCTTGCCCTTTTGGTTGACCTTTTCTTCCTTTTCATTCACATTTTTGCGATATTCTGGACTACAGCAGCTCATGAGGCAACCTTATTCCAACCAGAGATATCTTCATCAAGTGGTAAATTGTTTGCCCGAGCTTTTTTAGCTGCTCGGAAGAATAGGACAAGAAGAACTGCAGTTCCAATGATGCCACCATACCATGAAATATTCATTGATAAGCGGAAGCCGATTTGTGCATTTAAAATATAGGTAATGACCATAACTAACATGAAGGACCCTGGAATAAGTGGAATCCAATAGTTTTTCTTAGCAATGTATAAATACATTGCGCCGACGAATAAGGCAATGACAGCTGTTGCTTGATTGGCCCAGCTAAAGTATCTCCATAAAAGGTTAAAGTCAATCCGAGTAAGCACGATTGAAATCACGAATAACGGTACAGCAATCCATAAGCGGCTTGAAAATTTTTTTTGGGCGATGTTAAGGTACTCTGCAATAATCATACGTGCACTTCGGAAAGCAGTATCCCCAGAAGTAATTGGTAAGATAACGACACCAAGCACTGCAAGCGTACCACCAATAGCCCCCAGCATCGTGGTAGAAACTTCACTAACTACTGCTCCCGGTCCGCCTGCTGCAAGAACTTCATTTAATCCGTTATAACCGTTAAATAAGCTCATTGATGCAGCTGCCCAAATCATTGCGATGATTCCCTCAGCAATCATCATTCCGTAGAAAATTTTCCGTCCTTGTTTTTCATTTTGTGTTGTACGTGAAATGATAGGTGTTTGTGTAGCATGGAATCCTGAAAGAGCCCCACACGTAATCGTGAAAAAGATCAATGGGAAAATTGGCGCGTTATCAGGATGGAAATTAGATAAAGAAAGTTCAGGAATTGGTGCTCCTGTAAAGACTAATCCAATACCGACACCAAGGGTACTAATAACTAGTAATGCTCCGAAATAAGGATATAAGCTTCCGATGATTTTATCAACTGGTAATAGTGTAGCTAAAATATAATAAATGAAAATAGCAGCAATGATAACGCCTAGTGCGATTTTGCCATTCATCAAGGCATGAAGAAGACTGGCTGGTGTCGTAACAAATACGGTACCTACTAATAAAAGAAGAAGGACAGCAAAGGCATTCACAACGTGTTTCATCACTTTTCCTAAAAACTTACTTGCAAGCTCAGGCAAATGAGCCCCACGGTTACGAATGGAAATCATCCCTGTTAAATAATCATGAACAGCTCCTGCAAAAATACAGCCAATTACAATCCAGATAAAGGCAACCGGTCCGTAAAGCGCTCCCATAATTGGACCAAAGATAGGTCCTGTCCCGGCGATATTCAATAGCTGAATTAAGGAATTTTTAGATGTACTCATCGGTACATAGTCAACACCATCACTATTAACATAAGCAGGAGTGGCCCTATCTTCTCTTACGCCAAACATTTTTTCAATGAATTTTCCATATGTGAAATATCCAATAATTAAAAGAATAATACCGCCTATAAATGTATACATGAATTTTCCCCCTTTTTTAAGAAATCTGTATGCGTTTACATATGAGTATAATAGATAAATAGTTTTAAAAGGGAAATTTGAGACCAAAAGGTTGAAAATTCAGATTATTATGTTTAAAAAGAGGATTAAGATGCGATTGAATTATTAAATCTCCAACCGCATTCTTAGAGACTTCACATAATTTCGGCTAACCGATAATACTTCTTGTCTTCCTTCAATTTGCAGATGGTAAGCCCCATTGAACCAGGGTGTTAGCCGGGTAATATATTCGAGGTTAACCAGATAGCTTTTATGAATCCGAAAAAAATTGAAAGCGTTGAGTCTACTCTCCAAATCCTTGAGAGGTGTTTTTATTGCAAACTCCCCTGTGTTTGCAATAATTTTCGTTAGCTTATCGTCCCTGAACATATAAAGAATGTCCTTTGGTTCAAGATAAAAAATCTCTCCATTCTCTTCAACAGCAAGTTTCCCGGCTGACTTAGCTAAATCATTTTCTTGATAGCGGCTGAACTTTTTCTCAATCCGCTCAATTGTTTCCTTCAATTGATCTTCGTCATACGGTTTTAGTAAATAATCAACCGCATCGTAACGGAATGCCTCGACAGCAAATTGTGGATAGGCTGTCGCAAAGACAACTAATGGTACTTTTTTTAGTTCCATTAGGGCTTTGGCTGCGTTCATTCCGTTCATTCGTGGCATCTCAACGTCTAAAAAGACAACATCAGGCTGCAATTGAAGAGACTTTATGATCGCCGCTTCTCCAGATTCTGCTTCACCAACAATTTGGACGGCTGGAAAAGCCTTTAATAAATATTTTAGCTCATCACGGCTGTATAACTCGTCATCGACAATTAAGGTTTTAATGGATAGTTCCAATTGATTTTTCCTCCGCTTCATAAGGAATAGAAAAGGAAATTTCTGTACCTTTATCAGGTTCACTTTTTATTTTTAGCGCGGCATGATCTCCGAATGTCATTGTTAGCCTGCGGTTCACATTATAAATAGCCAGTCCGCTTCCTTTTTCAGAATAGATGGGTGCCTTTCCAAGTTCTTTAGCCCGCTCCTTCCTTATTCCTTGTCCATTGTCTTCCACTTTTATATAAGTGGAGCTATTTTTGTTTTTAATGGTGATGTTCAAAATACAGTTGTTTTCCTTATTCTTAAAGCCATGTTTAATTGAATTTTCAACGAGAGGCTGCAGGGTAAGAGGAGGGATGTTTTGTAAAAGAGCTTTCTCATCAATATCATAAAAAACTTCTAATTTATTAACAAACCTGGTCTCTTCAATCGACAAATACGCCTTTACATGCTTTAATTCCTGCTCCAGTATGATCATGCTGTATGTCGTTGCAGTCAGATTTTGCCGCAAAAAATGTGATAAGGAGACAAGTAGCTTTCGTGCTTTTGAAGGGTCGATGCGAACAAGTGAAACGACTGTATTCAATGTATTAAACAGAAAATGTGGGCTGATTTGTGCTTGAAGTGCCTTTATCTCTAATTCCTTAGCAAGCTGATGGGCTTTATCCATCTCAGAAATCTCAAGCTGATTACTCATCATCGAGCTTAGCCCAGTAATCAACTCCATGACTACATTGGTAATTTCTTTTTCAGAGCGAAAATAAAATTTTAAGGTGCCAATCGTTTTCTCACGCTGCTTTAACGGGGCAATAACCGCTGCGCCGAGAGGACAGCCTTCTACCCGACAATGAATGGATTGATGATTGGCGACAACGATTTCTCCCCGCCTGATGGCATCCAGAGTGATTTGGGTTTGGATTGGAGTTTCAGGACGATGATGGTCATATCCTAGACCAACATGAGCGAGAATTTCCGTCAAATTCGTAATCGCAACGGCACTTGCTTTGATTTCAGTATGGATAATGTGACATACTGCTGTAGCAGAATGGGCATTGAGTCCATTTCGCAGATGGGCAAGGGTCTGATTGGCAATGCGCAGTGTTTTCTGAGCTTGCATGGCACCAGACTTTTCCTCTTCGTTGATTACACTTTTAATAATCAAAAGGAAAAGGGCGCTTCCCATGCCGTTAGCCAATATCATGGGTATTCCGATGATTTCAACTAATGTCCAAGCTTGTTCAAATGGACGGGAGGTGAGTAAAATAATGAGCATTTGTATGGTTTCAGCTAATGCACCGATTAAGAAGACAGACCACGGTGTTGCATGTCTGTTTTTTCTATGGAACAAACCGGAAAGCACACCCGCAATGATTGTAGCCAAGCCACAAGAAACGGCTGTAAATCCACCTAATGTAAGACGGTGAAGACCCGCAATGACCCCTGCACCAATCCCAACTTTATAACCGCCAAGAAGGCCGCCTAACACGACGCCAATTACTCGTGAATTAGCAATTGCCTCATCAGTGGTAAGATCAGAAGTCCAACGGTTAAATTGAAGGCTCTCTATACTAAGACTCAACCCCGTATACGTCCCAATGATGCCGAAAAACCCAAAGAAGATAATGGCTGTAACATGCTGCTGACGATTAAGTTGATCCTGATAAAACATGTGCCTGAAGAATTTAAACCTGGTTAAAATAAATGCAATAGTTACAATGATTCCAAGTCGTTCTAACATCGTGATTAACAATTCCAACATGTGAGTACCCCTTTTTAAATACCTATCATCACTCATGGTTTTTGTAAAAATTCTCTAATTTGTATTATATCAGTATTTTGATTAGTCATAGTAACTTTTTGGTTTGAACAGAGATACCTAGTCTTCACCCACTAAGGTTTCTTATTTTTCCTGCATTTATAAACATTTTAAAATTAATCTACGAACAAGCCTGCCTAGTTCTATAAGAGGAGTCGGAAACTGGTTTTTGCATTTTTGGTCTACCCTGTTGGGAAGAGTGAAATTTAAAATACAATACAATACAATACAAACAAAGTATCTCAAGTTTACATAGATACTGATTATTAACAGTCAAAAACAACTGTTTATGATTATTTGATTTTAAGATAAGTTTTGATAAAGAAAACGGACAAAAAAATATGGTTGTAACTTTCTTTTCTATTTAACGTAATTTTTCATATTTAAATTTCGTAAATGTTGAATGTCAATAAAGAGGTTCATGAAAAGTCAACTAATCCATAGATAGGTGACTAAAATGAAAAAACTTGGACCAACAATACTAGTTTTATGGGGTATTGTTGTTTTGATTTTCTCTATTTACTTTGATTTTTTCTAAATGATATAACAGTTCATCCGTTACCGTACATAAAAGGAGAAGTATTATGATGAATGAAAAAAAATCCGTATTGTAAACAATTATCCATAAAGCATAATAATATGTCTTCGGGAAATTTTTAAAAGAGGATAATGAAAGTAGTCTGACATTTAGCCGTTATGTGATAAAGAGAACACTTAATTAACTATTAATGCTGCAAAAACAAAAAAGGAAAATGATGAAATGAATCCGTTCGAAAAATTATTATGGAGTATAGCTATTCCGGGGGTTGGTCAGTTACTGAATGAAAAATATATAAAAGGAATTGAGTTTATAATCAAGGAATTGAGTTTATAATCCTTGAAGTATTAATCAATGTTAAAGCAAATCTAAATTCAGTCATTATTTTAAGTTTTCAAGGGGAAATTACTAAAGCAAAAGCAAATACAAATTATCAAATGATAGAGGAACAAATAATAGAATTTCTTAACTTCAATTTATCCATTGAAATATTTATTCATGTAATAGCAATTGTAGCTGGTAGTATAGGATTATTATTCTTTCTTAAATTAGACTGGAAAAGCTATGGATCGTTATTTATTATGTCAGGAATTATTGGAAATGTTTTATGTTATATTTCTGTGAAACTAGGTTTTTACTCTTTCCCTTACTTATTTTTCCCAAAAAACAGTAGCATACCTTTTATTACAATCACATTAACCTTTCCAATACTAGTATTACTAACTATACGTTATAGTCCAGAGAAGTGGGCTTGGAAAATTCCTTTTTACTGGGCAATTATTCATATAGGAATGTTAGTAGAAACTTGGGCTTTAAATAATACTCGCCTGATTGAATACAATTATAAATGGGACTTTTGGGATTCATATACATGGTGGTGGATTTATTTTCTTGTATTCGAATGGATTGGTAGTCTTATGATCAGCCAAAAGTTACGAAAGCCCGTGAATTTAGATTATTTAAATATGGCAAGCTCGGCTGGGTAATAATTCATTTTGTTTTAATAGTAACTATTTTTCTTGCAGGATATTATTTAGGTTCTATTAGGGCGAAATGAATATATTTATTGGAAAAGGAATAAAAAGTTGTGACCGTTCAGCAATTTTGAACACTTTTAGATCATTAAGAATAAACAATCTTTCTAACGAATAGATCAAACAGTTTGTCACTTGACATGGAGCCTCTGCACACAAGATATTGCCTGAAAAGTCTGCCGCATAGGAATCAGCCAAATTTTACAAGGCTATCTTATGCGCCACTCCATGTAAAGTGCAGCGCTTTAGATTAATTAAAGGTGTTCATTTATAATGATTAAAATGTGTTAGCTGTAAATGAACAGTCACAAAAGTACGTTTTGTTCTAATATAGAATCAAGAAACATTGAAGATCGAGCTGAGTATTATTTAAGTGAGTGTTTCTTCGGAAGTAGGAAATACATTTAATTTTCCAATTTCAAAATAAGTTGTGGATAAACAATA